>NZ_CAKMHQ010000001.1 GCF_927312905.1 Candidatus Nitrotoga sp. 1052
CCGGAAACTACGCACCGGACTCTGCTGTGCGGTGAATTATTCAGCGTTTCCTTAATATTTTTGGTTAAATATTATTTAAAAATATGGTTGTTTAATCCACCTTTTAATTATTGAAGTTGCTATGAGTTTGTAAAAGAGAAAAGCACTTTGGACTATACCCCCTGCTTTTTGATGGCGGGACGTTAGAAGCTAAGGAGAATGCCGCAAGTGAGCATCTGGTTCAGGCTAGTGCAGATTATTGAAATGTGGTGATTACTGCTGGGATTACCTGTAAGAAAATACAAGTTGGGTTATGTCAGTTATCAAATCTGGTGATAGCCGAACAAAACTTCTGTGTGTAAGCCCTGCAATTTGACGTCATAACATTGAGGCTTTTATCCAGATAAGAAAGTGATTCATAATGAAACATATGGTTGAACTTAACTCCGAAATTTTAGCGGTTAAGCATTTCTCGAGCGCTGCAATACTTGGTTTGTTCACATGGTGCATCACCTATTCAATTCCTAGTCATGCAGAATTTATTGAGGGGAGTGCGGCACTAACTAGTACTACACTACGCATTCCTGAGCCACTATTGTTTGATTTAGTCAGACCATTGGGCGCAAAAAAAGGGGAATTAGAAGTGAATACATTGGCGCTAAAACCTTTAAAAGGAGGTCCCGCGGAATGGGCGCCTGAGATTGAATACGCTTTTGCAGATGACTACGCAATTGAACTGGAGTTACCTTTTGAACATACAAACCTTACAAATTATAAATTTGCCTTGCAGGGTACATTAAGCAATCCACTTATCGCTGGCATGATTCAAGGCTGGCAAGTGATCGGGGAAAAAAATCGCGGCACTGGAAAGTATTCTGCAGATGCGCTTTATATTAATGGCTATCGTTTATCTAAAGCGTGGAGCACGCTTAATATGTTTGGTATAAGACGTACCGTATTTGGTGGTGAGGGAAAAACAATAGCACTGATGAATAACAATTTATTTTATGATTATTCGCAACGCCTCACTTATGGTATTGAACTTAATCATGAAATTGATCAGGAGGGTCAGTGGGGTTATAGCTTGACGCCCCAAATTCACTTGGATTTAAGCCACCATATAAACTTGCAAACTGGCCTTGGTTTCTCCAGATTAAATGAGAACAGGAGCGCGGAAAAATTATTCGCTATGCGTTTAAGTGTCGCCTTCTGACAATTGCCATTCGGCATATGAAAAACCAATCATTTTAGTCAACTTAAGTTTCGTAGTTTAAAAGCCCATGAAACTAATATAGTTTCTGATTGAAATAACTAAAATGACATAATCGGAAGCGCAATGATAATTGTCTTGCAAACAGCTAAAGTAATTCAGGAGGCCGCAAAGAAGTACGTATAAAAAGCAATGGAATCGCATCGGACGGCCTACATTTACAGACTGCGACAGTGCCACAGGATGGCAGACAAATCGCGTTAATTTCAACTCAAGCGATGCTGGAACGGTCCGGGCTGCAAAGCGCCTTAAACAAGTCCGCCAGAACAAGGGCGTGCCAAGCATCGACGGCATGAGCATCGATGAACTTACCCGCCACCTCAAGGGCATTGGCTGGAAATCCGCGCTTGATAGGTTGCAGGGAGTTACCGCCCGCAACCGGTCAAACGTATGCAAATCCCCCAAACACGATGACAAGAACTGCCCTTGGGCATCACACCGTAATAGACTGATTCATCCGGCAAGCTATCAGAGCAAAATGGGAACCTAATTTCCATCCAGGCGAATAAGGGTTCAGCACCGTATGCATGGTGATATGGGAAGGGGAGGTCGCGTAGTCTTCATCTTATCCAGATTAAAAAGGTGGTGCACCTGCCACATGCCAAGTTAGATATATAGCACCTGCCGCGCAGGCCAAGGTAGCAATAGACAGCAAAAGCGATTGCAACCATAACCCCATTTTTTCGGGAACCGGAATTTTGGCAGCCAGTGGAATTACGGCCAGCACAGGTAAGGCATACCATGGCAACTGAGCGGTCAGCACTGCGAGACAGCCAGTCAATCCGGCGATGAGCGACAATGGCAGGGTAAAGCTCCGCCCACATGGCAATCGGCTATTCGATACAGCTTGAAGCAGCAGGTAAGCGCTTGCCGCCGCACCCAAAGCTAAACCGAACTGGCCGAGCAGGGCAGAAGCACCAAACAATGCAGATCCCCCAGTGCCCAGTCCCAGTGCCATTCCTGCACTTCCTGCTCGCACTGGCGATCCATGCAATGTATCCATCCAGAATATCAGCCAGCCGACATACAAAGCGCAGCCGCCACTCCAGAGCAACATATGCGTCATGTCCTGCTGTTGTAAGATACGCAACGCCATCCACACTGCCGCAATACTGCCCGCTACAGCGAGCATCAAGCGTAGCGGACGCCAATTGAACCGTGATAGCGATAGAGCAAGCAGTGCAGAGAGCAAGCCCAGCAGCACGATTTTGCGCGCAGAGGTGAGTGGCTCCAAAGAAAAATCACTCACCAAGTAAACAGTGACAGCAAACCCGGCAATGGCAGCCAAACCGCTTAAGCGTAAGCGCTGTAATAACTCTGCCACTATCAGCGCGATGACGAAGGGAGCGAAGCCGCCCTGCACGGCGGGATGATTTAGCAATTCTTGCATTTTATACGCACAATTTTATTAATTTCGAATGACATTTTATTCTCCTATTGGAATTTATTTGCCAGCGGTTAGTCTATTTAAAATTTAAATTTGCATTGGTGCGCACCCCTTGAAATATTTGTCGCTACCCCAACATTAAACACCACGATATGCAAAGATAATAAATTGCATCCCATATTTTCAGTTCAAGAGAGACATACATATGAAACGAATTTTTCTGTTTATCCTGACCAATTTGGCCGTGCTTTTCGTCATCAGCATCACCTTGCGCTTGCTTGGCGTTGACAAAATATTGAATGAAAGTGGTGGCATCAATTTCAACGCTCTCTTGGTCATGTCGGCGGTAATGGGTTTTGCTGGTTCGCTAATCTCGTTGTTCCTGTCCAAATGGTCGGCCAAACGGATGGTTGGCGCACAGGTCATTACTAACCCGATTGATCCTACTGAGCGCTGGCTGATGGAAACCGTGCGCAAACAGGCGCAAGCTGTGGGAATCGGCATGCCTGAAGTAGCTGTCTATGAAGCGCCAGACGTAAATGCTTTTGCTACCGGCTGGAACCGCAACAATGCACTAGTGGCGGTAAGTACCGGATTGCTGCATAACATGAGCCGGGATGAGGCGGAAGCCGTGCTAGCGCACGAGATCAGCCACGTTGCCAACGGCGATATGATAACGCTTGCGCTTATGCAGGGCGTAGTCAACACTTTTGTAATCTTTTTCTCCAGAATTATTGGCCATCTAGTAGATCGTTTGGTGTTCAAGACTGAACGTGAATATGGTCCAGCTTACTGGATCACTAGCATCATTGCACAAATGGTGCTGGGCATCCTGGCCAGCATTATCGTTATGTGGTTTTCGCGCCATCGCGAATTTCGTGCCGATGCAGGTGGGGCAAACTTGGCTGGACGCAATAAGATGATCGCTGCATTGGAGAAGCTGAAAATCAATCATGAACAGGCATCTCTACCCCAACAAATGGCAGCATTTGGGATTGCGGGGGGAGGCGGTTTTGCCAGTTTATTTAGTACCCACCCATCCCTTGAGCAGCGTATCGCAGCTTTGCGCGCAGGGGGTTAATTGAACGGTAATTTCCCCGTGATGTCTCACGGGAAATTACTTTATACATGCCTGGAAAAAATCCGGCTCTCTATTGCAGCAGTTCAGGTTGGTTATAGCAAAACAGGATCAAATACGAATCTTCACTTTCGACTACCATTCAGTTTGGCAAGGAATTTACTTTGCTGTTCGGCGTGGTTAGCGGTTCTATGCGATACGGGTTAAAAGATGGGGCAGCAGGCTCTTGGGGTGCTGCTGATTGATCGCTTGGTGCGGCTGCATCTGTTGCTGCAGGTTGTGCGGGCTGCTCGGACTCGCCGGGCAGGGTTAAAATGATAGATACGCCACCTGCTGTAGGCTGTTTGGCTTCCTGGCTGTTATCGGAAGAGCCAGCCGGAGTAATAGAGGTATTCCTTGGAGCAGAAGTATCAGCCGGAGTGGACGCACCATCCGGCAAATTCTTTTCCTCCTTGTCATCGAATTCCTCGTCATCGAATTTTTCACGCGGCGGATTCCCGTCGTACACCAAGTTTTGACGTTTCTGCATATAGCCGTCACGTATAAAGGCATAGCGGTCAATTGCGGCTTCCTCGAGTATATTTTCATTTTTCAGCATCCCTGCACGCTGTTCGACCGTTAGTGATCCATACAATGTGTTACGTGTAGGTACATTGTTGAGCCAGCCTATGGGATTGAGGTTGGTGAAAATATCCACAATAAAGCCGACGGTATCGCGAATATTTCTGGGGCCCAAGAGCGGCAAAACGAAATAAGGCCCGCTCTTCACCCCCCAGTAACCCAAAGTCTGGCCGAAGTCTTCGTCGTGTTTCTCGAGGTGATCGGCAACATCAAACAGGCCTAAAATGCCAAAGGTTGAGTTGAATACTACCCGTGAGGCATCGGATCCGGCCTGGTCTAATTTTAACTGCAGCAAGTCGTTAAAAGTGGTACGGATGTCGCCGAGATTCGAGAAAAAATTGGATACCATTTTTTTCACGGGTTCTGGAAACAGATAGTTATAGGTTTTTGCCACCGGTTTAAGGATAGCCTTGTCCACCCCTTCATTAAATTGATACATGCTCCGGTTATATGGTTCCAGCGGATCCCTGGGATTTCCTTTTTCTTGAACTGGATCTTTTGGAATTACTCCTTTTCCCTGAGCCGGAATATTTGAATTTCCTATTTCCTGACTCGAAGCGCAGTCAGCCAACGCAAGGCCGGCAAGCAATATAAACATTCTGGATAAGGACATGAATCTGGATGAGGGCATGAATCTGGATCAGGAAATGAAGATTATTAGAAACTATTATAGTCGTAATGCTGGTCACCGCAAACACCAGAATAGTACATTGTGCTCAGAATACAACATTCTTTTGGAATATTAGGCTTAGCATGGAAGCCGCATGAATGCTTCTATCCGATTCAGCCTGCATCACTAGAATTTCACCCTGGTTTACCGCAAGATGTTGAAACGGTTCTGAATTGATATTTTTGGTATTGCTTTATTGTAGAAGCATCAGGGAGATTTTAGTGAGAGTTAAAAAACCACGTCCTATGGACGTAGTCATCACCTGACTAGCTTTGTCTGCCAGAGTGCCTGCCCATACAGTTATCTTTCGGAGTGTTGTCCCCACAACACTTAACGAAAGGAAAAGATATGAGCAAGTTTGCAAGAGCATCGCACGTTATATGGCACTGTCAATATTATTTGGTATGGGTTCCGAAGTACAGATTTTGGATACTCCAAGGGCCGGTAGGTCGAGAGGTCTATAAATGCGTGATGATATTCAGCCAGCAGTTAGGGTGCGAAGTAGTGGAATTGAATGTGCAGGCGGATTACGTATACTTGTTGGTAAAGGTGCCACCGAAATTATCGGTATCGGGCTTGATGGGCATATTGAAAGGTCGGACGGCGATAAGGTTGTTCAGCGTATTTCCGTTTCTCAAGAAACGGCCCTATTGGGGCAATCATTTCTGGGCGAAGGGCTACTGTGTTGACACGGTGGGACTGAACGGAGAGATGATACAAAAGTATGTGCGGTTTCAAGAGAAGGAAGAGCAGCATCAGGAGCAACTGGAAGCTGGCAGAGCGCCTTCTCGGAAGGCGCGATAGGTGTGCCCCCCTCTGTGGGGCATTGGGCAATACCACGTTCTTCGAATGTGGTATGTTTACTTCTGGGTGTACGGGGAAATTTTTGATTTCCTTATAGACGAGATTTTTTCCATAGCAAGGATACTAATGATGCCGCGCCCAGTAGGGTGCGGCATTTTGTCGCATTCTCACCCTTCTTTTTTTCCCCTACAATGAATTGGTTAGAAAAACAATGAATTCAGGTGAATTGTATGGGCGCGCGAAGTAATGGAATTAATTTTATTGCCCTGGGTTTGCTGTCGGTAGCAGTCAGCCAGCCTGTCCAGGCCAGTCATGACGCTTCCTCCGAAGACATCGTTAGCGAACAGTTACCGGAGATCACGGTAACTGCTGATAAGGGTGGCACAGGAGCGACACCACCGATAGTAAAAAAATATAAATTGCCGCAGACAATCGAGAGTACGACCGCTGAAAAAATAGCCGATACAGTTAATATTGTCGATACTGAAGATGCGCTTAAATATATGCCGAGCCTTTTTGTGCGCAAACGCAACTATGGCGACACACAGTCGGTCTTGGCGACGCGCACATGGGGGGTGAATTCCAGTGCGCGCAGCTTGGTATATGCAGATGATGTTCTTCTGTCAGCGCTGATTGCAAACAACAATACCATTGGTGCCCCGCGCTGGGGAATGGTAGCTCCGGAAGAGATTCAGCGTATAGATGTTATGTATGGCCCCTATGCTGCGGCCTATCCGGGAAATTCAATGGGTGCAGTGGTGCAAATTACCACCCGGATGCCGGAAAAATTTGAAGGTTCGATTAGCCAGACTTTTGCTTCCCAGCGTTTTCAGCAATACAACACCAATGATACTTACCAAACCAGCCAGACTGCTGTCACTTTTGGGAGCCGTTCGGGCAAATTTTCCTGGTGGATCAGTGCCAATCATATGGAAAGCGACAGCCAGCCGCTATCCTATGTCACTCAGGGGCAATCCGCCACTGAACCGCCCCCGCCGGCAAATACCACTGGCCGGATTACTGAAAAAAACAAAATAGGTTTGTTTGCCGGTGTATTGGGGGCAGGGGGGCTACTGCATACCCAGATGGACAATGCCAAAGTAAAAGTCGCCTATGATCTGACCCCTACGTTAAAAGCAAGCTACAACTTTGGCTATTGGCGTAATGATGCTCAATCCAGTGTACAAACGTATCTGACCAGTACGGCCCCCGCAACCATAGGCCAGCCTACCTTTGGTGGAGTATCCGGGTTTGCTTCGAATATTTATGACCTGATCCAGGAACATACAATGCAAAGTCTTGCCTTGAAATCCGACACCAAAGGCAAGTGGGACTGGGAGGCAGTCGTATCCAATTATAAAATGAACAAGGATACAAGGAATGGGCCATCCGGGGTTGGCGCGCTGACAGACCTCTCTACTACCGGCAGAACCACTTTGATGGAGGGTACCGGCTGGTCGACTGTTGATCTGAAGGGAATCTGGCGGCCTGGTGGAAAGCATGAAGTTAGCGCAGGTATTCATAGCGATCAATACAGCCTGAATAATCCAGTCTTTAATACGTCCAACTGGACCGACCCCAATAGTTTTACCACCCCATTCACTATCAGCCGTGGAAAAACCAAAACGGATGCGCTGTGGGTTCAGGATGTCTGGAAGTTATTCCCGGCACTCAAGGCAACTTTGGGTGGGCGTTATGAAAATTGGAAAGCATACGAGGGCTACAATCTTGATGGGGCAACCGAAGTTTTTCAGCCAAAGGTGACATCAACCGATTTTTCTCCCAAGGCTTCCATTTCGTGGGTTGTTTCTGAAGACTGGCAGATAACCAATTCATTTGGGAAGGCATATCGCTATCCGACTGTTTCCGAGCTTTTCCAGAGTGTTCGAACAGGATCCACGGTTTATATACCCAATCCTAATTTGTACCCGGAAAAAGTGCTGTCTGACGAGTTGGTATTCGAGCGGGGATTAAGGCATGGAAGGTTCAGGGCCACTCTGTTTTATGAGGAAGTTTCGGATGCAATCATTGCCCAGACCAGTTCGCTTGATTCCGGGATTCCCGTCACGTCCACGATGAACGTGAACAAAATACGCAATCAGGGCATAGAGCTTGCCATGCAAAAAGACAATGCATTTATGCATGGGTTAGAGCTTTCCGGCAGCGTGACTTACGTGGATTCCAAGATTCTTGCTAACAGCAGCTGGCAGAGCCCTCCTTATCCCGCTCCCCAAAATACCACTTCGGTTGGTAAGAAAGTACCTTATGTCCCTGACTGGAGGGCTACGCTGGTCGCGACTTACCGGCCGGATGTGAAATGGGCTTACACCGCGGCGGCGCGCTTCAGCGGAAAACAGTATTCCACAATGGACAATACCGACAACACTTCAAATGTTTACGGATCGTTCGACAGTTTTATAGTAATTGATGCCCATGTAAACTATAAAGTGAACAAAAACTGGAAAGCAATGATGGGAATCGATAACGTCAATAATTACAAGTACACCCTGTTTCACCCATTTCCGCAGCGCACACTGGTTGCCAATCTGAAATATCAATTCTAGGAAGGCATATATGAAATTTTCATACCGGTTTATGCTTCATAACGCAGCTACGGCTACAGGTTGCTCAATTCCAGGTTCGCATCATGAATAATACAAGTAGAGGGAAGCTTTGGGGCCAGCGTCTGGGCGCATGGCTATCTGGCAATTGCCGCAGAATAGGGTTGATTGCCTGTATGGCGGTCAATGGGATAGGCATGGCAGCAGACCATGCCGGACATGGTTCCAGCCAGCCGCATGATAAGGACAAGGTGTGGAAAGCTGCCATTTCCCGCCAGCCGCTTGCGGTTGCAGCTACATTGGATGGTAGCGGCAAGCTTTGGAAAGCATCCGTAAAAGATGGGCATGTTATGGTAAGTTACTCTGAAGACCAGGGAAGAACCTACAGTACGCCAGTTTTGGTAAATTCAGAACCGGAGTTGGTGGCCGCAATTGGTGAGAACCGTCCTAAAATTGTTGTGGATGCCAATGGCAATATCTATGTTTCCTACACCCAAAATCTGGAAGCGGCTTTTGCCGGCCATGTTCGCTTCAGCCGTTCGGTAGACGGGGGAAAAAGTTTTTCTCCACCGATTACTGTCAATAACAATCTGGATCCTATTACCCACAGTTTTGATGTAATGGGCGTAAATGGGCGTGGCCAGATTTACATTGCCTGGATCGATAAGCGCGATACTTCGATTACAAAAAGAAATGGGGAAAAATATAAAGGGGCAGCAATCTATTACGCCATTTCTGATGATGGGGGAAAGACTTTTCACCCCAACATAAAAGCCGCTGACCATTCCTGTGAATGCTGCCGCATAGCTATGGCAATAGATAAGGATGGTACGCCGGTTATTGTTTGGCGGAATATTTTCAGCAGTAACATACGCGACCATGCCATGATGAGGCTGGATGGTTCACAACCTATCCGCCTGAGCAATGAAAACTGGGAGGTGGATGCCTGTCCTCATCATGGTCCAGCAGCCTCCATTGCGCAAGACGGTAATTATCATTTTGTCTGGTTCAGCAACTCGCCGGAACGACACGGATTGTTTTATTCCTACTCTTCCGATCAAGGCAAGCATTATTCTCGCCCATTAAATTTTGGAAACTTCAAGGCTCAAGCTTCACACCCGCATGTTTTGAGTCTGGGCCAACGCGTCTTTATCGTCTGGAAAGAATTTGATGGTATGGCTACGGGCATCCATCTGATCCATTCCTCAGATGGAGGTAAAATCTGGTCTTCTTCCCAAAAAATTGTATCCACCAACGGTACTTCAGATTATCCCTTCCTGGCCAGTGATGGAAAGCATGTCTACCTTGCATGGAACAGTGACATGGAAGGTTTCCGTTTTATTAGCGTATCTGAGGTCGTGCAGTGAAATTCAGACGGGTAAGCATTCTATGCCTGTTGGGATTATGGATGTGCTTCAGCTCCACTTGCACTATGGCAGCACAAACAACCAAACATTTTGTGCGTGGTAGCTATCAGGAAATTGTTTCCTCCCGTTCGGGTAAGCCTTTTATTATCAGCTTATGGTCGCTTGATTGTATCTATTGCCGAGACGATATGGTGATTTTCGGCAAGCTGTTGAAAAAATACCATGACCTTGACCTGGTGTTGATTTCGACCGACACCCGGGAGCAAACGAAAGAAATTACACAGGCGCTGCAAAAATACCCGTTAAAGCAAGTGGAATCCTGGGTTTTTGCGGACAGTTTCGTAGAGCGTCTGCGCTATGAAGTAGATACGCAATGGTATGGAGAGCTTCCTCGCACCTATTTTTACGATGCCCAAGGGCATGCAGTAGCACACAGCGGCAAGCTGGACTATGCTCAAATTGAGTTATGGATACGAAGTAACAAAAATAAAAATTAACCGTTTGGCAAGGATTTTAACTGCGCAGATCTATGCCAAAAGATGCTAAGAAACCCATATTTAATTATGCATGAAGTTGATAGGGGCGGGGGCGGCTTCGCTTCATGCTACCCAGCGATGTAATTAATGGGCGCCTCTAAAAATTCGAGTTTCTAAACAAGACAAGGCACGAGTAAAAAATTGGAGCGCGGCATATAGTTGATATGTAAGCGATAATTTTTTTCGAGTAACGCCGTATTGTGACGAAAATTGGATTTTTAGAGGTGCCCTAATGATATTAAATCCCGCATGGCGTGCCATATCAAAAGTTTAAATCGCAGAGGTCGCCAGACCTTTTTATATTAAGTTCCAATCCCTAAGATGATATTTTTTATATTGCATTTAAATTTTAATGTGAATATAATTGTTAATCATTATCATTAGTATTCAAAGTGTATAAAGTGATAGTAATTCAGCCTTGCTCGCTAAGCAGAATGTTGTGTTCGGTCTGTAGTACTGAACTCTGTTTTTTCAGCTAGCCCATCTCTCGCAAGCCAATTATTGGCCAGACCTAGTCTCAAAATAAGGAAGCAATGGTGCAGGATATAGTTTTGATGGCCTGTAAAACAGGGAATATGCGGGTGCAATAAACATGTGTAAGAAAACTGGAGGCTGGCTTGATTACGGTTGCCATTCATGTCCTATCGTTAGCATGTGGTTTAAATAATTCATATTTATGGAGACAAGGCTGAATAATTTTTTACCTGCATGGCCTGTCACGCCGGAGGCACGTGAGCGAGCGGTTGTCGTTGCGATTGTTCTGGTGCTGCACGCGGCCGTTCTTTATCCCACAATGGCGCAGTCGCAGGGGGGGGCTGAGCCTGCTCGTGAGATGAAAGTGACCATTGCGATGGCAGATAAACCTGCTGTACCCCCGGCATCTGCCGCTCCTGCTTTAGTTAAGATAAAACCTCATGCTGATAAGCCAGCACCCGAGTCATTGCCAGTTGATATACCCGTTAAGCGACCGGAAGAACCGGAAATAAATCCAAGTCCCACACCACTTGAAATCGAAACGGCAGAAAAAATCAGGCTAGAGCAAGAAGCTGCGCTCGCCAAAGCGAGAGAGGAAGCAGAGGCTGCACAACGCAGGATAGAACAGGAAGCAGCAAAAGCCAAGGCCGAGCAAGCCGCAGCGCAAGCCAAGGCACAAGCGGAAGCCAAGGCAAGAGTAGAAACCGAGCTTGCCCGCCTCCAGGCAATGCAAGAAGCGAAAAGAGTCAAGGCAGAGCAAGAAGCTGCGCTCGCCAAAGCGAGAGAGGAAGCAGAGGCTGCACAACGCAGGATAGAACAGGAAGCAGCAAAAGCCAAGGCCGAGCAAGCCGCAGCGCAAGCCAAGGCACAAGCGGAAGCCAAGGCAAGAGTAGAAACCGAGCTTGCCCGCCTCCAGGCAATGCAAGAAGCGAAAAGAGTCAAGGCAGAGCAAGAAGCTGCGCTCGCCAAAGCGAGAGAGGAAGCAGAGGCTGCACAACGCAGGATAGAACAGGAAGCAGCAAAAGCCAAGGCCGAGCAAGCCGCAGCGCAAGCCAAGGCACAAGCGGAAGCCAAGGCAAGAGTAGAAACCGAGCTTGCCCGCCTCCAGGCAATGCAAGAAGCGAAAAGAGTCAAGGCAGAGCAAGAAGCTGCGCAAGCCAAAGCACAAGCAGAAGCCAGGGTAAGAGCGGAAGCCGAAGCGGTTCGCCTTAAAGCAGAACAGGAAGCGGCGCGGGCCCGTGCAGAACACGAGGCAGCGCAGGCTCGGGTACGAGCGGAAGCCAAGGCACAAGCAGAAGCCAAGGCACAAGCAGAAGCCAGGGCACAAGCAGAAGCCAGGGCACAAGCAGAAGCCAGGGCAAGAACGGAAGCCGAAGCGGTTCGCCTTAAAGCAGAACAGGAAGCGGCGCGGGCCCGTGCAGAACACGAGGCAGCGCAGGCTCGGGTACGAGCGGAAGCCAAGGCACAAGCAGAAGCCA
>NZ_CAKMHQ010000002.1 GCF_927312905.1 Candidatus Nitrotoga sp. 1052
CCGGAAACTACGCACCGGACTCTGCTGTGCGGTGAATTATTCAGCGTTTCCTTAGGATTATGCTGGGCATTACAGTACATTACTGCACTTCCATAGCCCAAGTTTCCTCAGCAATATAGCGAATTAGTGGAGTGATTAAAATATATGCCTCTGAACAAAGCCCCGCTTAACCTGTCGAAGCCACAGGCAATAACAGACAGGAGGGAATCATACAAACGGAAAATGTGACCTTGCTGGGATGGCAAGAACGATTCGGGGCGGAAAAGGCATGCTTGGATCAGTTGATCCGCTATCGCTGGCCGGATGGGTTTTCATCTGTCCGCACTGTGGGCACGATCAGGGTTACTTTATTGGTGGACGGCATATTTACCCATGCACGGCTTGCACGCGTCAGGTATCGGTGATGGCTGGTACGATTTTCGAGGCCAGCTAACTGCCGCTGGTGAAATGGTTCTGGGCTATTTACCTGATGGCTTCGGACAAGGGCGGCACGCCCGGTTTCATGCGACCGTGCTGCGGGGACGCGCCTCTGTTCGCTTGCAAGGACGCCTGCCAATGCGATTGCAAGGGATAGACCCAGATGTCCTTGATCGTCCCCTGAGCCGTATGACTTTTATCCTGCCGGCCACGCCCTTGCGTTTGCCCAATGAGAATCCAGTTGGCGGCTCGATAGCAGGTGCCACGGTAGCAGCTGCGATCAACAAAAGTTTCCACCAGCACCGGTGTGATGCCATAGCGCAACTGCCAGTCATTTGCCAGGCGAGATAGCGCCAAGCTCAACACGTGCGAGGCCAGGTTGGGAACTCGGACACCGGGCAGAATCAGATACCGGCTATTGCCGACTATCTTGGGCAACTCCGTTTGGCGAGTTGTGTCATTCCAGCCTATCCAAGCATCGCGAGGCGCTAGTCGCCACGGGGAGCACTGAAGCTCAATCCGCCCACAAACCCCGCTTCGCAGGCCACCAGATAACGGAGTTCCGCCCAGCACAACGGCCCTGTGCCCAAGGGGGTGCGCCTGCATAACCGCCCACCAAGTGCTCGATAATTCAGTTTGCCCACTGTCAACCGGTACCAGCCATACACGCCCCATTTCAGCCAGACTCGTCTCAATTGGACAGCCAAGCCAATGGCGCAGGCGTCAATGCCCTGGCAGGCTTGGCAAATGAGACATTCTTCCCTAATGGGAAGCCAAATGACCCCGCGCCACGCCAGCATGAGCAAAGCGACTCGACAGCTCATGGGCGCCTCTAAAAATTCAAGTTTCTAAGCAAGACAAGGCGCGAGTAAAAAATTAGAGCGCGGCATATAGTTGATATGTAAGCGATAATTTTTTTCGAGTAACGCCGTATTGTGACGAAAATTGGATTTTTAGAGGTGCCCTCATGTCTTTCGGCTGCCCATCAGCACCTTGCCATTCCATCCAGGTGCAAACCTCACGCGACAGCGCGGTGCGCGTCAACGCAGGATCGCCCTCCACCCGCGAACGAATTAGCGTTAGTATCTCTTCGGAAAAATGTCGACCCGCTATCAGCATGAAAGCAGGTTAGCAAAAAAGGCTCCTCGTGTTCAGCGTAAACTGTGGGACAAGATCAGAGCATAGCTGGGGGATTTCCCATGTTGGGTTAATATCGTAAAGGCTTTTTTTTGACATAAACAGGTGAAATATATATCATGCGCGCCTTATGTTTGAACGGCAATTTATAGATAGCTTGGACTTTGCTAATAACAACCGGGAATTGCGCGGTGAAATTGCAATGGCTGAAATGCCCCGGCTGCAGGATAAGCTGGTTGTTCTTGATGTTGGTTTTGAACACGATCGCAAAGAGGAAATTAACTACTCCCTGCGCGGTTTTCGTGACAGAAATGGCAAACCGATGCTGGAAGTGAAGCTGGACGGACTGTGTCAGCTGCGGTGTCAGCGATGTTTGCAGGGCTTGATCTATCCATTGAAGCTGGTTTCGCAGTTGCTTCTGGTGCAAAACTGGGATGAATCCTCTGTTGTCGAGGAGGATGAGATAGATAGCATTCTAGTCGATAATCATTTGGACGTGCTTGCCTTGTTTGAGGAAGAAATTTTACTGAATCTGCCATTTGCACCGAGACATCCAGTAGGTGTTTGTCGACCTGTGAAAGAAGGATATGTAGTGGAAGAGATAGATCGGATAGATAAAAACCCGTTTGCGATTCTATCCGAGTTGAAATACAAGTAGTTTTTTTATTATTGGTTTTGCAAGGAGTTAATATGGCTGTTCAACAGAATAAAAAATCCCCATCCAAGCGTGGCATGCACCGCTCACACGATTTTCTGGTTAGCCCGGCGCTGGCGGTTGAGCCCTCCACTGGTGAACAGCATCTGCGTCACCACATCAGCCCAACTGGCTATTATCGTGGCAAAAGAGTTGTCAAAATAAAAGGCGACTAATCACATCTTGCGATAGCGGATGCGCAACAAATAAAAAGGTGCAGACGCATCTATGTATTCCAATATCCAAGTTTGAACATAGCGTAAGAGGATCGCCTGGTGGATGTCACGATAGCCATTGATGCCATGGGGGGCGACCACGGAACGCGCGTCACCGTTCCCGCTGCGGTGAGATATCTGCAACAACATCCAAACGATACTATCATATTGGTTGGATTGCCCGACGCAATCGAGGCTGAGCTACGCACCGTTAAGACGTCTATCGAGCCACGACTGCGTATCCAAGCAGCCAGTGAGGTGGTCGGCATGGATGAATCCCCACAATTGGTGTTACGTAGCAAAAAAGATTCTTCCATGCGCGTCGCCATTAACCTTGTAAAAAATGGCGAGGCGTCTGCTTGCGTAAGTGCCGGGAATACTGGTGCATTGATGGCAACAGCGCGTTATGTGCTTAAAATGCTGCCTGGTATAGACCGCCCCGCGATTGCTTCATTTCTGCCCACTCACAAGGGACAAGTCTGCATGCTCGATCTTGGTGCGAACGTGGATTGTAACGCTGAGAATTTATTACAGTTCGCCTTGATGGGTACCGCTCTGGTTTACGCTATTGAACATAAAAATAATCCTACGGTGGGCCTGCTCAATATTGGCAGCGAAGATATTAAGGGCAACGAAATCGTCAAGCAGGCGAGTGAACTGTTGCGACAAAGCGATTTAAATTTTTACGGCAACATCGAAGGCAACGATATTTTCAAGGGGGTAACCGACGTAGTGGTTTGCGACGGTTTTGTCGGGAATGTTGCACTAAAAACAACAGAGGGGCTGGCGCAGATGTTGGGTGGTTTCCTGCGTGAAGAATTTAACCGTAATATGTTTACCAAATTGACCGGGCTGATTGCCACTCCGGTACTCAAGGCATTCAGACGCCGTGTTGATCCGCGCCGTTACAACGGTGCCAGCCTGTTAGGACTAAAAGGTATCGTGCTGAAAAGCCACGGCTCTGCCGATGCGTTCGCATTCTTTTGTGCTATTGAACGTGCCGCCGAAGAAGCCCGCGGCGGCATGTTGCATCACATCAGCGAGCACATAGAAAAGTGGCATCATGCAGGCCAACAAAAGGCAAGGGAGGCTTCCTGATATATTCAAGAATAATTGGCACCGGCAGCTACCTACCAGCCAAGATTTTAACTAACTTCGACCTTGAGAAGCTGGTCGAAACTTCGCATGACTGGATTGTCACACGCAGCGGCATTGTCGAGCGGCACTTTGCCGCTGAAGGTGAGCAGGCCAGTGATATGGCATTGCATGCCAGCCAGCGTGCACTGGAGGCAGCTGGAATCGGCGTGGACGAGATTGATCTGGTCATTGTCGCTACGACCACGCCGGATCATATCCTACCCAGTACTGCGTGCATCCTGCAAGACAAGCTGGGCATTAAGAATGGCGCGGCCTTCGACGTGCAAGCTGTGTGCAGCGGCTTTATTTATGCGTTAAATACCGCTGATCTGTTTATTCGAGGTGGGCAGGCTCGCAATGCCTTAGTAGTAGGCACCGAAGTGTTGTCACGCTTGCTTAACTGGGAAGATCGCACTACCTGTGTATTGTTTGGTGATGGGGCGGGCGCAGTGGTACTGCAGCGTAGCGATGTGCCGGGCATCCTTTCCGCCAAGTTGCATGCCGACGGTAGCCACCGTAACAAGTTAAGTGCCGACGGTGGCATACGTGATGGCGCGATATTCGGCGATCCTTACATAAAAATGGACGGTCAGGCGGTGTTTAAGTTCGCTGTCAAGGTACTAAGTGAAGTAGTGGAAGAGGTCTTGGCCGAGAACAAAATGAAGTGCACCGACATCGATTGGCTAGTTCCCCACCAAGCCAATATCCGCATAATGGAAGCCACCGCCAAGAAGCTTGGGCTGAGCATGGACAAAGTGGTGGTGACCGTTGCCCATCACGGCAATACATCGGCGGCATCCATTCCGCTAGCGCTCGACACCGCAGTGCGCGATGGGCGCATTCAGCCCGGTCAGCATGTGCTACTGGAGGCAGTCGGCGGTGGTTTCACCTGGGGTGCAGTTCTTCTGCGCTGGTAACTTCTTGTAATATTCTCCAAGTGTTTATAACTAAATTCGCTTTCGTTTTTCCAGGGCAAGGCTCGCAATCACGCGGCATGATGAACAATTACGCCGACTTTCCCGTAGTGCGTGACACCTTTGCCGAAGCTTCCGATATATTGCAACAAGACTTGTGGCAATTGGTTGCGGAAGGCAGTGATGCGGAACTCAACGATACTGTGAATACGCAGCCTCTCATGCTTACTGCCGGAGTGGCGGTGTATCGCGCCTGGCAAAGCTTGAATGCTCCGACACCGGCATTGCTGGCTGGTCACAGCCTCGGCGAATACACCGCGCTGGTGGTGGGTGGGGCGCTTCAATTTGCTGATGCTTTGCCATTGGTGCGTTATCGAGCTGAATGTATGCAAGAAGCCGTGCCAAAAGGTGTAGGAGGTATCGCTGCAATTCTTGGGTTGGATGACGAAAGCGTGCTTAAGGTGTGCATTGAAGCTGCTCAAGACGAAGTGTTGGAAGCAGTTAATTTCAACTCGCCCGGACAGGTAGTGATTGCCGGCAACCGTGCGGCGGTTGAACGCGGCATGGAGTTGGCCAAGGTCAAAGGTGCGAAACGCGCGCTGATGCTACCGATGAGCGTGCCATCGCATTGCAGTCTGTTGCGTGGCGCGGCGGAATTGTTGTGCGTCAGATTGAATGGCGTGACGATGCAAGCTCCCTCCATCCCAGTTCTGCACAATGCCGATGTAAGAAGCTATACGGATGTACTTTCTATTAAAGATGCTCTCGTACGCCAGTTATATTCGCCGGTACGTTGGGTGGAAACTGTGCAATGTTTCGGTCAAAAATTTATTACACATAACGTCGAATGTTCACCCGGCAAAGTGCTTATGGCCCTGAACAAACGCATTGACACAAACCAACAGGCCTTGGCACTGAGCGATGGCAATGCCTTGCAATCCGCATGTGCAGCATTGACAAAAAAACCGGAGGGTGAATGAGTTTGCAAGGACAGATTGCATTGGTAACCGGCGCCAGTCGTGGCATCGGGCAGGGTATTGTGTTGGAACTAGGCAGGCATGGTGCAACCGTGATCGGCACCGCAACCACCAAAAATAGGGCGCAGGCAATTAGTGAATATTTGGCAGAAGCTGGCATCAAGGGCTGTGGCATGGCGCTTGACGTCAATGATGTCGTACAAATTGATCAGGTTATCAGCGATACTCGAAAGCAATATGGTGAAATTTCTATTTTGGTAAATAACGCGGGCATTACCCGCGACAACCTGCTAGCGCGTATGACAGATGAGGAATGGGACGACATCATATCGACCAACCTGAAATCTGTGTTCCGAATGAGTCGCGCCGTACTTCGAGCCATGATGAAGGCGCGCCACGGCCGCATTATCAATATTTCCTCGGTGATAGGCAGCATGGGCAATGCGGGACAAGCTAATTACGCCGCCTCCAAGGCTGGCATCATCGGTTTCAGCAAATCGCTGGCTCGCGAAATTGGTAGTCGAAACATAACCGTTAATTGCATCGCACCCGGTTTTATCGCTACCGATATGACCGAGGCATTGTCGCAGCCACAGCGCGACAAACTGGTTGAGCATGTGCCGTTAAAACGCTTGGGGCAAGTGGCCGATGTTGCTGCCGCCGTAGCTTTTCTTGCCGGTCCAGGAGCTGCTTACATAACTGGTGCGACCTTACATGTAAATGGTGGAATATACATGGAGTGAAGTAGTTGGTTTCATTTGCAGCAATTCTGACTTAAGGGCACCTCTAAAAATCCAATTTTCGTCACAATACGGCGTTACTCGAAAAAAATTATCGCTTACATATCATTTTATGCCGCGCTCAAATTTTTTACTTGTGCCTTGTCTTGCCTAGAAACTTGAATTTTTAGAGGCGCCCTTAAAAACGCTGTTAATGTAAAAATGACGTTTGGGGGGCGACTTGAAGAGTGCTTTTTGCTGACATTATCTCTACCAAATCGCGAAACGACAACTGATAACGCAGATACTACCGAACGCAAAGCATGTTGGCTTTTGTTCAAAGTGTCGTCCCATGCACAATTCCTCCATGCTTTTTAACTTTGCCATCACTATCATCCACCAGTCGAAAAAGATGTCAGTCTAGCCCATAGCAAAACTTGCATCAGGGCCCCCGCCAGCCATCCGCACTACAGCGCCACTTCATGCTTTAAAACAACAAGACTCAATATGAATCGATTTTAAAAGCGCTGGCATCAAGTACATCACTCTGTTTACTTTAAAACAAACGTTTGATACACTTGTTTGCTGTTTTTTTAGAAAAGTAAGGAGAGGAATATGATCACCGTAGCGCCCGATGATAGCCTGCCCTGCGCCAAGCTTTTTATCGTTGAGCACTTCTCTGCATGATTACTGAGACAAAAATTAGCTTGAGTGAACAGACACGCGAACGCTTGCTTGCGGCCGCTCGTGTGGTTTTCTCGGAAAGCGGTTTTCAAAACGCCACAGTACGTGAGATTTGCCGTCGTGCAGAAGTGAATATTGCAGCGGTGAATTATTATTTCAACAGCAAAGAAGCTTTGTTCGCTGCTACCTTGAATTTTGAGCCGCTGCTGACATTGTGCAAGCAAATCAATCAAGGCTCAACCTGCGCCCAAGAGCGGTTACTTAATTTCATTCACGATTTTTTGATGCAGCTGCTGGATGAAAAAGAATTCTCAGTGCAATGTCAGTTCATGGCGCGTGAACTGGCGGAACCGACTCCAGTGCTAGGCAAGATCGTGCAGGAGGCCATCGCACCGATACATCAGTTTGTCGCTAATCTGGTGCGCGAAATCGTGGGTAAAAAGATTAGTGAAGCAGAATTGCGCCGCTGTGTGTTCAGTATTTTCGGCCAGTGCATGTATTACCGTCACGGGCAACCAGTAATTCAGCGATTGCACCCAAAATTGCGCTATGACCACAGAGAAATCGAAGCCATCGCAAAACATATCGGGGACTTTTCTCTTGCTGGTTTGAAGCAGATTGCTCAAAACCAATGTCCGTAATTACCCGCGCTTGGCAATTCAGAAATTATTCTGAAATGTTTTGCAGAATGGTTATTTTTACGGATGACTTGGTGAAATTGAGGCGAATGATTTACTGGAGATATAGATGAAACAGGACGCTTTCTTGTCAGTTTGCAAGGCAGCTTTTGCGGCCGTATTTTTACTCATGCTGCTTTCAGGTTGCGGCTCTGGTGACAGTCAAAAAAAACCTGCAGCGGCTGCAGCTCCTCCGCCTCCCGAAGTCGATGTAATCACCGTTACGCGAAGCTCAGTAGTTCTCACTCAAGATTTGCCCGGCCGCCTTCAGGCATATCGTACAGCTCAAGTACGAGCCAGAGTGGAAGGAGTGGTTGAAAAACGAAAGTTCACCGAAGGCAGCAATGTTAAAGAGGGTGATTCGCTATATCAGATTTTTTCACGCAACTACCAGACAGCCCATGATGCGTCCAAAGCAGACGTGGCTGCTGCCCGTCAGACACTGGCGCGTTATAAATATCTTCTGGACGCAAAGGCAGTTAGCCGGCAAGAATATGAATTGGCAGAGGCCAAGCTCAAACAGGTCGAAGCAGCCTTTTCCAAGGCGCGGGAAGATTTGGACAATACCCGTGTACCCGCTCCTATTTCGGGTCGCATAGGGCGCTCTCAAATTACCGAAGGGGCGCTTGTTGGCCGTAACGAAGCCACGCTACTTGCAACTATCGAGCAAGTCCATCCTCTCTATGTAAACTTCACGCAATCGGGTGCCGACACTTTCCGTCTTCAGCAGGCAATTAAAGCTGGAAAGTTGACGCGAACCGAGTTAGCTGAAGTTGAGCTGGTTCTTGAAGATGGAAGTGTCTATCCCCAATCGGGCAAATTTCTGTTCTCAGATTTGGCCGTTGATCCCAGTACAAATAGCGTTTCACTCCGGGCAGAGTTTCCAAATCCTAAACAAGAACTACTACCCGGGATGTTTGTTCGCATTCGTTTCCCAGAGGCGAATGCCGACAACGCTATCAGGATACCTCAACGTGCACTGCTAGCGGATGCGCAGGGACAATTTGTGATGATTGTAGATCCACAGAGTAAGGTGGCAGTCCAGCGGGTTAAGACTGGCAGTATGGCGAGTGGGGATTTCATCATCACCGAGGGGTTAAAAGGCGGTGAACAGTTAATTGTCAACGGCTTGCAAAAAGTGCGGCCGGGCAGCGTTGTGAAGCCCGTACCCTTAAATCAAACTGCAAAAGAAAATACCCCAGTGGCAATAGCCCGTGCGAAAAAATAGAGGCTGACGTGTTAGCTAATTTCTTTATAGACCGCCCCATTTTTGCCTGGGTCATCGCCTTAGTAATCCTGCTTGGCGGGGGGCTTGCGCTACGTAGTTTGCCGGTTACCTCTTATCCGGCTGTGGCTCCTCCGGCTCTGGCTATTACTCTTAGCTACCCTGGTGCCTCCGCCCAAGTAGTTGAGGAAACCGCCGTCGCCTTGATTGAGCAGGAATTGAATGGCATCGAACACTTGCTCTACATGGATTCGTCCTCCGAGCTTGGCCGCGGTACCATCACACTAACCTTCGAAGCGGGCTCTAATCTGGACATTGCCTCGGTCGAAACCCAAAATCGCATCAAGCGTGCCGAAGCGCGCTTGCCAGAGGATGTGCGCCGCCTGGGGGTAACTGTGGCGAAGTCAGCGCGAAATTACTTGATGTTCGTCGCACTTGTTTCGCCAGACAAAAGCCGCGATAACGTTGCGCTTGGCAGTTATGCGGCTGCTAACGTGCTGGAGAGCATCCGCCGTGTGCCCGGGGTAGGTGAAGGAATACTCTTCGGCACCGAATATTCAATGCGGATATGGCTTCAGCCAGAGCGACTTCATGCATTTAGCTTGACCCCAGGCGATGTTTCACGCGCTGTACGAGCGCAGAACATACAGCTTGCCATGGGTGAGCTTGGACAACTCCCCGCACTGGACGGCCAGCAATTGAACGCGGTCATCGTTACCCAAGGCAGGCTGTCATCCCCTGAGGAATTCGGTAATATCATAGTGCGCGCCAACCCGGATGGCTCCACAGTACGTATTAAAGACATAGCGTCGGTGGAATTAGGGGCACAAGATTATTCCGTAGCCGCACGACTTGATGGTCAACCGGCTTCAGCCATAGCCATTCGCTTGGCACCGGGTGCCAATGCCCTGGATACAGCCAAAGCTGTCAAAGCCAAGATGACGGAGCTAGCCAAATTTTTTCCAAAAGGGATCAATTGGGTGGTGCCTTATGACACCTCTCAATTTGTTGAAATATCGATCCGGGAAGTTGTGAAGACTTTGGCAGAAGCGATGGTCCTTGTTTTTTTGGTTATGTACCTATTCCTGGGAAATTTTCGTGCCACTATCATCCCCACTATCGTTGTCCCGATTGCTCTCATCGGAGCCACCGTGGGACTGTACATTGTAGGCTACTCAATCAACACCTTGACGCTATTTGCCATGGTGTTGGCCATCGGCATTGTGGTGGATGACGCCATTGTGGTAGTGGAAAATGTCGAACGCATCATGACCGAAGAAGGACTACAGCCACGCGAAGCCACGCGCAAGGCGATGGGGCAGATTATAAATGCCATTATTGCCATCACTTTGGTACTAATTGCAGTATTCATTCCTATGGCTTTCTTTAGTGGTTCTGTCGGAGCCATCTATCGTCAATTCTCGGTAACGCTGATACTGACAATAGCCTTTTCAATGTTGATGGCGTTAACGTTAACGCCAGCACTGTGTGCCACATTGCTGAAACACACTCCGGGGCATGAGAAAAAGCCTGGCACGGGTTTCTTTGGCTGGTTTAATCGTTTTTTCAGCAGAACGACCCAACGCTACAAATCTGGCGTAGGACATGTTTTAAAAAAGACCGGGCTCTATCTTATTATCTATTCCGTCATTCTGATTGCGGTGGGGGGACTGTTTTCACGTTTGCCAACCAGCTTCCTGCCTGAGGAAGATCAAGGTTATTTTATTAGCGTGATCCAGTTGCCGCCAGGTTCTACTCGAGAACGTACGCTCGAGGTTTTAACTCAAGTAGAGCAGTTTTATCTTAAACAACCAGAAGTTGAGCATGTTATCGGAGTGGCTGGCTTTTCATTTTTTGGCCGTGGCCAAAATGCTGCTATTGCTTTCGTTCGACTTAAGGGCTGGGATGCGCGCCCTACACCAGAGAACTCCGCTTCTTCTCTAGTCAAACGAGCCAACATGACATTGTTTCGCATCAAACAGGCCATGATTTTTTCCATTAACGTACCGCCCATTCCGGAGTTAGCCGCTGTGGGCGGATTCGATTTTCGCTTGCAGGATCGTTCAGGTCAGGGACGTGAAAAACTACTTGAAGCGCGCAATATGGCATTGGGCATAGCCAGTCAAAATCCAGCATTAGTGGGCGTACGGCCAGAGGGACAAGAAGCGGGGCCGCAATTGCGGCTGGATATTGACCGACTAAAAGCACGCGCCTTAGGCATCGATTTGGCTGACTTGAATGAAACCCTGCAATCGGCACTAGGCGTTGCCTATATCAACGACTTCGTGCGTGAAGGCCGCATCCTGCGGGTCCAGATGCAAGCAGAGCCCAGCGTAGTAGCAACACCCGAGGAAATATTGCGCTTGCCTGTACGAAATGCTCAGGGCGCAATGGTGCCCTTGTCCGAATTTACCGCGCCACGCTGGGATGTCGGATCGCCGAAGCTGGATCGTTACAACGGCCTGCCATCAATGAAAATTTCCGGTGGTCCCGCTCTTGGTCGCAGCAGCGGCGATGCAATAGCGGCGATGGAGCAAATGGCTAGCCAATTACCGTCAGGTTTTGGTTTTGAATGGTCTGGAACCTCTTATGAGGAACGCCTGTCTGGCAGCCAGGCGATATTACTCTTTGGCCTTTCGTTAGTTGCCGTATTTTTGTGCTTGGCAGCACTTTATGAGAGCTGGTCAATACCAGTAGCGGTTTTGCTGGTAGTGCCCATCGGCATCCTTGGCGCATTGCTGGCCATGACGTTGCGAGGCATGCCAAACGATGTTTATTTCAAGGTAGGACTGATTGTTATCATTGGTCTTTCGGCCAAAAATGCGATCTTGATAATTGAATTTGCGCGTGACCTGCAGGAGCGAGGCTACAGTCTGTTTGACGCTACGCTGGAAGCTTGCAGGTTAAGGTTCCGTCCCATATTAATGACATCGATCGCATTTATTTTAGGCGTACTGCCCTTGGCTATTTCCACAGGTGCAGGGGCTAATGGTCGCCAAGCCATTGGCACTAGTGTCATGGGGGGGATGATAGCCGCAACGGTTCTGGCGGTATTTTTGGTGCCGGTATTTTTTGTTGTCGTACGTCGCATCTTTCCCGGTCATTCACGCCGACATCAGGAAGACGATCATGCGTAAACCTAAAAATAGCGCAATCTATTGATATGAAACATTGCACAAATAACTATTTCACGAAAGCCAGAACATCGCTCGTGCTTCTGTGTAGTGGTTCGCTACTAGCGGCATGCGCCGCCGGGCCGAACTACCAGCGCCCAGGAATGGATTTGCCAGAACATTGGGTAACCAAGCCAAGCGCTATTAGTCCTGCTACAGAAAAGCCGGTAAATGCTGCTGGAGAACGCTGGTGGAGCCTATATTCCGATCCAGTCCTCGATAAGATCGAAGATGAGGCACTTGCTCATAATGTGGATGCCCAAGTTGCCGTTGCACGAATATTAGAAGCGCGTGCCCAACTCGGAATAACCGAATCAGATCAGTATCCGAAACTTAACGCCAACGGAACCCAATCACGCACCAAAAGAAGCATTAACCCCGGGCTTTTTATTCCTCCAGTACGTATCTTGGAATTCTCGCGCGTCACCCTGGATGCCAGCTACGAGCTGGATCTATGGGGAAAATTCCGCCGCGTCAGCGAGGCCTCACGTGCTGATCTATTTGCGACACAATCTAACAGAGACGCTGTACGCTTATCACTAACTGCACAAGTGGCGCAACAATACTTTGCTTTGCTGTCGGCTGATGCCCAAGAATCTGCTATACGCCGAGTGTTAGCCGGACGTCAGGAAAGGCTCGCATTAGATAAAAAGCGTCACGAGGTAGGGGTCATTTCAGAATATGAGCTACACCAATCTGAGGCTGATGCTGACACTGCACAATCGCAACTCATCTCCATTACTAAAGCTCGTGACCAACAAGAAGCAAGTCTCGCGCTGTTACTGGGCCGCTCACCGCGCAACGTGATGAATGGCAAACTGGAGCGTGGCAATCCCACTCTTACTAACGTTTGGGTGCCCGATGGCTTACCGGCTGAATTGCTACTGCGCAGACCAGATATACAAGAAGCAGAACAAAAGTTAATAGCAATGAATGCGCGTATCGGCGCAGCGCGCGCACAGTTCTTCCCTTCAATTAGTTTAACCTCCTATCTCGGCAGTGAAAGTATTTCACTCTCTAATCTATTTACCGGGCCGGCTGGTATTTTTCAGTTTGCCGCTGGTATTGGTCAGCCAATCTTTAATGCCGGCCGTATTAGATTTGGTATAAAGGTAGCGGAGTCTCGCCGTGATCAGGCGTTAGCTCAATATAAGCAGACAGTCGCTAGTGCTTTCGCCGATGTGCGCAACGCTTTGTTCGCACAAGAATCCGCGCGCCAGACACTACTCGCCGAAAGCTCCCGCAGCAGGGCGCTTTCGAAAGCTCATAAACAAGCGGAATTGCGATATCAAGTGGGCATTTCCAGCCGCTTGGAATTTTTGGATGTGGAGCGTAATTATCTGCAAGCAGAACTGAACCGCATAGATGCAGAGCGTGCCCAGCGTACAGCAGTTGCTGACTTGTTTAAGGCGTTGGCTGGAGGGTGGCAGCAACCCACCGTTAAGCCGACACAGCGACCATTACCGTCTTGAAATTGAGTAACGTATGGATGCATCTTGAAATTAATCATCTTTGCCCGTTCTTGCAGTAGGCATTTCATTGCTCATTACACTGAAATGCAAAAACTTGCAATTTCTTTTCATAAACATGATAATAAGCACGAATTATTCCCATTTGCATTTCATGAATTTTGAAAGTTTTTTCTAACAAAGAAAGAGCCAAAAGCTTCTGTTTAGGATTTTTTTCATCATAAAGAGCGTGATTGTAATTAATTATATAGGCCGGATAGATAGACTTCAGGCTACCCCTCCGCAACAAGTTGAACTTGGTCGCAAAAACACTAAGATCCAATAAATCCGGGATGCCAACACACATCGGCTTGCACACCACAAAGGAGAAGTCATGTTTCAGACACTGATGATTACCTTTCGAGAAGGCTTGGAAGCTTTTTTGATCATTGCAATTTCATTAATTTATTTAACACAAACTAACCGTCGCGAATTGATCCCTGCAGTACATAGTGGCGTGGGCTTGGCGCTACTGCTGTCCGCATTGCTGGGAGTGATACTGGCTCGCATCGGCGCTATTTCTTCATTTTGGATGGGAATGATGGCACTTGTCGCCGCCATATCAGTCATATATTGCACAGTGCATATGAGCAAGATGGGTAAGTTTATGAAGAGAGAAATTACCGATGGTTTCAATAAAGCATCGGAACAGTCTTCCGGTCGCGCCTGGATGATCGCCTTCTTCTTTTCCGCATTTATGGTGGGACGCGAAGGAGTCGAGACAGCAACTATGATTGCTTCGCTCGCGGCGCAAGCAGAAACGTCGCGTATGGCGATCGGGGCAGTGGTCGGCGTGTTACTGGCAGGCTTACTCGCTTGGGCTTGGGTCAAATTCGGCCGACGAATAAACTTACAGAAATTTTTTCAGTTTACCGCTGTCTTCATGACAATCTTTGCCTTGCAATTAATATTCTATGCGTTTCATGAATTTACCGAAGCTGGCGCGCTACCTTTGGTCGATAACGCTTATTGGCATGTGGCCACCGAGCCTTGGTCACCGGAAGGTGAATATAGTCAATGGTTTTCGTACAGCTTTGGCATTTTACCGTTAGGTTGGTTAATCTATGCTTATTTCTCCGATCGAAAAACGAATTCCGCTAAGCTAGCCTCTTAGCTTGTCAACTCTCATTTAATATGCCCTTATATTCAATACAAGCAATGGCTTTCCAACCCCGCGCAATGGCAATTGCAGTATAAAAACGGCACATGAGCGCAGTATCATTATTTTCGGCACCGCATCTTCCTATGATGACTTGGCCGCAGGTCAAGCGCCTAGTACCGTTGGTTTTAATCATCTTGCTGCACATCGTTTTTTTCTACGCATTGATAAACGGCTGGTTCTACCAAACCGAGCAAGCATTACCAAAAGTCGAACAAGGATTACCAAAAGAAATATTTGTCAGCTTAATCACAGTCGACAATACACCCGAACCTACACCGCCAGAACCAACGCCGCCAGAACCTCAACCAACACCACCGAAACCAGAGCCTGTCGTAAAGAAAACTGTCACTCCGCCACCGGTAATTCCGGTTATTAACAAAATGCCGTCAGAACAAGCCATCACAACGCCGCCCGTTCCTCCGCAACCACCTGTTCCACCTAAACCGGCCGAAGTGGCTCCGCCATCTGAACCGGCGCCGTCCGCCCCGCCTCCGTCTGCGCCCCTGCCCCCG
>NZ_CAKMHQ010000003.1 GCF_927312905.1 Candidatus Nitrotoga sp. 1052
CACCAGCGGACATTTCTACTTGGGAGAAACCGGACATTACTACTTTGGGCTAACAGATTGTGAGAAATACTTGCGTAACGAATGTCTTTTAGATACACTTCGAAAAGACGTAACAATGGTTATTTAAAATAACGATAGAAGGAGTAATATTATGGAAGTATTAGTTCCCATAGTGATTTTCGGAACTGGCATTATTCTCGCCACGGTCTTGTCTGGCTTGGGTATCCAACGGATTGTAGAGGGCCAAAAAGGTAATAAATAAATATTACTCAGCTACCATTACAAATTCTCAATATTTAAAACGATAAAAATCGTTATCCTGTTATTCGCATAAGCACGGCCATATGGCCGTGCTTTCGTTATTGAAGCATCACACCTATACTTCCCATGCGTTTAAACAACACTGAATACCCCCACTTGATCAAGTTTTTGTTGGTTTCCACAATTTCTTTTTTTTTCGGCGCAATGCATGGTATGTTGCAAGTGATTCCGTCCATACGAGCTTGGCTGGATTCTATCGGCAGCCCTTATGGTGGCCCTGGACACATGATAGATCCCCTGGCACATGCGCACATAAACTTAATCGGGGGGCTAGTGATATTGGCAATGGGAACCATGTATTATTTACTGCCCATTATTAGCGGAAAAACGATTTACTCTTTGCGCTTGATAAACCATTCGTTTTGGTGGACAACGATCGGTGTCTTTTATTTTTATGCTACGCAAGTGGTATTTGGCATCCTGGAAGGAAATTTATTACTAGACAATAACCTGCAAGCTATGGCACAAGTGCACCGCTTTTATGGACCCATCGTAGCCAGCTCAGGAATGATCATGGCGACAGGTTTTTGCATCTACCTTGCTAATGTCTTATTCACACTTAAAAATAAAGACCGGAATCCTTAAGAACTGTTTATTGCTAAGGCGATAAGTTCAACGGGAAGCGCAGAACTCCTTCAGCGCCGTTGCGTTTTATTTGCACCTGTAACACGGACCTAGTGCCTGGGGCAACTTTCGCCGCCCTGCGGTAAACACCTACCTCCCCATCTTGTATTGCCTGTATCCATTGGTCATGGTCGTCAGTGCGCACCGAAACCATAATGTCATGGACCGGTCCACGTTCACCAGTCACTATCACCAAAAACTCGTTTACTCCAGGACGCGGTGGGCTGGGCCTGGATTCGACTCGTACCTCCGCATCCTGCCACTTTTGCGGTTGCGTATCAGCAACTCGGTCTCCACCACATGCTGCTAACAGCACCAAAAAAAATAGTTTAATATATTTAATATTTGTGCTTCGCAGTCGGTTAACCATGGTATGCAAATTATTTTTCTGCATTGAGTTCATGGGATTGTTCTTTATTATTTTTATCTGAATCCAGCGTGCCGCCAATCGACGATCCATATAAATTAACCATGAAGCGAACAAAAGCGCTTCCGACGGCAACATAAAACAAAGCTATGATGAACCCCCAGTCCACCCAAGGGCGCTCATCACCCGGACGAAGGCCCCAAAAAGGGAAACTCAAACCTACCGCAACCAGTAACACCGCAACAGTCACTCCAATAAACCAATAGGGTATATTTTTTTGCGATTCAGGAATGGTTTCTACCAGTTCCCAATCTTCAAGCCCGCGTTTGGCCATACGTTCTTCATCAGAAGCATAGCCAAAATGATCATCTGGCTTCTCACCCCAGCGCGGCTCATCTACTTTCGATAAACCTTGAGCTTTTTCACGAATATCGCTGGCTATCATAGTTTTCTCCTTTGTTCGGAAAAATGTTGAACAGGGAATCGCCCCATCCAGGTATCACCTGCGGAAACTTCCACCACAATAGAATATAACCCTCGTGGCAGATCCCGCGCGATGGAAAGCACGAGCGATTCTCGTCCGACCGGTGATAATTTAATGTCCTCAGCGCTAAGCTGGTAACTGCCCGGCGGCAAACCTAACACGCGCACGTGTAGCTCCGCTGAGTGATACATTTTATTGGCAAGCGCAATGCGATATTCTTGAATCGTGCGACCTTGCTGAATATCCGCATTGCCCACTGCTACATGATAAGGTTGATATGACCATAATCCCCAAATAAACATTGTCGCACCCAATACCACAAAGGGAGTCGTCCAGCCCATTCGGGCAAACAAAGAAATTGCGACGCCACGAAATTTATTTACACTTTTATTCGTGCGTTCAAGCATATCAAAACGTAATAACCCAGGGACTCCTTGTTTGTTATGCAAGCGATTGCAAGCATCAACGCAATCGCCGCAATTGATACAACTGTCATAAATATCGGTTTTCCGCGGATCCAGATCGATAAAACAAGAAGTGACACAATAATTACACTTGACGCATTCATCGCTGCGACTAGCATCGTATGCTACATGCAAAGTCTGCTTGGTTTTAAACGAATGCATCCAAACCCTGTAAATGCAGGCGTAGCGGCACCAGAAATGTCTTATTAACGCAATGTCTATGAAAATGATCACGACACATACTGCATAAATCCAATGCAGCGATCCCGCCAACTTGGCATTTTCTTGCAGTATTACGAAAGACCACACTACACTTGGCGGATAGAAATAAAACAATGGGATTAGCGCAAAAAACATAGCCGCCCCCAAAAATGCAACCCCAAGCAGCATCCAATTCATAATCTTATTCTTGGCACCCGCCACGCGCGGCGCTTCGCCGGTTAAGCTTACTTCGGCATGCTTACCTAATAGTTTGTGCGTAAGATTGTTGGCCCACTCGGCCATAGTATTTTGAGGACAAACCCAACCGCAAAACACAGTACCTGCAGTCGAGTACAGTAACACCAAACTACTCGCCAAAAAAAGCCATGCCCCGGTTACCAAGGAAAAATCAGCCAACCATATTTGCCGATCAAGCACAACAAAAGCGGCCGCACCCGGATCAATTCGGAATAGGCCGCTAGCCGGAATCAATACAACAAGGATCAGGGCCAGCATCTGCAACAACCGCCGCTTCCAACGGTATTCGGAATAGGCTGGCTTGGAACCTACGACCGTGCCGATAACCTTGACCGGGATACTGGAAATAGATTTATACTTTACGCCACTGGCCATATTTAAGTTAATTCCCTGTCGTATTTGCTTCACGGTCAAGCGGGCTCAGCTCCAGTATGTGCGCACGACTCAATTCCGCGTGTGCATCACCAGCTTTACGCTCAATTCGCCACAATGCACGCACCGCTTCTACGTGATATGGATTAAGACGCAAAATTTTCTGCAACGCCTCTTTCTCGCTCAAACCATGCTCACGCGCTTGCGCTAAAGATGAAAACATATTATCAGCCAACGCATAAGCAATCCAGCGATCTTTTGCATTCGCCTTATACGCCAAGTGCGTTAGCTGGTTAGCCTGTTGCGTTGCGCCACGAGCAGCCGCAAGCCAGCTACGCGTCATCAGCTCGCTTGCTACGTAGGCGCGTTCAAAAGCATCTTTATCGTTGTCATGAATGCCTAGCAAATTTGCAGCGGCTTCCATTTTCGGCCTGGTTTTCAGCAAAATCTGTAATAAATTTGCCACATCTAATTCACCAGCGTAGCGTGCGCGCGGCAGACGGAATTCAATCACTGGCGACCACTCGTCTTGTACCTGTTCTCGGCTACCCGGCAATGGCCCCCAATAGCGTCCAAGCCAAGTCCACCCCCCTTCGCCTGCAGTCGCCTCATCCTGTTGCCCCAAGGTCATACGCTGCAAATTATGCAACAGCCCCTGCGCCCCCATAAACTTCTGCCGTGGGCCAACCAAGGCTAAATGCATTCCATCGAGAAATATTTGCGCATCTGGAAAAGCCAACCGAAAGCTGTTAAAAATCACGTTTAAAGATTTATTGTCGAATTGATTGAGCGCCAACCACTGAACAAATAGTCCGTTTTCGCTTAGGCGATTACGCACGCGCTGAAATTGCTGCACTGATAATAAAGAACTTGAACCAGCCAGATCCGGATGAAACACGTCGCCGATTATGACGTCGTATTGATCCAGACTCGCGCTTAGGAAATGCCGTACGTCGTCACGTTCCACTTTGGTTTGACGCAGCACGTTGCGATTTAATGGGGCAAACCAACTCGCTGCGGAATTAATCGCGCCCTGTGACAATTCAACAGCACTACGCTCTAAATTAGGAAACGCTAGAGAACCAGCCACGGAAATTCCAGTACCCAATCCGAGAAATAGTACCGAGCGAGGCTGCTCATGCAAGAGCAATGGAAGACGCGCTTGATTGGACTGCACGAACACCGCTGTAGGATCAGTTGAAGCATCCATTCTCTGCAAATCGGTCAGCAATACACGCTGCCCGTCTTGTTGCTCCACCACATGAGTCATCGAAATGGCATCTTCATAAAAATATAGATCCCTGCTTCCCGCTTGCGCCTGCGGCAATAGCATATTGACTGGCGGTAATTTTACAACTGGCCACGCTGCCATTAAAAAAAACGGTACGGCAAGCCATGCGGTACGCGACTGCGCCCAGGTTAAACCCAGGATCAACAACGCCAAAGCTGCCACCGCCACCGTAGCAGCGCTGCCCCAAACCGGAATCAGTACCACCCCCGCAACTACCGCGCCGAGCGCGGCACCCAGTGAATTAGCTCCATATAACCATATCCCACCGCCATTCGAGCGGCTGTTTAACAAAGGCAACCAAGCTCCAAGTGCCAGTGTAACAGGCAGAGTTAGCAGCGCGAGTAGTAACCCTTGCATTCTCAATGCTTCAAATAAAGATGCAAATTCAGCTCGCTCCACCCATGCCGAAAGCGCAGGAAGCAACCATAAACTTAGTATGGTGAATCCTCCAGCAGCAATGGGCAAGATTACAAACCACGCTTGCCTGTGCTGGCGCGGCGCGATCAAGCTGCCTATACCAATACCCAACAGAAATGACGCCAGAATCACTGTCAGCACATACTCGGTGCGTAGCATCACCATGCCGAACAATCGCGTCCAAGCTATTTGCAAGATCAGGCTTGCCGCACCGATCCCGGCATATGCGAACAGAAAAGCTAAACGAGGTCGGCTTGCCATAATGCTTTTCTCGGTAACCTGCGCTGTGGTGTAACGCGATGAAAGCAGCAACAGCGCAACAACTCCCAAACAGCCAATCGCGGCAACTACTCTGACTGCCCAGACCCAACCCAAGGCAGGCAGCAGCCAAAGTGGCAAGAGTGCGCCACAAGCAGCACCTAGCGTATTTAAACCGTAAATCTTCCCTAGTCGCTCCGGCCTATTTCCCAGGGATGCTAAAATCAACGGAAATCCTGCCCCCATGATGAAAGCTGGGAATAGCAACAAACACAATGCAACACTAGCAATAAGACCATACCATTGAAATAACGAAAGTTGTCCCGCCGCATATTCCATTCCCGCCGATGTCATTTGCAGAATCAGAGGCAAGAGTAAAGCGTAAACAGCAATACCACCTTCCAATGCAGCAAGCAACAACAAAGGCCTTTTGATTTGGGAAGCCCGGCGTACCGCAAACAAACTTCCCGCCCCCAACCCCCCCATAAATGCAGCGACGGTCAGCACCACCGCAAAAATACTCACACCAAATTGCAAAGAAAGTATGCGCGCCCACAATACCTCGTATGCCACGCTAGTCAGACCGAATAATCCATACAGCGCTGCCAGCGGCCAATAACTACGCTTTGAAACTATTGATTGTGACTCTTTCACCAGCATGAACTAACCTTAAATAGGTAACAATATAATTAAAACAAATGCTGATTACAGCGCAAGAATGTGAAAAATAAACTTGTTAAATATAACTTAGTAAAATTGAAGGCCTCGGCAGCCGAATTGCGGATCTAATAGCGAGCGCAATTGAGCAAACTCTGCAAGTGCAGACGCAGCATACGCGTTATTTTTTGACGGGCTCTAATCGACTTCGCATCGCACTGACCATCCATACCTCTAAGTAACGCTGAGCCGCTGGAAAAGCGACAACGCCAGAACTCGATGAAATCTTATTTGATGCGTCAACTCCGACTTGTCTTGAGATTCATCTGATGCAAGGAACGAAATGTCAACGCTTCAGAATTGCGTCTATAAAAAATATGCTCTGCAGAAAACGACTTTCCCCGTTTAAGCCGAGCGAGATTGCAATCTACTATCACAACAAATTCATCTAAGAACAAACTAGACAGGCAGGGGAAGCGGGAAAGGGACACCATTCAATACGCACAAGCGCAGCACTCAAAACGAACTAAAGAATATCGAAACATGAATTTAGCAACAGATACGGGGCTAAGCGTCGACAAAAATATGAAGCCAGATCGTTCTGTAATTGAATTAAAAAGGATAAAACCAAATAACGCCCACAATAGCGTGTACAAAAGCCAGCGTGATAGTAAGCCCAGCAGAAATCATATGCAACACAAATACTTGCTTACCATATATTCCCATAGCGATGCCCAGCGCCCCAGTAATTAGAAGCAAGATTAACAACGGCACGCCCAACAAAAACATAGTCAAATGTTTTTTTTGTATGGTTGAGGGCCTATCTACTTTAATCTGACTGGCTTGCTGTTCAAACGCCTCCATTACCTTGGCGCTATCACCCTTCTGAACATTTTCATCAGCTCGCGCAGTTGGTGTAGCACAAAATAAAAACAACACTGCTGTAATCAGCCAGCACGCTATTAGACTTGGATAGGAGCTACCCCTTACACTAGTCATTATTTCTCACTCTCGACTGAAATTGTCTGCTGCTCTTTCGGATCGGCCTTGCTTTCCGCATAGTGCCATGTCAACACCGCCATCAGAATAAAGGGAACAAAAAGAACACCCAGCAGGAATAAAAAAATATACCAAAGCGTATCAATATGCACGTGGAGAAAACGGTAGCTATCCACTGCATAGCACATTTTCGCAGAAGTCAATGCGAGACCAAGAACCATTCCCAGGTGCCGCACGATTTTGAGCATATTCACTCTCTTTTGTCCTTTACCCCGAGATTACTTGCACAGCGAAATCCAAAAAAATCGGAAGCATAATTTGCAAAAGCAAAATTTCGATGAAATACTGCGGACGAGAATGGATCCCCCTTCCATGAGCCACCACGCAATACCTTGTAGCTTCCCCCAGTCGGCACAATGTCAATCTCTTTTGCATTTGTCGCCCGCACGATTTTTCCTTTAAATAAATCTGACGGCGCGTCAGATCCTGGATAAGGCGTAAAATCATCCGCTGTCCACTCATTCACGTTACCCGCCATATCCATTACTCCATATGGACTAACGCCATTTGGATAAGCATTCACGTTGGTTGTAGAACCCACATTGTAATAAGTATTTAACCGCTCCGGTTCCATCTTGTTACCCCACGGCCAGCGCCTACCATCTGTTCCACGACCGGATTTTTCCCATTCCGCTTCAGAAGGAAGTCGCTTGCCTGCCCACTTGGCGTAAGCTATTGCATCATACCAAGACACCATAGTAACGGGGCGCAACGCTTCGCCTGAAGGAATTTTTCCTTTTTTCCAGTTGAGCGGCGGACGGTGTGAAGTAGCGACTACAAATTTGGCATATTGCGCATTAGTTACAGGATATTTGTCTATCCAGAAGGCAGGTAACTTAACTGTATGCTGCGGACGATTTTGTGCATCTGCACGCTCTAAGTCTGTACCCATCGAAAAAGCTCCATCAGGGATCAATACCATACTATCTATTTCAAGCCACTCCTCTTTGGAGAGCAAGTTTTCAATTTCCGTAGCACTGTATCCTACAGCATAATTTTTTTCGGCCTCATGCACACTATGCAATACTAAATCTTCACCAGCAGCGCGTATGTGCGATGATTCATCTTTCAATTCATAAGTTGCACGCGTGCGCATTTCACCCATACGTTCGAATCCCTGATTCACCACATAAAGGGTAATCCCAATTGCTAACAAGACAAAGCAAATTACAAAAGTAGCCGATAAGTAACGTTTGCGACGTGCATAATCTGCAGCAGGAAGTACAGTTTTTCTGTTCGCAGAAGTAACTGCCATCTAAATATCACTTTCTCTGTTGTCGGAACGTTGCTTATACAAAAGATCTCGCGGACTTCTTCCGTAAGTTCCTTTCACCATGATTTCACCCATGACCCCACCGAAAGCTGCCGAAGTCATAACAACAGTCACAAACAAAGCCCACATACCAAATGGAATTAGCGATGCATCTTCCGGAATTCCACTTAAATAGACACTATCCAAATAACTAATTGATTTAACTATTAGCGGCGGGAAGTAACATAACCATTTGCCGCCAAGCCCAAAAATGATAGCAACCAATACTCCGACAAAAAAAGGTAGCACCAACATATCTATGACCCACAGACCATTGAAGTCAAGAATGCCCCGAAATAACTCTATTTTTACTCCAAGTAAGCGGTCGCCAATGTAGTTCAGCGCACAGCCCATGATAACTGCCACTACCCCGCTGAGAAATCTGGCTCCGGTCAAGGGTGGCAATTTACTCATGGGTGATACTCTTGACCTGTAAGTACTTCATGTTCGGCTTTACGTGTTTCTTCAAGGTACCAATCTTGCACCTTCAGGCTTGCCATATAGCGTGCCAGAAGTCGCCGTTCACTTTCCGGCAGGTGCGCATAAGATGGCATTTGATATTCTTTCTTTAAGCGGGATGGCAATATTGCCTGAGGATTGATCGCTGAAAAATACTGGTATAACCAGTCTTCACTTCGCAAAGAGCCCATACCATCCAGTATTGGGGCGGGGACGGCTTTCATAAGATCACGCACCGTCCACAATGAATGGCAGCTTTTACAATTTTGTTGGCGATATATATCCATAGCAGCGCGCTCCAGAGTAGCTGATGCAGTGCTGTAATAGGGGATACCTTTATCGACTTCCTGAATAGTATTGAGACGCCATAGATTACGCCCCATAAAACCTACAACCACAATTGCAATTACTACAAAAACAATTTTTTCGCCTAGTTTCATTGGTCCTGTTGCTTTTCTTTTTCCTGACGCTTTAATACACGCTCCCGGCTTAGCATCTGTGCGGCATTAACCTCGCGACTTTTTGCATATTCTTGAGGTGACATTTTTTCTCTATCGTCCTCATCAAATACTAGATACTTGATATCTTCATCGAATTGCTCATTCTTCACTCCCCACCTAATCCAGTAAATGACAGCGATAATAATAAGTCCACCAACAATTAGCCATAGGTAAATAGACCATCCATCATCCAACGATTGCAAGTAGCTTTCCATATTTTCCTCAGTTGATTGTTAGGTAACCATCCTAGCAGATAATCTAGAAAAGATTTCCACCCAGCATTTGTAATCCGCCGAAAATGACGGCAACAATGATGCCTGTAATTATCAGGCCAAACATCACTTTTTCGCCAGATCTCATTTTCTTTGGCGCATGATCTCCAAACATCACCATATATACGATACCAGAAAACACCAATACTCCCAGCAACATGAAAAAAAACACACCCGTGCTAAATTGCTGGCTGCGCATCCCTTCTATGCTTAGATCTAATTTTGGTGAATATGCTGTGTTAGCTAACACATTTAAAACACTACCTACATTTAATCCTTCAAGAAATGAATAAATAATTATCTCCATTCATATCCTTGTAAAAAAGATTATGCCGCCATAGCGGCGGCATACCTTGTTCATTTAGCTTGCAACAGCAATGCTAACTTTTATTCGACCTTATTTGAGGACTTTTCTTATCATAATGGTCCACAAAAAAACTATAAAAAAACGGAGCCAAAAATCCAATCGCCACTACTCCCGCAAATACTGGGGGTCCATAATCAAAATCTATCATTTGATGCCTCCTGAATATAGTTAGAAATTAAACGTTATGTCGCCTGTCGCCGTGACGAGGATCACTATCGTGATGGCGAGGCTGCCAATGATAGGGTGGTAACCGTTTCACAGTGATTGTTACACCAAGAAAAAACATCGTAAGATAAAACAAGTCAATCGTGAACCCCTTATCCCACCAAGGCTGTTGACGCACTCGTTTACCATTAGGGCGGTAATTGCCCTCAAAATTAGCAATTTTCACCAGTGGTCCTACAACAGTGTAATCCTTAAGATCCACATCTGGAAGCTTCATTATTTCCTCAATTTGAGGCTTGATAACACGCAAATCATCCATACTAACCGGATGTCGACCTTGCTGAGCCTTGAGTGGACTATCTTTATTAATTTCAACAATACGCTTCATTGCCGCATCATCACCCTGGGTTTCTAGTATCGACTGGATTTCAGGAGTGTCCATCGCTTTAATATAATCAACGTAAATAGCAGCTGTTGGACGCTGCCCCCATAGAGGAATAGTAGTCAAGAATGCCGTTGCGATTGTTAACAAGACAAGAACAACAACAGGCACAGGTAAACGATTGTTATCCTCTGTCATCCCACCAAGATCCTCAGCCTCCCAAAGCTGTTTGGATCGAGCTACAGTGTCTTCATGTGTCAAAGTTACCAGCGGTTCATTAAATACCCAAGGCATATCGTCCCCCTTAAATTATTTCAGATTTACAACAAAATCAATCAAGTTCCGAATTTCGCTATCTTTAGCGTACATGGGCACGTCTGGAGGAGTAGTGATTTTACCTTCCCGATACTCATCGTACTCAGAACGCCATTTTTTGAAATCAATTTTTTTACCATCAGCGTCGACCTCGCCCCATAAATAATCAAAACGCGGCATGATGGAATGCGGTTGCACTAAACGCGGATTAAAGAAATGCAGCATCATCCACTCTCTCGACGCATTGCGTGATCCCACATGCAATAAATCTGGTCCTTTGCGGTCAGATCCAAATGCTGTTGGAGATTCCCCATTAAAATCACCTAGCATAGGGGGGGCGCCAAATACTTGCCAATCTTGCGTTTGTTCAGGCAGCAATGTATGACACCACCAACAACCCTCTCGTACAAACATGGTTTTTCCAGATCCGGCGTGTAAAACATCTGAATCTGCAGCTTGTTTTAAAACCTCATCTGGAGTCCAGCCTTTTGTGGCTGTCGCATTTTCCATATATGAAAGTGGCTTGTCCTCAAAAGTCAGCAATTGGTCACTCTTCTTAATTAGGAATACAGCACCGTTCTCCTTTTTTGCTTCTGTTACGCGACCTTGCTTGACACTAAGCTCCTCAACTCCCTTACCCAGGTTAGCAGTGTGAGTCACACCGTTCGGCAATGACGTTCCTGCAGGATATACATAAGCGTACACCGGCTCCATCGGTTCACCGGTTTTCGGATCTTTTCTGACCAGCACTTTCAATGGCTTATTCAATCCGTTCAGCAATGGATCTGCAATTTGCCAGCCTGAATCCCACCCCGAAGTCAGTTGCTTATCCAAGCCAACCTCGGAGACGATTGAAGCTGCAAGATCAAAACTTGGAAAAAACAAGGTAATGCTCATCGACAACCCAAATGCTACTCCAAACGCTCTGGAACCAATCCTATACTCTCTAAAATTCATTATTTTCTCCCCAGATCCTGGCTTAAAGTTTTAGGTTTAACGTTCGTAGGCCAATTCATGTGGCATACGTCCGGCCGGAATAACAGTACCTTCACGCGCAGTCATCCACATGTTGTATAACCAAAGAATGGTTGAAGAAAATACCATAGTACCGCCCAACCAACGGGCGATCATATAAGGATGCTCCGCGATCACGACATCAATGTATGGCACTTCATAAATTTTACCAGCACCCTGAATTAACCCGGCAATCGTCATTGATATCCAGTAGGTACTGAATCCAATTAACAACAACCAAAAATGCAGGTTTCCTAACGTCAACGAGTATAGTTTGCGTTTCATCAATGTTTGCAAACCAAGATATACGGCTGCAGCCTCAAGAAACGTCGAGAACCCCAACAAAGCAAGATGCGCGTGCGCCACCATCCAACCTGTACCGTGAATGTACCAGTTGATCGAGCGCGTTTGCTGGAAACCACCCTGCATGTTGAGTGGAATAGCCAGCAACACTCCGACCACGGTAAAACGCACCTCAAGATTCTCGACAAACATGTTCCATTTACCCTGCATGGTCAAGAGTATGTTTGACACAAATGCAATCGCTGGCACCAGAATCAAAACGCCTTCCACAGAAGCGAAAGATTTTAGCCACTCAGGCAAGGGGGCCGACATCAAATGGTGCGCGGCAGGAGTTGAATAAAACACAACAATCGACCAAAAGTGTAAGTGGCCTATACGGTGAGAATACAATGGATTACCAGTCACCTTTGGAATAACATAATAGGCAATCGCTGCAGCAACGGGAGTAATCCACAATCCCAAAACGTTATGCGCAAACCACCACGTCATGTAAGCCTCGGTTAGGCCAGTAAGATGAAAATATTCCGGTAGATTTCCAACCAAAAATACGATAATCAACATAAAAGTTGATGCCGCAAAAAACCAGTTAGTCGTATAGATACCTTGGGTGCGACGTTTTATTATGGTCATCCATACATTAACCGCCAAAGGAATAGATATAAATGCAGCTACAGCAAGATCCAGCGGCCATGGGAAGTCAGAATATTCGCGCCCTGAGGTCACTCCCATCCACAACAGAGTCAGACCCAAAAGAAGGGAGATATTCCACATCATGCAATTCCACAAACCAAGCTTTTCTGACCACAACCTTGTGTTCCCCAGTATCGGGGTGATATACATCATGGCCATTGCAAACGCCATCGAAATCCAGCCAAAGATTACCGCCAGTACATGCACCTGACGCATATGACCGAAGGCAAACATCTCCGTCCCCGTTACAAAATCAGGGAAAGCAAGCTTGGCCGCGTTGAATGACCCCAACCCGGTTCCGATCATAAACCAAATAATGGCAGAAAAACCGAAGAAAATCGCCGCCGAACCGACCGGGATAGCCTCATTTTTAGCAAACAAATACTTAAGAATCATGCTGCATCTCCTTTTTTAGCTCTAGGCAGTCTTAATGGCTGCCGCAATTTGCGTTAATTCCACTATAATTTTAAAGGGTTATTTTCTTGACGTTTTATGCGGCGCTATCGTATTTATCTCTTCTTGAACTATCTCGCCCACTGTACCGCCCACCACCTCACCCAAAGTATCAGTACCATCCGGCAAATGAATACGTTTGTGCGGCATTAATACATACCACGATAGCCACATACTAGAAAATGCCAAAAGCATGCAGAACGTCCCTGCTATTATTGGTAGCATGTTTCCCCTCCTTAATTTATAGTCGTCAGATTTTAAAGCAACTTTTTAAACAGACCAATCCACTATCTAACCATGGCGTGCATTTTCGATCACATCGTGACGCTTTAAACCAAGCGCCAGCATTAAACAAAACACAAAGCCAAATGCAAGCATCCAGAAAGTCATAAAACCATTAAATGTTGTAGGTATATATGAACCAGCACCAACACCACCCCAATCTTCGAATCCTGCACGCCCCATCCAACACATAAGGGCAGCTCCGAACACGCTGCCATTACCCATACCCGTTACAAATCCCGCAATTATAATAATCCAAAAGGATCTAGATGGTATTGACTTTCTTTGCATTTTGCATTTCCTCCCCCGGTTTTTTATCTAAAATATTTAGATATTTTTTGCTAATTTTTTAAGCGGAACTCGGATGTTTTCAAGCACATTTACTCTGCAACCGAATTCTTTCTGGCAATTGATAGTTTGAGATACCAGCAATTACTAAAATTCAGTGATATAAAAATGCAGTGATATAATAAAACCCTACGCTTAACCTTGTCAAGGCATAGTGCACCTAAACTAAACAATAATGCTGATTATGAACATTAATACCCTCTTGTCGCGTATCCCTCTTCGTTATTGGGGATATCTTTCGTTGTCATTATGGGGTGTGGCGATCCTTTTTTTGTTGCGCCCAGACCTTTACAATTTAGATGAGGGTTCTGCCAAATCACTTTTATTAGTATGGTCAATAGCTGATCAGGTGGCAGCTTCAGTTGTAACTTTTGGCGCGCCCGATTTGCGCGCATTGTTGTTTTTACCTGTGGCATTTCTTTGGACAGGCAATGTTTTTGCTGCCAAAGTTTTCACTACACTTTTGCTAGCCTTTGCTATTTGGTTACTTTATTTTTGGAACCGACACAGCGTCAATGCTGAAAGTGCATTAATTTCCAGTGGCTTGCTGATTGTATCGCCGTTGATGCTGGAACAAATTGATACACTTTCTCCCGGCATTTACTTGTTGCCGGCATTTGCATTTGGCGCATGGTTGAATGTGGAGTATCGCTTAAACCCTCGCCCAGGTGGCGGCTGGTATTTTTCCCAATTACTGGTCAGCGCCTTTAGCGTAAGTCTGCATCCCATTGGCCTGGCTTATCCATTAGCCCTACTTTGGTCATGGTATAAAGAACCACTGGATCAGAAGCAGCAGAAGTACTTTTTTATCGGCGTCAGTTTTGCTGCTCTCTTTACCTTACTCATGTTAAGAGGTTGGAATTACGTCGAATGGTTCCAAAACCCTATTAAAAGTCTTTCAATTACTGTGCTCGGATCATCTTTAGGCAGTGAAATACCAGCTGTCAGCTGGGCAGTAGGAGGGCTCATGCTTGCGGGGCTTGTAATTGTCGTGATCAAACAATACCGCAACCTATGGTCAGATTTTACGGGGCGCACCTTTCTTATTGGGTTGACGCTGGGAATTACTACCAGTGATTCGGCGTGGGGCATAATTGCGTTATGCCTTATTTTGTATTTTGGAATTCCTTTGTTGTTACAAGTACATCATGTTCGCGCAGGTAAGGGATTTGCGCAGCAACGTGGCTTGATGATGCTATTTATTATTATTCTTTCCACAGTATTTATGCAGGCAGATAAAAGGCACTACCAAATTCGACAGTCCGGCTTTCTATCTGAAGAAGACCAATTAATTCATATTTTTGCTGAAGAGGCTGAAAATGCCCGTAAAATCGCTGAAGAGGACAAAAGCGAAAAAAATCCTGTTCTTTTACGTGTAGCCAGCCAATGGCCAAGCCGTACTATGATCGCGTGTAAATGCGATACCTTGCCTTTACCCCCCGCAGCCCAGGACCCGCAGACTCAGCTAACCATGCTGCGCAGCATTACCCACTTATTATTCAATCCACGGCAAGCCAACAATGCAGCGCTCGCCCGGAACCTATCTATTCTAGGTGGAGGGATTATTGAAACTATCGCATTACAGCCCGGCGGGGTGCTTTTGCATATCAAAAACGTAAATACACCAGCCAACCTGAAAAATGGTAAATAAGTTATATATGTGAACTGCGTAACCGTCCCGAAAAAATTTCCCGACGATTCTAGCAGACTGTCGGACTTCGAGTTTTGAGGCAGCGTAACATATTGTTTTTTATA
>NZ_CAKMHQ010000004.1 GCF_927312905.1 Candidatus Nitrotoga sp. 1052
GCGGTCTTGATCTGTATCCGGTTCAGGCTACCCATAGGAAAGTCGGATGAACCAATATTTTAGACTATTTATCAGGATAGTATTTTTATCCATAATGAATAGTTTGGTTATGAAAGTAATATCTGGAACGGATAATTTTCATCTGCAAAGTTTGCACGGAATGGCTTGGTGTATGTGCAGACCATGCTTGATATGGTCTGATTAAAATGGCTGTACTTGGACAGCGCAACCTGCTTCAATGCTTCCCTGCGATGCAGGTAACACAATAAAACAATTGGCTTTGCTCATTGAGCTGAGAATGCCGGAGCATTGAGCGCCCGTTGTGTGCACTATCCATCCGCCGTTTTTATCTTTACTGAGAATGCCGCGCTGAAATTCGGTTCGTCCGGGAACTTTTCGGATAGGGCTTAGGCAAATAGCCTGGAACTCAATGATTAGCTTGGGTTGCTGCCCCATAAGCGTGCGTAAAGCGTCGCGAACGAACTGCTGGAAAGTTACCATGACTGCAACTGGGTTACCTGGCAATCCAAAAAAATGGCAAGTCCCAATCTTGCCATAAGCAAGTGGCTTGCCTGGCTTCATGGCTATTTTCCAGAACACGACCTCGCCAATTTCCGCTAACAGTTGCTTGATGTAGTCAGCCTCACCTACTGAAACTCCACCGCTGGTTATGATGACATCAGCCCGCGTTGCAGCGTCTAGCAACGCTACTTTGAGACTGGTTTTGTCGTCACGAACGGTACCCATGTCGATAATTTCCACGCCTAGTTCACCCAACATACCTAGCAGAGTATAGCGATTACTGTTATATATTTGACCAGGAGCCAACGGTGTTCCTGGTTGCTGCAATTCGTCACCGGTTGAAAATAACGCAACTTTTAGTTTGCGGTAAACTTTGACATCGCTGAAACCAAGCGAAGCCAGCAGGCCCATCTCGGCGGGGCGAATGATCTGTCCGCGAGTCAGCACCGTAGCGCCCTGCGTGATATCTTCCCCGACCAAGCGAATGTTCTGACCACGGAGGTGTCCTTCTCCTATTTCAATAAAGGATCCGGCGACCTGAACGTGCTCTTGCATCACCACGCTATCACAGCCTTCAGGAATGAGGGCGCCAGTCATAATGCGCACGCATTCGCCTGCCGCAACATGACCCTTAAAGACTCGTCCAGCATAGGCACTGCCAATAATAGCGAGTCGGCCAGGAGCCTTTGCCAAGTCATCGCTGCGCACAGCGTAACCATCCATTGCTGAATAGTCGTGCGGCGGCACATTCATAGGGGAATGTATGTCTGCTGCCAACGTGCGATGCAATGCATCGCTCAGGTTAATCGATTCGTACTCCGCGAGTGGCGCGAGAAATTGCTGGATAAGCTGGCGTGCTTGTTCCACCGGCATTGAATTAGGGTCGTAATCACCCATTGTTTCAAGGGTGGACAAGAAGGAAGGCTTAGATTCCATGAAGTGTCCTTTGCTAAGTTTGGCAGTTATTTAAAGCTTTGAAGGTGACAGCATAATTACCAGACGGATTTTCGGTTTCGCTTGATATGGGTAATACCGTCTGGATAAGATTTTGACGCACCTTACAGACGGATGCGTACTTGCAAACTAGCCCCCAATATAAGACATTTCAATCTTCTTGCCTGCTTGAGTCTTGCTCTTTGTGTTTGCACTCCGTAACTCTGAATAGCGATCCGCGCGCAACCGCCATAGATGTGCAAGGGCAGTAGAAATTTCTTGATCTGTTTTTCCGCTATGCATTAGTGCTCGCAAATCGTGGCCACTCTCCGCAAAGAGGCAGGTATATAGCTTGCCTTCGGTTGACAACCTGGCACGAACGCATTCGTGACAAAAGGTCTTGGTGATGCTTGAGATAACTCCGATTTCACCCCCGCCATCCTGGTAGCGCCAGCGCTCTGCAGTCTCGCCGGTGCAGTTTGGTTCGATTTCTTCAAGTGGCATGTGAGCTGAAATTCGTCGCACTACTTCGGCAGATGGAATCACCTCGCCCATTTCCCATTGGTTAGAGGACCCTACATCCATGTATTCGATGAATCGCAGTATGAAGGGGGAGTCTTTGAAATAGCGTGCCATAGGTACGATTTCCTGGTCGTTCATGCCACTTTTGACAACCATGTTTACCTTGATTGGGCCGAGGCCTACTGAGTGGGCGACATCCAGACTGCGCAGAACGTCCGACACAGGAAAATCAACGCCGTTCATGCGCTTGAAAGTGGCATCATCTAGCGAATCCAGCGAGACCGTAACACGATTTAATCCTGCATCTTTCAGGGATTGAGCTTTTCTTCCGAGTAACGCACCATTAGTAGTCAGCGTCAGATCCAAATCGCTGCCATCGTATGTTTTCAGCTTTGCAAGCATCTCAATTAAATTTTCTACATGCTTGCGTAATAGGGGTTCACCACCCGTAAGGCGGATTTTCTGAACGCCATGGTTAACGAAAATTTGTGCGACGCGAGTGATTTCTTCAAAAGTCATCATTGAAGCCCGTGGCATAAATACATGATCTTTACCGAATGCCTCTACAGGCATGCAATATACGCATCGGAAATTGCAACGATCTGTGAGTGAAATGCGCAAATCCTGTAATGGACGTCCAAACGCGTCACCGATAAGTCCATTCGGCTCTTCTATAACAGCGGGGATGACCGGAACTGCCTTAGAATGACGATAATCGATAATTGGAATTATTTTTTTAGACATGGAATTAGGCCCAATATATTTGGGCATAGTAATAGTTAATTGTAATGGGTTCAATACTTACTCAGGTTATAAAGCAGCATACATTTAAGAAAGCCTAAAGGTAGGCGGCAATCTTACTTTTACAGATATTGATTATTTTTTAAGTCGCATCCTTAGGAATAGAAAACATCTGATTGTATTCGACATAGCCCAATGCTTGCACGTGATTTTGTTTTATAGGAAAAGCAATATATGGGAGTAGTATAATTATATAAATTATTAATTATAGGGCACCTCTAAAAATCCAATTTTCGTCAAAATACGGCGTTACTCAAAAAAATTATCGCTTACATATCAACTATATGCCGCGCTCAAATTTTTTACTCGT
>NZ_CAKMHQ010000005.1 GCF_927312905.1 Candidatus Nitrotoga sp. 1052
GGCTAGGGCAAAAGCGGAAGCTGAAACGGCTCGCCTCAAGGCAGAACAAGAAACGAAAAAAATAAAAGCGGAATTGGAAGCTGCGCTGGTCAAGGCAAAAGAGGAAGCGGAAGCATTAGCCAAGGCTCGATCCGAAGCTGAAGCTGTGCGTATCAAGGCAGAGCAAGAAGCGACGAGAATCAGGGCGGAACGGGAAGCTGCGCAGGCCAGAGCAAAAGTGGAAGCGGAAGCCAAGGCGCATGCTGATGCTGAAGCATCCCGCCTCAAGGCAGAGCAGGAAGCGACAAGAATCAGGGCGGAACAAGAAGCTGCATTGGCTAGGGCAAAAGCGGAAGCTGAAACGGCTCGCCTCAAGGCAGAACAAGAAACGAAAAAAATAAAAGCGGAATTGGAAGCTGCGCTGGTCAAGGCAAAAGAGGAAGCGGAAGCATTAGCCAAGGCTCGATCCGAAGCTGAAGCTGTGCGTATCAAGGCAGAGCAGGATGCTGCACAAATCAAAGCGGAACAGGAAGCTACTCAGGTAAAAGAGGACGCGGAAGCTAAAGCGCGTGCCGTAGTTGAAGCTCTGCACTTTAAGGCAAAGCAAGAAGCGGAAAAAGTCAGAGCGAAACAGGAAGCTGAGCAGGCTAAAACAAAAGTGGAAATGGAAGCTGCAGTCAAGGCTCGTGCCGAATCTGAAACGGCTCGACTCAAGGCAGAGCAGGAAACGTCAAAAGTAAGATCTGAGCTGGAAGCTGAGCAAGCCAAATCACAAGTAGAAGCCAAGGCCAAGGCCCGTGCTGAAGCCGAAACGGCTCGCTTTAAGGAAGAACAGGAAGCGGCAAGAATCAGAGCTGAACAAGAGGCTGCACAGGCAAAAAAGAAAGCTGAAGCAGTTCGATTCAAGGCAGAGCAGGAAATGTCAAAAGTCAGATTTGAGCTGGAAGCCGAGCAAGCCAAATCACAAGTGGAAGCGAAAGCCAAGGCCCGTGCCGAAGCCGAAACGGCTCGCCTTAAGGGGGAGCAGGAAGCGGCAAGAATCATAATGAAACAGGAGGCTGCACAGGCCAAAGCAAAAGTGGAAATGGACGCTAAGATGCGTGCCCAAGCTGAAGTAACACGCATCAAAAAAGAGCAGGAAGCGATAAGAGTCAAGGCGGAACATTTAGCTACGCTGGCCAAAGAAAAAGCGGAAGCGAAGGCACGTGACGAAGCTGCGGCGCACATCAAGGCTGAGCAGGACGCGGCAAAAATTAGAGTTGAACAAGAAGCGGCGCAGACTATGGCCGAGGCAAAAATGGAAGTGTCAGCTAAGACACAGGCCGCTCAAGTGCCGGAAATGAAGGCTGTTCAGCGAGTCGCCATAACACGTAGTAAGCCGTTGCCTTGGGGCAAGATAGCGGCTGGCTTGATTGTGCTGCTATTTCTACTGGCCGCTTTGCTGCCTTATGTTTGGCCGATGCAGGGCTATGTCACGCAAATTGAGCAGAAATTGTCCGCTCAACTGCAGCAACCGGTACATGTCGGCCATTTGCGTGCGACATTGCTTCCCCAGCCGAAACTGGAGTTGGAGGATGTATCCATAGGTGGGAGCCAGGAGTTAAAAGCGAGCAGTGTTGTGCTGAATTTCGATTTTTCTGCATTATTAAGCGAGATTAAAGCGATTCACAGTCTGGAAATCAGCGATCTTATACTTAGTGCTGAGAATTTCGATAAGGCGTTATTGTGGCTACAGACCGCAGGCGGTGACACCCATTATCCAGTAGCGCGCATGGTGTTGCAGCGTGCGCGTGTCAGCGACGATGAACTTAGTCTGCCGCCTGTAAATGGTGTGGTGAATTTTGATGGGCAAAGACATTTCGCCAAGGCAGTATTGAAGAGCGTGGATGGCAAGCTTAGCATAGAGCTACAGCCGCAGCAGTCCCGCTGGCAGATCGCATTGGCTATCAAGCAAGGTTATGTGCCGCTGTTGCCGGACATTTTGTTCAACGAGCTGACCGTAAAAGGCGAGTTGGGCGTAGGCGAAATCAAGTTCCATGAAATCGACGGGCGTTTGTATGGCGGCATGCTGACAGGCAGTGCGCACCTGACTTGGTTGAAGGGCTGGCAAATGCAAGGGCTTGTGAATGTAAAGGCTATGGAACTGCATGATGTGTTGCCGCAATTCGGCATTGCTGGTGAAATGGACGGTGACGCTAATTTTATTCTGCGTGGGGAGAAACTTCCCCTGCTGGCTAAAACCCCGCATCTGGATGGCAAATTCTTGGTAAAGAAGGGGCTTATCAATACCATTGATATGGTAGAAACTTCACGCATGCCCACCCGCAAGGTTGCGTCCAGCGGTCGCACACATTTTGACGAATTGAGTGGTGTGCTACAGATAGATAACAACAGAAAGCATCTGCGCCAGATTAAAATTTCAGCTGGTGTAATGAGTGCAAATGGCTATGTCGATGTTGCAGCGAACAAGCAATTATCAGGACGGTTAAATGTCGATTTGAAAATTCGCGCTGACTTGGGCAGCGTGCCGCTGGTATTGTCCGGTACTCTTACCGAGCCAGCCTGGAGCACGAGGCGTTAATTGGCAGCGTTTGCGAGGAATGAAACAAAATGGAATTATGAAAATGCCTTGGAGATTCGGCTAATCGCATTTTTCAAATTCTCCATCGAGGTGGCGAAAGACAGACGAATGTAGCCTTCACTGCCGAAAGCCGAGCCAGGCACTATGGCCACACCAGCCTGCTCCAGCAGGTATTCGGACAACGCTACGTCGGTAGCTTCTTTGATGATGCTTTTCTGGTGCAAAGCCGCAATAACCGGACGCACGTCGGGGAAAGCATAGAACGCCCCTCCACTCGTTATACATTTGACACCGGGAATTTTGTTCAGCGCATCCACTACGTAAAGATGTCGCTCGCGGAATGCTTTGAGCATCGGCGCAATGCAGCCCTGATCCCCGTTCAAGGCTGCTTCCGCAGCTACTTGCGAAATCGAAGTGGGATTGGATGTGCTTTGTGATTGCACATTTTCCATTGCCGTGATGATGTGTTCTGGCCCTGCGGCATAACCGATCCTCCAGCCTGTCATTGCATAAGATTTGGACACGCCATTCAGGACCATAGTGCGTGAATAAAGATCGGGGCAGGCATTCAGAATGTTGACGAATTTTTCGTCACGCAACGCAATGTGCTCATACATATCATCGGTGGCTATCAGTATCTGAGGATGTTTGCGCAACACTTCGCCCAAAGCTTGTAACTCTTCCAGGCTGTAAACTGCACCGGATGGGTTGCTTGGGCTATTGATTACCACTATTTTTGTTTTGGTTGTGATAGCCGCAGCTAATTGTGCAGCGCTCATCTTGAAGTCTTGTTCGATGCCTGCCTGCACGATTACCGGTTTGCCCTCTGCGATGAGCACGATATCCGTATAGGATACCCAATAAGGCGCCGGGATAATTACCTCATCGCCGGGATTGATTAAGGCAAGCGCCAAGTTGAAAAAACTTTGCTTGCCGCCGCAGGAAACCAGGATCTGTTTCGATGTGTAATCCAGCCCATTGTCGCGTTTGAACTTGGCGACGATAGCCTGCTTCAGAGAGGGTGTACCTCCCACTGCGGTGTATTTGGTGAAACCCTTGTTGATCGCGGCTATAGCCGCATCCTTGATATGCTGCGGAGTATCGAAATCGGGTTCGCCTGCTCCCAACCCGATAATGTCCTTTCCTTCCGCCTTCAATTTGGAAGCTCGCGCGGTAACGGCGAGAGTGGGGGAGGGTTTGATTGCTTGTACGCGCTTCGATAGTTCCAAGATTGTATCCTTATGGGTTCAGAGTAAACTGTCCCGTATTTTAAAATTTTTAATTCAAATTTGGCTGAAATTATACCGTGATTAAGACTTTTCCCAATAGCCCATATTTTTTGCACCAGCCTTTTGAACCAGCGGGCGATCAGCCCACTGCGATTGCGCAATTGGTTGAGGGGATAAATGAGGGGCTGTCGTTTCAAACTCTGCTTGGTGTGACGGGCTCCGGTAAAACATTCACTATGGCGAACGTAATCGCCCAATTGGGGCGACCGGCCATCATCATGGCACCAAATAAGACGCTGGCGGCGCAGTTGTATTCTGAAATGCGCGATTTTTTTCCTGAAAACGCCGTGGAATATTTCGTCTCCTATTACGATTACTACCAGCCAGAGGCTTACGTTCCATCGCGTGATATGTTTATCGAGAAAGATTCCAGTATAAATGAGCAGATCGAGCAGATGCGCTTGTCGGCTACCAAATCCCTGCTGGAGCGACAGGACGTGGTGATTGTGGCCACCGTTTCGGCCATCTATGGTATCGGCGACCCGGTGGATTATCACGGGATGATTTTGCACCTGCGTGAGCATGAAAAATTAGTACGGCAGGACGCAATCAAGCGTCTCACAGAGATGCAGTATGAGCGTAACGATGTGGATTTTTCGCATGGGCATTTTCGAGTGCGCGGCGATGTAATCGACATCTTTCCGGCTGAAAATAGCGAACATGCATTACGACTGACGATGTTCGACGATGAAGTGGAAAGCTTGTCGCTATTTGATCCACTTACCGGCCATATCTTGAGCCGCGTGCCGCGTTTTACCGTGTACCCGTCCAGTCATTACGTCACGCCGCGCAGCACCACATTACAGGCCATAGAAACCATCAAGGTTGAGCTGGCTGAGCGCATAGATTTCTTTCAGCGCGAACATAAATTGGTGGAAGCGCAGCGTATCGAACAGCGTACTCGCCACGATCTGGAAATGCTGAACGAGATCGGTTTTTGCAAAGGAATCGAAAATTATTCGCGTCATCTGTCTGGACGCAAGGCAGGTGAACCACCACCTACGCTGATTGATTATCTACCGCCCAATGCGCTGATGTTTATAGATGAAAGCCACGTTACCATCCCGCAGATCGGCGGCATGTACAAAGGTGATCGGGCGCGCAAGGAAAATCTGGTCAACTACGGTTTCCGAATGCCATCCGCACTGGATAACCGTCCGCTACGTTTTGACGAGTTTGAACAAGTAATGCGTCAATCCATATTTGTTTCTGCTACACCGGCTGTTTTTGAGGCAGAGCATACCGGGCAAGTGGTGGAACAATTGGTGCGTCCGACTGGATTGGTTGATCCACAGATTGAAGTGCGGCCGGCCACACATCAGGTGGATGATTTGATGTCTGAGGTTAATCTGCGTACTGCCAAGGGGGAGCGAGTGCTGGTCACCACGCTGACCAAGCGCATGTCAGAAGATCTCACCGAATACTTTTCCGAGCACGGCATTAAAGTGCGTTACCTGCATTCAGATATTGAGACCGTTGAGCGGGTAGAAATCATCCGTGATCTGCGTTTGGGCATGTTCGACGTGCTGGTCGGCATTAATCTGCTGCGCGAGGGATTGGACATCCCCGAGGTGTCACTGGTAGCCATACTTGATGCTGACAAGGAAGGTTTTTTGCGTTCGGAGCGTGCACTCATTCAGACTATAGGCCGCGCTGCGCGCCACATCAACGGTAGCGCAATACTCTACGCTGATAAAATTACCAATTCGATGCGCCGTGCCATCGACGAGACCGAGCGCAGGCGGAACAAGCAGCTATTGCACAACGAACAGCACGGCATTATTCCCCAAGGTGTGCAGAAGCGCATCAAGGACATCATTGAGGGCAACTATGAGCCAGATGCTGCGCGCAAGCAACTGAAAATAGAACAAGATCAGGCCAAATACTTGGCGATGAGTGAACGTGACCTTGCCAAGGAAATTAAACGGCTGGAAAAAGAAATGCTGCAGGCAGCGAAAAACCTCGAATTTGAGCGTGCCAGTGAATTGCGCGACCAGTTGAAGAAGCTGCGGGAGAGTGTATTTATGTCCCCACTTTGAGTTGGAGAATTTGAATTGCTGATACATTACAATACGTTTTTTATTGTAATGAGTAGAATAATTGAAAAAAGTTAGCGTTTTATTTTGCTGCATGGGAAATATCTGTCGATCACCCACTGCTGAAGCAGTTTTCCGCGCACGTGTTGAGGAAGCGGGGTTGGTACAGCACATCCTGATTGATTCGGTAGGTACGCATGATTATCATATAGACAAACCGCCGGACACGCGAACGCAGCGCGCTGCATTACAGCGCGGATACGACATGAGTATGTTGCGTGGGCGACAGGTTGAGGTTGCTGATTTTACTCGTTTCGATTATGTGCTGGCGATGGATTGTGCCAATCTTGGTATTTTGCAACGTTTATGTCCGGTGATGGAGCGAGGACGTTTGGGATTGTTTCTGGAATATGCGAGCCGGCATGACGAGCGTGAAGTTCCCGATCCGTATTATGGTGGGGCAGACGGTTTCGAGCGTGTACTTGATATGGTGGAGGATGCGTCAGAGGGTTTGTTACGGCATATTCAGAAGTCCCTTATGTAAAGTAAAGGGTTGTGTTTGTTGCGTATATTTTTGATGTCGAATGATGCAGGAAAAATAATAAAGCCGCGCAGTTATACTGTGCGGCTTTATTATTTTGCATAATATACATTTGGTGCAATGCTACTGGTTCAACTATAAGTTCAAAGTTTGTTGAGTCTCGATTTGCACCAGCGGCTCGTTGTTTTCCATACTGTAAATTTCACGTGGACGCGAGCGGCGACGTGACGCTGGCGGTGCAGTTTCAACCTGGGCAGTAGCCGCCGCTGTAGAGCGTTTGATTGCGTCAGTTTCGATCTGCACCAACCCGTTGTCATTGGTTGCAGGGCTGGCCTGATTTGATGTAATTGCCTGCTCAACAGGAAGTTGGCGCGGTTCTATATTTTGAATATTTTGTGGCTCAGCAGGTTCGCTGTGGCGTGTGGTTTCAACGGCATTCATTACAGTACTCGGCGTAGTTTCGGTCAGGATAGACTGCTCACCTGCTAATTGGCCGGCTGCCTGCTGATCACGCCGTTCGCGTTCGCGCTGGCCACCGCGCCGACCGCGCTTGCGTCCAGTGCTCTGACTATTTTCTTCCGCTGGTTCAGCTATAGTTGCGACTTTTGCTATGCTTTCCAATACCGCTGTTTCGACTGGTACGCGTGGTGGCCGGGGCGGACGTGCAGCGCGCGGTTCCTGTGTTTTGGGTGCTGTTTGCACAGTTTTTTCTATGCGTGGATGCGCTTCTTCACGGTCACGGCGCGGATTATTGCGCTGACGGCTGCCTTCTGGTCGATTACTATCCGGGCGGTTACCACTTGGGCTACGGCTTTCTCGTTCACGTCGAGGCGGATTATGGGTGCGCGGTTTAGGGATCAGCTTTTCGGGAGTTTTTTCCGCACCCAGTGACTTGAGCCAGCCTATCAGCTTGGTGAAAATAGAAGGTTGCGTGGCACCCCGGACTGCCCGCATTGGTGCTGGCTGCGGTGGCGTGACACCTTGAACTACGGCTTGGGGGCGCTGCGGCTTGGCTTCTTGCGCGGCTTTGGCAGTGATATGGTTTGCTTCCGGTATCGCCACCAGCTTGTAGCTGGCCTGCAAGTTTTCGGCGGTCATGTCGTCTTGGCGCAAACGGGTCACGGTATAGTGGGGGGTTTCCATACTGGCATTAGGAATCAGCGTAATGACCACCTTTAGCCGCGATTCGATTTGGTGGATCTCAGCGCGCTTCTCATTAAGCAGGAAGGTGGCGACATCTAATGGCACTTGCACGTGGATAGCGGCACTGTGTTCTTTCATCGCTTCTTCCCGAATGATACGCAGGATGTGCAAGGCGGAAGATTCGATGCCGCGGATATGGCCGATGCCGTTACAACGGGGACAGGGTGTGTGGCTGGTTTCTTCCAGGCTAGGTTGCAGGCGTTGGCGCGACAGTTCCAGCAGGCCGAAGCGCGAGATTTTCCCAGTCTGTACACGCGCACGGTCATAATGCAAGGCATCGCGCAAGCGATTTTCCACTTCACGCTGGTTGCGGGTGCTTTCCATATCGATAAAATCGATCACGATCAGACCACCCAAATCGCGCAGGCGCATCTGCCGTGCAATTTCTTCGGCAGCTTCCAGATTGGTATTGAGCGCGGTCGACTCTATATCCGCGCCGCGCGTGGCGCGTGCTGAGTTGATATCGATTGCGGTGAGTGCTTCGGTATGATCAATAACAATGGCGCCACCGGAGGGAAGATTTACTTGGCGTGCATGCGCCGATTCGATCTGATGTTCAACCTGGAAGCGCGAGAACAAAGGTACGTCATCCTGATACCGTTTGATTACATGGACATTGTTTGGCATGACCGTGCTCATGAAAGCCCGTGCCTGTTGGTAGATATCGTCCGTGTCGACTAGAATTTCACCGATTTCAGGGTGGAAATAGTCGCGTATGGCGCGCACCACCAGGCTGCTCTCGAGGTAGATCAGCGAGGGTGCCTTTTCGGTTTTTGCCGCGCTTTCGATGGCATCCCACAATTGTTTGAGGTAGTTAAGATCCCATTGCAACTCTTCCAGATTGCGGCCAATTCCGGCAGTGCGCGCAATAATACTTGCACCTTGCGGCACTTCCAATTGCGACAGGATGTCGCGCAGTTCATTGCGCTCTTCGCCTTCGACACGGCGAGATACGCCACCACCGCTGGGATTATTGGGCATCAGCACTATGTAGCGGCCAGCCAGACTAATATAAGTAGTTAGGGCGGCTCCCTTATTGCCGCGCTCGTCTTTTTCCACCTGGATGAGCAGTTCCTGGCCTTCGCGCAATGCTTCCTTGATGCTGGGACGGCCGCTACCTTCTTGATTCAGGTAATTAATGGGGGAAACTTCTTTGAATGGCAGGAAACCGTGGCGGTTGCCGCCATATTCGACGAAGGCTGCTTCCAGGCTGGGTTCGATACGGGTAATTATGGCCTTGTATATATTGCTTTTTCGTTGCTCTTTGCCAGCGGATTCAATGTCGAGGTCGATCAATTTTTGACCATCGACAATGGCGACACGGAGTTCTTCCGCTTGTGTCGCATTGAATAACATGCGTTTCATTATATTTTCTCCCGCGCTCTGACACGGGCAGAACAAGTCTACACACGGCTAACCGCGCGCGAGAAAGCGAATAAGAGCCGTGCAAACAATGCTGATATAGCGATGCCGACGGTTGTTCAAAATATTGTTCTCGTTATTAGCTTGTTAATAATTAACAGGTGCCGCCAATTTTGTTATAGGGGCGACACGGAAAAAAATCCACAGGTGCTTTGAGCGCGCAAATCAATTACTATCACTGCTTCTTCCGGTGAGTGACATTAACCGGATTGCGTTGGAACGGGGCGGCGGCATTGTTGCCTGCTCCACACTCACGGGGAATTCGCATCCCGTTTTTCCGTTAGCCAATACGCGTTATCGGGAAGTATAAGCATAATGAATGATTTACGCAAAGAATCTGTAACCTGGACCAATATTGACGAGGGTAGCTGCGATCAGCGTATAGATAATTTTCTATGCAAACATCTTAAGGGTGTCCCCAAGAGCCATATCTATCGTATTCTGCGTAGCGGTGAAGTGCGCGTGAATAAGAAGCGTGTGGATCAAACTTATCGCCTGCAACTGGGCGATCATGTGCGTATTCCGCCGGTGCGGGTAGCTGAAGCGCAAGATCGTGACTATGTCCCAGCACTTGAATTTCCTATTCTGTACGAAGACGATGCACTGTTGGTGATCGACAAGCCATCTGGAGTAGCGGTACATGGCGGAAGTGGGGTTAGCTTCGGCATTATTGAACAATTGCGTAGTGCCCGTCCGCAAGCCAAGTTCCTGGAACTGGTTCATCGCCTGGACCGTGAAACTTCGGGCGTGCTGTTACTGGCGAAGAAGCGCTCTGCCCTAGTTCACCTGCACGAGCAGATGCGCGATGGAAAAAATGACAAGCGATACCTGTGCTTAGTATTAGGCAAATGGCAGAATGTTAAGCAGCACGTTAAATTACCACTACATAAATTTAACACTCAGAATGGTGAGAAACGCGTAATGGTGCGCGAAGATGGGCAAACTTCGCATACCATCTTTACCCTGCAAAAAAGCTGGCCTGAATTCAGCTTGCTTGAAGCTCAGCTTAAAACTGGACGCACCCACCAAATTCGTGTGCATCTTGCTCATCTGGGTTTTCCCATCGCGGGCGATGATAAGTACGGCGATTTCTCGCGAAACAAAGAATTGATAAAGCAGGGCTTAAAGCGCATGTTCCTGCATGCGCACAGCATTACTTTCACCCATCCGCTGACGGCTGAGGCTATGCAACTAAGTGCACCGTTGCCGAAGGAATTGCAGGGGTTCATGGATGAGTTGGATGGAAAAACTTTGTGACTAGTGTAGTGTTGCACGCTAATTGAAACATATTAAACCCGGTAACTACGCGGTTTGCAGCCTGATTATAAATTCCATCAAAGGCTCTTCACTACACTGGTTGTCCCGTCCCGTGTGATCATATCCCCGTCCGTAGCTGGCCACTGTTTAGAGTCCGTCAGTTGATGCGAGACATTATTGAGTCATTACAGAAAGAGAAGGGGCCATGAGCAAAGTCCACCCATGCGGCGGAAAAACCTTGTTGAACTAAACCATTGGAGAGCTGTACCTACGGGAATTGTAAGATTTTTAAGCAGAGTGTCAACCGAATATCGTTAGGGTGCAGCAATAGGTAGCAGCTATTGCTAATCTACATCAATTGGGTTTATATTCAAAACGTTCATCTTGCCACCTAATAGGCAAGGAATGAGTACATCAACAAAATGAGGTGGATATGAAACAGTCGAGATTTGTTATTGCCATTGCCGTGCTGATGTTATCGGCGTGCGGAAATAAGAGCGAAAAGGAGTCCACAGCAGTCTCAGCATCGCCACCTTTAGCTGAGCACAACACTACCGTTGCTACCACCGATCAGTCATCAATGGCCTCACCCACAAAGGACAAGGTATCGGAAATGACATTGCCAGCATCGACGGTCGCCACTCCAACTGCACCTGAAAAGATAGGCAAGCTCCCGAAGACAAATGACGACATAAAGGACGAGTTGGTTAGCCGTAAAAAGGTACCGAGCGCAGAACAAAACTCTCCTATTATTACCGGGCAACCAATGCTCACGCCCACAAAGGGAAAGGTGCCGGAAAAGGCAGTGCTAGAATCTGTTGCCTCTAAGCCCTCCTCTCCGGCGAAGACCGAAATGCCACCTACGGTGAATGACGGCATGGAGGGCGGGTCGCTGAGTCGTGAGGAGGGACTGGCCTTAGCTAACAAAAGCGGCTGTCTAGTTTGTCACAAGATCGAAACCAAGTTAGTTGGCCCCGCATGGCGTGATGTAAGCAAACGCTACAAGGGTGACCATGAAGCCAAGGCACGTCTGATTGCAAAGGTGAAGGCGGGCGGCAAAGGTAATTGGACGGAGGTAACCGGTGGAATCGCAATGCCACCGTATTCCCCTCGGGTATCGGATGAAAATATCGAGAAGTTGGTGACATTTATACTGTCCCAATGAGCGATTGAATGAAAACAGCCCTCGGTGCAACTGTATTTTCAATCATCAAATGATTGCCTGGAGAAAGCCAATAAGCGGCAAAGGGGCGGGGTGCCGCATCGGGAACCGGTTCAGGATAGGTCGAATTGGCCCATCTTAAGCCATAGTGATGCCCTCAGAGGCAGTTTTAGCATAGAGATTTACCCCATCCGCTGCCCCAAGCGGGCTTCTCTGGCCATACTGAGGCTTTTTGGTACATGCTGCAGCTCCGCTTTTACCCTGCGTTCGGTACCAGCCCGGATTAAATTATCCATAAGTAATTTTTTTTAATAAAAATTATAGTAAATAGTTCAATTTTGGGCGGTTCAGATTCGGCTTCAGTTCAGTTTTCGCAGCCAGCCACTTAATTTTCGATTGCGCTTAATTTTCTTAAAATCCCGTTCTATAAGTAATGGGGACAAAGCGCCGATTTAAAAAAATATGATTGTAAACACCGTAATTGACGTGATTTGCGTCCTTACCTTATAGGCATAATATTTATGCCAGTCTACGCATCAGTCAATTAAACCGGGATTTTTAACATGGCGGGAACCAGCCTTTTAACCCTAATCGATGACATTGCATCGATTCTGGATGATGTTGCTGTAATGAGCAAAGTCGCAGCTAAAAAAACTGCAGGGGTACTCGGGGATGATCTAGCGCTTAATGCTCAACAGGTGACAGGCGTCACGGCCGACCGAGAATTACCCGTTGTCTGGGCGGTTGCAATAGGATCACTCAAAAACAAATTCATTTTGGTGCCTGCTGCAATTGCTATTAGCACCTTTATTCCATGGGCAGTGACGCCATTGTTAATGTTGGGTGGAGCATTCCTTTGTTATGAAGGATTTGAAAAGCTTGCACATAAGGTGATGCAAAGCAAAGCAGAAATCAATGTGCATCACATTAAACATGTGGAAGCGCTCGCCAATCGTGGTGTCGATATGGCCGCTTTCGAGAAAGACAAGATTCGAGGAGCGATCCGTACTGACTTTATCCTGTCTGCTGAAATTATTGTGATTACACTAGGAACAGTTGCGATGGAATCGTTTTGGAAGCAGGTTGCGGTACTTACGACAATAGCCATAATTATGACTGTCGGTGTCTACGGCTTGGTGGCTGGTATCGTTAAGCTGGATGATGGTGGGATATACCTTAGTCAAAAAAGCGGTGCGAATTTACTTCGCAAAACTCTGCGTTGCATAGGAAGAGCTATTTTGAAAATTGCCCCTTACCTGATGAAGAGCCTATCCATCGTTGGCACGGTTGCCATGTTTATGGTAGGTGGGGGTATTCTCATCCATGGCATATTTGGTGTATCTGAATTGATCCACAATTTGGCACATAGCGACAGTGGCATTATTAGTTCGATAGTGAATATTGGGGCACCTGTGCTGCTAAATATCCTGACTGGAATTGTAGTTGGTGCGGCTGTCCTCATCAGTGTGACTGTTGCAAAACGCATTTTTCGGGCGAACAAATTGCCAAAAATTTAGCACATATTTCGCAGGCACCTCCACTCGTTCGGCCGTTTTGGGATTACGTCCAAAGTAATCGATAATTTAAAATTACTGGCTTCCCTGAGCAATGCGTGGGCTGGTATTAAAGAGCTACTCAACAGGCTCATGATGCTACCGCACTTGAACTTAATACTGCCTGATTCGTGGGGAAACCTCAGTCTCTGTCCTGTTTAGCTTCTCCAACGGACTTCAATTGCTCGTTCGGCTCGCTACATTCATCCAGTGCAGCAAGTACAAGATCCGGATTCATTGACTGCTGTAGTGCTGCCGCCTCAGGATCATTATGGTTTCTGACATTAGGCAAATCGCGCCTAAGCTCTTCCAGAAGGTCGATAAGCTTGGCGGCCTTTTGCTCTGTCAATAGCGTCACTTTCAGGTCCAGATGCGCCCTTCGTTCTTCGAGTTTGGAGAGCCGATTTTGCTTGGTCAGAATCACGATTGTTGTTAACAACGCACCCAGACCGACAATTCCCTGTAGCCAGAAAAACGGCGCCGGATCGAATTCAGCCATACCAAACTGGCGCAGTACGATATTGGCGAGCATCCAGAATGCGACAAAAAGCAGAATGAAGCCAATAAAAACCGGCTGTCCGATAAAAAGGCTGATGCGCTCGAGGATCCGTTGCCAATGACTAACCTTTTGTTCTTCACGCTTATAGAACTCCAGAACGGCCTCAATATTCTGGCTGATCTGGTCGCGTTCGGTCTCGAATGACGTATTTCGGGCATTCAGAGGGGATGCAGGCGGAACGGCAGGTTTGGAATTCATCAGAGCAGGTTGCTTGATCCGGCAGATCCAAAAAACGGGCAACTCATGACACACCCTTGATCTTGTGTGTCCCAACCACACTGGCTTCCATCGGAAAGACCACGATGACCCACGCTTGCCTTGGAACAGGCGCGTTTTTTACTCGTTGAGAGCGGCCAATATAGGTTGACAATGTTCCCTTTCGATTATTAAGACTTAGTTGCACCACTGATTGACCCGCCTGTATATTTTTGAAATGAACCACTAAAAAAGCATCGGACTAGATGGCACGGTGGGTTGCATTTACTGTTGTAGAAAAAAGCTACAGATCCAAGTATCTCAATCAAATATTCATTTCAATTTACAGCGGAGTATTACCTCAAATATAGAACAGCGAAAAGAGGTCATAGGTTCGCGTTTCCTGATTTTTGATGGAAATTCGCTATCAGCGGGCAATTGCATATCCGGATTTAAGCCGCTTGGCTTGGTACATTGCCTTGTCCGCGCTCTTAATCAAGTCGTTCGCAGACTTGCCATGTTTAGGGAACATTGAGATTCCGATGCTTGCCCTTATTACGAGGTCGCGCGTACCTATGTTGCATGGCTTTTGAATAGCTTCAATAATTTTTTTCGCGACCAACGTGGCATCTCGTATATTGTTAATTTCCATCAGCAAGTACAAAAATTCATCACCACCGTGGCGGCTGATTGTATCGTCAACACGAGTAGTCTCCTTGAGTCGCTGCGAGATGGTCTGCAACACAGTATCTCCTACATCGTGCCCATACTGATCATTAATATTTTTGAATTCGTCCAGATCCACAAACATGACTGCCAGATTCCAGCCGTGTCGATTTGCTTGCGATAAGCCGTGTTCAAGCCTGTCATTGAAAAGTACGCGGTTGGGAAGGCCGGTTAATGGATCGTGAAACGCAGCATGACGTGCCGATTCCTCTTGCGCTTTGACCGAGACTAACTGGTGCTCTAGCCTCTCTCGCTCTTTGATCTCGCCCTCTAGCGCAATATTAACTGCTGCCAATTGTTCAGCTGCATCTTGTACTTTTATTTCAATTTCTCCGCTTATTTCAAGGGCTTTTTCAACCCCTGCGGGCTGTTCTTGATCTGCAAGTTCTTGCTCGAGAGCAATATTGACAGATGACAACTCTTCGGCACACTCCACCACAACGTCCTTTATCTGCTCGCTATGAGCTAGTGTTCTAGACAAAGGGGTGGCAGTTTTAGATGGTTTTGGCAATTTTCCTAGCTTAACTTTAATTCTCTGATTAGATTTCATAAGCTATTCTTAAAATAATTTGAAAATGATATCGTTCCTCTCTAAGATAATCTGTTCGCTAGCACACTCAAGATGTGAATTATGTGCACAAACTTAAGGGGCAGTTTCTTGGTGATATGGTGCGTAATTAGGAAATCAGAACCAATAATTTCCAGTTACCGGATTTATTCGGTTCGAGGAGCCAAGTGTAGAGCTTACAGAGTGATGCATGGCAAAGCCCAGTGCAGCCCCATGGCATAGAAACTGTTCAGATTGAACTGTCCAACCCGAAGTTATTCTTCAACTCCTTAATGATTTGGTTCATGTGCGGTTAGACGACTTCAGTCGTCTGCATCTAAGCTGCGCTGTCCCCCTACTATTTGTAGGTGGATAGTTTAATTTTTTTGACCAACTTTTTTTTCTGCAAATTCCAGCGCCATATTCACTGCTTCCATGAACTCTTTGACCTTGATGGGTTTGGTTATATAGAGGAATAATCCTGCCTTCAATCCCCTATCGATGTCGAGTGGCAATGCATTGGCACTGATGGCAATAACTGGAATATGCGCAGTGGCCGGATCCTTACGCAGAATTTTCAGAGCTTCGAGCCCGCTGATGCCAGGCAGATTGATGTCCATCATGATCACGTTCGGCTTAAATGTGCGCGCAATCTCGATGCCGTCATACCCATTTACCGCAGTCAGCAGTTGGATATCGGGGTAGCGCGAAATGATTCCCTCGACCAATTGCATGTTTGCCGGGTTATCCTCAACGTAGAGCAAGGAATGTGGCTGCGCTCCGTTTAGCACAGGCAGTTGGACCAATGTCGTTGTTTCGGCCCCTTCCATGGAAAGGCGTGGCTCAGTAGCCGAGTTGAGTTCGAACCAGAACACGCTCCCCACACCCACGGTACTTCTTACGCCGATTGTGCCTCCCATCAATTCAACCAGTTGCTTGGACAGTACGAGACCGATGCCTGTGCCTTCTTCGCTGCCGGCATCCTGTCCGAGACGGTTGAACGGCTGAAAAAGCTGCGCAATCTGTTCCGGATGTAATCCCGCACCGCTATCTTCGATGCTGATACGAATGCGTCCCGGCGTGCTCTCAATACATCTCACCTCAACTTTACCCTGCTTAGTGTTGTATTTGATCGCATTGGAAAGCAGGTTGATGAGAACCTGCTTCAAACGGGTTCGATCGGCACAGACATAGAGAGGGATGTCGAACTGGGGAAAGGCCAGTTTGATGCCACGCTGCTCCGCCTGATTTTCAATCATGCTCTGGCATTCGAGCATGACTTTGTCTAGCGCCACCGGTTCTTGCGACATTGGCACCTTTCCGGATTCAACCGTCGCGAGATCGAGAATCTCGTTGATCAAAGTCAGCAGATGCCATCCACCCTGAAGAATATAGGCTATGCTTTTCTTCTGTAAAGGCGTTGCATGCGTGGAATCGGAATCCATCAGCTGCGCGAAGCCGAGGATAGCATTGAGCGGACTGCGCAACTCATGACTCATGCTGGAGAGGAAATCTGATTTGGCGAGGTTGGCTTTGTCCGCCACAGATCTAGCGCTCTCCAGCTCGATGTTTTTTTCTTGCAGCACCTGATCCTGGCGATTGCGTTCGGTGATGTCGGTGAAAAGGACGGCAACTTTGCAGCTATCTTGGCCGTCGACTCGGAAAGCATAGACATCGAACCAACGGCCATCCAAGGCTTTCGCTTCGTTTAAAAAGCGCACCGGTTCGCCCGTCAAGGCGACTTTGCCGTAAATGTCAAACCAATGCGCTTCAAGATTCGGGGCCAATTCGCGTATCCGTTTTCCCGTGGCTTCGTGAATTCCAGTCTGTTTCTCGAAAGAAGGATTCACTTCCAAAAAACGGTAATCAACTGGCTTGTCGTATTCGTCGAAAATCATTTCGATGATGCAAAAACCTTCGTCGATTGATTCGAAGAGCTTGCGATAGCGTTTCTCGATCTGGCTCAGCGCCTCTTTCTCCTGCTTCCGCTCGCTAATGTCGGTAAATGCGAGGCGCACCGAGTTTCCGCTGTTGGCAGACTTCATGTGCAGACAGTCCATATGGGCATAAAAGAACGAGCCATTACCGCGCTTGAGTACCAATTCGCAACTCTCACGATCATCGTGTTGTAAAACGCTCAGGAAAAAACGGTTCCAGCAGTCGTTGTCTTCGGCTGCAACCAAATGTGCAAAACGGCGTTGCAGCAGTTTCTTGCGTTCGATTCCCAGCAGCGCGGCGCCGGTGAGATTAACTTCGGCGATCATGGCATCGCGGGTGAGGGTTAGGTAACCGACGGGAGCGAAATCATAAAGGTCCACGTAGCGATCACGTGATTTTTCCAGTTCAACCTGCGCCTGCCGCAACTCCTCGTTCTGCATCTCCAGTTCAACCTGATACACCTGAAGCTCTTGCAGGAACTCCTCGGCAGGGCGCGGTGCCCCGTCTTTCCCTGATGCGCGGACAAGTTGCATTTCAGCTTTCGTGCATAGCTGGCCTGGCTCGTTTAGTTTTTTTCTCATATGTTTTCCTGACAGCCCGGTTAAATCCGGTTTTACGTAGGGGCGAATAAATTCGCCCAGTTTACGCCCGTTTCATGCGGATACCCTTAGGACAGAAGGTCCTCTGCGAGGTGAACCCGCACTTGCCCAATTCCATTGGATGTTCCTATGAAATCTTTTCCATCGCCAGCAGGATCATCTCGGTATCGCCGCTATTGTCGACAATGCGGCGGACGTTGAGCAGCATGCGGTGATGAAAGCCAGGTAACATCTAGCCATATGACCATATTATCAAAATAATTCACAACCTTACTAAAATATAAATATAATAAATGCGGCTATGCTGCACTTTAAGACGTTTTTTCTGCGGTTTTTTGTGTACGGGTTCATCACTTTTACTTTAATTAAGATATATATATATATATGATTTGTATTACATTGCCAGATGGCTCGCAACGCAGTTTCGCGCAGCCCGTTACCGTCGCCGAAGTTGCGCAGAGTATAGGTGCGGGCTTGGCACGTGCGGCGCTGGCCGGTAAGGTTGATGGGCATCTGGTTGATACCTCTCACCTTATTTTCTCTGACGCAGCATTGTCCATCATTACCGATAAGGACGAGGACGGGTTGGAGATTATTCGCCATTCCACTGCCCACCTTCTGGCCTACGCGGTCAAGGAGTTATTTCCAGAGGCTCAAGTGACTATTGGCCCGGTGATTGAAAATGGGTTCTACTATGACTTCTCTTATGCACGTCCGTTTACCCCGGATGATTTGGCGGCGCTTGAAAAACGCATGGCGGAATTAGCCAAGCGTGATATTCCGGTAACGCGCAAAGAGTTGCCGCGCGACGAAGCGGTGGCCTATTTCAAAAGCATAGGTGAGCATTACAAAGCGGAGATTATCGAATCCATTCCCGTCGAGCAGGGCGTGTCACTTTATACCGAGGGTGATTTCACCGATTTGTGCCGTGGCCCGCATGTGCCGTCCACTGGCAAGCTCAAGGCGTTCAAGTTGATGAGTGTGGCTGGCGCATACTGGCGCGGGGATCAACGCAACGCCATGTTGCAGCGTATTTATGGCACAGCTTGGGCTAAGAAGGAAGATCTAGATGCCTATCTACACCGCTTGGAGGAGGCAGAAAAACGTGATCATCGAAAACTTGCCAAGCAGCTCAATTTATTCCACATGCAGGACGATGCGCCCGGCATGGTGTTTTGGCATCCGAATGGTTGGGCCATCTGGCAGGTAGTCGAGAACTATATGCGCGGCAAGTTTCGCGAGTATGGTTATCAGGAAGTGCGCACGCCCACCATGATGGATCGCACGCTTTGGGAGAAATCCGGGCATTGGGAAAATTATCACGACAATATGTTCACTACCCATTCAGAGGCGCGGGATTTTGCGGTGAAGCCGATGAATTGTCCGGGACACGTGCAGATTTTCAATTACGGCCTGCGCAGTTATCGCGAGCTACCCCTGCGTCTGGCCGAATTTGGATCCTGCCATCGTAACGAGCCGTCTGGCTCTCTGCATGGCTTGATGCGTGTGCGGGGCTTTACCCAGGATGATGCACATGTTTTCTGTACCGAACGTCAGATCGAAAGTGAAGTAGCGGATTTCATCGTGATGTTGCAAAAGGTGTACGCAGATTTTGGTTTTAATGATGTTTTGGTAAAACTTTCAACTCGTCCAGAGAAACGTGTTGGTTCCGACGAAACTTGGGATAAGGCGGAGGCGGCGCTGGCTGCGGCATTACGTCAGAACGATCTGGAATATGAATTGCAACCCGGTGAGGGGGCATTCTATGGGCCGAAAATAGAATTCTCTTTGAAAGACACGTTGGGACGTGTGTGGCAATGCGGCACCATTCAGTTGGATTTTAACCTGCCGGTACGCTTGGGAGCGGAATATGTGGATGAGGACAACACGCGCAAAGCGCCGGTGATGCTGCACCGCGCCATTCTTGGTTCGTTGGAGCGTTTTATGGGGATTCTTATCGAACACCACGCTGGGGCTTTTCCGCTGTGGTTGTCGCCGGTGCAGATGGCAGTGGTGAATATCTCGCAGGCACAAGATGGTTATGCTACTCAAGTGGCGGAAACTTTGCGAGCAGCCGGGTTTCGTGTGCACCTGGATTTGCGCAATGAGAAAATTACCTATAAAATACGAGAATATAGCTTACAAAAATTGCCTTATATACTGGTAATAGGTGATAAGGAAATGGCTGCTGATTTGGTTGCCGTGCGAACCCGAAAAGGTGAGGATCTTGGGCAGATGTCGATGGCGGTGTTATTACAACACCTGCAATTGGAACTGCAAGCGGGTAGCACGGTTTAATTTTTTAATGGAGAAACTGCAATAGCTCAAGATAAAGAACAACGCCTCAACGAGCAAATAACAGCACCTCAGGTGCGGCTTGTTGGTGTAGAAGGGGAGCCACTTGGTGTTGTGGCAGTCGCGGAAGCGTTACGTTTGGCTGAAGAGGCTGATTTGGATCTGGTGGAAGTTGCGCCGATGGCGGAGCCGCCGGTTTGCCGCATCATGGATATTGGCAAGTTCAAGTATGCCGAGAGCAAGAAGCAGCACGAGGCTAAGCTTAAACAAAAGCAGATTCAGATAAAGGAAGTCAAGTTCAGGCCAGGTACGGATGATGGCGATTACAATATCAAATTGCGTAACCTGACTCGATTTCTAGGGGAGGGTGACAAGACCAAAATCACGTTACGTTTTCGTGGGCGTGAGATTGCGCATCAGAATATTGGCATGCAAATGATGGAGCGGGTTATGGCTGATCTCGGAGAGCATGGTACCGTGGAACAGTATCCTAAAATGGAAGGTCGTCAGATGGTGATGGTACTGGCGCCGAAGAAAAAATAATTTATGAGGTAAACCTCCGGCCACGCTGGGGTAATTTGATACTGCTCGGGTTAAGGGACTGGTCAGAGCAGATTAGTAGTAAACAGTCCCAGATAAGTGATTCCAGGTTTTAAAGTGTTCCTGCCAGGAGCCTCCTGATGTCATCAAATAAAGGAGTAGTTATGCCTAAAATGAAAACAAAAAGTGGTGCTGCAAAGCGCTTCAAAGTGCGTGCAGGCGGCAGCATCAAGCGCGCACAAGCATTCAAACGCCACATCCTGACCAAAAAGACCACCAAGAGCAAGCGTCAATTGCGTGGTACTACCGAAGTTCACGCAAGCAATACGGCGTCTATTCGCGCCATGATGCCCTACGCATAAGGAGTAGAACATGCCAAGAGTTAAACGTGGTGTAACGGCGCGAGCGCGCCATAAGAAAGTTTTAGATCTGGCCAAGGGTTATCGTGGCCGCCGTAAAAACGTCTATCGTATTGCCAAAGAAGCAGTAATGAAGGCTGGCCAATACGCCTACCGTGATCGTCGACAACGCAAGCGCCAGTTCCGCACATTGTGGATTGCACGTATCAATGCAGCGGCACGTGAGCAAGGCCTGAGCTACAGTGTGTTCATGAACGGCCTCAAGAAAGCCGCGATTAGCATCGACCGCAAGGTGTTGGCGGATATTGCCGTATTTGATAAGCTTGCCTTCATACAGATTGTCGGTCAGGCCAAAGCCAGCCTCGGCGTTTAAGCGCAAGCTAAACTACATTCAAGAGGCGTTCGGCGCCTCTTTTTTGTTTTTTATAAAGTCGCTCAAGTTATATGCTTGATTAGCAATTAACTTTTCTGAGCGATTTTAGGGCGATTTGCGATTTCGGCCCGATTACGTCGCTAACCTCTCTATCTCCCCTGTCAGAGGAGATACTTAATAAATAACAGTCATGCAAGAACTTGAGAAAATTCTCGATGAAGCACTGAAACAGTTTGCCGCGATTGAACAGGCAGCGGAATTGGAGCAAGTTAAGGCGCGCTATCTGGGTAAAGAAGGTCGTTTGACTGTGTTGTTGAAAGGTCTCGGCAAACTGTCCGCCGAAGAGCGTCCAGCAGCAGGGGTGCGGATCAATCAGGTTAAGCAGGGCATCGAAAGTGCCTTGCAGCAAAGACGCGAGGCCCTACAGTACAGCCAGTTACAACTTAAACTTAAGGCGGAGGCGCTGGATGTCACCCTGCCGGGCAGAGGGCTGGGTTGTGGTGGGTTGCATCCGGTCACGCGCACGCTTGAGCGCATTGAGAGCCTGTTTCATTCACTCGGTTTTACTGTTGCGTCGGGTCCGGAAATCGAGAGCGATTTTTATAACTTTACAGCGCTCAATATTCCGGAGAACCACCCGGCGCGTGCCATGCATGACACGTTTTACGTCGACCAGAAGCATGTATTGCGCACCCACACTTCGCCGGTGCAGATCCGCTATATGGAAAATAATGCACCTCCACTGAAAATTATTGCGCCGGGGCGGGTGTACCGCTGCGATTCGGATGTGACCCATTCTCCCATGTTTCATCAGGTGGAAGGCCTCTGGATTGATGAAGATGTGAACTTCTCCATGCTTAAGGGCGTGCTGTCGAATTTTATGCAATGCTTCTTCGAACGCGATGATTTGCAGGTTCGCTTCCGTCCCTCATTCTTTCCATTTACCGAGCCTTCGGCAGAGATGGACATCCAGTGTGTGCAGTGCAATGGTAAGGGTTGCCGCGTGTGTAGCCATACTGGCTGGCTAGAGGTGTTGGGCAGTGGTATGGTGCATCCGAATGTGCTGAAACACGTCAATATTGATAGCGAAAAGTATTTGGGTTTCGCCTTCGGCCTTGGGGTCGAGCGCTTGGCGATGTTGCGCTATAGTGTGGCTGATCTGCGCCTCTTCTATGAAGGTGATTTACAATTTCTGAAGCAATTCAACTAGCATGAAATTTTCCGAGAATTGGTTAAGGTCCTGGATCAATCCCGAGCTTTCCAGCCATGAGCTGGCGCATGCGTTGACCATGGCTGGGCTGGAAGTGGAGGCGCTGGAATCAGTCGCGCCTGCATTCAACAATGTAGTAGTGGCGGAAGTGCTGGAGGTGATCAAACATCCCAATGCGGATCGGCTAAATGTGTGCCAGGTCAATGTGGGCGAGGCTGCGCCGCTGAATATCGTTTGCGGCGCACCCAATGTTGCCGTTGGTATGAAAGTGCCTTGCGCGCGCATTGGTGCAGTATTGCCAGGTGACTTTGTCATAAAGCAAGCCATGGTGCGCAACGTCGATTCCTTTGGTATGTTGTGTTCTGCTAAGGAGCTTGGATTGGCCGAAGAGAGCCAGGGCCTGTGGTTGTTGCCTGAGGATGCACCGGTGGGGGCGGGGTTACGCGAATATCTGGAATTGGACGATATGTTGTTCACCTTGAAGCTTACGCCCAACCGCAGTGATTGCTTAAGCATGGCAGGCGTGGCGCGGGAAGTGGCGGCGATTGCTGGCGGCACGTTGAATGCGTTGCAGGTTTATCCCGTTCAGTCGAGTTTGACTGAAACGTTAGCGGTAAATATTGATGCTCCCGAAGCTTGTCGGTTATATTGCGGCCGCATCGTGCGCGGTATGAATTCCGCTGCTGCGACGCCGTCATGGATGATGCGCCGTCTGGAGCGCGGCGGGCTGCGCAGTATCAATGCAGTGGTAGATATTACCAATTATGTCATGCTCGAGCTTGGTCAGCCCCTTCATGCCTTCGACCTGGCAAAACTTGCCGGTGGCATCGCAGTGCGCTATGCGCGATCGGGTGAGGAATTGGCATTGCTCAATGGGCAAAGCGTCACGCTGCAGGATGACATGCTGGTGGTCGCAGATGATACGCGATTGCTGGCATTGGCTGGGATTATGGGCGGCGCGGCAAGCAGCGTGGAAACGGCTACTCGTGATGTCTTTCTGGAGAGCGCCTTCTTTGTACCCGATGCAATTGTTGGGAAAGCGCGTAGATTGACCATTTCCACTGATTCTTCATATCGTTTTGAGCGCGGTGTGGATTTTGCCGCGACACGCATGGCACTGGAACGTGCAACACAATTGTTGCTGGAAATTTGTGGTGGGCAAGCTGGTGCGATCAACGAGGTGCATGGAAAATTGCCAGCACGCGATGCGATATTATTACGCACTAGCCGAGTAAAACGCGTGCTGGGTATTGTACTGGATGCTATCCAAATTACCGCCTTGCTGCAACGTTTGCAATTTAAATTTGAACAGCAGGGTGACGATTTCCATGTGACACCGCCCAGCTACCGCTTTGACATTTCGCTGGAAGTGGACTTGATCGAGGAAATCGCACGGATAGCCGGTTACGATAATATTCCGGCACAGCCGCCACAAACTGCAGCCTTGATGGTGCTGCAAACTGAAACACAGCGTCCAGTGTCTCGCCTGCGTCAACTGATGGTGGCGCGCGACTATCAGGAAACGATCAGTTATGCTTTTCTCGATGCAGAGGTCGAGCGTGATTTGTGCGCTAACACCACGCCCGTTACTCTAAAAAATCCCATCTCCAGTCAATTGGCGGTGATGCGTAGCAGCCTTTTAGGTGGTTTGATTGGTGCCTTGCGTATAAACTTTGCACGCAAACAATCGCGTGTGCGTCTGTTTGAAACAGGAGTGTGCTTTACAGGTGAAAGTTATGCCCAACGTGAGCGGTTCGCGGGATTGTGTTATGGCACACAGTTTCCTGAACAATGGGGTGAAACGGCGCGCAGCGTGGATTTTTACGATGTAAAGGCAGATATAGAAGCGCTGTTTGCTCCAGCGCTATTGAGTTTTTTGGCGTCGCCGCACCCCGCCTCCCACCCCGGACGTTCGGCACAAATCTTTCTGCATGGTCAGATGGTGGGTTGGGTAGGAGAGTTGCATCCGAAGTGGTTGCAGCAGTATGGGATTTCGCAGATAGTGGTGTGGTTTGAGGTTGAGCTGGATGCCTTGATATCAGCCGATGTACCACATGCCAGCGAGATTTCTAAGTTTCCGCCGGTTCGTCGCGATCTTGCCGTAGTCGTGGATGAAAGTGTAACGGCCCAATCTTTATTGGATGCCATGCTAGGTAGCAATACCTCATATGTGGCAGAACTCGCGCTGTTTGATCTGTATCGTGGTAAAGGCGTGGGGGACGGAAAAAAAAGCCTTGCTTTCCGTGTGTTATTGCAAGATACTCAAAAAACATTAATTGATAGTGAAATTGAACTAAGTATCGCGCGCTTAGTCGCGGTTTTGCAACAGCATGGTGCGCAGTTACGTATATAAGGGGTGATCAATGACATTGACCAAAGCAGAGCTCGCGGATTTACTGTTTGAAAAAGTTGGCTTGAATAAGCGTGAAGCCAAGGATATGGTTGAGTCCTATTTCGAGGAAATTCGTGCTCAACTTGAACATGGTGAAAGTGTCAAGCTGTCAGGTTTTGGCAATTTTCAGCTACGTGATAAGCCCCAACGCCCCGGGCGCAATCCAAAGACAGGCGAAGATATCCCCATAACGGCACGCCGCGTAGTGACTTTTCATCCCAGCCAGAAACTCAAGAGCATGGTAGAGATAAACTATGATGGAAAACCACAAGCTTAATACCGCTCTGCCATCGATTCCGGCGAAGCGTTATTTCACTATTGGCGAAGTAAGTGACTTGTGCGGGGTGAAGGCGCATGTATTGCGTTATTGGGAGCAGGAGTTTACCCAACTTAAGCCAGTTAAGCGGGGTGGTAATCGGCGCTACTACCAGCATCATGAAGTTCTACTTATCCGTCGTATCAGGCAATTGCTGTATGAAGATGGGTTCACTATCAGTGGAGCTCGTGGTCGCCTGGATAACTTTATCGGGCAACGGGTAGAAAATTCACAACAACAGCTGCTTCAACTATCCGCTAATTCGTCCGAGCTACGCCGAGAAATCCGCGAAATACTCGCCCTACTAGGGTAGCGCTTCGTTTTTCTTCGAACCAAGCTTACGATTGGCACGGTTCTGGAGAATATCATTGGCCTTGGCAGCCCAGATGTAGTGCTCTTGTCCTTTGGTGTCTCGCGTCTGACGCAGTAACTGAAGCCACTCGGTGTGGCGATGTCGCTGCTGGCATTGGGCGATGACTTGTCCGTTGAGCACGTTGAGCGCGGCGGACAAGTTGGTTGTGCCGTTGCGTTTGTAGTCATGGGTCATGGTAACCGCGCGCCATTTCTTCAGAGGCAATCCGGGTTGCGTTCGATCTAGTGCTTGACCACACAACTCCTGTAAATAACCGATGTGGTGAGGTCAATTTCCACTAACAGATTATTTTTGCTATAATCCACGCAGTTTTCCAGATGGGCCTAGGCCCGTTTTTTATTTGTGGGCATGATCATGGATGTGGCGAGATTGGTGGAAACGACGGTGGCTGGCTTGGGATATGAGTTGGTTGACTTTGAAGTGTCCGGCAGGGGGTTGATGCGAGTATTGCTCGATCAGCCATCGGGAATTACGGTGAAAGATTGTGAATTGGTCAGTCACCAGTTAACTCGTTTGTTTGCGGTAGAGGGGGTGGATTATGGGCGCCTTGAAGTCTCATCTCCGGGGTTGGACCGGCCGATCAAGAAGGAAGCAGATTTCATACGCTTTTGCGGCATGAAAGCGCAGTTAAAATTGCGCATACCGCTGGCAGGTCGTAAGAATTTCATCGGCATTCTCGGTAGCCTTCAGGATGGCGTATTACAATTAGATGTGGATGGCAAACAGGTGCTGATCGAGCTATCCAATTTGGATAAGGCGCATTTAGTGCCTACATTCTGAATATTATGACCATTTGCTTGTAGCAAACGATTTGCTTAAACCGAACACCTTTTGAAATTCGCTTTACGCGTGATGTATAAAAAAATTTTGTTTGTCTAGCCCCGCAATGTGAAAGAGCAGTGTGGTTACTTATACACCTGGCTGAAAAAAATTAAACATAGCAAATGTTAAGTATAAAAAATAAGCGAGTGAGTGAGTTAGTTTAAAAACATTCGGGTTGGTTGGAGGCAGTGATGAGTCGTGAAGTTCTATTATTAGTTGATGCCTTAGCGCGTGAAAAAAACGTGGACAAGGAAATCGTGTTTGGTGCGCTGGAGTCTGCTTTGGCGTCCGCCACCAAGAAGCGCTTTGCCGAGGAGTCTGATGTGCGTGTCAGTATTGACCGTAACACTGGCGAATATGTGTCATTTCGTTGCTGGCAGGTAATGGATGATGAAACTTTTGAAACTCCTGATCTGCATGTCAAGCTTAGCGAGGCTCGTAAACGTAATCCGGATATCCAGCTGGAAGAATTTATCGAAGAGCCATTAGAGTCCATCGACTTTGGACGTATAGGTGCACAGGCAGCCAAACAGGTGATCTTTCAGAAAATCCGTGACGCTGAGCGCGAACAGATTCTGAGTGACTTCATGGAGCGAAAGGAGCATTTGGTGTCCGGCACGGTGAAGCGCATCGAACGTGGTAATGCCATCATCGAGTTTGGCAAGATTGAAGCGTTGCTGCCACGTGATCAGATGATTCCAAAGGAGAATATGCGCGTTGGTGATCGTGTGCGCGCGTATTTATTGCGTGTGGATCGTTCAATACGTGGACCGCAAATTACCCTGTCGCGCATCACGCCTGAATTCTTGATTAAGTTGTTCGAACTTGAGGTTCCGGAAGTTGAAGAGGGGTTGCTGGAGATAGTTAGTGCTGCGCGCGATCCAGGAGTTCGCGCAAAGATATCGGTACGCTCCCACGATAAGCGGATAGATCCAATTGGCACTTGTGTGGGAATGCGTGGCTCGCGTGTACAGGCTGTAACCAATGAGTTGGCGGGCGAGCGCGTTGACATTGTATTGTGGTCGGAAGACCCTGCTACCAGTGTAATCAATGCACTAGCTCCAGCTGACGTGACCAGCATTATGGTAGATGAAGACAATCACAGCATGGATGTGGTAGTTGAGGAAGAAAATCTTGCGCAGGCTATTGGTCGAAATGGGCAGAATGTTCGCTTGGCCAGCGAGTTGACCGGATGGGAACTTAATATCATGACTATGGAGGAATCCAGCCAAAAAAATGAGCAGGAATTTTCCAAGGTGCGTGATTTATTCATGGGCAAGCTCGATGTGGATGCGGAGGTAGCGGATATTCTAGTCCAGGAAGGTTTTAACACACTAGAAGAAGTGGCTTATGTGCCACTGAACGAAATGCTGGAAATCGAATCACTTGACGAGGCAACAGTAAATGAATTGCGTAGCCGTGCGCGTAATGCCTTGTTGACTGCAGCAATTGTCAACGAAGAGCAGGTGGAGCATAACATTGAGGATTTAGTTAAACTTGAAGGTATGGACGAGCAAACCGCACGAATTCTGGCAAGCAAGGGCATCGGCACGCAGGAACAACTTGCCGATTTGGCCGTGGACGAACTGGTTGAACAGGCGGGTATAGATGAAGAACGCGCAAATCGGTTAATTATGGCTGCACGCGCTCCTTGGTTTGCTTAATGGAGTTGACTAAGGATAATTATGTTAACCCGAACGTCCCATAAATTTGCATGATATATATTCCAAATATTATTGGATGTTCAAATTTTGTAAAGGGTCAGCGCGGTCATTTGTGTACATCCGATAGAACAAAATCTTGCTTGGCAAAGACTAACGAGGGCGTAAATTAATTTATAAACCGTTCCGGCTAATGGTTTCTGTTGAGTATTGAGTGCTATAAGTCTCAAATTTTGGGGATTAAGGGGTAGTGATGGGAAAAATGAATGTAGCGCAGTTTGCTGGCGAGCTTGGCTTGCCGGTTGGATTGCTGCTTGAACAACTACAGGCGGCCGGGGTTGCCAAACAGCAGGAATCAGACAGCATATCGGAACAGGATAAGGCACAGTTGCTGGAGCATCTGCACAGCACGCATGGCAGTGGCAGCGACAAAAGTAAAAAAATTACATTGACTCGCCGTGAAACCACGGAGATCAAGAAGGCGGATAGCACGGGCAGGGCTCGCACCATTCAAGTTGAAGTGCGCAAGAAGCGCGTGGTTGCACCAATCACAGCTGCCCAGATAGAGCAGCCAGCTGCTGTTGCAGCAAAGGTCATCCCAGCGCAGGCTGTATCAAAGACCTTAAAGGCGGAAATATTAGGCGAGCAGGAGATTGCTCTGCGTACTGAAGAGGCACGTAATCAAGCAGAATTAGCCTCACGCCAGGCCGCCGAAGTCCAAGCCAAGAAAGAATATGCCAAACGCAAAGCGATGCCAGTTGTCGAACCTGTGGTGGAACCTGTGGTGCCGCCCATTAAAGTGCCTGAACCCAAGGTGGTTTCAACTACCGAAATAGCGGTAATTGCTGTTGCCAAGCCTGATTTGGCCGAAGGTACGTTGCATAAGCCTATGCCCAAGCCTGGTGACAAGGTTGTGCGGCCTGCAGCCAAGAAAGGTGTTAAAGCCGCCGCCCCAGATAAAGCCAGTCCATGGACCGAGGCTGGTCACAAGAAGCGCACCCCTGCAGTCATTGATACGCGACCTAGCGGTTGGACGGCTGGCCGTGGAAATGTTAGCCCACGCCATCATGCCAAGCATGTCAAGCAAGAAGAAGCTGCCCAGCATGCTTTCTCACTGCCGACCGAACCAGTCGTGCATGAGGTCATGGTGCCAGAGACAATAAGTGTCGCTGAATTGGCACAAAAAATGTCAATCAAAGCAATCGAAATTATCAAGGCACTAATGAAATTAGGTTCCATGGTGACCATTAATCAGGTGCTGGATCAGGAAACCGCGATGATTGTGGTGGAAGAATTGGGCCATATTGCCAAGCCAGCCAAGGTGGATGATCCTAGTGCTTACTTGACAGAATCTGACGAGCACAAGAATGCTCCTCTTGAGCCGCGCGCTCCGGTAGTTACCGTAATGGGTCACGTTGATCATGGTAAGACCTCATTGCTGGATTACATCCGTCGAACCCGTGTGGCCAGCGGCGAAGCAGGCGGCATCACGCAGCATATCGGCGCTTATCATGTGAATACCCCGCGCGGCATGATTACTTTCCTTGATACACCGGGCCATGAGGCATTTACGGCAATGAGGGCACGCGGTTCGAAAGTGACTGACATTGTGATTTTAGTGGTGGCAGCCGACGATGGTGTAATGCCGCAGACCAAAGAGGCAATTCACCATGCCAAGGCAGCCAACGTACCCATCGTGGTAGCTGTGACTAAGATTGATAAGCCTGATGCTAATTCCGAGCGCGTAAAACAAGAATTGGTTGCAGAGGGTGTGGTGCCGGAAGACTGGGGCGGTGACACCATGTTTGTTGAAGTGTCTGCAAAGACCGGACTGGGTATCGACTCCTTGTTGGAAAGCGTGTTATTGCAAGCTGAACTGTTGCAACTCACCGCACCCAAACTAAGCTTGGCCAAGGGCATTGTGATTGAAGCTAGGTTGGACAAGGGCAAGGGGCCGGTAGCAACCATATTGGTGCAGTCTGGCACCTTGAAGCGAGGCGATGCAGTGTTGGTCGGCGTAGTATCCGGACGCGTGCGTGCCATGCTGGATGAGAACGGTAAGGCAGTAAATGAGGCAGGGCCATCGATTCCAGTGGAGATTCAGGGGCTATCCGAAGTGCCTATAGCGGGTGAAAGCGTGCTAGTGCTTTCAGATGAGAAAAAAGCACGTGAAATTGCCTTGTTCCGTCAAGGCAAGTTCCGTGCTGTGAAATTAGCCAAGCAGCAGGCCGCTACGCTGGAAAATATGTTCGAACAGATGGCAGAAGGCGAAGTGCGTATGCTGCCATTGATTATCAAGACCGATGTGCAGGGTTCTTGTGAAGCTATTGCACATGCCCTGCAAAAACTATCCACCGATGAGGTCAAAGTTAACCTGATCCACAGTGCTGTGGGCGCGATCAGCGAATCCGACATTAACCTGGCGTTGGCTTCCAAGGCAATCGTGATTGGCTTTAATACCCGTGCCGATATTGCTGCGCGCAAGCTGGCGGAATCTGCCGGCGTAGATGTGCGTTACTACAATGTTATCTACGAAATGGTAGATGAAATTAAAGCGGCTCTGTCAGGTATGCGGGCTCCGGAAAAGAAGGAAGTCATCCTCGGTATGGTGGAAGTACGCCAGGTATTCGTAATCTCCAAGATCGGCACTGTGGTCGGTTGCTACGTGACCAATGGCATAATCAAGCGTAATGCGCAGGTGCGAGTGCTGCGTAATAATGTCGTTATTCATACTGGCGAACTGGATTCGTTGAAACGCTTCAAGGATGACGTCAAGGAAGTAAGATCGAATTTCGAGTGTGGTTTATCGTTGCGTAATTTTAATGACCTCGAAGTGGGCGATCAGCTTGAAGTATTTGAAATAATCGAAGTGGCACGCCCTCTAAATGCCTAAAGGCTACGCCAGGACAGACCGCATAGCCGAGCAGATTCAGCGCGAGGTGGCTCAACTGTTGCGCCTCGAAGTGAAAGATCCGCGCGTGCGCATGATCACCCTCACGGGAGTTGAGGTGACCAAGGATTATTCCCACGCCAAGGTGTTCTATACGTCCCTGGACGGCATAAGCGATGCAGTGCAGCAAGGTTTGGAGCACGCAAGCGGTTATTTGCGTAGCCAACTCGCACATACGATGAAGTTGCGTATCATGCCGCAACTGCATTTTATTTACGATCCTTCGATCGAACGTGGCGCGCATTTGTCACAGCTTATTGATGAAGCAGTTGCCAGCGATAAAGCATTACACAGCCCTTCCATAACTCCTTTGGACCACTTGTCACAAGAGGGCGAAGCCGATCACTCGCTTCCTCCTGACAAGGAGGTAGCGAAGGACGTTTCGAGAAGGTAAAATGACCCGCATAATGCGTCCATTAGACGGCGTTTTGTTATTCGACAAGCCTCTAGGACTCAGTTCCAATATTGCCTTGCAAAAGGTACGGCGCTTGTTTCAGGCAGAGAAGGCGGGGCATACTGGTACGCTTGATCCCCTGGCGACTGGTCTGTTACCTGTTTGTTTTGGCGAGGCTACTAAGTTCACCAGTTCACTACTGGAGGCAGACAAAACTTATTGTGCATTGATTAGGCTTGGTCAAACGACTACCACGGGCGATGCCGAGGGCGAAATTACCAGCAGCTGTGCTGTAAAGCTGGATAAAGCACAGATATGCGCGGTATTACGCAATTTTATCGGTGAAATTCAGCAGATGCCGCCTATGCATAGCGCCATCAAACATAAGGGAAAACCACTGTATGAGTATATTCGTAAGGGCGAAACTGTAATACGTGCAAGCCGTAGCGTGACCATACACGAGTTGGTATTGGAGCGCTTCGCGGGTGACGAGATGGAGATTACAGTGCGTTGCAGTAAGGGTACTTACGTGCGCACGCTGGCCGAGGATATTGGATTGGCTTTGGGGTGTGGTGCACACCTGCAAGGATTGCGCCGTACAGCGATTGGCCGGTTTGGCCTTGAAGGTGCGCATAATTTGAATCAGATGGAGTCGGTAACCATGCTAGAACGAGAGGCATACATTTTACCGTTAGATAGTTTGCTGCAGGATATGCCTGTGCTTGATCTGGATGTGTCACAAGTGACCCGCATTGCCCAAGGGCAGCGGCTCGCTATCGAAGCAGCATTGCTGGACGGTAAAGTTAGATTATATGGAGCAGGGCGCTTCATTGGAGTGGCCGATCTCGTGGAACAGCGACTGACCCCCGTAAGGTTGTTGTCCAGCGTGGCGAAAAACGCCGCTTGCATAGAATAGGTTTCGGCTCTATTTAAGGTATTTCTGATAGAGGTGCTCGAGAAAATGAATCTGAGCGGGAAGCTGTAAAGATAAGCAAAGGTGTGCGTTAATTTATGAAGCTTCAAGCTAATTAACGTGATATTGGATTATGTTCTTGTCCGAATAAACTTGAGCAACCGCCGCATTCGAGAGTAAAATGCGGCACTTTTTATTTAGTGGAGTGTGAATATTATGTCTATAACGGCAGCGCAAAAAGCGCAAATTGTGACTGATTACCAACGCATCAAAGGCGATACTGGCTCACCAGAAGTACAGGTTGCACTGATGACTGCTCGTATTAATTATTTGACAGGTCATTTTAAGGAACACATAAAGGATCACCATTCTCGTCGCGGTCTGCTGCGATTGGTTAGCCGTCGCCGCAAGCTCCTGGATTACCTCAAGGGCAAGAATGAGGGCAGCTACCGTGCACTGATTCAGCGTTTGGAATTGCGCAAGTAGTACTTTTATAGTGGGTCGCAGATGCGGCCCGTGTTGTTTTGGGTGAGTAATCCCAACTATCTATGGCCTTACCCCATGGCGCATTAGCGCCACGTCATGCACAGAGAGGCGTACTTTGAGTCACTACAAGAAAACATTAGCGTATGGCAATCATCAACTCACCTTAGAAACTGGGGAAATCGCACGTCAGGCTAGCGGAGCAGTCGTGGTCAGTCTGGATGATACGGTCGTTCTAGTCACCGTGGTAGGCAGGAAAGATGCCAAACCGGAACAGGATTTCTTCCCATTGACTGTGGATTATCAGGAACGTACCTATGCTGCAGGCAAGATTCCCGGCGGTTTCTTTCGACGTGAAGGACGTCCCAGCGAAAAGGAAGTCTTGACGTCCCGCTTGATCGATCGCCCGTTGCGCCCGCTATTCCCGGCAGGTTTTTATAATGAAGTGCAAATCGTTGCTACGGTGATATCTTCTGATAACCAGATTGACTCTGATATTCCTGCCATGATTGGTGCCTCTGCTGCCTTGGCGCTGTCCGGTATTCCGTTTGATGGCCCCATAGGCGCGGCGCGCGTCGGCTATCTTAACGGTGAGTATGTACTTAACCCGACCGCTGAGGAACTTGAGCTATCCAAGATGAATCTAGTAGTTGCTGGTACGGAACAAGCAGTTTTAATGGTGGAGTCAGAAGCACAAGAATTGCCTGAAGACGTTATGCTGGGCGCGGTCATGTATGGCCACCAGAAAATGCAAGCGGTGATTCAGGCGATCATTGAAATGGCGGATACAGTTGGTGCACCGGATTGGGATTGGAATGCGCCTGTGCATGACATTGTGTTGAGCTCAAAAATTGCCGAACTGGCCGAAAGTGGCTTACAGCAAGCTTATGCCGTACGCGAGAAACAGGCGCGGACCAATCAAGTAAACGAGATTCGCGCACGCGTTCTGGAAGCCGTGTCAGCATCGGAAAATGGTTTGGTGCCAAAAAATCACCTTAATGATTTGTTCCAAGCACTGGAATCCAAGATTGTACGCGGCCAGATACTAAGCGGCGAACCTCGCATCGATGGGCGTGACACACGTACCGTGCGTCCTATTGCCATACGCACTGGCGTATTGCCACGTACGCACGGTTCAGCCCTGTTTACCCGTGGTGAAACTCAGGCACTGGTAGTGGCCACTCTAGGCACTGCGCGCGATGCGCAGAAAATCGATGCCTTGCAAGGCGAATATTTGGATCGCTTCATGCTTCATTACAATTTTCCCCCATATTCAACCGGCGAGACTGGTCGCGTTGGTACACCAAAGCGACGTGAAATTGGCCATGGTCGTTTGGCTAAGCGTGCCCTGGTCGCAACGTTGCCGAGTGAGGAAGAGTTTGGATATTCCATTCGCGTGGTTTCTGAAATCACCGAGTCGAATGGATCCAGTTCAATGGCCTCGGTATGTGGTGGTTGCTTGGCGATGATGGATGCCGGTGTGCCAGTCAAGACTCATGTGGCAGGTATCGCCATGGGTTTGATTAAAGAAGGTAATCGTTTTGCTGTACTGACCGACATTCTTGGTGATGAAGATCATCTGGGTGACATGGATTTTAAGGTGGCGGGGTCAGAACAGGGTATTACTGCATTGCAAATGGACATCAAGATCAATGGTATAACGCGTGAAATTATGCAAGTTGCCTTGAGCCAAGCGCGCGAAGGACGCTTGCATATTCTTGGTATCATGAAGCAGGCCATGCCTACGGTACGTGAAGAAGTGTCGGCACATGCACCACGCATGATTAAAATTAAGATCAACCCGGAAAAAATCCGTGATGTGATTGGCAAGGGCGGTGCTGTGATACGCGCGTTAACTGAGGAAACTGGCACCACTATCGATATCGACGATGAAGGCAACGTAACTATTGCCAGTATTAGCGGTGAAGGTGGAATGTTAGCAAAAAAACGTATTGAGGATATTGTAGCGGAAGTTGAGGTAGGCAAAATTTATGAAGGTCCGGTTGTCAAACTGTTGGATTTTGGCGCGATTGTGAATATCATGCCTGGGAAAGATGGTTTGCTCCACATCTCGCAAATTTCAAACGAGCGCATTAACGTTGTGTCGGATGTGCTGAAAGAAGGTCAGATTGTAAAGGTCAAGGTGCTCGAGGCTGATGAGAAAGGCCGCTTGCGCTTAAGTATGAAGGCTCTTATCGTGCTAGAGCCTGAAGCGCCTGTTTCAGAGTAAAGGATAAAAACACAGTGCAATAAAAAAGCCCCTTGGTACGGGGCTTTTTTATTTAGAAAATAAAAATAAGAAAATGCTTTTAAATGCACATTGCGAATGGAATGAATAAACCGAATACCTGCGATATTTTTTGCGCCGTGATAGACAATTTCGGTGACATTGGCGTGTGCTGGCGGCTGGCTAAACAACTGGTGCACGAGCATGAGATGACAGTGCGATTATGGGTGGATGATCTGTCAAGCTTTCGTAGACTGCACCCGGCAATCTGTCCAGATATGCCAATACAGCATTGTTTTGGCGTGGAAATCAGGCACTGGAGTTCAACTTTTTCGGAGCTTTCATTTTCAAAGGTAGAGCCGGCGCAACTTGTGATTGAGGCGTTCGCATGTGAACTGCCCGAGCGATATGTGGCAGCGATAATGGCGCAAGAGTGCAAACTGATTTGGATTAACTTGGAATACCTCAGTGCGGAAGAATGGGTGGCTGGCTGTCATTGTCTACCCTCGCCACATCCTTTTTTACCCCTCACTAAATATTTTTTTTTCCCGGGGTTTACCCCGCAAACTGGTGGCTTGCTGCTGGAGAGAGATCTCATTGCACGACGTGATGCATTTCAGAGCGAACTGCACATGCAGGCCTCATTTTGGCGAGCACTGGGCGTGCCATTACCTAAATCCGATGAAGTACGAGTGTCGTTATTCTGCTATGAAAATATCGCGCTGCCGGAATTACTTTCTACTTGGGCAAAGAACAATATCCCAATACTGTGTTTAGTGCCGGATGACTGTGTGCTGCCTCAGGTGGCAGCTTTTTTTGGACGGGAATTCGTTGTAGCGGGCGACATATTACAGTACGGTAATTTGGAAGTCCGCGTATTGCCGTTTATCGAACAGGAGCGTTACGATGAACTGTTGTGGGCCTGCGATATTAACTTTGTGCGAGGGGAAGATTCCTGCGTGCGCGCGCAATGGGCGGGCAAGCCATTTGTTTGGCACATTTATCCTCAGCAGGATAATGTACATATTAAGAAGCTGAGCGCTTTCATGAAGTTGTATTGTGCCGGACTGCAGCCAGACGCAGCACAAGCATTGCATAGGTTGTGGGAAGGATGGAATATTGGACAAAGCGGGAACCAAGCGGCCTCGACAAGCTCTAACCTCGCTTGGAATGAATACTGGGAGCACAAAGCGTTATTGCTGAGGCATGCGCGTGAGTGGTCACAGCATATATCCGGCAATAACCTCGTTTTGAATTTGCTGAATTTTGTTCAAAAAATTGATAGAATACGCGGCTTGGAAAGTAAATCAGATTTAAGGTAAGTAGACATGAAAATAGCACAAGAATTGCGGGCAGGTAATGTCGTCATGGTCGGCAGCGACCCCATGGTGGTGTTAAAGGCCGAATATACCCGCTCTGGCCGTAATGGTTCGGTAGTTAAAATGAAATTCAAGAACCTGTTGACAGACTCGCCGAGCGAGGCAATATATAGGGCGGACGACAAATTCGATGTAGTTTTGCTTGATCGAAAGGATGCCACTTATTCTTACTTTGCCGATCCTATGTATGTGTTTATGGATGCTGATTACAATCAGTATGAGGTGGAAAAAGAGAACTTGGGTGAATCGCTCAACTACCTCGAAGACGGTATGGCCTGCGAGATGGTTTTTTATAACGATAAAGCCATTTCGGTCGATCTGCCGAATACTGTCGTACGCGAAATTATCTACACCGAACCCGCAGCGCGTGGTGATACCTCCGGTAAAGTAATGAAGCCTGCCAAAATTGGCTCTGGTATAGAATTACAGGTGGCTGCATTTTGCGAAATTGGTGATCAAATTGAAATTGATACACGTACTGGCGAATTTAAGCGCCGTGTTAATGCCTGATGATCCTAAGAGAAGCTCAAGTCACTGCTAAAAGCCAGTCAATATCTCAAGCCTGATGAGACGCTAAAACAACTGGATGCAATCGCTTCAGTGATAAGCGACAATGAAGACCGCTGCTGCGCCCAACAAGGCTAAACAGCGGTTGCTTTAGACTACTCCCAATTGTTCTTTTGTGGAATGAAGAGTTTTTTGCAATACTTTTCAACCCGAAATAAATTAATGCCGTCATTTAACGCAAATATCCTTCGTGTTCTAGTTTGAGCAAAATTTGCTGAACCGCCTCTTCCACGCTAATATTTGTAGTGTCAATTACTAGTTCGGGTTTTTCCGGGGTTTCATAGGGATCACTGATGCCGGTGAATTCTTTAACTATGCCAGCACGGGCTTTAGCGTAAAGTCCTTTGCGATCACGTCCTTCGCATACGTGCAGCGGCGTGGCCACATGAATTTCAAAAAAACCGCCCAATGGTTCGATCATGATCCGTACGTCTCGGCGCGTAGCGTGATAGGGTGCAATCGGTGCACAAATGGCAATGCCGTGGTTCTTGGTGATTTCGGAAGCTACAAAACCGATTCTCCGTACGTTGATATCGCGATGCTCACGCGAGAAACCCAGCTCGCTGGAAAGATGTTTGCGCATGATATCGCCATCCAGCAAAGTAACTTGCCTACCTCCCATCTCCAGCAGCTTGGTCATTAGCACTTTGGCCAAAGTTGATTTTCCGGCGCCAGATAAACCTGTAAAAAATATCGTAAGGCCCTGTTTGTCGCGGGCTGGATAGGCTATACGTAATTCATTCAGTACTTCCGGGTAAGAAAACCACTCAGGAATTTTTAGCCCTTCCGTTAGGCGACGCTTCAATTCAGTATCGCTCAAACTAGCGCTAAGCGCACCTTCAGGTACTTCTTCCAGAGGTAGATATTGTGCACGTTCTTCTACGTAAACCATGCGTGGGAATGGAATCAATTCTATGCCTACAGCGTTGCGCTTCGCTGCATTGGCGGGCAAACAGTATTCCTGAAATAAATCCATGCCGCGTCGGGTACCCTCATTTTCCGAATACTCGCCGCCAACAATTAAATGAGAGCAGCCATAATTGCGTTGCACAATAGCTTTCCAAAAAACTTCACGTAAGCCGGATCCGCGAGGGTATAGGGGAAGTAAGGATATGGCTGTGGTCGTGGAAGAAAAACGCGGCATGATGGCTTGATAGCAGCGTATCAAGGTGAAGTAATCGGGATGATCAGATTCTGCGTTGCCTATGATAGGGTGGATTAGCAAATTGGCTTCATAGGTCATGGCGGATCGCAACGTAAATTCATATTGAACACGATGCAATGGTTGGTGTGCCTGAAAAGCAATGACACGGCGCCAGCCGCGCCGCGCGAAAGATTTGCGCAATTCTTCCGGGGTAAGGTGGAGTGTCGGGTAGTCGTGGCGTAAGGGCAAGGATAACCCTTCAAGACGTCCAGAAACAGCATACTGGCCTTTTTGTTGCAAAAGATGGGCGACACCGGGGTGAGCGGGGTCATCGGAATTGAATAGGACTTGTGCTTCCACTGTTCTGTCAGGTTGCCAAAGTTCTTCCACAGTGATCACGGCCAGCATGAAGCCTTCCGGGTCACGCAACGCAAGACAGCTTCCGGGCACAAGTTGTTGGGCAACTGAATCTGGAATATCCAGAGTAATGGGCATAGGCCAAAACGTGCCATTGGCGAGGCACATGTCATTCAGAACGCTGTTGTAGTCGGCCTGGTTCATGAAGCCACGTAATGGAGAAAATCCCCCGTTTAGTAGCAGCTCCAAGTCTGATAATTGTCGCTGATTAAGATCCAGTGATGGAAAGTGTATGGCTTCGCGGCATAGGGTTTCCGCGCGTGTTTGGTCGATATTCAGATTGACCAAGTCGCCACCATATGGTGTGATTAATTTGTCTATTTTGTTAGTCATTGTGACTGAATGTTGTGTTGAAAATTTTATTGAACCGGTCGAACTGATTTTCCGGCATGCAATTAATGCCGGCTGCACCTTGTCTTCCTCCGCCAGTTTCAAATTGCTCGCACACTTTATCGGCACCGGTTTTTTTAGCCAATGGCGCTCGCACGCTAACCACGAACCCTCCATTAGTGCGTTTGGTCAATATAGCATGGGCTTTAAAAGGGAATGCAGTGGCCAGGAGATTCCCGAATACGCCGGAGATGCGCCGACTCCATGGTGCATCGGGAAGAATGTAAATTGCCCCGGCGGTGCTTTCAACTTCTGGTTTTAATTTTTTGGCGAGTGCAATATCTTCAATATAGCCATTTTTCAAAGTATCAAAGACTGGTTCTTCATGGATAAAGGTAAATGGGTCGCGATGATGATGCATGACTTGATAAAGTTCGGCTGGATGAAAATATAAATCTTGTAATGATTCTCCATAAGCATTGTAGTTAATGCATTCTCCTAATTCTTGCAGTGCATCCAGCTGGGTAGCGGTAAGTTGCAGAGTCTTTGATGCGTGAATGGCGGATTCATGCATATTGTCCCCAAATGCGGCGACTACTGCCCAGATTACAAATTGTCCGTTAAGGTGATTGTTAACCAGCAAACTAGTACAGATGTTGGGACAGGTGTCGATAAAAGTGGTTAGTTGAGGATGAACGGGAATGTCGCCAGGAATATGATGATCAAAATATTGTACTTGCGCTCCACGATCCAGTGCTAGCAGTAGTGCCTCCCGGTTTTTGCTCATGGCAATGTCCAAAACAGTAATTTGGTCACCGATTTCAGCCTGGATTTGCGCCAGTAATGAAATGTCCCGTTTTACACCCGTGACGAGAATACTTTTAGCCGGATGAGCGAGACGTAGTTGATGCAGGGCACAAATACCGTCCGCATCGCCGTTAAATATATCGTAAATTGTCACGTTGCTCTCTATCGTTAACTTTTAGCTATCAGATAAATAGAGATTGCATGGGTTGGCGATTTTCGTCCAACATGCAAATACTGTGTTATTTATCACGCGAATTTATGGGATGCTTGGGTTAAGTGGAAGTTAACTTATTCTGCACTAAAAGGGGTTTTGATAGCGCGGGATTTTTCGCGAAATAGCTTTTGATGCCACTGAGAATGGCGCGCGCTATTTTTTCCTGATAGCCCTTGTCATTCAAGCGAAGCTCTTCGCTAGGATTGCTGATGAAGGCGGTTTCAATCAATATCGAAGGAATGTCCGGTGATTTCAGCACGGCGAAACCAGCTTGCTGAACAGAGCTGCCATGTAATGTGTTGATGTTGCCCATTTCACCCAGCACATGCTTGGCTAGCTTCATGCTGTCGTTGATGGTGGCTGTTTGCGAAAGATCAAGCAATGTGCGCGCGAGATAGGGGTCTTTTACTGCGAGATTCACGCCGCCAATTAAATCAGCCTCGTTTTCTTTTTTTGCTAGCCAGCGCGCGCTGGCGCTAGTAGCGCCGCGTTCGGAGAGGGCGAACACAGAGGAGCCGCGTGCATGTGGTTTAATGAAAGCATCAGCATGGATAGAGATAAGTAAGTCGGCGCGCACTTGGCGCGCTTTCTGCACACGTCCATTCAGTGAAATGAAATAATCGCCGTCGCGAATTAATACGCCATGCATGTCCGCGGTCTCATCCATCAGTTCTTTCAGTTTGCGTGAGATCGCCAGCGTAACGTTTTTTTCGTATGTGTCATTGTATCCTTTCGCGCCCGAATCTTCGCCGCCATGCCCTGCATCGATAGCAATGATGAGCGTACGTGTACTCATCTCAGGTCGGAGGCGCGATGTAGATTTGCTTGATTTAATTGTCGGCTCCGGAATTGTCTGCGTACCTGCTATTTTATATTTTTTTGATTCACTCTCTTGAGGTAACCGACTTACGGTGGTGGGAGCGGGTTCCAGCGTGCGAGGTGCTGGCTCCTCCTGCAATAGTGCCATCATCGGATCAAAGGGAATTGCGGGGTAGATATCAAGAACCAGGCGGTGGTTGTATTTTGCCACCGGCATAAGGTTGAATAATTGCGGCTTGACTTGGGACTTAAGATCGAACACCAAACGCGCTATGCCGGGTTTGAAACGGGCCACGCGTACACTCTTTATGTAAGGGTCGTCGCTGCGGATTTTACCAACGAGCTCATTAAGAGGACCGTTTATTTCGACATCTTTCAGATCAATCACCAGTCGATCGGGGTTTCTAATGGAAAACAGTTCATAGTGGATCGGTTTGGCTGATTCCAGCGTTAGGCGAGTGTATTCAAGTGCCGGCCAAACGCGGGCAGAACTGATGGCGATAGCTGCCTGCGCGTGGGGGAGCCACAGCAAAAGGCCAAATACGACTAACTTTGCAGTACTTTTAAGCATTCCCTGCCTGCCTGTGAAATTGCACGGACTTCAATTTTGCGACCATTACATATTGTTTCAGCAGATAATATTTCGAGTGTAATTTCAATATCTGCTTGTGGCACAAGATCTTGCGCTTTTTCTGGCCACTCCACTAGGCATACGTTCCGCCCGTCAAACTCATCGCGGAAGCCGGCGGCATCCCATTCATCCGCGTCGTGGAAGCGGTAGAGATCAAAGTGACACAAGTGTAACCCACCAGCTTGATACAGCTCAAGCAAAGTATAGGTCGGGCTTTTTACCCGTCCAATATAGCCCATCGCATGCAGCAGTGCACGTACCAAAGTGGTTTTACCGACGCCTAAGTTACCGTGCAGATAAATAACCATGCCAGGCTTTATTCCTGGGGCTAGTCGTGCCGCAAAAGCAACGGTAGCGACTTCATCGGCCAGCAACAGGCTTATTCGGCTATTATTCTGATTATGCAAATCGAGACACCTCAAATTGTGGATTACACCGCACTGGCCACCAAAATAAAAGAATGGGGTAGGGAGCTTGGATTTCAGGCAGTAGGTATCGCTGATATCAATCTTCATGATGCCGAGGAACGCTTGCTGGAATGGCTCGCGCGAGGCTTCCATGGCAAGATGGATTATATGGCAAAACATGGTGCCAAACGCAGCCGTCCGGCGGAATTGATTCCTGGCACACTGCGTGTCATCTCTGTACGTATGGACTACTATCCACCCAGTGTGAAAGACAGTTGGGAAGTGATGGAGGATGGCAGCCGTGCTTTCATTTCACGCTATGCCTTGGGACGCGACTACCACAAAGTTTTACGCAACCGTCTGGAAAAACTGGCTAAAAAAATTCGCACTGAGGTGGGAGGTTTTAGCTATCGCGTATTCACCGACAGTGCGCCAGTAATGGAAGTAGAGTTGGCATATAAAGCTCGGTTGGGCTGGCGTGGTAAACACACGTTGCTGTTGTCGCGCGACCATGGTTCGTGGTTTTTTCTGGGCGAGCTTTACACCGATCTGCCGCTTCCCATTGATGAGCCGGAATCGGATCATTGCGGCACCTGCATGGCGTGCATTCAAGTGTGTCCGACGCAGGCTATCATCGCGCCATATAAGCTGGATGCACGACGCTGCATATCCTATCTGACCATCGAACTTAAAAGTAGTATTCCTGTTGAGTTACGCCCGCTTATCGGCAATCGCATCTACGGCTGCGATGATTGTCAAATGGTGTGTCCATGGAACCGATTTGCGCACAAAAGCCTCGAACCGGATTTCGCTGCAAGGCACGGGCTGGATGATGTCGCATTAACTGAATTATTTGGATGGAACGAGGAAACGTTCAATCAGAAATTTTCTGGCAGTGCTATTTATCGCATCGGCCATGAGCAATGGCTGCGCAACATCGCTGTGGCGCTGGGTAATGCGCCCAACAGCATTGAAGTGCTGGCCGCGCTGCAAGCCCGTGCTCAAGACGCGTCTCCGTTAGTGCGCGAGCATGTGGCGTGGGCACTGGAACGGCAAAGAAGCTGACCATTTGTAATCCCAAAAATCTATTAAAAATAATCGTATCTCTTTTCCACTGATCATTCCATCACCAGATAGTGGCTTCTCAATCAGCTTTTTCACCTATTGATATATCTATTTCAAAATCATTTTTACTCGCTTCGAAATAAGTTTTTTTACGATTAACACCAGCGGATGCTGTGTTTGGACGAAAACTGAAGCGATTGCTTCGGTGACGTTGAAGATGGCGTAGAAGTATCAAGTTTGAGTAGTGCATCAATAACATATTTATTTTGACAAAGATGCATAGCCAGTTTCGAAAAACCTGACGAGTGCCCAGCTGTTACGTTTGCAAAGTAAAGTTTGGTTGATCGACCTAGCGCGATTAGATCGATAATGGAATTGATTGTCGCTTTCTTGCGCTGCTCATCATCGCTGTGTGTGGCGCTATAGTGAAGAGGTTTGTTTCCCGTTTGCGGCGTCTGACTACTTATCAAAATTTTTGATAACGTAAAGAAACTTCTTGCATGTGATATAACTTCTGCATCATCGCTACATACCAATAATGATTTATTAGTAACACTAGAATAAATATCCAGAAATAAATCTTTATATTGGGTCTGGTAATCGGTATTTCTGACATGTACCGCAAAGTAATCGTGACCAAGGTGTTGAATTCGATCTAAAACGATTGGGCGAATATTTTCAGAAATTGAGATTCTATTAAGTAAATCAAAAGATAAATCTCCACCACCGGATTGCTCGTGAATTAGAACCAATTCATCATAATTTTTATCAAAATTAAATGTGAGTATTGCAGTTGTTTCTCTGTCCACACAATTTTTAGAATCTATCGAGTAAACCGCAAAATAAGTTCTTAACTTGCCTTGGACGGAATGTGGAAAACAAGTAAGGGTATTAAGAAAACACAGCTGCTCCTCAGACAAACTAAAATGAACCTTCGTTAAACTATTCCTTGGTGAAAAAAATTCTGAAAACTCCGCAAGTAAACCAGAATTAAGGGTGTCGATAATAAGAGTTCGCCCAAATTTTTCAGCATATCTCCAACATTGCTCAATTTGACAGAGCGTATCATTAAGGCCTCCATGTGGCCGGCAAAGCAAAAATTTTTCAATTTCCTGAGAATCGCGAAGCTCTTGCGATGGGGCATTCATCAAGCTAACGCCTATAACGGAAGACTGAACGAGAGGCTTTGCTCGGGAAATTACTGATATGCGTTGTGCAAGCTCATCTGCACCAGCTTGAAATGTCGGATTGATTCTCGCTCTCCAAACAAACTCAAGTGCTTCTTCATATTTATGGGAAGCTTCTAGAATGAGCGCCATGGTCATACAGAATTCAGCTGCAGACGGATTTATCTCGATTGCCCGTCGGGCCAACTTCTCTGCCGTAGCCAACTGACCGTCGTGAAGACCCAGACGGGCAAGCCCGTGCAAGGCACTGGGGTCGTCGGGGTACGTATCAAGCGTTTTATCGAACAGGGCGCGGGAAAGCGTAAAATTCCCGTCGTGGAAGGCGCGAACTGCCCCCATGCACATCTCGGTAAGCCTGCGGGTGTGATAGGACGATGCGTTGGCCCATTTGGCGCGCAACTGATTTTCCGAACGTAGAATGCGGGGTCTATCCCGGTTTGCTCCAGGACCAGTACCTGAGGTACCCAAGTCGGGTCGATAGTTGAATCCCACCACCGGAACAAATACAAAATCGCAGTGCTCTGCAATTTGATGCAAAAAATCGCGATCCTCACAAATTTCAAATGTTTCATCAAAGCAGCAACCTAATACAATGACTTTGCGGCGGATAATTGCTGCCTGCCAGTAAAACAAAGGACCGTAGTACATCATTGCGCGGTTAAACGGGCTACCAAACAATTTTTTGACGTTCCCATGCTCGTCAAGCATTCTGGCCCGACCGTAAACCAGCAGCGCTTCAGGATATTCACGGGAGGCACTCAGCATTGCCGAGAGGAAATCAAAATCGTAAGTATCGTCATCGTCCAGAAAGCAGAACCACTCACCATGCACGGCTTGCAACCCTTCGTTGGCGGCTTGCGGTCGCAGCAAACGGCGGTGGCCGCCGACGATTCGTATCGAATGGCCAGACTGCCAAGCTATAACCGGCAGTGTTGGGTGGTTCCCGCCAGTTGCATCAACGACTATAACTTCAACGTTCGGATAATCCTGTCGTGCGATTGATTCCAGCGCCACGTGAAGCTCCGGCCGCCCCATGCTGCGCACAATGACGGAGACGAGTGGTAGAGTTGGCTGATTGCCAGGATGTACTGCAAGAGTTTCCTGTGAAAAATGGGTTGGGGAAAAGATGGGGGACATGGACTTAAGTTTGTCTGTTCAGTTATTATAAAAAATATAACGGTATTGAATTGAACCTAATGTTAACTCACTAAACGCAGTAAATTACATCCAAATTTGCCCCGCGTATAGATACTGCCCTGCTCATTATTTGAACGGGATTTTATCGGTGTGGTAGTGTTTCAGCAAAAATCCCACACTACCGGTTAATTGTTTGACATTCCAACTCGCAGAGTTAACCTTATAAGAAAATGGATGAGCCGATGAAGACATTTCTGATGTGTGAACCCAGGTATTTTGAAGTCAGCTATGTCATCAACCCCTGGATGACTGGAAACCAGGGGCTGGTAAATATGGAGTTGGCGGCGAAGCAATGGAAAAATTTCCATGACATTCTCTCCAGTAAAGCATCGATCAGGCTAATCGAGCCGGTAGCTGGATTACCGGATATGGTATTCACCGCCAATGGCGGTTTGGTATGCCGCGATCACGAAGTTATTGTGTCTTCATTCCGTTACCCGGAAAGGCAAGCGGAGTCGCCGTACTTCAGCAAGTTTTTTGAGGATTCCGGTTATCGCATCAGGCGGCTGAATAGCGATATTAAATTCGAGGGTGCGGGTGATGCGCTTTATGATTCCAATGGGCAAGTGTGGGTTGGTTACGGGCACAGGAGCGATGTAGAAGCATTAGATGAAATCGCCGCAATTTTGCACACTCGGGTAAACGGACTGACTCTTGTTGACCCGAGGTGGTATCACCTTGATACAGCATTTTGCCCTTTGGCGAATGGGTATGTTATCGCTTATGAAAAAGCATTCTCATCCCAGAGCGTTAATAAAATCAAAAATGAATTCAGCGACAAAATCATTTGGGTCTCGGATCAGGATGCCAATAACTTCGCCTGCAATGCGGTAAATATCGGGAATGATGTCATTTTAAACAAGGCTTCGGACGAGTTGAAGGTTGCGCTCAGTAAACATAAATTTTCCGTTATCGAGGTTGACGTTTCGGAATTCATTAAAGCGGGGGGCGCATGCAAGTGCCTCACTCTTGAGCTATAACGAAGCGCATCCCCCCAACATTTGGCGACTATATCGTGCGTCGCGCTCTAAACTCAAATAGCCTTAATAGTCACCCATAAAGTCGCCTTTGCCAACTTCCAGACCATTGTGCCGCAAAATCGCATAAGCCGTGGTGACATGGAATAAAAATTGCGGCAAACCGTAGTTGGATAGGTAGTTGTGGCCAACCATTTTTTTCTCTTTCGGTGTGCCCGGGCGTAACACGATTTCACGCGTTTCGCTGCCTTCGAATTGTGAGGGCGTCAGGCTTTCAATAAACGACAAGGTCTTGCCAATTCGTGCCTGCAACTCCGCGAAGGTTTGTTCGTTATCGTCATATGCTGGTACCTCAACACCAGCCAGTCGCGCTGACACGCTCTTGGCGAAATCGGTAGCAATTTGCACTTGGCGGCTCAAGGGGAACATATCAGGGCATAGCCGTGCCTCCAACAGTACTGTCGGTTTAAAATTTTTCTCGGTAGCGTATGCTTCAGCCTTGGTCAAAATAACGTTGAGGCTGTTCAATAGCTGTTTGAAAACAGGCACGGACGTGGTGTACATATAAGTGGTCATAGGTTTTTCTCGGTTAATTGATAGCAGTTATTGTCATAGTATTCATAGCCGCGCGCAAGTCATCGATATGCCGCGCCAATAAATTGAAGTGCTGTTCAGCCAGATTAACAGTGAAGAAGTATGTGCCTCCCGCTGTATTGGCACGTCGGAAACGCATGTGTTCATCCGCCCCCTGTGATGTTGGGCTTCATTTCATTCAGCTCAACCTACCGGCCTTTGATATTTTTGTTCTAGTAGAGAGGGGGTTTTGCTGCTAGATTGCGAGGTTGATGTATTTATAGCCCCCGTTACTTGAGCGGGGGTTAATGTAATAAAGGAAAAATTATGCTAATTAATCCAAGCCCAATGAACGTATTGGATTACTGTAATGCGTTTATCGATGGAAGCATTAAGGTTGATGCAAACTATCAACGGACAGACAAAGTATGGCCAGAAAAGGCAAAGCAATACCTAATTGAAACAATCATCTTAGGGTATCCAATCCCCAAGTTGTTCTTACATCAAAAAATCGATTTAAAATCTAAGAAATCAATAAAGTATGTTGTTGATGGTCAGCAAAGATCAAGAGCTATCATAGAGTACTTCACAGGGAAATATTCCATTTCCAACTCAACTTCCATTCCAGATATGGCAGGTAAATATTTCGATAGTCTCCATGAAGATTATCAAAATGCATTTTTGAGCTACTCATTGCCAATAGACCTTTTCGTGTCAGCGTCCAGAGAAGAGATTATTGAAACATTTAGACGAATAAATTCATACACAGTGCCTTTGAACGCTGAAGAAAAGAGACATGCAAATTATCAAGGCATTATGAAATGGTTTATTTATGACTTAGCTAGGAAATTCTCGGAAAAGCTCACTGTAATTGGAGCATTAACTGAGAAAAATCTATCTAGAATGGCGGATTTCAAATTCTTATCTGAAATTATTTTATTTCTTGATAGGGGCGAAATTGTAACAACAGGCGCGAAGCTATTAGATAGCTTGTACTCGAAGTATGACAATGATTTCCCGAAGATTAATTTCGTTAACGATAAGATTGAAGACTCTATGTCTGTGATATTTAAATGGGACTGGTTAGAGGGATTAAATGTCGTCAAACCTTACATTTTACAAATGATCATATTATCAATTGCAAATAATCATGATCATATGCAATTTCTTCCAGAGTATCAGATCAGAGAGAATTTCTCACAATTATCAGAAGCAATAGAGTCAGATACCCACCCTCATCTCGATAAATTTGTCGCAGCCGCATCAAGAACTACGAATGACAAAGTCAGAAAAACGGTTATTTATGAATATGTAACTAGGGCAATGTATGAACCCTTGTCTTAATCTATCAGTTATTTCTGAAAAATTTAAGAAACGAATTACAAAGTTGCATGTAGACGCAAAGTCTAATCCTGACAAAATTGAACGATATTGCATTTTCGCAATATCTCAGCTTAACAATTTTCTACGTGCGCATTTGCTCTCAATAAGACTAGGTGCTGTTAACTCAAGAAATATTGCCCTTAGCTATCCTGTTACATATTTGTCAGATGATCAGATAATTGATGAGTTTATTCATCAGGGCTATCCCGGGAAATGGAAATCTGGGAAAGTGGGCACATGGAGCCTTAAGGATGAACCTGCATTCCACACGACAAGAGTATTTCTTTGCATCGTCTCAAAACTACATCCAACTAATGAACCCAATATACAAACCGCATTAATCGACTCATGGAAAATAGATGTCCTCAGGGAGGCAAGAAATTACTTTGCTCACCGATCAATTTATACTGAAAAAAATGCTGTTGCAAAATCTTCTCAGCATTACACTGTGGGAGCAGTAAGAGCCACCGAGGTATTATTTCAATATGACGCAACCATAGCATCAACTGTACTAGACGATATTCATAATTATTTATTATCCTTTGCCGATGACATAAGCTAAAAACAAGGCAGTAGTAGTATAGTTTCCCAGTGCCCAGATTCATCACCTCGGGCGCACCGCTTAAACCAAGTTCGCCATTGTTCGGCGAACGCTTCGCGGATTCAGCTTGTAGGTTTCATGGACTTAACCATGATTTTTATACTCAAAATTTATTACACTAGCAACAATGCATATTTCAAGCTTATTTTGCCAAGTCAGCAATAAACTTTGATAGAGACTGGATCTCAGCATCATTGGCGGTCAAGCCTCTTGCCGATATTTATCCAAATTCCCAGCCAAACGAGCGTTACTTGAATTTGATCGTCGCGTTGTTTTGATAGTGCGCAATGCAGACGGTAGTATGTATATCGGCAATGCTTGGTAGTGATGCCAGCAAAAATGCTAATATCCGCGCCTTATTTTTTGGTGGATTTCTATGGCTAAGCGTTACGATTTGATTGTGTTCGATTGGGATGGCACAGTGATGGACTCCACCGCAGTAATAGCAAGTTCGATCCAGGCTGCATGTCGGGATTTGGGCTTAACCGAGCCTAGCGATGTCGCTGCGAAGTATGTAATTGGCTTGGGGTTGAATGAGGCGCTGCGCCAAGCCGTGCCGGATTTGCAGGAGAGTCAGCGCGATGATCTAGTGGCACGTTACCGCCATCATTTCCTTGCGCAGGGTGAGGCTATTCCATTGTTCGAGGGAGCGCAGCAGACAATTGCGGAGCTGCATGCTGCCGGGCACTGGCTGGCAGTGGCGACGGGCAAAAGCCGACAGGGATTAAAGCGGGCCATGCAAACCAGCGGGATGGAGTCTTACTTCCACGCTACCCGCACGGCAGACCAAACATTTTCCAAGCCGCATCCAGCGATGCTGCTGGAAATTATGGATGAGCTTGGAGTTGCAGCGCAGCGTGTGCTGATGGTGGGCGATACCACGCATGATTTGCAAATGGCGCGTAATGCTGGCGTGGACGCGATTGGTATGACGCACGGCGCGCATCCGGTAGATCAGTTGCGCGCTCTGGAACCGCTGGCGTTGCTGGACGATTTTGTCGGGTTGCGCGCATGGTTTAAAGAGTACGCCTGATATACTGGAGGGCAACTCTAAAAATTCAGATTTCGTTACAATACGTTGTTGCTCACAAAAAATGTTTCCTTACATATCAATTATATGCTGCGCCAACATTTTTTATTCGCGCCTAGTCTTGTTTAGAACTCTTAATTTTTAGAGGTGCCCTGGGTGCAGTTTTTTATTGAGGAATAATTATGTCAGAACAAAACAATAACTGGGAACGCGGCGTGCTGGAGAAGCTCGCTATGTCGGCCATTCAGGAGCAGCGCCGGGCGCGCCACTGGAGTATTTTTTTCAAGGTGCTGACGTTTGGCTATCTCTGCATTTTGCTATTCCTGTTTATGGGCTGGATAGGCAAATCCGAGTTGCCATTAACTGGCAAGCACACCGCGCTGGTGGAAATGCATGGCGTGATCGCGGCAGAGACCGCAGCCAATGCCGATAGCGTTATGACCAGCCTGCAGGATGCATTCAAGGATAGTCACACGCAAGGGGTGATTCTGCGAATGGATAGCCCCGGCGGTAGTCCGGTGCAATCGGGTAATATTAACGATGAAATCCACCGTTTGCGTGCCAAGTACCCAAAGATCCCGTTGTATGTAGTAATTGAAGATATATGCGCTTCCGGCTGTTATTACGTGGCGGCGGCGGCGGACAAGATTTTTGTCAATAAAGCGAGTTTGGTTGGGTCAATCGGTGTGTTGATGGATAGTTTTGGCTTTACTGGCACGATGGAAAAGCTAGGGGTGGAGCGCCGCTTGATGACGGCGGGCGAGAACAAGGGTTTTATGGATCCATTTTCGCCAGTTAATGTGGGACAGCAGGAACATGCTAAAAATATGCTCGCCGAAATTCACCAGCAATTTATTGAGGTAGTGAAACAAGGACGCGGCAAGCGTCTGAAGGAATCACCCGATATATTCAGTGGCTTGATCTGGACCGGTCAAAAGAGCATTGAGCTGGGCTTGGCGGATGGCATGGGCAGTATGGATAGCGTGGCGCGCGATGTGATCAAGGCAGAGAACATTGTCGATTTCACTACCCACGAAGGTATCGCTGAGCGGCTCGCCAAGCGTTTCGGTGCGGGGGTGGCGAGCGCTTTCCCGGGTGTATCTACACAGACTGGCATTAAATTTCGTTAAACAAGACACCTTTAAAAATTGTGCGCCTTCAATAGAGGTTTCAGTTTGGCCAGAATGGTCTGGAGGATTTGCGCTTGCGCCGACGCTATGGGGTGCAAGTTGTCGGCCTGAAATTGGTCCGGCAAAACATTTTCAAGCATGAACGGAACCAGCTCTATATGGTGGCGCTGCGCCAGCCGGGAAAAGAGCGCCTTGAATTGATCCGTGTAGTTTTTGCCATAATTGGGCGGTAACTGAATTCCCACTAACAGCACTTTTCTGTTGCCTTGGCGTGATTGTTGGATAATAGCGCTGAGATTACTTTCGATATCGGCGATAGGCGTACCGCGCAGGCCGTCATTGGCACCCAGTTCCAGAATGACAATGTTGGGGGAATGTTGACGCAAGGCTTGGGCAATGCGCTGCCGTCCGCCAATGGTTGTTTCGCCGCTGATGCTGGCGTTAACAACTTTATATTGTGGATGGCTGCGTTGTAACTCTTGCTGCAACAGGTTGACCCAGCCCGATGCCCGTGGAATGCCATATGCCGCAGAGAGACTATCGCCAAACACCAGTATGGTTTGTTGTTGCGCGCCACTCACCCCAGACAGCAGGCAACACACACATAATAAAACTGATTGAAAGAAAGTAGGAAATTTCATGGCGTCTATTTTGCGGGCAATGAATCTGGGTAAGCAAGTAGAAAGTGGTGGCCAGCCTCTTGTTATCTTGCACGAGGTTAGTTTTTCCGTCGAGCCGGGCGACAGCCTTGCTATTCTGGGTGCGTCCGGTTCCGGTAAGTCCACTCTATTGGGATTGTTAGCCGGACTGGATGTGCCCAGTAGCGGTACAGTGTACCTCGACGGGGTTGATATTTTTTCTTTCGATGAGGATGAACGCGCGCGTTTGCGTGGTCGTCTGGCAGGTTTTGTTTTCCAATCATTTCAGTTGTTGCCAGCTTTGACCGCGCTGGAAAACGTGATGCTGCCGCTGGAATTGCACGGCGCGTCCGATGCGCGCGAGCGTGCAACAGCTGCCCTGCAGCGCGTGGGACTGGCCGCGCGCCTGAGTCACTTACCCAAACATTTGTCCGGCGGCGAGCAACAGCGCGTGGCGATGGCGCGTGCATTTGTCGTGCAGCCGAAAATCCTGTTCGCAGACGAACCTACAGGCAATCTCGACGCTGCCACTGGCGGCCAGATCATTGATCTGATGCTGGAGTTAAACGGCGCGCAGGGCACCACGCTTATATTAGTTACTCATGATGAAGTGCTGGCGCAACAGTGTGGTCGGCAGTTGCACTTGGCGGCAGGACGGATTGTGCCGTGAATACATTGCATTTGTCATGGCTCATGCTGCGGCGGGACTGGCGCACTGGAGAATGGCGCGTGCTGCTTATCGCTTTAGTGCTGGCAGTGGGCAGCATTGCTACCGTGGGGTTGTTTGCCAACCGGGTTGGCTTGGCCCTGCAGCAGGAAGCTACTAGCCTTTTGGGTGCCGATCTGCGCCTTGTCGCAACACATCCATTCCCGCCAGCTTATCGGGCAGCAGCACTGCAACGGAGTCTGCGCGTGGTCGAGGTTGCGACTTTTCCCAGCATGGTGGTTTACGGCCAACAAAACGTGCTGGCGGAAATTCAGGCGGTGGGAGAGGGCTATCCGCTGCGCGGCAAAATTCAAATTGACGATGGCACGCCACATGTTGCGCAAGGTATACCTACGCCCGGCACGGTGTGGGCGGATAAGCGTTTGCTGCAACGCATGGGATTGCAGCTGGGTAATGAAGTTGTCATCGGCGCACTGCGTCTGCGCGTGGCTGCGCGCGTGGTACGTGACGTGGATCAGTCTGTCGGTTTCGCCAGTTTTGCACCACGTGTGCTGATAAATGCAGCCGATCTGCCTGCTAGCGGCCTGATTCAACCTGGCAGCCGTATCAGCTACAGAATACTATTCGCAGGTGATTCGGCACAGCTTGCCAACTTGCGTGCCTGGCTGAAAGGACGGCTGGTAGCAGGTGAAAAACTGGAGGACGTGCGCGATGCGCGTCCGGAAATTCGAACTGCGCTGGAGCGTGCCGAACATTTTTTAGGACTGGCGGCGCTTACTGCCGTAGTGTTGGCAGGTGTTGCTATGGCGCTGGCCGCGAGCCATTTCATCATGCGCCATCTTGACACCTGCGCCATGATGCGCTGTTTGGGGGCAACGCAGACGCAGGTATTGCGAATTTTTATGTACCAGTTTTTGCTGCTGGGCGTATTTGCCGTTCTGTTGGGTGGCTTGCTCGGTTACGCGGCTCAATCTGCACTGGTGCAGTCCATAGAGACCATGCGTGAGGCTGCTTTGCCGCCGCCGGGTTGGCTGCCATTGTGGCAGGCTGCAGCCAGCGGTATGGCGCTCCTGTTTGGATTTGCTTTCTTGCCGTTGTGGCAGTTGAAAAGAGTGTCGCCGTTACGCGTTATCCGCCGTGAATTGGGTATGCCCCCGGCGCGTACCGGTTTGCTGTATGTGTCAGGCGCTGCTGTGCTGAGCGTGCTATTTCTGTGGCAGGCCGGTTCACTCAAGCTGGGATTGACCGTGTTGGCGGGCTTGACAGCTGGCATGCTGCTGTTTGGTCTGCTGGCATGGCTTGCCGTGCGCACTTTGACATGGCTACCCCTGCGCGGGAGTCATGCCTTTGCGAATTTGGCCAGGCACGGGCGCACTAATGCGCTGCAAATTGTGGCACTAAGTTTAGGCGGCATGGCCTTGCTGCTGCTTACCTTTGTGCGTGCCGACCTGTTGGAAAGTTGGCGTGGGCGCATGCCGCCGGATGCGCCGAATCGCTTTATTGTCAACATCCAGCCCGATCAGCGCGCCGCGATAAAAAATTTCTTCACACAGCAGCAATTACCTGCGCCACAATTATTTCCCATGGTGCGTGGGCGGCTGATAGCAATCAACAACCACGCAATCAGTGGGAACAATTACCTCGAGGCGCGTGCCCGAGCGCTTGTGGAACGCGAGTTCAACCTATCCTGGTCAGATCACCTGCCAACTGATAATGCCTTGGTACAGGGTGCATGGTGGGAGCAGGGCGCATCATCGGTGTTGTCGGTGGAAGAAGGGATAGCCAAAACGTTGGGTATCAACATGGGCGACACCTTGACTTACGATGTGGCGGGCAGCCCGTTCAGTGCGCAAGTGGTAAACCTGCGCAAGGTCCAGTGGGATTCCATGCAGGTGAATTTTTACGTGATCACTGCGTCCGATATGCTGAAAGATTATCCGGCTAGCTACTTGACCAGCTTCTATTTGCCAGCTGATAAGGCGCAGGCAAGCGATGCGTTGATCAAAGCCTTCCCCAACCTGCTACTGATAGATACCGATGCAGTGATCGAACAAGTCCGCCAAATCATGGATCAGATAGCCCAAACCATGAGCGCGGTCTTCCTGTTTACCCTGTTGAGCGGCTTGGCTGTGCTATATGCCGCGCTGCTCGCTACGCAAGATGAACGCATTCATCAGGCCGCCATCCTGCGCACATTGGGAGCCGACAGCCGCTATTTGCGGCGATTGCACCTGACCGAGTTTGCCGTGCTGGGCGCATTGAGTGGCCTGTTCGCAGCAGCAGGTGGGACCTTGCTGGGTTGGGTGCTGGCAATCAAAGTACTGGAAATTCCTTATCATTCAAGCGCGTTAATCTGGTTGGTTGGCGTGAGCGGCGGGATTGTTACGGTGACCTTGGCAGGATGGTTGGCTACGCGGCGCGTGGCGCAGATGTCGCCGCTACAGGTGTTGCAATCTGTTTAAGCAAAGACGTGGAAATTGAAAAACGAATAATCGCCTCGGACTAAGTGTCACGTCAACTGCTGGTTGCTCTCATCTATCTGAAGAGAAAGGCAGTTTCAACAGGCAATTGCGATATAGCCATTTCAAAAGCCGGTACCGAGCCAATCTGGAGTCAGCGTGCTCAATGCGATTGCGCTTCCCGCCTCATACTTCGGATACCAGCTTTTGAAAAGTGCTTTTGCGACTGTGCAAAACCTGTACGAATAAAAGCACTAATAAAGAAAATCCCATGAAAAAACTAATTATCACTATCGCAGTGATTGCTACACTTGCAGGTGGCTTTGCCCACGCAGAAGATAAAAAACCAGATACCGCGTTAACCTTTAACGGTTATGCAGAAACATACTATAGCTACGATTTTAATAAACCAATCAATAACACTAAGCCACCATTTATTTACAGCTATAACAAAAATAATGAAGTTTCAGTGAATTTGGCTTTTGTGAAAGGATCGTACAACACAGATACTGTCAGAGCTAATCTCGCATTAGCCGGTGGTAGCTATATGAATTCTAATTATGCATCTGAGCCTGGCGTGTTGAATAATATCTATGAAAGCAATGTTGGCCTGAAGCTTTCTAAAAAAAATAACCTGTGGTTTGATGCTGGTGTTTTTTCTTCGCATATAGGTTTTGAAAGTGCGATTGGTAAAGACAATTGGACTTTGACCAGAAGCATAGGAGCAGATAACACACCTTATTATGAAACTGGCGCCAAAATCAGTTATACGTCAGAGAATGATGTATGGTTTGTGAGTGCATTAGTTCTGAATGGTTGGCAACATATTCAACGCGTTGAAGGAAACTCTTCCCCTTCATTTGGTACGCAGGTTACTTATAAGCCTTCCGCAAAAGTAACTTTGAATTGGAGCACATTTATTGGAAACGACAAACCTGATAATGATAAGAAAATGCGTTATTTCAATGATTTTTATGGAATTTTTCAGCTAAATAATCAGTTTGCCGCAATATTTGGTTTTGATATTGGAGCCGAACAAAAAAATAAGGGCTCATCAGCCATGAATACGTGGGTCAACCCATCGGTTATCTTGAAATATACGCCAACAGCAAAAACTGCTATCGCGATCAGAGCTGAATATTATGATGATAAAAATGGGGTAATCATCTCAACTGGCACGTCTAATGGTTTTAAAACATGGGGCTTTTCGACCAATTTTGACTATACCATTGCAAAAAATATTGTGTGGAGAGCAGAAGTTAGAACATTGAATAGTAAAGATGCTATTTTCACAAAGAATAATAATATGGTTAACGGCGATGCTTTTGTGACGACGGCATTGGCTATAAGTTTCTGATGAGATCATTGGCCTTTATGATAAAAAATCGTAGGTAATAATGCCGCCTTAACTTTAGACATTTAGCATTCGACCTTATGTCACTCAAACAGTGTCGCAATTAAAGATAAAATGACAGTAATTTTTATTGCTTCCTAAGAGCAACGCCGGCTCCGACCCATCAGGGACTGAAAAGTTGCGCTTGTCGCGTTACTATCCAGCGCGGGGAACAGATGCTGCTGCAGCATTAAAAAAATTCCGTTTACTCAAAATTTCGGACACCCTCACATGTTAAGTAAGAATTGTGCTTTTGCATGCCCTTGACTAGCCGCTTTTTGAAACCATTCAATAGCTTTCGTAGTATCCTTGGTTACGCCTTCGCCATCTCGATACATCAAACCTAGATTGTATTGTGCTTCGGCATGCTGCTGAGCAGCCGCTTTCTGAAGCCACTCAATGGCTTTCGCAGCGTCTTTTGGAACGCCTTCACCATCTCGATACATCACGCCTAGATTATATTGCGCTTCGGCATGTTGCTGAGCAGCTGCTTTCTGAAACCACTCAAAAGTCTTGGCAACATCCTTGAGCACACCTTCGCCATTGGAATACATCCAGCCGAGGTTATATTGCGCTTCGGCATGCCCTTGAGCTGCCGCTTTTTGATACCACTCCATCGCTTTCGCAACGTCCTTGGGCACACCTTCGCCATAGGCATAAATTACTCCAAGGAAGAATTGAGCTTCAGCATGCCCTTGAGCAGCCGCTTTCTGGAACCACTCAATAGCTTTAGCAGAATCTTTGGATATTCCTTCACCTTTGGCATACATCACGCCGAGGAAGAATTGCGCTTCGGTATGCCCCTGAGTAGCAGCTTTGTGAAACCACTCAAAACTCTTGGCTGCATCCTTGAGTACGCCGTCACCCTTGGAATACTTCCAGCCGAGATTGTATTGCGCCTCAGCGACTCCCTGCGCAGCAGCTTTCTGTAACAACAGAAATGGATCTTCTGGCGGCGTTGATACCTTTTTCTGCACAGTAGGCGCAGCAGCTTTGCTCTTATTGCCAGCCGCCTGCGCTCCGCAATTGGCAAGTATTAGCAATAATGCAGCAAGCATAGGAATTGAGATAACGTTCACTGAATGTTCACCTTTATCAAGTTGGAATATAGCGAAGTGCAATTCGCTTATCATCACATTTTCATCGTTTACTTTGCGCTTGACGAGTTTTTTATTGGGTGAGGGCGCAAGACCGTGAAAAAAAGCAGCTCGCAAAAGTGGGGGATAACGCATTAAATTTTTGCGTGACTATTCAATCACAAACAAAAACTCCCGTCGAGTGCGGGAGTTTTTGTTTTCTACATTGCAGATTCGTTTAATGCAACATTAATGACTTCTGCACTGCCACTGCGCATACCGTTATCAATGTGCTGGGCATAATACCCAAGGCCAATATCGCCAGCCCGTTAATGGAAATCAGCAGGCCGTTGTCAGGCTGGATGGAAATTGGGACATGGGTTTCTGGGTGATCGAAATACATTAACTTGACGATACGCAGATAATAAAATGCGCCTATCAACGAGAACAGCACCGCCATAACGGCAAGAGGAATGTGCCCGGCGCCCACTGCCGCCTGTAAAACAGAAAGTTTGGCGTAGAAGCCTGCCGTCGGTGGTACCCCTGCCATAGAGAACATTAATATAAGCATCATGAAAGCGAGCCACGGGCTACGCTGGTTAAGTCCCTTAAAGTCGTTGAGCATGTCAGCCTCGAAACCTTCACGCGATAGCAGCATGATCATACCGAAACCACCTAGGCTCATTAACACATAAATCACTACGTAGAACATGGCAGAACTATAACCATCAATGCCGCCGCTCAATATGCCGAGCAATAAAAAGCCCATATGCGCGATAGTGGAGTAAGCCAGCATGCGCTTAAGGTTAGTCTGCGCAATAGCGGTAATATTGCCAATAGCCATTGACAGCACAGCGAGGATCGCCAGCATACGAGACCAGTCCATCACCAGCGGTTGCAAGCCGTCCACTAAAATTCGCATAACGAAAGCGAAGACGGCTAACTTGGGCGCGGAGCCGATCAGCATGGTTACAGCAGTTGGTGCGCCATGGTATACGTCTGGCACCCACATATGAAATGGAACGGCGCCAAGCTTGAAAGCCAGACCCGCCACCATGAATACCAAGCCGAACACTAGCAGTGCCTTGTTTTCCACACCGTGCTTGATGGCATCGGAGACCGCCGCAACTCCAAGCGTACCGGTAGCGCCATACAACATGGACATCCCATACAATAGCAAGCCGGAAGCAAGTGCGCCTAGAATGAAATATTTCATCGCGGCTTCAGTGGCAGTCGCGGAATCGCGTTGCAGCGCAACCATCGCATACAGGCTGAGCGACAGCAATTCCAGCCCAATATACAGAGTAATAAAGTGGGTAGCGGAAATCATCACCATCATGCCGAGCAGGGCAAACAATGTCAGCACCATGAACTCGCCCGTGAATAGTCCGCGCAATATCAAATAGCTACGCGAATACACTAACACCATGGATACGGTCAGGTAGCTTAATAGTTTGAGTACATCGGACATTAAGTCGTCCACGAACATGTTGTTGAACAGGTGAACCACGCCAGGTTCATGGGTCGTCACGGTGATCAGTGCGCAACTTAGAAGAGTAAGTTGCACCAATATGTAGGTCAGCGTTTTGTTCGGGTTGGTGACAAACAGATCCACGATCAGGATCGAACTCGCCATCACCAGCAGAAAAATTTCTGCGTAGGCGGAGGATAGGGTGGACAAGTAACTCATAAATTCCTCGGTTGGTGATAGCTTATAACTTGGAGCGGGCAATATGTACCAGCAAGTCGTTTACGGATGCGTGCATGATTTCGGTGAATGGTAGTGGATACAGGCCCATGCCCAGCACAGTCAGTGCCAACATAACGAACATCAGCTTTTCGCGCAAAGTAATGTCGGTTAATTGCGCTACGTGCTGGTTGGCCACTGCGCCAAAGATCACTCGCTTTACCATCCACAGCGTGTAGGCCGCGCCAAATACTAGTATGGTGGCGGCAATGAAGGCATACCAGAAATTGACTTTGACCGTACCCATTATTACCATGAATTCACCGACAAAACCGCTGGTGCCGGGTAGTCCGACATTTGCCATCGCAAACAATATAAAGAATGCGGCGAACACTGGCATTTTGTTGGCTACGCCGCCATAGTCGGCGATATTGCGTGTGTGCATTCGGTCATACAACACACCTATACACAGAAAGAGCGCACCTGATATAAAGCCATGCGAAATCATCTGTATCAGCGCACCTTCCATGCCGTAGGCATTAAAAATGAAAAATCCCAACGTCACGAAACCCATATGCGAAATAGAGGAATACGCCACCAATTTTTTCATGTCGGTTTGGGCCAATGCTACCAGTCCAATATAGACCACTGCGATTAGTGACAGCGCGATCATCACGCCAGCAAGGTAGTGACTGGCATCCGGCACGATAGGCATGGAGAAGCGAATAAAGCCGTACGCTCCAACTTTCAGCAGAATCGCCGCTAACACCACGGAGCCACCGGTAGGCGCTTCTACGTGGGCATCGGGCAGCCAGGTATGCACCGGGAACATTGGTACTTTTACCGAGAATGCCATAAAGAAGGCAATGAACACCAATATCTGCGCAGTCATCGGGATAGCCATCTGGTGGTAATCAAGAATCGCGAAGCTGCCACCGGACTGAATGTATAGATATAGTAGTGCAATCAGCATCAGCACCGAACCGAAAAAGGTGTACAGGAAAAATTTGACCGCCGCATAAACGCGATTAGCGCCGCCCCATACACCAATAATGATGAACATCGGGATCAGCATGGCTTCCCAGAATACATAGAACAGTACCGCGTCGAGAGAGGCGAATACGCCATTGACCAAGCCGGACATAATGAGGAATGCAGCAAGATATTGCGCTACGCGCTTCTCGATTACCTTCCAGCCAGCAATTACAACCAGCGGAGTAAAGAAACTGTTAAGCAGGACGAACAGCACCGAAATGCCGTCTACGCCGAGATGATAGTGGATGTTGAAATGGGTAATCCAGTCGTGCAACTCAACGAACTGCATGGCACTGGTCATTTTGTCAAAACCAACATACAGCGGAATAGTGACCAGAAAGCCAAGAATTGAACCAACAAGTGCGATGACACGCGCTAACGGTGCATTGCGATCGTTGCCAGTGGCTAGAACCAGCATACCAAAAATAATGGGCAGCCAGATAGCAACGCTTAATAGGGAAAATCCAAAAATCATGCTTATTCCTTCAGTTTCTCGCTGTGCATATTATTCGAACCAAGTGCGTATCGTAAGCAGCAGAAACACGCCGATAATCATGGAAAACGCATAGTGGTAGATGTAACCGGTCTGAATGCGGCGCAATACGTTGGAGAACATGCCGACCAAACGCGCAGTGCCGTTTACCATTAGGCCATCAATCAGTTTTATATCGCCAAATTTCCATAAGAAGCGGCTCGCCTTACGGGCACCAGAGGCAAAGAACCAATCATTGAAACGGTCAAAGTAGTACTTGTTGTCCAATACCGTATAGATGAAACTAAATTTCTGTTTGATCGCCTCAGGAATACCAGGAATTTTCAGGTAAAAAACCCACGCCATCACTACCCCGGCCATTGCCAGCCAGAATGGCAAGGAAGATAGCCCATGCATGGTCATGGCCCAAGCGCTGTGGAACTCGTGCTTCAGTTCTTCCATGGACGGGTGCAGCTCGTGGTTGATAAAAATCGCCCCCTTGAAATAATCGCCAAACAACATCGGCTCGACGGTAAGGTAACCAATGACCACAGAAGGGATCGCAAGCAACACCAAAGGCATCCAGACTACCCATGAGGTTTCGTGCGGCTTCTGGCCTGGAGATAAACCATGATGATCATCGTGCGCAACATGGGTGTCAGCATGGTTGTCAGCATGGTCGTCTTGAGGCGTATTTTGAGAGCCATGTGCTACAGAATGAGCTTTGCCGAAATGCTCTTCTCCATGAAACACCAAGAAATACAAGCGGAACGAATAGAAGGCAGTAACGAAAACACCGGCTACCACTGCAAAATAGGCAAAGCCAGACCCGGAAAGATGCGACAACGCCACCGCTTCGATAATGCTGTCCTTGGAATAGAAACCGGACAGGAACGGCGTGCCAATTAACGCCAGCGAGCCAATCAGAAACGTGAACCAAGTGATCGGCATATATTTACGCAAGCCTCCCATCTGGCGGATGTCCTGCACATGATGCATGGCGATAATCACCGAACCAGCGGCGAGGAAAAGCAACGCCTTGAAAAATGCGTGGGTCATTAGATGAAAAATTGCCACTGAATAAGCAGAAGCGCCCAGCGCTACGGTCATGTAGCCTAGTTGCGACAGCGTGGAATAAGCCACCACACGCTTGATGTCGTTCTGGATAATGCCGAGGAAGCCCATGAACAGCGCGGTAATTGCGCCGATCACCATAACAAAGGACAACGCAGTATCGGACAGTTCAAACAGCGGTGACATGCGCGCCACCATAAAGATTCCGGCGGTCACCATCGTCGCAGCGTGGATCAGTGCGGAAATCGGAGTCGGGCCCTCCATTGAGTCCGGCAGCCAGACATGTAGCGGGAATTGCGCCGATTTACCCATCGCACCAATGAACAGCAGGATGCAGATAGCGCTAATCACATTCCAAGATACACCAGGGATCGGCGCTATGTCGTTAGCGTAAAGGTGCGAGCTGGCAAACACTGCAGCATAATCCAGTGTGCCAAACACCATCAGCACCAAGCCGATGCCAAGCAAAAAACCGAAATCCCCCACGCGGTTGACTAAGAAAGCTTTAAGGTTGGCGTAAGTCGCCGTAGGGCGTGTGTACCAAAAGCCGATCAATAAATAGGATACTAAACCGACCGCTTCCCAGCCAAAAAACAGCTGGAGAAAATTATTGGCCATCACCAGCATTAGCATGGAGAAGGTAAACAACGAAATATAACTGAAGAAGCGTTGATAGCCAGCATCTTCTACCATATAACCTATAGTATAAATATGTACCATCAGGGATACGAAAGTCACCACCAGCATCATCATTACGGTCAGGCGGTCAATCAGGAAACCGACTTCGAATCGCGTATCACCCGAGGTCATCCATTGATAAACTGTGCCGTTGAATGTATGTCCTGCCATGACATCCTGGAAAATCAGCAGTGAGGCAGCGAAAGACACAGCCACCAGCAGGATGGTAATGCGATGCGTCCATATCCGCCCCAGTAGTTTGCCAAACAACCCGGCGATTATTGCGCCAACCAAGGGAGCCAAAGGAACCAGCAAATACAGATTTTCCATAGTACTCATTTGCGCTGTTAACCTTTCAAGCTGCCGAGATCATCTACGTTGATGGTACGCAGGTTACGAAATAACACTATCAGAATCGCTAAGCCGATAGCTGCTTCAGCGGCAGCTACGGTGAGGATAAAGAACACGAATATTTGCCCGGATATGTCATTCAGATAATGTGAAAAGGCGACAAAATTTGTATTTACCGCGAGCAGCATCAATTCAATGGACATCAACAGTACGATGATATTCTTGCGGTTCAGAAAAATGCCCACCACGCCAATCGCAAACAAGACCGCTCCAAACACTAAATAATGCGACAAATTCAAGTTCAACATATACTTTCCTTATTGAATCTTCATGTAAGCATGACAGATGCCGCTACACTGCTATCAGTCATCCAAGGCGGTTAACAATTCAACACAACCCTTTGTAAAAACTAGATTCATGTCTCTGCAGCAATGATGCAGTGGTATATCTCACCCACTACTGCGCGCTTTCCTCTTTACCTTCTGCCACCCCCGATACAATGCGAAGGCGGTCTGCTTTTTTCACCAGCACCTGCTTATTCGGTTCCTGTGATTTAACATCCTTACGACGGCGTAACGTAAGCGCGATAGCAGCTACAATCGCCACTAACAGAAGTACCGCCGCCAGTTCAAATGGGTAAACATAATCGGTGTAAATCAAACGTCCAAGTTCTTTGGTGTTGCTGTAATTGGCAGCGTGCTTGATCACTTTTGCACCAGTTTCAGCAGTCTGGCGGTTGCCCAGTACCCATATCATCTGGAACACCATGATGACAGCCAGCAATGCTCCGAACGGAAACCAGCGCCAGAAACCTTCGCGCAACTGCTCCAGATTGATGTCCAGCATCATTACCACAAAAAGAAAGAGTACCATCACCGCGCCGACATACACTAGAACAAGGGTAATCGCCAGGAACTCCGCCTCCAGTAATATCCAGATACCAGCCGAACTACAAAAAGCCAACACCAGGAACAATGCAGCATGTACCGGGTTGCGTGCAGTAATTACGCGCAATGCGGCAAACACGGTAATTGCAGCGAACATATAAAAAACTAATGTATCAAAACTCATCAACATATTCTCAAACCTTTAACTGTGTTTGGAACCCCCATGAAGGTCACCAATATAAATCATTGAAGTGAGCATTCCCGCCTGCGAAAAACCAATTCGATGCAGGCTTCAGCAGTATCCTTATTTAAATTACGAGCTGGATACATATCTACGCAGGAATGACAGTGATTTAAAGATGCTCTTAACGGTATTTTGCGTCCGATGCCCTATCCTTGGCAATTTGCGCTTCATGTTTTTCGCCCACTGCCAGCAACATCGGTTTGGTGTAGTACAGGTCGCCGCGCTTCTCACCGTGGTATTCCAGAATGCGAGTTTCTACAATGGCATCCACCGGGCAAGATTCTTCGCATAGACCGCAAAAAATACACTTGACCAAATCGATGTCATAACGTGTGGTCCGGCGCGTGCCATCAGCGCGCTCTTCGGTTTCAATATGGATAGCCATCGCCGGACATACCGCTTCGCATAATTTGCAGCCAATACAGCGTTCTTCATCATTAGCATAGCGACGTAGCGCATGCAGGCCACGAAAACGAAAACCTTGTGGCGTTTTTTCTTCGGGAAACTGCACGGTGATTTTGCGCGCGAAAAAATGTCGCCCGGTCAAGGCCATGCCTTTCACTAGCTCCAGCAGAAGGAAAGTTTTAAAGAAATTTGTGATCTTTTCCATTTTTTATATCCTTGACTGTTTTACCACAGCCAATAGGGAGTTTGCATCCAGGCACCAATTACCACTACCCAGACCAGCGTGAGAGGAATGAAGACCTTCCAACCCAAGCGCATCAACTGGTCGTAGCGATAGCGTGGGAAGGTGGCACGGAACCATAAAAATAGGAACAGCACAAAGGACGTTTTGGCTAGTAGCCAGAAAATTCCCGGTAGTAAATTGAATGGAGCAATGTCAAAGGGAGGCAGCCAACCGCCAAGGAACATAATAGCGGTGAGTATGGCAATCATAATCATGTTGGCGTATTCAGCCAGGAAAAATAGCGCAAACGCCATACCAGAATATTCTACGTGGAAGCCAGCTACAATTTCAGACTCACCTTCGGCCATGTCAAAGGGCGCACGATTGGTTTCTGCTACACCTGAGATAAAGTACACCACGAACATCGGGAACAACGGGATGAAATACCAGCCGAACAGCCCCACGCTGCTTTTTTGACCAAGCACTATGTCACCCAAATTCATGCTCTGCGAGACCATTAGCACACATACCAAGGCAAAACCCATGGGGATTTCGTAGGACACAATCTGTGCGGCCGAGCGCAATGAACCTATGAAGGCATATTTAGAATTGGATGCCCAACCCGCGATGATTATGCCGTACACGCCAAGTGACGTCATCGCCAAGATATAGAGCAGGCCAGCATTGATGTCGGCCAACACCATGCCATCGGCAAAGGGGACTACAGCCCAAGCCGCCAAAGCAGGCGTCAGAGCAAGGACGGGCGCGATTATGAACAGAAATTTATTCGAGCCGGACGGGATGATAATTTCTTTGAGCAGCAGTTTGAGCCCATCGGCGAGCGGCTGTAGCAGCCCGAAATAACCGACCCGATTAGGACCGATACGTACCTGCATGTAGCCGATCACCTTGCGTTCTGCCAGGGTCAGATACGCCACAGTTAGCATGATGGGTACAACGATGACCAGAATTTTGACCAACGTCCAGATCGGCAGCCAAGCCGCACCAAGCAGATTTTGCAAGTATTGCAGTAGCTCCGTCATGCGCGCTCCACCATAATAGCTCCAAACATTGCGCCCAGTTCGGCAGTTACAGCATGGCCCGCGGCCACGCGCACAACGCCATGCGGCAAGCTGTCATCTGCAATTACAGATAGCCGCGCGCTGCCATGTTCTTGCGTTAATTTGACCATTTCACCAGACTGCAGGTTGAGCTTCTTCAGTTCCACGCTATGCATCAGCGCACGCGGAGTGGCGGCATCGCGGGTTTTTTGTAGCGAAGCGGCGCGGCGCACAATGGCGTCAGTGGCATAGATCGGCACATCGCTGACGCGCTGTAAGCCAGTAACATCCCAAGTTGCCGCTTGCGCCGACACACCATGCAAGACGTTGCCAAGTTTGGCAGGCAGGTCTGTTCCGACCAGCACTTCATCGCGAACTGCTTCGCTGTTGTTGTAATCAAAACCGGGTATATTAAGCATGTTCCCCAAGACGCGGAGCACCTTCCATGCTGGACGCGCCTCGCCTAACGGCTGGACTGTGCCCTTGAAGCTTTGCACACGCCCTTCTGAACTGATAAAAGTCCCGGAGGTTTCAGTAAATGGAGTAATCGGCAATAACACATCGGCGTACTCGGTAGCATGGTGTTTGTAAGCGCTCAACGCCACAACCATATCTGCGGCGCCCATCGCAGCTAATGCTTGCTGCGGGTTCTGCATGTCCAGTTCCGCTTCGACATTCAGCAAGATATAAGCCTTGCGCTGCGCAGCTAGCATTGCGGAGGCATTCATACCATGTTCAGCATCGGCGAATGGCACCGCTTGCGCCAAATATCCGCCCACACTGTTGGCTGCTTCGCCGAAGAAGCCAAATGTTGCTCCGCAGAGCGCGGCAATGTGCTGCGCCAGCAGTTGCAGTTGAGACGCTTGTGGATGCTGCTGCGCGAAATTGCCGAGCAAAATGGCAACACGCTCACCGCCGGCAAGACTGTCAGCCATTGCCTGCGCGATGGCTGATGGCGTGACAGACTGCACGATCTGTTGCACGCTAGTATCCAGAGTAGCCTGCTTGGCTGTGGCCAGCGCCTTCAACACTTGCGCCAATACCGTAGTCATTTCAGTCGGTGAAACGATCTCTTTGTTGGCGATTGGCATCAGTAGATCGTCATCGGTAGAATGTATCAGATTAACTTGCGCGCCCGCCTTCGTTGCTTGACGTACGCGTGACGCCAGCAGCGGATGGTCTTTTCGTAAGAAACTGCCCACTAACAGGAAGCGGTCAACACGATTAATATCTGCTACTGCCATACCTAGCCAAGGTGCACCGGTCTGCTTGCTGTCGGCGCTGAAATCAGATTGCCGCAGTCGGAAATCCACGTTATGACTGCCCAAGCCGCGCACCAGTTTCTGCAATAAATAAAGCTCTTCCAGAGTGGAGTTTGGCGTGGCTAACGCGCCTATGTTTTCCGCACCCGTTTCATGAGCAATTTGGCGCAGCCCGTTAGCCACATACTCCAGCGCGACTTGCCACTCCACTTCCAGCCATTTCCCGCCCTGCTTGATCATCGGTTTAGTAAGACGCTCAGCTGAGTTCAACCCTTCGTAGCTAAAGCGATCTTTATCGGACAGCCAGCACTCATTGACATCTTCATTCTCAATAGGCAGCACACGCATCACGCGGTTGTTTTTGACCTGCACCGCCAGATTGGAACCCAAACTATCATGCGGGCTAATAGACTTACGGCGCGATAGCTCCCAAGTGCGGGCACTATAGCGGAATGGTTTGCTGGTGAGCGCGCCGACCGGACAGAGGTCTATCATATTACCGGACAGTTCGGAATCTACCGTGTCGGACATGAAAGCCATAATTTCCGCATGTTCACCTCGGAAAGCTTGTCCCAGTTCCATCGCCCCACCAATTTCGATGCCGAAACGCACGCAACGGGTACAGTTGATACAGCGACTCATCTCTTCGGCAGCTACCAAGGGGCCGATGTCCTTGTGCAACACGACGCGTTTCTCTTCTTGGTATCGCGAGGCGCTACCACCATAGCCGACCGCTAGATCCTGTAATTCGCATTCGCCGCCCTGATCGCATATCGGGCAATCCAATGGATGATTAATCAGCAAGAATTCCATTACGCCTTTTTGCGCTTTCACAGCTTGTTCGGAGGCAGTAAAAACTTTCATGCCTTCGGCCACTGGCGTGGCACAAGCGGGCAGCGGCTTAGGCGCCTTTTCTATCTGCACCAAACACATACGACAATTAGCTGCGATGGATAATTTCTTGTGGTAACAAAAGTGGGGAATATAAATACCCAACCTATGCGCCGCATCGATCACGGAGCATCCGTTTTCCACCTCAATGTGCTTGCCGTCAATTTCAATGTTGATCATTGCTCACCTAACCGTCAGTCTTGCACCAAACAACACTTGTGTTCGATGTGATATTCAAACTCGCTACGGAAATGCTTAAGGAAGCCCTGCACCGGCCATGCGGCGGCATCGCCAAGCGCACAAATTGTGCGGCCGGCAATGTTCTCGCACAGGTCAAGCAATAGATTCAGGTCTTCCGGACGTCCTTCCCCTTTTTCGATGCGGTGTATGATCCGGTATAACCAGCCAGTGCCTTCACGGCATGGCGTGCATTGGCCACATGATTCTTCAAAATAAAAGTAGGACAGGCGCTCCAGTGCGCGCACCATGCAGGTAGTGTCGTCCATGATGATAATCGCACCTGTGCCCAGCATAGAGCCTGCCTTGGCGACGGAATCATAGTCCATGTCGAGATCCATCATAATCTCGCCAGGTAACACTGGCATGGAAGATCCACCGGGTATGCAGGCCTTCAGCTTGCGGTCACCGCGCATACCACCGGCCATTTCCAACAATGTTTTGAATGGCGTTCCAAGCGGAACCTCAAAATTTCCTGGCCTGTTAACGTGGCCGGAAATGGAAAATAATTTGATTCCGCCATTGTTCGGCCTGCCTAGCTCAAGGAAATTTTGCCCGCCGTTATTTATAATGTAAGGAATGCTGGCGAAGGTCTCGGTGTTGTTAATGGTAGTCGGCTTGCCATATAAACCAAAACTTGCTGGAAATGGTGGCTTGAAACGCGGCTGACCTTTTTTACCTTCGAGTGATTCGAGCAATGCAGTTTCTTCGCCACAAATGTAGGCGCCATAGCCTAGATGATTATGCAGCTCGAAACTGAAATCGCTGCCTAGTATATTGTTACCCATATAGCCCGCCGCACGCGCTTCTTCACCAGCCGCCTCCATGCGTTCATAGGCCTCGAAAATCTCGCCGTGTATATAGTTGTAGCCTACCTTGACCCCCATGGCATAGGCGGCGATAGCCATGCCTTCTATGAGAATGTGCGGGTTGTAGCGCAGAATATCCCTGTCCTTGAAGGTGCCCGGCTCGCCCTCATCAGAATTGCACACCAGATATTTATCGCCCTGGTAGTTGCGCGGCATAAAGCTCCATTTCAGACCAGTAGGAAAACCAGCACCTCCGCGACCGCGCAGGCCGGAACTCTTGACTTCGGCGATGATAGACTCGGGCGTCATTTTTTCCGCCAATATTTTGCGCAGCGCCTGGTAGCCACCCACTTTGAGGTAATTCTCCAGCGTCCATGGCTGGTCGAAATGCATGGTATTAAGAAGAATGGGAGTGCTCATTCTTTATCCAATTCCGCCAGAATTTGATCGATCTTTTCTTTAGTGAGATGACCGCACGTCTTTTTGTTGTTGATCATAAATAGCGGTGCTTCATCACAGACGTTCTGGCACTCGCCTTCGCGCAGGCCGAACTTACCGTCAGCTGTCACTTCGCCAACTCCGATACCGAGCTTGCTCTTAATATAATTCAATGTTTCCATGGCTCCCACCAATTGGCAGGACAGATTGGTACACACCGTGAGTGTGTGCCGTCCCATGGGCTTGAGGTTATACATGTTATAGAAAGTCGCCACCTCATATACACTCATCTGCGGCATGCCGAGATAGGCCGCAACATCGGCCATGTCCGCAGTGTCTATCCAACCCTTTTCATCTTGCACGAAACGCAATGCAGACATAACTGCAGACTGCTTCCGATCGGGCGGATATTTTTTCAACTCACGGTCAGTTTTTGCTCGAACTTGCTCGGATAACATCAAAGAACCTCTAAAAATGCCGTTACCATAATAAAAGCGAGAATCCGGCTTTTTGATGGGGCGTTCACGGAAATGACGAATTCAGAATAATTAGAGGTATCCATCAGCGGTCAACTTCACCAAAAACTATATCCTGTGTACCAATAATAGCCACTACATCAGCAATCATATGACCACGCGCCATTTCATCCAGCGCAGCGATATGGGCAAAACCGGGAGCACGAATTTTCAGGCGATAAGGCTTGTTCGCCCCATCGGAAATCACGTATATGCCGAACTCACCTTTAGGATGTTCTACTGCCGCATAAGCCTCGCCGGGTGGAACATGCATACCCTCAGTAAATAGCTTGAAATGGTGGATCAACTCTTCCATATTCTGTTTCATCGACTCGCGTTTGGGAGGCGCAACCTTGAAATTATTTACTATCACCGGACCGGGGTTCTGACGCAACCAGCTGATACATTGTTTGATAATACGGTTTGACTGGCGCATCTCTTCCACACGCACCAGATAACGGTCGTAGCAATCTCCTTCGACGCCCACAGGAATATCGAAATCGATGCGGTCGTATACTTCATAAGGTTGTTTTTTGCGCAAGTCCCAAACAATACCGGAGCCGCGCAGCATGGGGCCGCTGAAGCCCAGCGCCAGCGCGCGTTCCGGAGTGACTACACCAATGCCGACGGTACGCTGTTTCCAGATCCGGTTGTCGGTCAGCAAAGTCTCGTATTCATCCACGCAGGTGGGAAAACGAGTTGTAAAGTCTTCCATAAAATCAAGCAAGGAACCTTCACGGTTCTCATTCATCTTCTTTACAGCTTTGGCATTGTGAATCTTTGATGCCTGATACAAAGGCATGGAATCGGGCAAATCTCGATACACCCCACCTGGTCGGTAATACGCTGCGTGAAGTCGCGCGCCGGATACAGCCTCATATACATCCATCAGGTCTTCGCGCTCACGGAAAGCATATAAAAACACAGTCATTGCGCCAATATCCAGCGCATGTGCTCCAAGCCACAGCAGATGATTCATAACTCGGGTAATTTCGTCGAACATTACTCGAATATATTGAGCCCTCAGTGGCACTTCAAGAGCAAGCAATTTTTCGATGGCCATGACGTAGGCATGCTCGTTGCACATCATCGACACGTAGTCGAGGCGATCCATATAGGGCAGAGATTGCAGATATGTCTTGTGCTCAGCCAGCTTCTCAGTGCCGCGATGAAGCAAGCCGATATGCGGATCAGCGCGCTCAATTACTTCACCGTCCAGTTCCAGAACCAGGCGCAGCACGCCGTGTGCGGATGGGTGCTGTGGCCCAAAGTTCATGGTGTAATTTTTTATTTCAGCCATGATTAAAGCCTTCGCCCCTGTTGCCCAAAAAATGAAGAGGAATGCAAAATTTCGGGTAAAGTTGCTATCTGCGTGCCCGTGCCTTTATCGCTCAAGGTTCTGGCTTTCATTTCAGACCCCCGTAATGTTCTTCACGAATGATGCGGGGAACGAGTTCACGGGGTTCAATCGACACCGGTTGATAAATCACGCGCTGCTGCTCAGGGTCGTAGCGCATCTCGACATGACCTGACAATGGAAAATCCTTGCGGAAAGGGTTGCCAACAAAACCGTAATCGGTGAGCAGGCGACGTAAATCAGGATGATCTGTAAATACAATGCCATACAAATCGAATGCCTCGCGCTCATACCAGTTGGCACACGGCCAAATGTTCACCACGGAACTCAGTATCGGCAAGTCATCGTCTACAGCAAATACGCGTACGCGTAAGCGGATATTATGGGTCAACGACAACAGATGGTAGACCACGGCAAATCGAGAAGGATAAGCATCAGGAGCAATGTCTGATTTGAGATACGCACCGCCTTCACAAATATCACTCCCATAAGTAAAGTAATCCACTCCGCACAGATCCATCATTTGTTCGAAACGCAAATCGGGATCGTCGCGCAAGCGCGTAAGTACCTCCAGCATGTCAACAGCACTAACGACTAAGGTCAGTTCGCCCAGCATATTTTCCAGACTCACTATTCTATTAGCGAAAATCGCGTTCAAGTTAGTAGTCAAGAGGTTCAAATTAGCAGCCATGTTTTACACCGGAGTCGTGTGAATCAAGTTTACGATGGTATTTTTGAGTTCACAAGCAAGTCATGCAGATCAAAGCATGACATGTCTGTGCACTCCAGATGACAAAGACGCTCCCATTTGAACGGGGATCAATAGCATCGTGTTTTCTATCATGAATATTGCACATAAACCTAGCGTGCAATTGTGTTAGTTCGTTTGATCTTGTTTTGCAATTGAATGATGCCATACAGCAGTGCCTCAGCAGTCGGCGGACAGCCTGGCACATACACATCCACTGGCACGATGCGGTCGCAACCTCGGACGACCGAATAGGAATAATGGTAGTAGCCGCCGCCATTAGCGCACGATCCCATCGAGATTACCCAGCGCGGCTCGGCCATCTGGTCATACACCTTGCGCAGCGCCGGCGCCATCTTGTTGCACAGTGTGCCAGCCACTACCATCACGTCAGACTGGCGCGGGCTGGGGCGGAACGTTATGCCAAAGCGATCAAGATCATAACGCGAAGCGCCCGCCTGCATCATTTCTACCGCGCAGCATGCCAAGCCAAAAGTCATTGGCCACAGCGAACCCGTGCGAGCATAATTTATCAAAACGTCCAATGACGTGGTAACGATGCCTTTTTCCAGAGCTCCTTCTATTCCCATTCCAAAGCTCCTCTTTTCCACTCGTAAATAAATCCGACCACGAGGATAGCCAAGAAAATTAACATAGAAACGTATCCGAACAAGCCGATTTCCTTCAGCACCACTGCCCAAGGAAACAGGAACGCGATTTCTAGATCGAACAAGATAAATAAGATGGCAACGAGATAATAACGCACGTCGAATTTCATTCGCGCGTCTTCAAAAGCCCCAAAGCCGCACTCATAAGGTGAGAGCTTCGCGTTGCTGGGGCGATTAGGAGCGGCTAGCCAGCCTAACAGCAGCGGCGCCACACCCATCGCCAACCCAACGACTATGAACAACAAGATCGGAAAATAGTTTTCCAACATCTGAGCCTCCCCCATCCATTTGGCGCCTTACAAATCTAACGCACGGAATGCATTTCTAGTTTAATTAACCAGAGCCCAGAAAACTTTGGCTTGTATATTTGGTGCCGATGAGCAGACTCGAACTGCTACAGCTTTCGCCACTAGCCCCTCAAGCTAGCGTGTCTACCAATTTCACCACATCGGCATAGTTTTATTATTTTGGTATTTCTTGCGACTTCGAACTACCTGCATTGCCAGGTGTTGAAGCGGGTGCCGCTGACGGCTGTGCCGACTTTGATACTTCATGCTTATCCATTACACCATGAGATTGCGATGGGTGAGCATAAATATAAGTTAGCGACATGCTGGTAATAAAAAATATCCCTGTAGCCACCGCCGTACTACGGCTCAGAAAATTGGCTGAACCGCTCGAGCCAAACACACTTCCGGCTGAACCTGTGCCAAAGGCAGCTCCCATATCCGCCCCTTTGCCATGCTGCACCAGCACCAGACCAACCAGCACTATTGCAGTTAATACATGTATAACCCAAACGAAAATTTCCACGTACTACTCCAAAATATCGAATTTATTTTTGCCCAGCGTTGCAAATAGCCAAGAAATCTTCAGCAACCAACGATGCGCCACCGATCAGTCCACCATCAATGTCCGGCATGGCGAACAGTTCGGCTGCGTTGGAGGCATTAACACTACCACCATAAAGTATACACAAAGCTTGACCAAACTCTTCATCAAAACCGGCGATACGTTTGCGTATAAAAGCATGTACCTCTTGTGCCTGTTCTGGTGTAGCAGTCTTGCCAGTACCTATAGCCCAGACTGGCTCATAGGCGATGACAGCATTACGGAACGACTGCACACCTCTTAGCTTGATAACTTCAGCCAGCTGTTCTGCTACCACAACTTCTGTAGTACCGGCTTCACGCTGCTCCAACGTTTCACCAACACAGATGATGGGCGACAACTCTGCCTTTTGAACCGCAGCGAACTTTTCCGCAACCAGCTGACTGCTTTCACCGTACAAATTGCGCCGTTCGGAATGTCCAACGATTACATAATCGCAGCCAAAATCACACAACATAGAAACCGACACTTCGCCAGTGTAGGCCCCTTTATTCGCTTGATGCACATTCTGCGCCCCCCATTTTATGGGGGTGTCACGCAGCAGTAATTGCGTTTGTGCAAGATAGGGGAAAGGCACACACACTGCGCAATCCACACCCGACATCTGCGTCACGCCATTCGCCACTTCTTCCAACAAAGCCTCATTCTTGGTCAGCGCCCCATTCATCTTCCAATTTCCGACAATGAATTTGCGTTGCATTTTAACTGGGCCTTTCAAAACAACGAAGGCGGCTATGCTACCCGTGAAAATACAAACGGTCAATCTCACTTCCGACTGTTACGATACAGCGTGAGCAAGATAATTGTCAGTCCTTCTGTCGCATGTCTATAACCTGAAGCCGCTGTGCTACTCGGGCTTGTAGGCAATATATTATTTTTACATTCTCTAGGGAATAGACGTTACTGTTCCCGAAAAAGATGTGTCCCGTTCCTTTCGTTTTGCTCCTTCTGGCTGTTTGTCAGGCTTATTATTTGAGTTTGATTTGGGTCCAAATGCGCGACAGTATGCGGCGCTGATGGCGATTCAGATCGTGTAGCATTTCCAGCCGAACTTGTTGCGCGCGGTTGGGAAATACTGCAGGGTTTTGTGAGATTTCCGGACGGATATATTGTAGCGCGTCACGGTTTGGATTTCCGGAACCGATCAGATTAGTGAGTTCGGCAGAGTTGCGGCCATCCAGCATAAAATTGATGAAACGATGCGAAAGATCGGGATGTGAACCGGTTTTTTGTAGCACCATCGAATCTAGCGCCATTACCGCCCCTTCTTTGGGAATGCTGGAAACGATGCGAAATTTTCTGTTGGCTTTTTGCGCATCGAGATCGGCCTGAAAAATGTCATTTGAATAACCGTGCACCAGCCAGATGTTACCTACGGTCAGCTCCTTGATATAGCTTGAGGCATTGAACGCCGCCCAATATGGCTTGGCGCGAATAATCAAGTCACGCGCTTGCTTCCAGTGCACTTCGTCCACATCATTCACCGAATAACCCAAGTACTTTAGTGCCGCTGCCAGTAACTCGCGTTGACTGTCTAGCACGGTGACGCGCCCCTTTAATTTTTTCAGATAGATCGGTTCAAAGATTATTGCCCAGCTATCGGTAGTCAAGTCCAGCTCGCGGATTTTTTCACGGTTATAACCAATCAAAGTAAGGGTATAGGCATATGGCACCGAGTAGCGGTTGCTGGGATCGAACGCAGCATTGAGGTAAGCCGGGTCGATATTGTGCAAATTGGGTAACAGGTTTTTGTCGAGCGGGCGCAACGCGCCCTGCCGGATCAGTGATTCCACCGCATTGCCGGTCGGCACGATCAGGTCATAGCCGCTCGCACCGGCGGCCAGCTTGGCAAGCATTTCCTCATTGTCGGAGTAATAATCCTGCACCACGCGGCAAGCGCACGATGCCTCGAAGCGTGCGATGGTTTGTGCCGGAATATAGTTGTTCCAGTTATATAAATGCAGCACGTCGTCGGCATGAGCAGCATCGATAAACAACAGGATAAATAGCAATAGGACACGCCAGATCATGGCTTCTTTAGTAAGGCATTCGACGTGAATTTGGAAGCGAGCGCAATCATGGTTAAGGTGAGCAATATCAGCAGTGTGGAAATGGCATTTACTTCCGGCGTCACAGCAATTTTGATCATTGAGTAGATATGCAGTGGCAGTGTGGATAGGCCCACACCGGCGGTAAAGAAGGTAATTACGAAATCGTCGATCGACAAGGTGAACGCCATTAACCCGCCCGCGATCACTCCGGGCAGGATTAATGGGAAGGTGACGTAGCGAAACGTCTCCCATGGTGACGCACCCAGATCGCGCGCTGCCTCGAAGATGCTTTCGTCCAGGCCAGCCAAACGCGCGCGCACAATCACAGCGACGAAGCCAATGGAAAACGTGATGTGGGCGAGCACGATGGAAAGCATGCCGAGTGTGAGATTTAGCACCTGAATGAAAAACAGCAGCAGTGACACGCCGAGCAGGATTTCTGGCATTGCCACCGGCATCAGCACCATGAAGTTCAGTAGGGTAAAGTTATAGCGCTGGATAGCGATGCCGGCCATAGTACCGAGTACTGTAGCGACCAGACTCGATACCAACGCGATGAATAGTGAGTTGCCGGCGGCAACCAACATATCATGGTCGTGTAGCAGCACCTTATACCAGTGCCAAGTGAAGCCCACCCATTCGGCATTCAAGCGCGAGTCGTTGAATGAGTAGGCGATGATGATGGCGATCGGAACATACAGAAACGCGTATACCGCCAGCGCCGCTGCCCATAGCCGCGGCCCTCTATGCATAGTGACCTCTGTGGCCGCCCAGCTTTGCAGCAAGCCAGGCTATCAACAATACAGCAATGGTCAGCATGATCGACAGGGTGGAGCCGAATGGCCAGTCGCGCGTGCCGATAAATTGTTCTTTGATCAGATTGCCTATCAACATGTCGCCGGTGCCACCGAGGATGTCGGGAATGGCGAACATGCCGAGTACTGGTATGAACACCAGGGCGGAACCGGAGAATATTCCCGGCAGCGATAGCGGAAATGTCACGCGCCAGAAACGCTGCCAGCCATTCGCGCCCAGATCCTGTGCTGCGTCGAGCAAAGACGGATCATGTTTTTCCAGGTTGGAATACAGTGGCAATACCATAAATGGCAGATGTACATACACCATAGCGATCAGCACGGCAAATGGCGAGAACAGCAAATGTACCGGTGCATTGCCGAACAAGTGCAGGAAGTTATTGACCAGTTGACTTAATACCGACTGCGGGCCGAGTATGATCATCCAGGCATAGACGCGAATCAGGAAGTTGCTGGCGAAGGGGAGTATCACCATTAATACCATTAGGTTGCGGTTTTTTTTTGGGCTGAGAGCGATCAGCAATGCCAGCGGATACGCCATGATCAGGCAGATCAATGTGGTGGCGAGAGCCATGAAAAACGATTTGATGAAAACCTTGATGTAGATCAGGTCGCTGAAAAAGAACTGGTAGGTTTCCAGTGTTACACCCTGCAAGGTATTAGGGTCAGCAGCGGTAAGCGGTGCCAGTCCGCCAAACTCACCCGGATAACGAAATGAGGCCAGCACCATAATTACGCTGGGAACAGCAAATAACAACAGCAAGAACAAAAGCGGCGGGCCGCCCATTAGATATTTGGCCAGTCGCGCGGCGCGAGTATGTTTATGCCCGGAGTCAGTCATGAAAAAAAATTCCGGCATCATGGCGCCAGCCAAGATTGACTGTGTCACCGACTTCAAACAACTCGGCGCGCCCCGGTGCAGAATTGGGCAATAGCGCTTCATTCATTGCACCATTAGCGAGCTTGACCTTGTACAAGCTGACTTCACCGCGATACAATAAATCATGCACTACGCCCGAAAAGTGGTTTTTCAATTCGGTCAATTCGCTATGCGCGCTGATGCGCACCTGCTCGGGGCGTATGGCAAACACACCCTTGTCTCCGGCCACCACACCCTCCAGCGGAGGCGCAATAATTTCACCTAGCCCGGATATCGCTAGGCATAAATGGCCGTGGCTGGGCTTGACTACCTGTGCTTCAAACTGGTTGATGTGTCCGATGAAGTCGGCGACGAAACGCGTTTTTGGAAAACTATACAGCTTGGCTGGCTCATCTACCTGGACAATCTTACCCTGATCCATGACGGCGATGCGATGCGATAGGGCGAGGGCTTCAACCTGCGCATGAGTAACGAACACAAACGTGATTCCCACTTCGCGCTGCAAATTGATTAAATCGATTTGCATTTCCTGGCGCAGCTTGGCGTCCAGTGCGCCCAAAGGTTCGTCGAGCAACAACAAGAGCGGACGATTGACCAGCCCACGCGCCAGTGCCACTCGCTGGTTTTGTCCGCCGGAAAGCTCGTGCGGATAAGCAGATGCCTTGTCGGTCAAGTGCACCTGTTCCAAGGCTACATGCAGCATTTTATTAATTTCAGCTTTCGATCGACGCGCCATCCTGAGCGGGAAGGAGATGTTCTCCGCTACCGTCATATGCGGGAACAGCGCATAGCTCTGAAACACGGTATGTATTGGTCGTTTTTCTGCCGGGATATTGGCAAGGTCTTTGCCATCCAGCAGAATCTGCCCGGAATCGGGCAAATCGAAACCAGCGATCATGCGCAGGAGGGTGGTCTTGCCGCAGCCAGAAGGCCCAAGCAGAGTGAAGAACTCGCCCGCTTCGACATTAAGGCTGACATTATCTACCGCGATTAAATCGCCGAAGCAGCGTGTGACGTTTCTAATTTCGAGTTGGGCCATATTGGCTAACCATAATTTCTAAACGCGGATTCAAATTCGAAGTGCAATAGCTGACAGTAGCTTGGCATAACGCACCTTTTTTAAAGAATACCTCAAATGACATTCTGAATCCCGATACTTTGTGTGGCCGATGATTGAGGCGACCTCCCGCCGCATCTGGACTTTTTATTGGGACAGTTATTATAAATTCTGGATGATTCAGGCTTAAACCTGTGTGCGGTCAAGATCAGCGTAAGCATGGCTTCTTCACATGGCGCACTTGAGTGGCGAGCGCATTACGGGCAAGTGGACAGATATTGAGTACATCAGTTATTTCCAGCCAGCTGCTTGAAGCTAATCAGACTTGTTCAACGGTTCCTAAAGCATGGCAGGAGCGGACGGAAGAGCGTTTGCCGAGCAGGGAAAATGGGAGCACAATCGAGTCAGGTTTTTATGAAAAGCTCAAAGTTGAAATTGGGTGCGCAATCACTCTCCGATCAGTATTTTTTAGTGCTAAATGCCAATTACTGCCTGTTGGAAACATTTTCCTCATGAAGCCGATGTCGGCGTCTGCGGTATGGGCGCGACGCTCGCGGAGGCTTTCGAGCAGGCCGCGTTGGCGCTGACGGCGGTAATCACCGACTTGGCGGTTGTGTCACCCAAGGAAATGATCCGGCTTTCCTGCGCGGCGCCCGATACAGAATTGTTGTTTGTGGACTGGCTTAACGTGTTGATTTACGAGATGGCGACGCGCAAAATGTTGTTCAGCCGCTTTGAAGTGCATCTGGAAGAAGGCCGTCTCACCGCGCAGGTGTGGGGTGAAGCGCTGAACGTGGCACGCCACCATCCCGCCGTCGAAGTGAAAGGCGCGACCTATACTGCGCTGAGGGTTGCCCAACAGCCGGACGGCGGCTGGCTCGCCCAGTGCGTGGTGGACGTGTAACATTCTGAAACGGAGGAGTCGTCATGGATCTCGCACTTTTTGAATGCAAATCCGAATTCGAATGGCACATCAAACCGTTCGGAAAAATGCGCGTGCCGGGCGTGATTTTCGCCAGCGAGATGTTGTTGCGAGAGATGGACACTAAGGTCTATGAGCAGGTCACCAATGTGGCTATGCTGCCGGGCATCGTCGAGGCATCCTACGCGATGCCGGATGCGCACTGGGGTTACGGCTTCCCGATTGGCGGCGTGGCGGCGTTCGATGCAGACGAGGGCGGGGTGGTGTCGGCG
>NZ_CAKMHQ010000006.1 GCF_927312905.1 Candidatus Nitrotoga sp. 1052
CGTCTGCGCCCCTGCCCCCGCCCTCTCAACCCAAGACTGTTTCAACCGGTGTGGAGTATCTCCACGCACCTGAACCGGAATATCCACCCCTCGCCAGACGCATGGGTGAAGAAGGGCGTGTTACCCTTCGCGTATTAGTGAATGAAAATGGCCACCCGACCCGGGTCGATGTACAAAAAACATCGGGCTCGCCTCGACTTGACGAAGCAGCACGGCAAGCAGTCCTGCGTGCAATGTTCAAGCCGCATATCGAAGATGGCAGAGCAACCACCGTTTATGCCATCGTGCCTATTACTTTTCATTTGGACAATTAAAGAAGGAATCACCATGCAAGCAACTCCTTATGGACTAGATAGTTTATGGATTCAAGGCGATTTAATCACCAAAGGCGTCACTGTGCTACTTGTCGTTATGTCGATCGCATCCTGGTACGTGATTGTCACTAAAGCGCTGCAACTATTGAGCTATCGTCGTGCGTCACATGCTGCCGGTCACGCATTCTGGGATACCACTAACTTGGCTGAAGGTGTTGCCACGCTTGGCACCAACAATCCATTTTCCGATATCGCACAGGCAGGTGTGATTGCAATGCGCCATCATGCTGCGCACAAAGGTCATTTGCACGATCAGCTATTAGTCAGCGATTGGGTTACGCTGTCATTGCGGCAAGCGATAGATGATACTTCCGGCAAGCTGCAAACCGGTATGGCTGTATTGGCGTCGGTCGGTTCGACCGCGCCATTTGTCGGCCTGCTCGGCACGGTGTGGGGTATTTATCATGCTCTGGTGTCGATCGGCACTTCGGGACAAGCTAGTATCGACAAGGTCGCTGGACCAGTAGGCGAAGCATTGATCATGACAGCGCTAGGCTTAGCGGTAGCGATTCCGGCCACATTTGGCTATAACGCTTTAGTCAGAAGCAATAAATCAATTATTGCAAAACTGAATAAATTCGGGTTCGATTTACACGCGCTGTTCATCACCGGCGCCCGTTCCAGCAGTACCGAAATTGTCGGCGATAATGGCGCCAAAATTGCCGCCGTCAGGAGTGCATAATGGCAATGGGCTCCCTGTCCGAAACGGACGACGACTTTAACCCTGAAATTAATACCACGCCGTTAGTCGATGTAATGCTGGTACTGTTAATCATCTTTATAATCACAATTCCGGTGATAAACCATAGCGTAAAAATTGATTTGCCGCGCGCAACCAATCAGCGCGATGAAATAAAACCGGAGAACATTAACCTGTCGATTGATGCGCAAGGCCTTATGTATTGGAATAACGAAATAATCGATGCGGCGCAAATGAATACCCGTATCGCTGAGGCTTCGAAAAAGACACCGCAGCCTGAACTGCATATACGCGCCGAACGTACTACTCAATACGAAAAAATTGTAGAGATAATGGCTGCCGCACAGTCTGGCGGTTTAAGTAAAATCGGATTCATAACTGATCCGAAAAACAAGTAACCGGGCGATAATAATCCATGTGGGAGCGCACGTACCGAGCTAATAGCAGTCTCGCATCGTTTTAACCTCATCAAGGCTGAGCATGGAGTTCAGTACAAATCCCTAAAAATGATATTGAGCGCCAAACAGGTACTCTTTGTGCGAGAAAAGCTCGATACCGCTGGGGAGGCATGGGTCAATGGTCGCGTGAAGCCAGGGTAGGCAGCCATTTCTGGCATGATGCGGCTATTAATGGCAAAATATTTATACAATGGCGGTTTTAAAGAACGAAGCTCAATCAAAAAAATTTAAAGGATAACCTAATGATTACGCCAAACCACCTCAAGACTGTCGGCCTCAAGACTACGCTGCCGCGCCTAAAAATCCTCAACCTTTTCGAAAATGCCGAGGTACGGCACTTAAGCGCCGAAGATGTTTATAAAATGCTTATCGGAGAGGGGCTCGATGTCGGCCTGGCAACGGTATATCGTGTACTTACACAATTCGAGCAAGCAGGACTACTTGTCCGTCATCACTTTGAAACTGGCAAAGCGGTGTTCGAGCTTAATAAAGGTGGGCACCATGACCATTTAATATGTCTGCAATGTGGTCGGGTTGAAGAATTCCACGACTCCGCAATCGAAAAACGCCAAATAAAAATTGCCGATGAACTTGGTTTCACGATCCGTGACCATGCGCTTTACCTTTACGCTGACTGTACTAAAGTCAATTGTCCATACAAGACATAAACACAACTCGAGGGCGAAAAGTATATTTTTGGCTGATAAAAGCCGGTGCCCACCTAAATACAAGAACAAGCCTGTGCTTCATGACGCGGCATTTTTAATTTTTGGAAAAGCCACCACATGATCCACCTCCAAACGAATCCCGATCCACTCACCGATGGCATGGTTATGGTGGCTCGGCACCAAGGAAAGCACGCGGTTGCCGCCAGGCAGGCGTAAGGTATAAAGAATATCCGCACCGCGAAACGCCTTGTGCTCAACTTGGGCGAGCAGGGGACTCGCGTCGTCATGGATAATATCATCCGGACGTAGCAACACCTCCACCTCGCTCCCCTTATTGCTGCCCTCATTACAGCCTACCGGAGAGCAAGCACCAGGAGTTTTGCTATATAGCGTACCCAGCTCGATTTCAACCTGGTTAGCGTCAAGTACCTTCCCCGGCAGCAAAACGCCTTGACCAACAAAATCCGCAACGAAGCGGTTCTTGGGCAGATGGTACAAATTGTAGGCTTTGTCCCACTGCTGAATCTCGCCATCATGCATTACCCCTATCATGTCGCCCATGGCGAATGCTTCATGCTGATCGTGAGTGACGATAATAGCGGTAGCGCCCTGCTGCTTGAGTATATCGCGCACCTCTAGCGAAAGCCGTTCGCGCAGCTCAACATCCAGATTGGAAAACGGCTCGTCCATCAACAATAGGTTCGGGCAAGGCGCTAGCGCGCGAGCCAGTGCCACGCGCTGCTGCTGGCCACCAGAAAGTTCATGCGGATAAGCTTGGCCACTCCCTCCCAGGCCTACTGTTTGCAACAACTCTTCCACACGCTTATTGCGTTCGGTGCGGGATTGCCCATGCAAGCCAAAGCCCACGTTGGCGGCTACATTCAGATGCGGAAACAGAGCATAGTCTTGAAATACCATGCCGATTCGACGTTTCTCTGCAGGAACAATAAAACCGGGTGCGCTCACTCGCTCACCGTTAAGCACAATTTCACCACCAGTAATGGGCTCGAATCCGGCGATAGCGCGGAGCACGGTGGTCTTGCCGCACCCTGAGGGGCCAAGCAGGCAGCCGATGTCGCCAGTATTAAGCACAAAGGAGAGGTCGCGCAGCACTCTGCGTGCAGCGTATGACTGGCTGACGTGTTTAAGTTCAAGTAGCATGATTAGCAGGCTTCAGTTTTCTCTTATTATTTATTCAACCACATAGCCGTAAATTCAGAATCCTCTCCAACGGATCCCGAATGTTAAAACTTCCTCTAACTTTTTTTATGAGAAACAAGGTTGTCCTGCCTTGGTTCAAACCAGAACCCGGCACACCGGAGCTATTTTGAGCGATATCTGGTCAGCACAACCACTGGTGCCAGCCCAGCCAGTACCAGCGCCACAGCGGGTAATGCAGCGCGGTTCCACTCGCCTCCCGAAGTCATCTCGAACACCCTCACTGCCAGAGTATCCCATCCAAACGGTCGAGTCATCAAAGTAATCGGCATTTCCTTCATCACGTCCACAAATACCAGCGCCGCCGCCGTTAAAAGGCCGCCACGCAACATCGGCAAATGCACCCGGGCGATTAAGCTGACACCAGACACGCCTAGGCTACGCGCAGCCTCATCCACGCTACGGGTAATGCGATGCATTTGACTTTCTATCGGACTGTGGGCCACCGCCAGAAAGCGGACTAGATATGCCAGAAGCATTACCATCAAAGAACCTTGCAACAGCGGCGACTGTACCCAGCCCGCAGCCACGAATTGATTATCCAGCCACGCCACCGGAATAAAAACCCCCACCGCCAGCACCGCCCCCGGTAGCGCGTAACCAATTGTGGCGATGCGTGCCGTCATGCGTAACAGCAAACCGGGATGCTGGCGCGCGCTATAGCTCAATAATAAGGCAACTGCTCCTGCCAATAGCGCAGCAAAAGAGGCCAACGCCAACGAATGCCAGAAAAAATCCAGGTAGCGTGCATCTAAATCTTGCTCCACTACTTCTGACGCCCACAGCAGTAACTGAGTGACAGGTATGATAAATCCAAGTGCCAGCACTGCCAGGCAAAAACCGGCAGCCAGCCAAGCCCGAGCGCCCGTAAGCAGGATGCGAGCCTGAACGCTGTGTTTGCCAGTCTGAGTATAGTGCATGCGTGTGCGGGTCTGCTGCTCTGCCAACAACACCACCAACACGAACACAATCAGCAGTGAAGCTAGTTGCGAAGCAGCTTGAAGCGAAAACAGCGAGAACCACGCTTTATAGATAGCAGTGGTGAACGTATCGTAATTGAATACCGCCACGGTACCAAAATCCGCCAAAGTTTCCATCAGGGCCAACATCACACCGCCCACGATCCAAGGCCGCGCCATCGGCAGGGCCACCCGAAAAAACCCGACGGTGGGCGACAATCCAAGGGACTGCGCTACCTCCAGCGCGTGCTTACCTTGAGTGAGGAAGGCATTTCTAGCAATCAGATAAACATAGGGATAGAGCGCCAATGTCATCACCGCGATGACGCCGCCGCTCGATCGAATCGGCGGGAACTCAATTGGCCCCCACCATTCTCGCGCCAAGGTTTGTACCGGCCCGGTAAAATCAAGCAACCCGATAGCGACAAATGCCGTCACATAGGCGGGAATCGCCAGCGGCAATAATAGTGCCCAAGAAAACTGCCTGCGTCCTGGAAACTCACATACAGCCGTGAGCCACGCTAGGGAAACCCCAATTATCGCCACACCCAATCCCACCCCCAATACCAGCCAGAAAGTATTGGTTAGCAATTGCGGCAGTTGGTATTCAACCAGATGCGTCCAGATTTCCCGTTCGGGCGTTATCAATGAACTAAGCACCACAGCAACTGGAACCAAGGTGAGCATAGCAATCAGCAGTGCCGCTAGAACCCAACCGCTGGGTAAGCGGAACTTAAAAATAAAAGCGCCCGCTGTGGGCGCTTTTGAAATAGCTGTAGGTAATCGCTGCATTTAGCTACTTATTTATAATTAGCACGATCCATTAATTTTACTGCAGCGGCTTGCAATTCGCCTGCTTTAACCACGTTAATGGGGTTTTGCTTGAATTCGCCCCAGGCCGCAACCGTGGCGTCAGGCTTCACCTTGGGATTGACCGGATATTCCATGTTTACATCAGCAAACAGATTCTGCGCTTTTTCTGAGGACAGCCACTCAAGGAACTTGACCGCCTCCGCTTGATGTTTAGCATGGCGAGTGATGCCTGCGCCGGAAATATTCACATGCACCCCACTACCTTTCATATCCTGATTAGGCCAGAAAATCGCAAGGGGGAGGTTAGGTTTTTTCTTCATCAGGCCGCCGAAATAATAAGTGTTGACCACCGTTACATCGCACTGCCCGGCAGCCACTGCGTCCATCGCCCGGGTATCGTCGGATATAGGAGGGGTGGCGAGGTTAGCCACCCAGGATTTCATGATCTGTTCAGTTTTAGGCTCACCATATTCCTGAATCATCATCGCCACCAACGATTGGTTATACACCGTCTTCGAAGTGCGCAAACATAAGCGCCCTTTCCACTTTGGATTACCCAAATCTTCGTAGGTAGAAAGAGCAACTGGTTTCACTTTATCCTTGTTGTAAATGATGGTGCGGGCACGCGCCGACAAACCGAACCACTGGTTAGCCGGGTCACGCAAATGGGCGGGAACATTATCTAACAGCGTCTTGGATTGCACTGGCTGCAACAGCCCCAGATTGGTTGCTTGCCACAGATTACCGGCGTCTACCGTAATCAGCATGTCGGCGGGAGTATTGGCTCCCTCCGCTTTTAGCTTTTGTAGCAATGGCCCTGCCTTGTCAGTGAGGAACTTGATGGTGGTGCCGGTTTCCTTGGTATAGGCGTCGAATAGCGGCTTGATGAGCTGTTCGTTACGCTCCGAATAAACCACAATTTCATTGGCGGCGTAAGCAGTCATTGCCACCGTTAGCATGGAAGTGGCGGCAAGAATGCCGGAAAGGCGATGTAAAAACGACAGGCGTTTGTCCATTTTTATAAACTCCAAAGTATCAGTTAGACGAATTAAAAAAAGAAAACCGAGTAAGCGCTAGTTAACCATAAATGATAATAATTATCAAACGCGATAAAAACATACTCCTTGTTACTTGTTATTCTTGAAAAGCCTCAACTGCCATCTCGAGCTACAGACTGAAGGACGCGACGCGCGCCATTAAAGCGTTTCGCCCAATATCGCTCACCCATGTCGGAGACCATCACACTATCGGATTTGCTGCTGGATGCGTGGACAAACCGGTTGTCGCCCAGATAGATGCCGACGTGGGAAAATGTGCGCTTCATGGTGTTAAAAAAAACCAGATCGCCAAGCTGAAGTTCAGCCCGATGAATTTTCATACTAGCCCGACTAATGGCTAGTGCATTATGGGGTAGCAGTATTCCAGTAGCTATGCTGTAGACGTGGCGTACGAAGCCGCTGCAATCCATGCCGGTATCGAAAGACTGCCCGCCTAATTTATAACCCGTTCCAATCAAACTCATGGCGTAGAGCAGTAATTCAGCACGCAAGCCATCGTCAGCTGTAGCAAGGATAGGCGCATCGTTCTTGACAACGTCATCCGCCCAAGCGGTATGGCACGTGACAAGCAACAAATTAACCAATAGTATTATTATTAAGCGCATGCAAACGAAAGAGAAATATAGGTAATAATTCGAAATTGACTTAAAGCAACGCATTTTAACTTGAAACGGTTAGCCAGTGTCACCGTATAATAAATTACACTTTTACTAAGTTTGGGTTTGCATATTAAATGAAAAATTAGACGGAAAAGTTAAGTACGGTACCGTCACAACTTAACAACACTCTTGAAAGGAATTTTTATGTTAACAACAAAATACTATGTAACTGGACGATGGCTTCCGACGTTAATTGCCAGCTTTGGTTTGGCATGGGGAGTTAACGGGCATACCGCGCCTCAATGGGATAATTTGCAAGCTGTAAACGAGGTTTACCAACAGGCGGTTAGCAGCCCAATACGGACCGATGAAGACAGGCGTGCTGATGCAACGCGCAAACCACTAGAGTTCCTGCAGTTCGCCCAAGTGCGACCGGGTATGCAGGTACTGGATATTGCAGCTGGCGGGGGAAACACCTCGCAGCTACTCGCGCTGGTTGTTGGAAGCAAGGGGACCGTATGGGCGCAAGGTGACCAACAACGGCCAGCACTCGTCAAACGATTGGCTGATCATCCCCAGTCGAACATCGTTCCGGTAATAAGCTCTTTCGAAGACCCTATACCCAGTGATATACCCAAGCTGGACTTGATTACCATCATCCTGAGCTACCATGATATCGCCTATAAACCCGTTGACCGTGCCAAACTAAACAAACGACTGTTTGATGCATTGAAATCTGGTGGACATCTCGTTGTAATTGATCACTCAGCAAAGCCGGGCAGCGGGGTTTCAGCTGCAAAGTCGCTTCACCGTATTGACGAAAAGGTCGTTGGTGAAGAATTTCTGAAAGCAGGTTTCCAGCTCGAAGAAGAAAGCAGCTTCCTGCACAACTCGTCCGACCCTCGTGACCAAGCTTTCTTCAAGATGAAAATTCCGACAGACAGATTTGCCTTGCGTTTCATCAAGCCTTGATGGAGAGGCATCCATTGCCATGGACGCTTACCTAATACATTTTGGACGTTAGCACTCCTTTGTGTCTGTAGGCAAGCTCCAAATAAATGAGCTGACTGTCCTGCTAAAAAATATCCTACGCCTTGATATTTTTGAAAAGATTTTTTTGTGATTACACAATACTGCTTGGGTGGCCGATGGGTACTGATGCTGATCGCTATCTTTGGCTTTATATTCGGAGAATTGGCATGGGGGATAAACGGATACGCCGCGCCTGAATTAAACAACTCGCAAACACTATCCAACTTTTACCAACAGGCTATTAGCAGCCCCATTCGAACTAATGAAGATAAGCGTGCTGATGCTACACGCAAACCGGTTGAGTTCCTGCAGTTCGCCCAAGTACGGCCAGGTATGCGGGTTTTGGATCTCGCAACTGGCAATGGATACACGACACAACTGCTTGCGCTGATTGTTGGAAGCACCGGAACGGTATGGGCGCAAGGAGACAATCAACGGCCAGCATTCATCAAACGATTGGCCGATCACCCCCAGTCGAACATTGTGCCGGTGATACGCCCTTTCGAAGACCCCATACCCGATGCTGCGCCCAAACTAGATTTGATTACCAACATCATGAATTATCACAATAGCACCTACATGTCGGTTGCCCGTCGCGCCAGGTTGAACCAACGATTATTCAAAGCATTGAAGTCTGGCGGACACCTCATCGTGATCGACCACTCCGCCAAGACGGGCACTGATATTACAACGGCAAAGACGCTCCATCGCATGGACCAGGCTATCGTTTTGGATGAGATTCAAAAAGCCGGTTTCCGACTTGAACAAGAAAGCAACTTTCTTCGCAACCCGTCCGACCCTCGCAATCAAGCTTATTTCGATATGGAAATACCGACAGACAAATTCGCATTTCGCTTCGTCAAACCTTGATGGATAGGCAAACGTCCATTGCCTTGGATGGTGCGACAGATAGCGCGATGGTGCACCCCACAATCTCAGTAGAGTCGAGAACAGGCTCTCGCCGGATGACAGCTGCGATGTCAAGACTTGATCCCTTTATTTTTCTCGTGATACAAAATAAATCGCCGCGCCCAATCCACATACGTTTCTTCAGTGCGAATACTGTAACTCTGTAATTGCGCACCCTAATTTCGGCACGTAACCAATCGAGTTATTTGAGAGAGCCCTGAGAATCAGCTTGAGCTTCCATCCACAGAATGTCAGGCTGACCTAAAATTAATATCCAGCCAAACAAGCGGCTAATAAGGTAATGAAAGATAGTGGGGAGTTAGTGATGCTTGACAATGCTTGCCGATATGGGGAGCATTGTTTGCTTATGAAAATGTTTTCTATATTACTTTAGCGATTATTATGGTCATGTTGAGCGAAATCATGGATATGTATTTTCATGGCGAAGAGGGAAAAACAATCTTCTCGCATCCATTCAACAGGAGTTTACTTGAGGAAGACGATGCATCGAAATTGTTGAAAAAGGTTCACGATGCTGGCGATGATCGCTCTATGGTCTTGGTGTCCGCAATGGTGTGCGAGACGTATATTGATCTCCTTCTTGCGATTCTTCTTCCAAAGTACAGTCGCCTTCTCGACGGTGCAGGCAACTTTACGTTTTCGACAAAAATTAAACTTCTTGATTCGTTCGAAATTATCCCATCGCATCTAACCCGTGCGGCTGATCTAGTTCGCCAAGTTCGGAATGAATTCGCTCATAACCTTGAAGTCTCATCACTATCGGATGTTGATCCAAAGATTTTCAGGAAACTTCGTGGCTTGTATGACGAACGGAAAATTCGGACTGACATAGGCCCTGATGATCTTTCTAATCTGTTTTCGACAGTTTCATACTTGGCCACTTCGGTGCTCTATGCTTACCGTGAAAGTTTGCACCGTTTTGCTGCTGCTGTTCGTCAACCAGAGTTTGCGAATGGCCTTGCGGCTCAGCATTTATCAGAACATAAAGTCGTTATCAAGGCTCTAACCGAACATGATCGCTAACGAGTCAGGTTAGATTGTGATCGCGAAGCGAGCCACAATCGGAACCGTTTGTTGTATAAGCCCGATGAGAGCTTGCTCTCTTCACTACCTATTGAACCTGGTAAACTTATTTTTGTCAGCGCATATCAAGCCGCAAGGCTTCTACTCAAGCAATGGGTAAAATTATCCAATCAGGTAGCACCGCTTCCCACATAACCCGTCTTATTTATATTCACGACCCGATGTGTAGTTGGTGCTATGCATTTAGTCGGAGCTGGGCCGCACTTCAAGCCGAATTGCCTGGGGATATTGCGATTGTTTATTTAGCAGGTGGACTGGCGCCCGATACGACTGAACCCATGCCGCTAAGTATGCGGCATACAATTCAGCATATCTGGCAGCGGATTGAGCAGGTAGTGCCCGGCGTATCGTTTAATTATGATTTCTGGTCACATAATACGCCCATCCGCTCAACCTATCCGGCTTGCCGCGCCGTTCTGGCAGCCAGAAAGCAACATGCGGAACCGGAAATGGTGCAAGCCATTCATAGGGCCTATTATCAAAAAGCATTGAATCCATCCTTGCCGGAAACGCTGAAAGGATGTGCGCAAGAGATTGGACTGGATGTGGCAGTATTTGGCAGGGATTTGATCAGTCCGGAAATAGATGATGGTCTGCAACATGAGATTCGCCAATCCCGGCAGCTCGATGCTTATTCCTATCCATCTCTGCGGTTTGAGCACAATAATGCCATCTTTCCCATTCCCATCGACTATCTGAATCACCGGACAATGGGGGATGAAATAAACCGCATTATCCGGGAAGCAACGTTGACCAAATCTGCGCCCGGACAGGGTTTATTTAATACTTGGGCGTAATAAAACTTCAGCCCGTACAGGTCATGTTTGAGCGAGTTCCAGGATAGCAAATTGACGATATGTACGAAATAATCGGTCAACTATAGCCTGGTCAAACCATCAATCCGATAATCAAAATATTCCCAAGTTCGACGTACGCCGTGTGAATATAGTGCGATGGTTTTTGGCTACATCCCATGCAACTTAAAACGATTGAGCAGATATTGATAATTGCACGCAAAATGCGCTGGAAATTCTGATGTCATTACGATTCATCCTCATGGTAAAGTACAAAAAAAATCCTTTTCGGGGTGAGGATGAATTAAGTTATTTATGCTGGCTGCTGAGGGGCATTTCTCCGCAATAGCGGTTTCGTTCAACCCTTCCATCGAGGGGATGCCCAAAAGGCTGCACCCTTTGTGCCCCCCTCATGTCAAACGTTGACGCTGTAGAAAAACTCAAAATTTAGAAAATCGCCTTATGAAAAATCAACAAGTTACGATATCTGTTTTCGTTGAAAACAGGGTTTTTTTCAGTCTCGTTAGGCCTCGCAAATGCATCCTCTTCTGGCCGTAGCCGCATTAGTTTTAGTGGGCGTGACTGTGGCGCTTTGGGTAAGACACATCGTGTTGCGTCGCGAGGCCTTCATTCGGTACGCGGAGCTTCCCAGGGGCCTGTTCGAGAAACTGAGGGAGCGGCACCCTCATCTGAGCGTCAAGGACTGCCAACTCGTTGCGCACGGACTTAGACAGTTTTTCATCGCGCATCTTAAGAGCGGTCGAAAGTTCGTGTCCATGCCCTCACAGGTCGTGGATGACCTATGGCACGAGTTCATTCTCTACACAAAGAACTATGAGAGATTCTGTGGGAAGGCATTCGGCTGTTTTCTACATCACACGCCTGCGGTAGTGCTAAGTAACAACCGATTGAAGAACCAAGGATTGCGCCGATGCTGGTGGTTTGCCTGTCGAGAGGAGAACATTAATCCTCGCGCGCCTACCAGGCTTCCGCTTCTATTCGCGTTGGATGCAAAGCTCGGCATTGCAGGTGGCTTCTCGTACGTGCCAGATTGCACCGGGGTACGGCGCGAAAGAGTGACAAGCGATGGTTCCTCCCCATACTGCGGAGGAGACTTCTCAAGTAGTTCCTACGACGGCGGAACGGACGGCTTTGCCGATGGCGGGCACGACGGAAGCGCGGCAGACGGAGGTGGAAGTGACGGCTGCGGAGGAGGTGGGTGCGGCGGTGGAGATTAGGCGTCACCGCCCGAACGCAAGGCCTAACGAATAAGGTTAGATCATACGAGCGAAGCGAAGCCACAATCTGAACCGTTTGTTGGATGAGCCCGGCCCCTGATTGCAAGTCGGGCCTAATAGAAAATATATCTTTTTGAATTACCCTCGATTGAAGTCCTGCCAGGAGGAAGAGTGCTTGAAAGCCCGTTTAGCGTTCAATCTTCTGGCCAGATGGATTGCGTTGATATGGCAGAGGTTATCTTGACGTACATGAATGGTCAATATATGAAGATGAGCTAACATCGTGATATAGTTTGCATCCAAAAAAACCATACCGATTACATGGTGTTGCATCACCTCAATAAATAAATATACAAATCAAGGGGAAAATATAGTGGCAGTTAAAACTCGACTTCATCGTAGCGAATTGGCCGTTCCGGGCAGTAATCTACGTATGCTTGAAAAAGCGCCAACAGCAGGTGCTGATGTGGTCTTTCTGGATTTGGAAGACGCGGTTGCTCCTGATGATAAAGAACAGGCGCGCAAAAACGTCATAGCGGCATTAAATGATATGGACTGGTCTGCATGTTCTGTTTCTGTGCGAATCAACGGGCTCGATACGCATTGGTGCTACCGCGATATCGTAGATGTAATGGAAGCTGCCGGAGATAAGCTCGATACCATTCTGATCCCCAAAGTTAATAGGCCGGACGATGTCTATTTTGTCGCAACTTTGATGGAACAAATCGAGGCGGCGAAGAAGTTCAAGCCGGTCAATATCCATGTGCTTATTGAGACAGCACTCGGCATGGCGAATATCGAACAAATCGCTCAAGCATGTCCGTCCCGTATGGAGGCGATGGTATTTGGTGTGGCCGATTACGCAGCGTCTACACAGGCACGCACGACCAATATGGGCGGCGCTAATCCTAATTACGCCATGCTTACCGACCCCGATGAAGCTGGAAAGCGGACGCGTCATTGGGGCGATCAATGGCATTACGCGCTATCAAGATTGGTAGTTGCTTGTCGCGCTTATGGTCTGAGACCGATTGACGGACCATTTGGCGACTTTAACGATCCGGAAGGTTTTATGGCGGTTGCGAGCGGTGTGGCCGCACTGGGAGTTGAAGGAAAATGGGCCATCCATCCGTCACAAATTGCGTTAGCCAACGAAGTTTTCACACCCAGCGAGGCAGAAGTTAGCCGTGCCAGAAGTATTCTGGAAAACATGGAACAAGCCGCGCGCGAAGGCAAGGGGGCGGTTTCGCTTAATGGTCGCCTTATCGATGCGGCATCCATCAGACAGGCGCAGGTTTTGGTTGCCAAGGCAGATCAGATACAGGCGGCCAAGCCTGGACTTAAGTGAGTAATATGCTATGAATATTCATGAATATCAAACTAAAGATTTGCTCAAACACTATGGCGTTCCCGTACCACCGGGGCGCGTTGTTCACAACGACGCACAAGCGGCCACTGTTGCGGAAGAAATAGGCGGATCGCGTTGGGTTGTCAAGGCCCAGATTCACTCCGGGGGCCGTGGCAAAGCGGGTGGTGTCCGGATAGGCAATAGCATTGATGAAGTAAGAGTAATCGCCGATGAAATAATTGGCAGCCTTCTGGTTACACATCAAACTGGGGCTGAAGGCAGGCTTGTCCGTCGTGTACTTGTTGAACAAGCGAGCACTATTGTGCGCGAGTATTACGTTGGACTGATTATTGATCGTGCTACGCGGCGAATCACGTTGGTTGCCTCCGCTGAAGGGGGTGTGGAAATAGAGGTGGTTGCAAAGCAAACACCGGAAAGAATCATCCGGGAAATCATTGATCCAGCAGTGGGCCTGCTCGATTTTCAATGCCGTAAGGTTGCCTATAAGGTCGGCCTGAAAGGAGCATTACTGCCGCAAGCAGTAAAGGTCATGAAGGGCCTTTATCGCTGTATGCGGGACAATGATGCCATCATGGCTGAAATCAATCCGCTGGCTATTGTGGACAATGGCCAGCTGTTGGCACTGGATGCAAAAATGTCTTTTGATGACAATGCACTGTACCGCAGACCGACAATTTCCGAACTTCGGGATTTTGACGAAGAGGATCCAAAGGAGGTTGAAGCTACCGGACATGGCTTGAATTACATTGCACTGGACGGTGATGTTGGTTGCATCGTCAATGGTGCAGGCCTGGCAATGGCAACCATGGATGCGATTACTCTGCATGGCGGAAGGCCGGCTAATTTCCTGGATGTAGGGGGCGGCGCCACACCGGAAAAAGTTGCCAATGCTTTTCACATCGTGTTGCAGGACCCCGCCGTTAAAATTATCCTCATTAATATTTTTGCCGGGATCAATCGCTGTGACTGGATCGCCACCGGAATTATTCAAGCCATGCGTGACCAGAATATACAAATACCGATCATCGTGCGGCTGGCGGGTACAAATGTTGAAGAAGGACGGGCTATTCTCAGCGCTTCCAAATTCCCGTTTATTATCGCCAGCAATCTCAATGATGCTGCCGCAAAAGCGGTAACTGAAGTAAACAATATTGTAAATAAAGTGGTACCGCTAAAAAAGGAACACTCATGAGTGTGTTATTAAATAAAGATTCGTGTGTGATCTTTCAGGGGTTTACCGGGCAACACGCCACCTTTCACGCCGAAGAAGCGATGAAAATTGGTACTAGAGTGACCGGTGGCGTGACTCCAGGCAAGGGCGGAACGCAACACTTGGGTTTGCCTGTATTTGATACCGTTGAGGAAGCAGTGCGGGAAACAGGCGCAGACGTTTCCGGTATTTTCGCTCCGCCTCCCTTTGCCGCCGATGCGATCATGGAAGCGATCGATGCGGGGATCAAAACGATTGTGGTCATCGCGGATGGCATACCTGTTCAGGATATGGTGCGTGTGGAGCGCTACCGGTTGGGAACCGACTCAATTATCATCGGCCCGAATACACCCGGCATTATTACGCCAGGCGTGGGCAAGGTTGGCATCATGCCTTCACATATCTATACCCCGGGAAGAATCGGAATTGTTTCACGCTCCGGCACACTAAACTATGAAGCTGTTGCCCAGATGAGCGAGCTCGGCCTCGGCCAATCATCATCTATCGGTATCGGAGGTGACCCAGTAAATGGAACTGACTTCGCGACTGTATTAAAGGCATTTGAAGATGATCCAGATACCGATGCGGTACTCATGATCGGCGAGATCGGAGGTCCGCAGGAAGTCGATGCGGCCCGCTGGGCAAAGAAAAACATGCGCAAACCGCTAATCTGCTATGTCGCAGGCTTATCGGCCCCTCCTGGGCGCCGCATGGGGCATGCCGGCGCGATTATCAGCAGTGAGTCCGATACCGCAACCGCTAAAATTGACACGATAGAAGCGCTGGGTATGTTCGTTGTACGTAATCCAGCCGACATAGGGGCTACGGTATTACGGGCTATAAAATCGTAATCAAAGCACTTCAAAAATTGTCGTTATTCCCGCCTTTCGATGAGCTGAAGTCAGGCTTAGGTTTGGACAGGCGGGAATCCAGTGGATCGAAGCCGACTCATTTTTGAATGGCTGGATTTCGACACGGGCATCACTTAGCCAGTCGTTATTGATCTTCCTTAAACAAACAATGTTTTCCACATTGTTCGCTCGTTCCCGCCTTGTTCCACTATCGAATTGAAATTGGAATAAAATAGCGCCTTTCACAAATCACGCCGGTTTTGTCACATGCTCACATTTCAGCAAATCATCCTGACGCTACAGCAATTCTGGGACAAACAGGGTTGCGCTCTGTTGCAACCCTACGATATCGAAATGGGCGCAGGCACTTTTCACACCGCCACCTTTTTACGTGCGATCGGACCGGAGCCTTGGCGCGCCGCTTATGTGCAGCCTTCACGTCGCCCCAAAGACGGGCGCTACGGCGAAAACCCGAACCGCTTACAGCATTACTACCAGTATCAGGTCGTGCTCAAGCCTTCGCCCGACAACATCCAGGAACTCTATCTCGATAGTCTGCGCGCGCTGGGCATTAATACCGGCGAGCACGATATCCGCTTTGTGGAAGACGATTGGGAATCGCCCACGCTGGGCGCATGGGGTTTGGGCTGGGAAGTGTGGCTGGATGGCATGGAGGTGACGCAGTTCACCTATTTTCAGGAAGTTGGCTCGCTGCCCTGCCGCCCGGTACTGGGCGAAATCACTTATGGACTGGAGCGTCTGGCGATGTATTTGCAGGACGTGGAGAACGTATATGACCTGGTTTGGGCCAAAAACGGCGACAGCGTAGTGACGTACGGCGACATATACCACCAGAACGAGGTGGAACAATCCAAATACAACTTCGAGCACTCCAACGTCGAGATGCTGTTCCGGCACTTTAATGAATATGAAGCCGAAGCCAAGCGCTTGATCGCCGCCGAGCTGGTATTGCCCGGATTCGAGATGGTGATGAAGTGCTCGCATAGTTTCAATATGCTGGATGCGCGCGGTGCTATTTCGGTGACCGAACGCGCTGCTTACATAGGTCGCGTGCGAACCTTGTCCAGACTGGTGGCGCAGGCTTATTACGACTCGCGCGAGGCACTTGGCTTCCCGATGTGCAAGGCCGGGGGGACAAAATAATGAAACAGACTTTATTGATTGAGCTGCTTACCGAAGAGCTGCCGCCCAAGGCGCTGGAGCGTCTTTCCACTGTTTTCGCCAACGAAGTATTTACTGAACTGCGCGGGCAGGAACTGGCGGGCGAAGATAGCATTTGCACGCCTTTCGCTACTCCGCGTCGGCTGGCCCTGACAATTACAAATGTAGAATCACAGCAGGCTGATCGTGTGATAGAACGCAAAGGCCCCGCAGTAGCTGCCGGGGTGGATGCCGAAGGAAAACCCAGCAAAGCGCTGGAAGGTTTCATGCGCGGTGCAGGCGTGACGTTTGAACAATTGCAACGTAATAATGACGACAAGACGGAATATTTCGTCGCACGGTTAGAGAAAAAAGGTCAGCTCCTGGATGTCTATTTGGCCGACATCATAACTCAAGCTTTGAAGAAACTGCCCGTCCCCAAACTGATGCGTTGGGGCGACTCCGACCACCAGTTTGTGCGTCCCGTGCATGGTTTGATTATGCTGCATGGGGATCGCATAGTGCCCGGCGAGATATTGGGACTACAGAGTGGACGGTTAACAAGCGGACATCGCTTCCTGCACACAGGTGAAATCTCAGTCGTATGCGCAAATAGCTATGAAGAAGCATTGTTGACGCACGGCAAGGTTATCGCCTCTTTTGAAAAGCGCCGCACCAGAATTGATGAACATCTCAAAGCCAAGGCGCACGCACTCAATGCGCGCATTAATCCATCCGATGGCCTGCTGGATGAAGTCACGGCGCTGGTGGAATGGCCGGTAGTTTATGTTGGCGAGTTCGAGAAAGAATACCTTGAAGTGCCGCAGGAATGCCTGATACTCACCATGCAGCAGAACCAGAAATATTTTCCATTACTGGATAACAACGGCAAGCTGCTCAATAAATTTCTGATTGTTTCCAACATGCAGGTGGACAATCCCAAGCACATTATCGATGGCAATCAACGAGTGGTGCGCCCTCGCCTGGCCGATGCGCGCTTCTTCTTCAACCAGGATCGCAAACAGACGCTGGAATCGCGAGTCGCCCGGCTGGGCAACGTGGTCTATCACAACAAGCTGGGCACACAGTTGCAGCGCGTCGAGCGCATAACCATCCTGGCCGGCGCCATCGCGCACCAGCTTAACGCTGAAAAATCGGTGGCTGAACTGGCGGCACGTCTAGCCAAGGCAGATTTGACCACCGATATGGTCGGCGAGTTTCCGGAACTGCAAGGCATTATGGGACGCTATTATGCGCTGCATGACGGCGAGAATCAGGTAGTGGCAAATGCTATTGCGGCGCACTATCACCCGCGCTTTGCCGGTGACACATTGCCGCAGGGCGCGGTGGCGTGTGCGGTGGCTCTGGCTGATAAACTGGATACGCTGGTTGGCATATACGGCATCGGTCTGGTTCCCACTGGCGACAAGGATCCATTTGGATTACGCCGCCACGCGCTGGGAGTGTTGCGCATTCTAATCGAGACCCAGCTGGCGTTGCCGCTAGATACACTATTGCAATTGAGCAAGGATAGTTTCACCCCTGGAAAATTGAGCAACAGTGTCGTGGCTGATGTGCATGGCTTTATGCTTGAGCGACTGCGCGGTTATTTGCGCGAGCGCGACTTTTCTCCCGATGAAATTGAAGCGGTTGTGTGTCAAAACCCGACGCGTATCGATCTCGTGATACCGCGTCTGGATGCAGTATGTGCCTTTCGCAAACTGCCGGAAGCAGCGGCATTGGCGGCCGCCAACAAACGCATTCAAAATATTCTGAAGAAAACCGCCACGGTAGAAGCCGAAATTCAGGTTGGGCTATTGCAGGAAAATGCGGAGCGCAGCCTGTACGAAGTCGTGCAACGCCTTGCACCGCAGGTGGAAGCCGGAATGCAGAAACAGGATTACACCGCTGTGCTCACTTTGCTGGCCTCGGCGCGCACAGTAGTAGATGAATTTTTCGACAAGGTGATGGTGATGGCAGAAGATCCTGCTGTGCGGAATAATCGTCTGGCCTTGCTGAAGCGACTGGGTGACCTGATGAATCAGGTCGCTGACATCTCCAGACTGGCAGCCTGAAAATGGGGGCACTAATGAAGCTCATCATCCTGGACCGCGACGGCGTTATCAATTACGGCTCCCCTCAGTTCATCAAGCACCCGAATGAATGGAAGCCTCTACCCGGCAGTCTCGAAGCGATTGCTCGCCTGGTGCAGGCGGACTATCGCGTGGTGGTGGCGACCAATCAATCAGGTATCGGACGCGATCTGTTCGATATGCTCACACTGAATGCCATTCACGATAAGATGCACAAGACGGTGGCGCAGGCAGCCGGGCGCATTGATGCAATATTTTATTGTCCCCATGCGGCGGAAGCCAACTGCTCTTGCCGCAAACCTAAAACCGGCATGCTGGAAACAATCGCCATGCGCTATAACGTGAGCTTGAAGGGCGTGCCTATGGTAGGCGATGCGTTACGCGATCTGGAAGCCGCAGCCAAGATGGGCGCACAGCCGATATTGGTGCTTACCGGCAAGGGCGCGAAGACCCAGGCCAAGGGTGGTTTGCCGGAAGGCACTCTGATTTATCGTGATCTGGCAGCAGTCGTTTCCACCCTGATTTAATGGCATCTCTAAATAATCTGAATTTTCCATTCTCGCCTGCGCGGGAACGACGATATTTTTAAAATTTCTCTGATATGGTATTCATACGCTCGCTGATTTTTCTGCTGCTGCAAATCGTCATTACGCCGCTGTTTACGCTAATTGCAATACTCACCTTTCCGTTTCATCCAATTACACGCTATCGCATCATCTCTGGCTGGGCGCTTATTATGCTATGTCTGTTGCGCGTGGTATGCGGCATCCGCATGGAAGTGCGCGGTGCCGATAACATCCCGAATAAACCGTGTCTTGTGCTGTGCAAGCATCAATCTGCATGGGAAACCATCGCGCTACAAAAAGTATTTCCGCCGCAAGTATGGGTGATAAAACGTGAACTATTGTGGCTTCCTTTTTTCGGTTGGGGCCTCGCGATGACCAGCCCCGTTGCCATTAAACGTAGCGAAGGCCGCGAGGCAATCAAGCAGTTGCTGCGCCAAGGCAAAGAACGGCTGGCGCTAGGCTTCTGCGTGGTTATTTTTCCTGAAGGAACACGCATTCCTTTTGGTCAGCGCGGCAAATACAAGATCGGCGGCGCACTTCTAGGTGCATCCAGCGGCGTGCCAATAGTTCCGGTGGCGCACAATGCGGGCAAACTGTGGGGACGCAAATCCTTCCTCAAGCATCCGGGCGTTATCACCATGAGCGTAGGCACACCTATTGATCCCGCCGGTCTCAAGGCCGAGGAGATCAATCGGCGCGTGGAAGAGTGGATCGAAACCGAAGTCACGCGGCTGCCCTGATGCTTGAAAAATTTCGCCGACTAATTACCCCCCTGGCCGTCGAACAACGCACAGTGAACCTGGATGGCACCCAGGTTACCTATACCCTCAAACGTACTAGTCGACGCCGCAGCATAGGCCTGCGCATCGACAATCATGGGCTGACGGTAAACATGCCACTGCGCGCCTCGGAGAAATGGCTGCACGATGTATTGCAGGACAAAGCGCATTGGGTGGTAAAAAAACTTGAGAATTGGCAAGCGAGGAAGCCCATAGCGCCACAATGGCAGGATGGACAGTCCATCTTTTTCATGGGCGAGGCGCTTACCCTGCGTGTGGTTGTCAGCTTGTTTGCTGCACCACCGCTACTGCACGGTACGCAATTGTTTGTGCATGTCACAGATGATGCTAACGAAGCATTGATAGAGCAGGTTGTCACACAATGGTATCAACGCGAGGCGAAAAGCCTGTACAAAGAATGCGTAGCACACTATGCACCCCTGATGGACGTAGCGCCGCGCATGGTGAAGCTTTCCTCCGCGCGCACGCAATGGGGCAGTTGCACCACACGAGGCGATGTGCGCCTCAACTGGCAACTCATCAAAATGCCGCTGCACTTGATTGATTACGTCGTAGTACATGAACTCGCACACCTTGTTGAGATGAACCACTCTAAGGCATTTTGGCAGGTGGTTGAAAATGCCTGCCCCGATTATGCCAAGCGACGCCGTGAATTAAAGCAGTGGCAGATTTCACCGTCTTGGCAGGCTGAGAACTAGTGGTGCGTTCCAGCAAAACCATTACCGTTCGCGGTGAGCTTGTCGAACCGCCAGCCCGGCAGATACCGAGCTGGTAAATACTGACGGTCGTCATCTGCAAATTCGATGGTAGACCCCAATTTCCCTGTCAATTAAACATATAATCTTAAACTGCTATGTGCGTTACCGCACATACTTGGAATAAATGTAATGTTTTTATTATCTAAAATTGGTGTTTTTGTCGGTAAATTTTACAGTACCGGGGCAAAAAAAATTGACGTGTTTTAAATTCCATTGATTTAAATAATAATTTAAATGTGGCATGGTTGTTGCTTATTGAAACGATGCACTCTACTTTTCTGTGCACCATTAAATATACAACTTTCTTGTTCAACTTTAATTATTTAGGGGATAAAATGAAAAAAATTTTTTTTAAAATGGCCATCGCTCTAGTGGCTATGGTGTCAATATCAGCAAGCGCTGCTGTTATCACTACTGCAGGCTCTGGTTCCGCAGTTACCAATGTATTTCGTCAAGCCTTGTTTACTGGGATTTCCGGTTCTTTGTTGAACTATACTGAAGGCGGCCTTATCGTTTCAACTAATAACAGCCAATGCTGTTTTTCAGATACATATTATGGCGCCGGCGGTGGTAATAATTTCGTTACTATTACGACTCCAGAAAGCTTTAACTTTGCTGGGCTGGAACTTGATCTTGGTTCAGGTTTTTTTAATGTCGGTCCTCATAACGTAGTTTGGCAGACTTATAGAGACAGTGGCCTTACTGACTCCGGTGTTATTACAGGTGTGAACGCCGGGTACCCAAGTACATTCAGTGTCTTGGGTTGGTCAGATGTTAACCTGTTTGATACGCTTCTCATTGGTGCTGCACCAACTAGCACTGGCTACAATACATTTGGACAATTTCAAGCAGTTGCTTTGGACAATGTAAAGCTGGATATGAACGGTCGTCAATCAGTTCCTGAACCTGCATCAATCGCTTTGTTCGGTTTAGGCATGTTAGGTTTCGCAGCAGCACGTCGCCGCAAGCAATAATTAATTTGTTTTGCTGACATAACCCTGCTACGGCGGGGTTTGTCATTTGTGGGCACGAAAAGTCATGTAGGGTGGGCACGTTTTTGTGCCCACGCGGATTCGTCATTTTGGAGTAGACAGCTATGTCACGTTATCGCCGCGCAATGGCTGCAGGTTCAAGCTATTTCTTTACGATGGTCGCTTACCGGCGGCAGTCAATTCTATGTGACGAAGCGATTCGTAACGCATTGCGCGCCTCGATCGAAACGGTACGTGTGGCGCGTCCTTTCGTCATCGATGCATGGGTATTGTTGCCTGACCATTTACATTGCGTGTGGACATTACCTGATGGTGATGCCGATTTTTCCACCCGTTGGATGATGATCAAGCGAGCGGTTTCTTTGGCCTGCAGAGAAGATTATCGTCGTGCCGACTGGGTGACTGCATCAAAACTCAAACATCGCGAATCGACTATCTAGCAACGGCGATTCTGGGAACACCAAATTCGTGATGAAAATGATTTTGCCCGCCATGTCGATTACATTCATTTCAATCCGGTTAAACACGGGCATGTACAACGTGCGGTTGATTGGCCTTATTCGACATTTCACCGCTATGTGCGTGATGGGGTATATGCGCATGACTGGGCTGTTGCAATGGAAAGTGCGGTGCTGGGGTATGATTAACGCTGCCCGCGTGGGCACAAAAACGTGCCCACCCTACCACTGATAAAAACTGCGACATTGCGACAACTTCCTTGGCGTGTTGATGAAATTCAGTTTCAATCACTTCCGGTCTTGCCTTTATAATCTCGCCCTGTTCCATTTTAATGAGAGTACAACCATGCGTATGATCGGTATTATGGTGCTGTTAGCGCTCCTGCTTCAGAGCTGCGGGCACAAGGGGCCGCTATTTTTGCCACCGGCGCAACCCTCAATCCAGCCACTTCCTGATCAAAATAAATAGCCATGACCGATTATTTCAAATACCAGAGTAACCAGCTTTGTGCCGAACAAGTACCCCTGGCTGATATAGCAAAGCGGTTTGGTACGCCATGCTATGTGTACTCACATGGCGCGTTAACCGATAGCTATCGCCAGTTTGCTGAGGCATTCAAAGAGCGCGAGCATCTGATCTGCTACGCGGTAAAGGCCAACCCTAATATCGCCATCCTGAATCTGTTCGCCAAGTTAGGTGCCGGCTTTGATATCGTTTCCGGTGGCGAATTACAGCGTGTGCTGGCGGCCGGGGGCGCGGCGAATAAAGTGGTGTTTTCCGGTGTGGGCAAAACAGTGGCGGAAATGCAGCTGGCCTTGGAAGCCGGGATTCTGTGTTTTAACGTGGAATCGGAAGCGGAACTCACACGCCTGAATGAAGTAGCCGGACAAATCAACAGGGTGGCATCGGTAAGCTTGCGCGTGAATCCAGATGTGGATGCCAAGACTCATCCCTATATTTCCACCGGCTTGAAACAAAACAAGTTTGGCGTCGCCTATACGGAAGCACTGGCGTTATACCGCAAAGCGAGCGGGCTACCGCATCTACGCGTAGTTGGCATGGATTGCCACATCGGTTCACAGTTGACCGAACTCAGCCCCTTTATCGCAGCGACAGAAAAAATGCTGGTGCTGGTAAACGCGCTGGAAAGTGAGGGGATTCGTCTTGAGCATCTCGATCTGGGCGGTGGGCTAGGCATCCGCTATCTGGACGAAACCCCGCCTGCCATTGCCGATTATGCCGGTGCGCTACTTTGTGCCCTGCGGGGACGCAGCGAAAAGATCATTATTGAGCCGGGACGGGTTCTGGTTGGCAATGCTGGAGTGCTGCTAACCAAGGTTGAATATCTCAAACATGGCGAAGAAAAACACTTCGCCATCGTCGATGCGGCAATGAACGATCTGATGCGTCCAGCCTTGTACGATGCCTATCATCACATCCAACCAGTACTGCTAAGTGATACACCAGTGCAACAATATGAAGTGGTGGGACCGGTATGCGAAACCGGCGATTTCCTTGGGAATGCCCGTAAATTGGCTATCTCGCAGGGTGATCTGGTTGCGGTGATGTCGGCTGGCGCCTATGGCATGAGCATGAGTTCAAACTACAACACGCGCCCACGCGCAGCCGAAGTGATGGTGGCTGGTGACGTCATGCAACTTATCCGTGAACGCGAAACAGTTCAGCAGTTATTCGCAGGCGAAAAAAATTTTGGTTAACCATACAAAAACTGTTGTGCACCATCTTTTAGGGCAGTGCTACTTATTGAGACTCTCTGCAAGCAATTTTACAAAACAAAAATAAAGAAATTGCTTATTCTCTTTTCTATAACTGTCAATTTATTATGCTAACCGGTCCAATACATTTAAAGTCTATGAAATGTATATGAAATCGTACGGAGATGAGGTTAGATAATTTATTGATCACTCATATAACCGACGGATGAGATCGCTCCAACGAGCATTCCCAGTGTCCGGTGACACTTAATATTAAGCAGAAACTGCAAAGGAGATTACGATGAGACAACTTTTTTCAATACCAGTTTTTCGGGCATGCATAGTGACACTAGGTCTTACAAGCTTCACTATGTCAGCTTATGCAATGAAGGTAGTGGAGACTTTGACAGATCGATGTTCAGTTCAGGTAGTTATCAAGGTTCCATACCCAGATCCAGACGAAGCATCTGAACATCGAGAAATTAGACCCGCTGATGTCATCCTGGATCGAACCGGGGTCATGAAGCATTTAATTCAGCCGCAGGGTCCCAACAAAGGTGTAGTTGCTAATCCATCCACTGGAAAAAGCTCTTGGACGCCAATGATCTCTCCCGTTCCTAAAAATGCGGATCGCTATTTTCGCTGGATCTGTGGCACCACTGCTGAGCGCTCACGCTGTCCCTCCGGAACCAAGGGAATAACCGCTCGGCTTGGCCCAGATCGCCTATTTCAAACGAGATGCTGGAAATAATAATAGCTTCACTTTGCCAACAGAGTAATGCAGCTAATTGCTGAATCATTGTTAAGAAGATTCTCAAGCGGCTAAATTATTCCAGAGTTTTTTGTTAGATTTTGGCTAAAAGCGAAATAGGAAACCATCCCAGCTACACGCTATCACTTACGGTCAACAAACAAGCGCTGCAAGCTGATTTTATCTTCTTAACAACTTGAGGATTGGGATTACCCTTAAGTGAGAGTGTGACTCTATAAACAGGAGAATACCCATGGTAAAGAAACGTGTCGCCACCAAAACGCCCCAATCTGTAGCATCAGTGGCCAAGGAATCTGTCCCAAAAACCACGCGGCCGGAATCTGAATCTAGACGTGAAGAGCCGGATGAAAGAAGTGTAGAGCAAAAAATTAGCAGAACGCTGGATGCTTTTCCTGACAAGATTGATCTTAAAGACTGGGAATATCTGCCTACGCTGCAGGCCTTGCCCGACGAGATTGTTAACATCCCCGCTGTTCCCGCCATTCTTGATCAGGGCACGGAAGGCGCGTGTACGGGTTTTGCCCTCGCGGCAGTTATCAATTTCTTACTCCATCAACGCAAGCTAAAGCGTCGCATCAGTCCGCGCATGATTTATGAACTTGCCCGCCGCTATGATGAATGGCCGGGAGAAAACTATTCCGGATCCTCGGCGAGGGGCGCGATGAAGGGCTGGGAGCGCCACGGCGTATGTACGCAAACACTCTGGCCTGACCATCTGCATGGTGCGAACAATTTTGATCAACAGCGTGCCGATGAAGCAACCCTGACACCAGGCGGGGCTTATTATCGAGTCGATTTCAGGCAGGTTCGCCATGTGCATGCGGCAATTCATGAAGTCGGTATCGTGTATGCCACATTAATGGTGCATGCCGGATGGGGGCAGCCCGGCCCATCCACAGTTTCACTCAAAGCAGGTGCCAGCAGCAAATCCCCAAAAATTAAAATTCCCGTGATCCAGCGTAAGGGAAACGCAGATGGTGGACATGCGATAGCCCTTGTCGGCTATACCTCTCAAGGTTTCATAATCCAGAATTCATGGGGGAAGGACTGGGGCAAAGATGGGTTTGCCTTGTTGCCATACGAAGACTTCATGATTCATGCCACCGACGTTTGGGTCGCGCAACTCGGCGTGCCCGTCATGGCGGATCTCTGGGCTCAGGGCGCGGCAGACGTCACGAGCGGAACCTTCCGCGCGGGACAAGTTATCCCTCTAAACGAGATTCGGCCATATGTCATCGATGTTGGAAACAACGGCAAACTCTCTGACCGAGGTGATTACTGGACCACGGAAGAAGACTTGAAAAGATTGTTTTTCGAAACCATTCCGGCCAAAACCAAGGATTGGGCGAAACGACGAGTGATGTTATATATTCATGGGGGTCTGAATGGTGAAGAGGATGTAGCCAAAAGGATTGTCGCATTTCGTGACGTTTGTCTTGCTAACGAAATTTACCCTCTACACATCATGTGGGAAAGCGATTGGTTCAATACCACCAAGAATATCCTCAAGGATCAGTTCGCTGCAGCTGATGAGCGGGCGGGCGGCGCATTTCTGGACCACCTGCGCGAGGCGAAGGATCGTGTACTTGAGCTAACCTTAGCCACCCCGGGCGGAAAACTATGGGGAGAAATGGTGGAAAACGCAGCGCTCGCCTCCAAACATGAGACAGGAGCAGTGCAGCTCCTGACAAAATATGCGAAAGAAGCGAAAGAAAGTCTTGGCAAGAAAGCGGAAGGCAATTGGGAGCTTCATGTGGTTGGCCACAGCGCCGGCTCCATATTCGCCGCACATGCCATTACGCAACTGGCCAGTCTGGGCATATCCTGGAAAACGCTTCAATTCATGGCGCCAGCAATCCGGATAGATCTGTTCAAACAGATAGTGCTGCCAAAAATAATGGATAAGACCTGTCCCAAGCCCAGCTTGTATATCCTGAGCAAGGTGGGAGAGCTCGACGATGATGTCGGTCCTTATGGAAAATCCCTTCTTTATTTGGTCAGCAATGCCTTCGAAGGGTCTCGGGAAGTACCCTTGCTCGGCATGCAAAAATTTCTGGAAGAAGATCAAAAGGTGCTGAATCTTTTAAATAGTGCAGTCGATGGCCTGCCTGGCATCGTTATATCCGGGACAGGAGACAAACCCGGAACAATGTCTAAAAGCGATACCCACGGTGGCTTTGACAACGATCCCAACACCATGAACTCGGTTCTTGTCCGGATTCTTGGTGAATTGCCAAAGGTTCCTTTCACCGCTCGAGATCTGCATTTCTAGTACCGGTATTGATAACAGGGTTGATGAGATGTTTCCTCTAATAATATGAAATCGAGATTTGCCACTCTAGTTATTTATTCATTTTGTTGTGTTTCAGCTTTTGCTGCTCCAGCTTCATGGTACCAATGGAAAAGCAAATTAAATGATGAACGATACTGCGCGCAAACTTCTCCGGGCTATGGATGGGAACAGGATAATGGTCCCTACAAAGATGCTCGTTGTGAGATTCGCGCGGTCGCCAGAAATGAAGTTGCTACTACCAAGCCCGGCAGCAAGTCACATCCTATGCAATCTTCCGACACTTCACATTTCCCATCATCGTCTCCGCCCTGACTTTCGCGTGGAAACAGGTAAAGGGCGCCTCTAAAAATTCAAGTTTCTAGACAAAACAAGGCACGAGTAAAAAATTTGAGCGCAGCATATAGTTGATATGTAAGCGATAATTTTTTTCGAGTAACGCCGTATTGTGACGAAAATTGGATTTTTAGAGGTGCCCTTAAGCGCACTCGAAACCATTAATGCGTTGGTTGAACACGATAAACAGACTGGAAGATCCTCGCTTCATATTGCCGATAACAAGCCCGGGTGCTTTATGATGCACGCACAATCGACAATGAACGAAGGGTATCGACATGGAAGTAAACACCATGCAAGCAATTGGGGCAGGACTATTTGCCTTCGCGTTGCTGCATACATTTGCCGCAAAATCATTGGAAGGTCTCGCCCACCGTTACCCTCGACATGCAGGCCTGTTCCATCTATTGGGCGAGGTTGAAGTGATTTTCGGATTCTGGGCATTCGTTCTGATTGTTGTGATGGCGCTGGTGTCGGGTGGAGCGAAAGCAATTGCTTACGCTGAGTCACGCCAGTATACGGAGCCCCTGTTCGTGTTTGTCGTAATGGTGGTAGCCGCCTCACGGCCAGTACTGGAGATCGTCAGACACTTTCTAATGTTAGTGGCGCGCCTGACACCGATACGCACTAGCCTTGCATTAGCTTGGCTGGGCTTGGCTGCGGTACCGTTGATGGGTTCGCTGATTACCGAGCCCGCTGCCATGACGCTTGCCGCATTGATGCTGGCACCCCAGATTTTCCGGCAAGGAATACCGGAATGGCTTAAATATGGAGCACTGGGCGTGCTGTTTGTTAATGTTTCAATTGGTGGCACGCTGACGCCTTACGCCGCACCACCGGTACTCATGGTTGCTTCGGCATGGAATTGGGATACTGCGTTCATGGCGTCAACTTTTGGCTGGAAATCAGGCATTTCCGTGCTGATCAATGCAACGGGAATCACATTCTTGCTGCGCTCGCATATTCACGAAGAGGATGCATCCGTAATTGATGATCCCGCGCCCCAAGTTCCCTTGCTGGTCAGCGTAATCCATTTGGCGTTTTTGGCCGCTGTAGTCATCTTGGCTCATCACCCTGTGCTGTTTTTGGGATTATTCCTGTTATTTCTCGGCTATACGCAAGCATATGAGCGATATCAAAGCCCGCTGATTCTCAAGGAGGGATTGCTGGTCGGGTTTTTTCTGGCCGGATTGGTCGTATTGGGCGGTATGCAGCAATGGTGGCTGCAACCCATCGTTTCCAGTCTCGGCCCGACAGCCTTATTCTTTGGTGCCCTCGGGCTGACCGCAATTACAGACAATGCGGCGCTCACTTATCTAGGCTCGTTGATTGTCGGCATGTCAGATCAGGCAAAGTACATGCTGGTTGCAGGTGCAGTGGCCGGGGGTGGCCTGACCGTGATTGCCAATGCGCCTAATCCGGCCGGCGTGGCACTGCTCAGGCGTGGCTTTAACGACGAATCGATTGGGGCTGTCGGTTTGCTGTTGGGTGCGCTACCGCCGACTGCTGTTGCAGCGTTATTTTTTCTGTTGTAAAAATTAGAGTAGTTTGTAAAGCTCTGGTACAAACTTTGCGATGGTCGAAACTGACGATTTTTCCTAGAAAGTGGATGCTCCCCTTTTATTTACGATCGCTGCTGCAATTTGCAGCGGCGCTTGACCAGTGATAACTCTCGGCGCGACGTTCTATCCCCGCACTAACCGCATTAAGTTCCACATAACGCACCGCCGCCCATAGGTAAGTTTTCATCCGAGGGATTAGAAAACCCGCCCTTGCCAAGGGTGACTTTTCCAGCCTCGCACCCAGATGATGCGCTGGACATAGCTCCTGTGTAGCGGTTTCAGCATCCAATCGCAACCCGTCTTGGGTTGCCAGGACGACAGCAAGGTGAATGTGGTTGATCGTGAGGCAGTGAGCAAGTACTTCAACTTGGTGTTCGTCGCTGCACGCTTTGGGCCACGACAATTTCTGACAGAACCAAAATAAGTACCGATACCTTCAAGACACAACACGCAAAAACATGAGTACCAATTGTGCTCCACCGCACAGACAATACACCCCCCCTCAACTATTCTGTAATTGCTCCCGCTTCTTGCTATTGAGTGCAGATAGTCTGAGAAGCCTATTTGCAGTCGAAGTCTCCCCTGACAGCATTAAGCGGAGGGCTCTCCATTACCTACCTATTACTTTAATTGTTAAGGAGGTTACCCCATGAACAAGTACATCGCACTAATAATCGCTTGTTGTTTTACTATTGCACTTACCGGGTGTGCAAATTCAATCCCACCGTTAAGCTGTGGTGGAATCACTGGGAAAATGTGCCCAACAAATCAAGTTTGCGTTGATGACCCAACCGACACCTGCGATCCCAAACAAGGCGGTGCCGATTGCATAGGTATCTGCCAATCCAAAGGTATCGTAATATCCAATCAACAACCGAAAGACATGGGCCAGTATTGAAAAGGCAACTTGCAAATACGTGTTGCGTGCTGAAGGGGATGTTTTGTGATTAGTGGGGCAGTATTTGACGGTATCCCTCCTACAATCGGAGTGCGGTAGGTTGAGCTTGACGTTAAAGACGGTATCTACCGGACTAGTATAAATAGATGTAGAAAGTGGTAATTATTGGACGCTGCTTAACAATATGGTCTGGCTTGCGGCGGTCGAAGCTACTTTAGCTCGTGCAGTTGACCTACCTATCCTTAATGATGAATAGCATGAAACAACTTTGTGCAAAATCGCTGACATATGCCCACAGCAAGAATTCCGGACCATTCCTGATCCTGTTCTGTCTCTGGGTTTGCCTTGGTGCAGGTTGCACGTCGCTGCGCCAAGACTTTGAGACACCTTCGGTCGTCATCACTTCTTTCAAGCCACTGACTTCTCAGAGCCTCACACCAAGGTTTGAGATTGGCATGCGCGTAGTGAATCCCAATGCAACAAAGCTGAGTCTGCGTGGCATGAGCTACAAAGTCTTCTTAAATGATTACGAGGTAGTAGCAGGTGCGGCCAATGAGTTGCCTGTCGTGCCAGCATATGGTGAGTCAGAGATTAAGGTAGTTGCGACTGCCGGCCTGATCGAGGGTATCCGATTCGTTGATGAACTGCTGCGGAATACATCAGGTCAAGTCGCTTACCGGATTCAGACCAAGCTTGATATCGGGGCGATGGATCCGGCAATTCGGATTGAGAAAACTGGTAGCTTTTCTCCCTAGTCGAATTGCTGTCAGCAGAAACTAGCTGCTTGGCCATCACTCATCGGGCGCGATGGAGCGCTCAGAACCTTCATCTTGCCCGTAACGGCCGCCCATCTCTACCTCATTCGGGTGTTAATTCTGCTCAAGCGGGGAGTTTTGCAAGAAGCTCTGTTAGATAATGCCGCTGGATTCCCACCTACACGGGAATGATGAAGTTAGAATTTATAGCGGCTCCCTTAAAAAGAGCTTGCAGGGTCGTTGTACTATCCAGCCGTCCACCCTGCAAGGAGATGCCCGACATGCTACTCTGGTTGCAACTTCTGATTTGCCTTGCCGTCATCGGCTATGCGGGCTACTTTCTTTCCCGCTATGGAGACATCATCGCCGAAAAAACCGGCATGTCTGCCTCTTGGGTCGGTCTCATCCTGCTGTCTACTGCCACCTCGCTGCCTGAGTTGGTGACCGGCATTTCCGCCGTCACGTTCGCCAACGCGCCTAACATCGCCGTCGGCGATGTGCTGGGCAGCACGGTGTTTAACCTCTTTATTCTGGTAATAGTGGATGCGCTGTACCGGCGCGAGACCCTGTATAGCCGCGCCGCTCAGGGGCATATCCTGTCGGCTTCACTGGGCACGATCCTAATCGCTTTCGCAGGCTTCAGCCTGCTGCTGGATCAGGCGGGTATGAGCCCGGCATGGGGACATGTGGGGCTTTACTCACCGTTCATCGTGCTGGTCTACTTCGTTGCGATGCGCGCCGTTTACAGCTACGAACGCCGCACCCTGTCTGAATACACCGAGGTGTCCGCCGAGCGTTATCCGGATGTGATGCTGGGTAGCGCAGTTAAAGGTTACGCGCTGGCAGCTACAGCAGTGGTGATAGCGGGTTCCTGGCTACCGTTTATCGCCAAGGATATTTCCGACTTGATGGGTTGGGGGCAAAGTTTTGTCGGAACCTTGCTGGTGGCGGCGGTAACCTCCGCCCCCGAAGCGGCAGTCACCATCTCGGCACTGCGTATCGGAGCGCTGGACATGGCCATCGCCAACCTGCTGGGCAGCAACTTGTTCGACATCGTCATTCTGTCGGTGGATGATGTGCTTTACACCAAGGGCCCTCTGCTTGCGCACGTCGATACCAGCCACGCGCTGACCGCATTTACCGCGGTGATGATGAGCGCCTTGGTAACTGCGGGTTTTATATTCCGTCCGCAAAGGCGCTCCGTGCTGGGACTTACCTGGGTGAGCCTGGGGTTGTTCCTGCTGTATATACTCAACACTTGGATTCTCATTCATCATGGACAATAGCAAGCACCTCTGGTACACGCTGCCGCCAGAAATCGCTGCTGCAACGCTGGAAGTTGATCCTGGGCGCGGGTTGGAAGAAGGCGAGGTTGTTGCTCGCCTTACCCGCTTCGGCGAAAACAGGCTGATCGAGGCCACGCCTCGTCCTGTCTGGCTGAAATTCCTCGACCAATTCAGAAATTTGCTGGTGATTGTACTGTTATTCGCCGCCGCTCTGGCCTGGGCGATCAGCGACATCAAGGACGCAGTGGTGATTCTGGTCGTGGTGTTGTTCAACGCCAGCCTGGGATTTTATCAGGAGTACCGGGCGGAACAAACGCTGGCAGCGCTAAAGGGCATGCTGGCGGCGCGTGCACGAGTGCGCCGCAACGCACGCATTGAGGAAATAGATGCCATACAGTTAGTGCCCGGCGATATCGTACTGCTCGAAGCGGGCGATCGTATCCCCGCCGATGGTCGCCTGTTGGCCGCGCATAGTCTTGAAATCGAGGAAGCGGCGCTGACCGGCGAATCCCATGCTGTCGGCAAGTCGGTGGCGGCATTGGATAAGGCCGAACTACCTTTGGGCGACCGCGTCAACCTGCTCTACATGAACACGGTGGTAACGCGCGGCCGCGCCGAAATGCTGGTGACCGCCACCGGCATGGCCACTGAAATGGGCAAGCTCGCCGGCATGATCGCCAGCGCCGGGGAATCGGAAACCCCGCTTCAAAAACAGCTCGACACGCTGGGGAAAAAACTGGCGGCGATTGCGAGCGTCGTGGTGACTGTCATCTTTGCGTTCGATTATGCGCGCGGCCTGCCCTGGACCGAGGCCGCGATGACTGCGGTGGCGTTGGCCGTCGCTGCCATTCCCGAAGGTCTGCCGGCGGTGGTGACGGTGACGTTGTCCATCGGCATGTGGCGCATGGCGCAGAACCAGGCCATCCTCAAGAAACTATCTGCCGTGGAAACGCTGGGCTCCACCACGGTAATCTGCTCGGACAAGACCGGTACCCTCACCCTGAACCAGATGACCGCGCGCGCCGGCTGGTTTGCCGGGCGGCGCTTTGCGGTCAGCGGCGAGGGCTATGCGCCGGACGGCAGGATTGCCTTTGAGAGTGATAGCGATCTTCGTCCCTTCCTGCTGCCGATGACGCTCTGCACCGATTCGCGCGTCCGCGATGGGAAATTAATCGGCGACCCCACCGAGGGCGCGTTGTGGGTGCTGGCGCAGAAAGGCGGGCTCGACCCGGAGGCGGAGCAGGAAGAGCAACCGCGCATCGCCGAGATTCCTTTCGACTCTGCCCACAAGTTCATGGCGACTTTTCACCATGCCGGCGCAACGGTGGAGATGTTCATTAAGGGCGCGCCCGATGTCTTGCTGGCGCGCTCTACCCATAGTTTGGCGGAGGATGACGAACATCACTTGGACGCGGCGGCGCGCGCTGCCATCGAGGCCGAGAACGAGCATTTCGCTGCTCAGGCGCTGCGTGTGCTGGCAGTGGCACGCAAGGTCATCCCCAGCGCCGCTTTCGACCCGGCGGGCGATCTGTGGGCATGGGCAGAGGATTGGACTTTCCTTGGCTTGGCTGGGCTCATGGATCCGCCACGGCCCGAGGCGAAGGCCGCCATTGCCCGCTGCGCCGGGGCCGGCATCCAGGTCAAGATGATCACCGGCGACCACAAAGTGACAGCCGCCGCCATCGCCCGCGAGTTGGGGCTGGCTGGCGAGGTGATCGAAGGCCGTGAGCTCGACGCCATGAGCGAAGCGGAACTGTCCCGCCGCATTGACGGCATTTGTGTGTTTGCCCGCGTCGGCCCCGAGCACAAGGTGAAAATCGTCAGGGCACTGAAAGATGACGGTCACGTCGTTGCCATGACCGGCGACGGCGTGAACGATGCGCCTGCACTGAAGGCTGCCGACATTGGTGTGGCAATGGGCATCACCGGCACGGCGGTTACCAAGGAGGCGGCCGTCATGGTGCTGCTCGACGACAACTTCGCCACTATAGTCAAAGCTGTGGAAGAAGGCCGCGTGATCTATGAAAACATCGTCAAATTTGTGCGCTTCCAGCTCTCCACCAACATCGGCGCCATCTTCACCGTGCTCGCCGCCACCCTGCTGGGATTGCCGGCGCCTTTTACCGCGATCCAGCTGCTTTGGATCAACATTATCATGGACGGCCCGCCCGCGATGACGCTGGGGGTGGAACCGGGTCGCGCCGGCATCATGAGCGAGCGTCCGCGCCGCCAGGCAGCGCAGATACTCACCGGCCCGCGTCTCGCCAGACTGACGCTGTACGGGGCGATCATGATGATTGGAACGCTTTACCTGTTCCGGCACGGTCTGGAAATGCATGGGCAAACTTATGCCCTGACCCTGGCCTTTACCACTTTCGTGTTGTTCCAGTTCTTCAACGTGTTCAATGCGCGCGCCGAAGACGGCAGTGCCTTCAACGCTCATTTCTTCCGTAATGGCAAGCTGTGGCTGGCGCTCACGTGCGTTCTGGCACTACAAGTCCTTGTAGTACATTGGCTGCCGGCACAAGGCGTGTTCGGTACGACGGCACTTGAGCCGGTCGATTGGCTCAAAGCCGTTGCCGTGGCTTCCAGCATGCTGCTGCTGGACGAATTGAAAAAATATATGGTTTCGTTGGCACGTAATTTTTGAGAGGGCAAAAGATTATGGAACCCAGTTCCGAAAATGAAGAAGCACTTGTACTTTGGCTGCGCCGGGGTATCCGGATGGCAGTAAGGGTGCGCATTATTCCGTTCTTTGATTATCCACCTGAAATACGCAAAATCATCTACACCACCAATGCTATTGAGTCGGTGAACATGAGTTTACGTAAAGTCACAAAAAGCCGTGTTGCATTTCCTAATGATTAAGCGGTGCTGAAATTGTTCTACTTAGCACTGTTAAATATCAGCAAAAAATGGAGGATACCACTGCGTGTCTGGAAGCCAGCTTTAAATTGGTTTAGTATTCAATTTGAAGAGCGGATGCCGCAAGTTTGATTAACCGACGTTTACACAAAATTCAGGACACGCTCAACGCGAGTCCACCACTGCAAGGAGTTACAAAATGCATCCGATACTTGTCAAGAAAATAGAAGCTTTGGCCCGTTCCCGGCTGGTGACGGTCAGCGCCGATGCGTTGCTCGTGGACGTAGCGAACCTGCTCTCGGACACACATATCAGCCTTGTCGTCGTCTGTAATTCTCATGGGGCGATGGTGGGTGTCATCACAAAGACGGACATCGTCCAGCAGATTGGTCGTTCCTGCGAAAGCATTGGCACGACCGTGGCTTCTGACGTGATGACTCGGAATGTCACCTCCTGCTGCCCGACCGACTCCCTGCTCGACGCCTTGTCGATGATGGAGAAGAGCAGCTTCGTACACATCCCCGTCATTGACGAGAAGTCCAAACCGTCTGGCGTCGTCAATGCGGGCGATGCGCTGCGGGCGCTGATGGCGGAAGGAAAGTATGAAGCGGCGCAGCTTCGTGACTACGTGATGGGTATCGGCTACCGGTGAGGATTTGACGATGACAGACTCCGACACCAGGCCGATCGTTCTCATCACCGGCGCGACCGGCAACCTCGGCCGTTCGCTTGGCAAAGCGCTTGGTCGCGACTACCGGATCGCCGGTCTGGACCTGAAAGCTCAGGGTGCCGAGTTGCCGGTGTTCGAGGCGGATTTCACCTCCGGACCTTCGGTCGAGCTGGCGTTGCGAAAGTTCCGCGACGCGTTTGGCTCGCGTATCGCCAGCGTTATTCACCTCGTCGCTTATTTCGACTTTACCGGCGAGGAAAAGCCGCTCTACGAAACCGTCAATGTCGATGGCACCCGTCGTCTTCTGCGTGCGCTGCAAGACTTCGAAGTCGAGCAGTTCATTTATGCAAGCACGATGCTCGTTCACGCCCCATGTCGCCCCGGCGAGCACATCGACGAGCAGCAGCCGATTGAGCCGCGCTGGGCCTATCCAAAATCAAAGGCCGCCGCTGAAGCGATGGTTAGGGCGGAGCACAAAGCAATCCCTTACGTCATTTTGCGGCTGGCAGGGGTTTACGACGAGCACGCGATGGTGCCAACGCTGGCCAGGCAAATAGCGCGGATTTACGACCGCGACTTTCAGAGTTATTTTTATTCGGGCAGCACACTCGTTGGTCAGGCAATGCTGCACCGCGACGACATGCTCGAAGCATTTCATCGCACCGTCGACCGTCGCGCTGTGTTGCCGCGAGAGACCGAGATTCTGATTGGCGAGGCCGACGCGATTGGCTACGACGCGCTGCAAGACGAGATCGGCTATCTCATTCACGGTGTCGATGATTGGCCGACGGTGCGCGTGCCCAAGCCCGTTGCCACCGTTGGCGCGTGGGCGCACGGCAAGCTCGAACCAGTCATCCCCGACGTGATCGACGGGGGCGAGGTCCCGTTCATCAAACCCTTCATGGTCGCCATGGCCGACGATCACTACGCGCTCGACATCCGGCGCGCGCGCGAGCTGCTCGGCTGGGAGCCGCGGCATCGATTGAAGGACGAGTTGCCGAAGCTCGTCGCGGCCTTGAAGAACAACCCGACCGCTTGGTACAAAACCAACGGTATCACGCCGCCGGCATGGCTCAGCGATGCAGCCGACCTCGGCAAGAATCCGGAGAACCTGCGCGCCCGCCATGAGGCGCAGATCAGGACCGAGCACCTCGCCAACCGCTGGGCGCATTTCGTCAACATGGGCCTGGGCACTTGGCTAATAACGCAGCCGCTGCTGATCAACATCACCGAGCCGCTGCTGCGTTGGAGCGAAATTGTTCTTGGTGCGTTGCTTATCGTCTGCGCTGGCGTAGCGCTTTCGTGGCGTGCGCCCTCAGCGCGCTGGCTGTGCGCAGGCATCGGCGCACTGGTCATGGGAGTGCCCTTCTTGTTTGCCACCGGGAACGCCGCGGCTTATCTTTCCGACACGCTGGTAGGTGCGCTGATCTTCGGCTTCGCCGTGTGTACCAAGCCCGAGCCCGGTGTCTCGGCCATCGCCGCGTTGACCGGCCCCGAAGTGCCGCCGGGCTGGAGCTACAACCCGTCAACCTGGTCGCAGCGCATTCCGATCATCGTGCTGGCGATCCTGGGTCTTTACGTCTCGCGCTATCTCGCCGCCTACCAGCTTGGCTACATACCCGGTGTATGGGATCCGTTCTTCGCCGCCTCCTCGCCCCTGGATCCCCGCAACGGGACCGAGGACATCATCACCTCGTGGGTCTCGAAAGCCTGGCCAGTATCCGATGCGGCCGTCGGGGGCTATACCTACCTGCTGGAGATCCTCACCGGCATCGTCGGCTCGCGGATGCGCTGGCGCACCATGCCCTGGTTGGTGATTCTGTTCGGCCTGATGATCGCGCCGCTCGGCATCACGTCGATCTTCTTCATCGTCATCCAGCCAGTCGTCATCGGCACCTGGAGCATCATTGCGCTGATCGGCGCGGCTGCGGTCCTGATCCAGATCCCGTATTCACTCGACGAACTAATTGCGACGCTGCAGTTTTTGCGCCGTCGCGCACAGGCCGGCCAGAATTGGCTGCGGATTTTCTTTGTGGGCGACACTGATGAAGTACCAAAGACACAAAGTGTTGAGGCCAACACCGACGAGTTCGACCAGTCACCCCGCATCGTAATCAAGAACATGATTGGCGGCGGCGTCAGCCTGCCGTGGAACCTGGCTCTGGCGGCACTCATCGGCCTGTCGCTACTGTTCACGCGTATTACGCTTGAAGTCGATGGCAATATGGCCCATGCCCACCACGTGATCGGCTCGCTGGTTCTGACGGTCATCTCGATCGCTGCCGCTGAAGTTGCCCGGCCGGTGCGCTACCTGAATATCTTGCTGGGGGCCGCCTTGATGGCCGCACCGTTCATGTTTGCGGCAGGCATCACGGCGACCATCGCCAGTGTGGTCTTGGGCCTTGGCCTAGTAGCGCTCAGCATGCGCCGCGGCTTGATCCGGGAGCGCTACGGCAACTGGGGCCGCTGGATCATTTAGGAAAGCTTGTGCTAACCGTTTTGGTCTGGACGCTTCTGTGTGGCCTTGCCCGCACATAAGAATGCGGTTTGCGTGCAGTAATCAGGTTGTGTCATGCACTGACTGTCGCCCGCGCGCCATGTTGATGGGCATCATCAGCCACAAGCCACCGACAAAGAACAGCGACGTCGACAGGATGGCCACGCGGTGATTGCCGCCCGGACCTCAGCGAAGCAAATCAATAGCACAACAATAGGGGTTAGACTGACCCCTATTGTTGTGCTTCCGCAATGGCAAGCTGTGGCTGGCGCTCGTGGGTATGCTGGCGCTGCAAGTCCTGGTGGTGCAGTGGCCGCCGGCACAAGGCGTGTTCGGCACAACGGCACTGGAGTTTGACGATTGGCTCAAGGCTGTTGCCGTGGCTTCCTGCGTGCTGTTGTTGGACGAATTGAAAAAATATATGGTTTCGTTGGCACGTAAATTTTGAGAGAAATAAAAATTAGGGGCATGACTAGAACAGGAGGTTAAGAGATATGCTCTCTTAAGAAACACATCCCAACCAACTGATTTTAAAAAGCGGAATTAAGCGGGCTATTCATTGACGACGAGTTTCATCCCCATTTTTTCAGCGCGCTGAGCTAGTTGTCGCAACACTCTTTCGCGATAGCGTTCTTCGTAATAGTCCTGCCCCTGATCGGTATACTCTTCACCTTTGGTAAGCATGGTGTAGATCAGGCGCGCCAACTGTGCGCGGCGGCGGTTACGGCTTTAGGTTTGTCCATGCGCCCGCACATCCTGCGGAAATATGCGCCCAGCGCCGACTGGCTGCTGCGCAATGCTGCTGCGGCCAATCTCAAGGCTTGGGCCGCCCGGTTGGCTACGCGCTTGGTCTTGCCGCTCATCACTTTGCCTCCGGTAATCTTGGTGCCGGGGCATAGCCCCAGCCAACTCGCGAAGTGCCCTGCCGTGGGGAAGCGCGACATGTCCGCCCCGGTCTCGGAGATCACCGCAAGCGCGGTGGTGACGTCGATGCCGTCGATACGCGTAAGATCAACTCCGCACATCCTGAACAATTGCGTGCGCAGATCAAACTTCGGCGCGTTGCGGGCGCGACCACGCTTCTTTCCCTTCGCCGATTCGCCGTCGTGAACTTGCAGGCTTTGCAATTGCTGCTCGATCTCCCGGTCGCACTCGGCTAGCTGTGTGCCGATGAAATCGAAACAAAGGGATCCAGTACACGCCCGTGGATTCCATCGCGACCGTGTCCACGCCGCAAGCGTCGAGCCAGTCGGCCAAGGCGTTGAAGTCAACAGTAAAGCTCGAAAACTCCCGGACAGGCTCGTCGTCCCTGTCCGGCGGTACGGCTACAAAGTGGGAGGCGCTGCCGATGTCGATACCGGCCGCGTTGGGGTGGGTGATCGTCAGGGCGGCTCTGGACTTGGCAGGTCTAAAGTTAAGGCTGCGATTGCGTTGTGCCATGATTTACTCCATCATTCAAATTGGAATGTGGCGCCGCATCGGGTACGTCGTCTTGCTCACTCTCTTAAAAGGGATATCGTGCCAGCGGCTAGATACCGCCAGTGCGATTCACCAATGTCGATGATGTCACCAAGTAACACGCTAACCCGCGAGCAATATGCCCCATTGCTATTCCGGTCTTACACAGCGCTGCATTCCACTGTGCCACAACGCAGCCATCATGTGTTTCTTCGGCGCGATTTACGGTTGCGGGCCGATTACTTCGTTGTCCAGCCGTCCACCCGGCAAGGAGATGCCCCGACATGTTGCTCTGGTTGCAACTTTTGATTTGCCTCGCCGTCATCGGCTACGCGGGCTACTTTCTTTCCCGCTATGGCGACATCATCGCCTAAAAAACTGGCATGTCTGCCTCTTGGGTCGGTCTCATCCGCTATCTACTGCCACCTCGCTGTCCGAGTTAGTGACCGGCATTTCCGCCGTCACATTCGCCAACGCGCCTAACATCGCCGTCGGTAATGTGCTGGGCAGCACGGTGTTCAACCTACTTATTCTGGTAATGCTGGATGCGTTGTACCGGCGCGAAACCCTGTATAGCCGCGCTGCTCAAGGGCATATCCTGTCGGCTTCACTGGGTATGACCCTGATCGCTTTCGCAGGTTTCAGCCTGCTGCTAGATCAGGCGGGGATGAGTCCGGCATGGGGACATGTGGGGCTTTACTCGCCGTTCATCGTGCTCGTCTACTTCGTTGCGATGCGCATCGTTTACAGCTACGAACGCCGCATCCTGTCTGAATACACCGAGGTATCCGCCGAGCGTTATCCGGATGTGACGCTGGGTAGCGCAGTTAAAGGTTACGCGCTGGCAGCTACAGCAGTGGTGATAGCGGGTTCCTGGCTACCGTTTATCGCCAAGGATATTTCCGACTTGATGGGTTGGGGGCAAAGTTTTGTCGGAACCTTGCTGGTGACAGTGGTAACCTCCGCCCCCGAAGTGGCAGTCACTATTTCGGCACTGCGCATTGGAGCGCTGGACATGGCCATTGCCAATCTGCTGGGCAGCAACTTGTTCAATATCATCATTCTGTCGGTGGATGATGTGCTCTACACTAAGGGCCCGCTGCTTGCGCATGTCGATGCCAGCCACGCACTGACCGCATTCACCTCAGTGATGATGAACGCCCTGGTGATTGCGGGCTTTATTTACCGGCCGCAAGGGCGCACCGTGCTGGGACTTACCTGGGTGAGCCTGGGATTGTTCATGCTGTATGTACTCAACTCATGGATCATTTTCGGACATGCACAATAACGATAATAATTGGCACACGCTCAGCACCGATGAAGCCGCGCAACGTTTGGAGACCAACCCGCAATCCGGCTTAAGTTCGGCCGATGCGGCCAAACGGCTGGCTCAATACGGCGCCAATGAATTAAAGGAAAAGCGCGCTCGTTCTCTCTGGCGCATGCTGCTCGACCAGTTCGCCGATTTCATGATCATCGTGCTGATCGGCGCGGCAGTCGTTTCCGGTATCGTGGGTGATGTCGAAGACACTATTGCCATCATCGTCATCGTGATTCTTAATGCGGTGATCGGATTCGTCCAGGAATACCGCGCGGAGCAGGCGATGGCCGCGCTCAAGCGCATGGCCGAGGCGGGTGCGCATGTGTTGCGCGATGGCCGGACGGAAATCGTCAACGCATCGAGGCTGGTGCCAGGCGATGTGGTGCTGCTCGAGGCAGGCAATGTGGTGCCCGCCGATTTGCGCATCATCGAGACGGCACGGCTCAAGATCGATGAGTCCGCACTCACCGGCGAATCGGTCGCGGTGGAAAAGCAAACTCAGGCGCTGACTATCGCTGCCGCTCCACTGGGCGACAAAATCTGTCTGGCTTACAAAGGCACCATCGTTACTTACGGGCGCGCGCGCGGTCTGGTAGTGGCGACCGGCATGAACAGTGAACTAGGCAAGATCGCCGCCCTGCTCAGCGAAGACAGCGAAACAAAAACGCCGATGCAAAAGCGGCTGGCGCGCTTCGGCAAGCTACTGGCGCTGGCGGCGCTGGCAGTCTGCGCGCTGGTGTTTATCGTCGGCGTGCTGCGCGGTGAGCCGATACTGCTGATGTTCATGACTGCAGTCAGCCTAGCGGTGGCGGCCATTCCCGAAGCACTGCCCGCAGTGGTGACGGTCTCGCTGGCTTTGGGCGCGCGCAAGATGGTCAAGCAGCACGCCCTGATCCGTCGACTGCCCGCCGTTGAAACACTGGGGTCGGTCACGTTTATCTGTTCCGACAAAACCGGCACGCTCACCCAGAACAAAATGCGCGCGACAGCGATTTACGCCGACGGTGCGTTACGCGACACATGGCAGGACGAGAACAAGTCGGAACCCTGGTCGACACTGTTCCATGCATTGGCGTTAAGCAACGACGCGCATCTGGATCGCCACAACAAGGCGCGCGGCGAACCGACCGAAGCGGCCCTGCTGCACGCCGCGCAAGCAGCAGGCTGGGACAAGACGGCGCTGGAGAGCGAGACGCCGCGCCTCAAAGAGCTGCCGTTCGATTCCGAACGCAAGCGCATGACCACCTTTCACGGCACCGCTGAAAATGTCATCGCCTACACCAAGGGTTCGCCGGAAGCGGTGCTGCCTTGCTGCGAGCGGGTGCTAATGGCTGACGGCGAACAAAACATCGACCGGGCAGCCTTGTTACAGCAAACCGAATCCATGGCTGCCGACGGCTTGCGCGTATTGGCGATAGCCTATCGTCATTGGCCGGCGTTACCTGCAAGCGAGCGGCCTGACGAACTGGAGAGCGAACTAATATTTCTCGGTTTCGTCGGCCTGATCGATCCGCCGCGTAGCGAAGCCAAAGGGGCTGTTTCCCTGTGCAAGTCGGCCGGCATTACGCCCGTGATGATCACCGGCGACCATCCCGCCACCGCGCGCGCGATTGCCCGTGAGCTCGGCATTCTCGTTAACGACGATGGCAGAGTGATGACGGGTGTCGAGCTGGAGCAACTGGATCAAACGGCTTTCGAAGCGGAAGTCGAACATGTGCGGGTTTATGCGCGTGTCGATCCCGCCCAGAAAATAAAAATCGTCCAAGCGCTGCAAGACAAAGGCGAAGTGGTGGCGATGACCGGCGATGGGGTCAACGACGCGCCCGCGCTTAAAGCTGCGGATATCGGCATCGCCATGGGCAAGGGTGGCACCGACGTGGCACGCGAGGCGGCTCACATGGTGCTGCTCGACGACAACTTCGCCACCATCGTACATGCGGTGCGCGAGGGACGACGCATTTTCGACAACATCCGCAAATTCATCAAATACACCATGACCAGCAATGCCGGGGAGATATGGACGATCTTCCTCGCGCCATTTCTCGGCCTGCCGATTCCGCTGCTGCCGATCCACATCCTGTGGATCAATCTGGTCACCGATGGACTGCCTGGCTTGGCGCTGACAGCGGAACCCGCCGAACGCGGCATCATGCGCCGCCCTCCTCGCCCGCTCCAGGAAAGCATATTCGCGCACGGCATGTGGCAACACATGATCTGGGTCGGGTTACTGATGGGCGGGCTATGCCTGCTGACACAGGCCTGGGCATTACATAGCGGATCAGCACACTGGCAGACCATGGTGTTTACTGTCCTGACCCTCTCCCAAATGGGACACGTGCTCGCCATTCGCACCGAAAAAGAGTCGCTGTTCAGCGTCGGCGTGTTTTCCAATCCGTTGCTGGTTTTCGCCGTGCTACTGACTTTCGCGCTGCAAATGGCAACGATCTACGTGCCCGCGCTCAACCCGATATTCAAAACACAAGCCCTGAGCATGGGCGAACTTGGGCTCTGCCTCGCTTTATCCAGCGTGGTGTTCTTTGCCGTAGAAATCGAGAAATGGCTGGTGCGGAGGGGATTGATCTATCGCACGAGCTAAGTGTTGTTACACGTGAGCTGCAATCAGCCCAAGGCGAGTTAGCAAAACGACCAGCTATTTCCCGCATATTTTGCCGTCATGCCGAGATACATGCTCGCATGCAGGCGAGACAACTGCGCTTCCGCATGAAATAGATACCGCTACGCTCTAGCCACCTGCACATTTATTGTAGAAACGTGCATTACGTGGCGCGGCTATAATGCTGCCTATCCATTTTTCTCACACCATAATGCGCCCTCGTCCTGCTTCCTCTACCCCTGCGCCTCGTGGCGATTGGAATATCATTCGCACCCTTCTGCCTTACCTGATGGAATTCAAGGGTCGTGTTGTGCTGGCGTTACTGCTGCTGGTGCTGGCCAAACTGGCTAACGTGACGGTACCACTGTTGCTCAAGGAAATCGTGGATACTCTGGGTAAGCCAAAGGCAATGTTGTTGGTGCCGGTGTCGCTCGTGATTGGCTATGGCTTGTTGCGGCTCTTCAGCACACTGTTTGGCGAGTTGCGCGACGCAGTATTTGCCAAAGTAACCCAGCGTGCCATACGGCGCGTAGCACTCAAACTATTCGTTCATCTGCATAGCTTAAGTCTGCGCTTCCATCTGGAGCGGCAGACTGGTGGCGTATCGCGTGATATTGAGCGTGGTACGAAAGGTATCAGCTTCTTACTCAATTTTATGCTGTTCAGCATTCTGCCGACGCTGCTGGAAATTGGCCTGGTTGCAGGAATTTTGCTTTATAAATACAACGCGTGGTTTGCGGTTATTACTTTCATCACGCTGATTGTGTATATCGTCTTTACCTTATTCATTACAGAGTGGCGCATGATATTTCGCCGTACCATGAATGATATGGATTCAAAGGCAAACACCCGCGCCATAGACAGCCTGCTTAACTATGAGACGGTAAAATATTTTGGTAACGAGGACTATGAAGCACGACGCTACGATGAACACATGAGCAAGTGGGAAACATCGGCGGTGCAGAATCAAACTTCGCTGGCAGCGTTGAATTCCGGGCAGAGCGCTATTATTGCCATCGGCATGACCGCTTTGATGCTGCTGGCATCGAACGGCGTGGTAAAAGGAGAGCTGACCATAGGCGACTTGGTTCTAATCAACGTTTTCATGTTGCAGCTTTATATGCCACTGCATTTCCTTGGCTTTGTCTATCGCGAGATCAAACACTCTCTGGTGGACATGGAAAAAATGTTCCGCCTGCTCGATGAAAACCGTGAGATACAAGATGCGCCAGATGCGGTTGCGCTGAAGGTTGATCAAGCAGCAGTACATTTTGAGCAGGTGTGTTTTTCTTACGAACCAAAGCGACAGATTTTATTCGATATCAGTTTTGATATTCCGTCTGGACATACGGTCGCGGTGGTGGGTTCAAGCGGAGCGGGTAAATCTACCTTGTCACGGTTGCTGTTCCGTTTTTATGATGTAAATTCAGGACGCATCCTGATAGACAACCAGGACATTCGCAAGGTGACACAGGCCAGTTTGCGCGCCGCGATTGGCATCGTGCCGCAAGACACCGTGCTGTTTAACGATAGCATTTATTACAATATAGCGTATGGCCGCCCCGAAGCCTCGCGTGAAGAAATATTGCATGCAGCGCAATCGGCCCATATTCACGATTTTATAACATCGTTACCGGATGGCTACGACACCATGGTGGGCGAGCGTGGGTTGAAGTTGTCTGGGGGAGAGAAGCAGCGTGTGGCGATTGCGCGCGCTATCCTCAAAAATCCTGCCATCCTGATTTTTGACGAGGCGACTTCGGCGCTGGATTCAAAATCCGAGAAGGTGATTCAGCATGAATTGCGCAGCGTTGCACATGATCGAACCACACTGGTTATCGCTCATCGCCTGTCCACCATTGTGGACGCAAACAAGATATTGGTAATGGACGGTGGGCGTATTATTGAGCGTGGTACGCACCGTGAGTTGCTGGCGAAACAGGGCACATATGCGCAAATGTGGGCTCTACAGCAGCAAGAGGAAGAGTGACCCAAAGCTTATTGACATTTGATTCATTTTTGCCCAGTTTTTTCAAAAGTGAATTAGCCTGAGCGTCTTTATTTCAGGCCATCGTTGCTGCGTCTGACGTGGGGTTTAGCCTGTTCAATTAACAGCTTGTTCAATATAGCCTCAATGGTGTACAGCTGTGGCTGTGATGTCGTGCTATTCCCCACCGCTCAGGACCACTTCTCATTGGTAATACAGCTCCCTCTCCAGGTTCTTGTGTTGAAGAGTCTGTCCGTGGCGGACAGCCCACATGCTGTGGCATAATCACGAGCTCTAAAACGAAAGCGAGCATGGGTACACAAACTCTTTACGACAAACTTTGGAACAGCCATGTGGTGCACGAAGAACCCGATGGCACCACGTTGATTTATATCGATCGCCATTTGGTGCATGAAGTGACCAGTCCACAGGCATTTGAGGGCTTGCGGCTGGCTGGACGCAAGCCTTGGCGCATAGCTTCCATGCTCGCCGTGGCAGATCACAATGTGCCAACTACGGATCGCACGCAGGGCATTGCCGATCCGATTTCGCGACTGCAAGTGGAGACTCTGGACAGCAATTGCGATGAGCTTGGTATTACCGAGTTCAGGATGGCTGATGTGCGCCAGGGAATCGTTCATGTCATTGGGCCGGAGCAGGGCGCGACCTTGCCTGGCATGACCGTGGTATGTGGTGATTCGCACACCAGTACGCATGGCGCGTTTGCTGCGCTGGCTTTTGGCATTGGCACATCGGAGGTTGAGCATGTGATGGCGACACAATGCTTGTTGATGAAAAAAGCCCATGCCATGCAGATGTTGGTGGAAGGCGCGCTCGGCAAGGGTGTCACTGCCAAGGACTTGGTGCTGGCGGTGATCGGCAAAATTGGTACGGCGGGCGGAACTGGATATGCGATCGAATTTGCCGGTAGCGCGATCCGAGCGCTGTCTATGGAAGGGCGAATGACAGTATGCAACATGGCCATCGAAGCGGGCGCCCGCGCCGGCATGATAGCGGCGGATGACACCACGATCAGCTACCTCAAGGGTCGGCCTTTTGCGCCGCAAGGTGAATTATGGGACAAAGCGGTAGACTACTGGCGTACTTTGCATAGCGACAAGGGTGCGCAGTTCGACAAGGTGGTGCGACTGGATGCTGCGGAAATAAAACCGCAAGTAACTTGGGGTACCTCGCCGGAAATGGTGGTGGCGGTGGATGGCAACGTGCCTGATCCGGCGCGAGAGAGCGACCCCGTGAAACGCAGCAGTATTGATCTTTCTTTAAAGTATATGGGATTGCAGCCGAATACGCCGATTACCGAAATTCAGATTGACAAAGTATTTATCGGCTCATGCACCAATGCTCGCATTGAGGATTTGCGCGCTGCGGCAGAGGTAGTGCGCGGCAAGCATGTTGCTGCCAATGTGAAGCTGGCGATGGCGGTGCCTGGCTCTGGACTAGTCAAGCAGCAGGCTGAGCGCGAAGGCTTGGACAAAATATTTGTCGAGGCTGGTTTCGAATGGCGCGAGCCAGGATGTTCTATGTGCCTTGCGATGAATGCGGACAAATTGGAGCCAGGTGAACGATGCGCTTCAACTTCCAACCGCAATTTCGAAGGACGGCAGGGGCCGGGCGGCAGGACACATTTGGTAAGCCCTGAAATGGCAGCAGCAGCAGCTATTGCCGGCCATTTTGTAGATGTCAGAAACTTTTAGCATTACTTTTCGTACAGGAAGAAATGAAAATGTTGAAAATGGTGTTGGTATTGGTGTTGCCCTTGGTTATGGTGACAGGATGTAATACCGTAGGAGGATTTGGCAAGGACTTGTCCAAAGTCGGCAGCACGATTGAGAAAACAGCGAATGGAAAATAACAATGGATAAGTTTATCCGTATTGATGGCTTGGTTGTACCGCTTGACCGTGCCAACGTGGATACAGACGCGATCATCCCCAAGCAATTTCTGAAATCGATCAAGCGCACCGGTTTTGGTCCCAACTTGTTTGACGAGTGGCGCTATCTTGACCACGGCGAGCCGGGTATGGACAATTCCAAGCGGCCACTCAACCCGGATTTTGTGCTGAACCAGCCGCGTTATCATGGCGCGCAGATTTTGCTGGCACGTGAGAATTTCGGCTGCGGCTCATCGCGTGAGCATGCGCCGTGGGCACTGGGCGATTACGGCTTCCGCGCCATCATCGCACCTAGCTTTGCCGACATTTTTTGCAATAACTGTTTCAAGAATGGTTTATTGCCGATTGTGCTGGATACTGCGAGTGTAGATGACTTGTTTCAGGCGGTGATCGCGACGCCGGGCTATCACCTGAAGATTGACCTGGAGCAGCAAAGCATCACTGCACCGAATGGGATGGTGTATCGCTTCGAGGTGGATGCTTTTCGCAAAAATTGCTTGTTGAATGGACTGGATGACATTGGACTGACCCTGCAGCATGTGCGAGAGATCAAGGAATATGAAGCACGGCGTAAGACTGAAGCACCGTGGTTGTTTACCTGATTCAATTGTATAGGCCAAGAAGAAAGTTGACTTTATGAAAATCGCTGTATTGCCGGGTGACGGCATTGGGCCAGAAATTGTTGCACAAGCTGCTAAGGTGCTAGAAGCCTTGCGACGCGAGGGACTGCCGATGGAGCTGGAATACGCACCTATCGGAGGTGCGGGATATGATGCGTCAGGTGATCCGCTACCGGATGCTACGCTAAAGTTGGCACAGCAGTCAGATGCCGTATTGCTCGGAGCAGTGGGGGGCTATCAATATGACGCACTGCCGCGCTCGCTACGCCCGGAACAAGGCCTGTTGCGCATTCGTAAAGGACTTAATCTGTTTGCCAACCTGCGCCCGGCGCAGCTGTATCCGGAGTTGGCAAATGCGTCTCCGCTGCGTCCGGAAATAGTGTCCGGGCTAGACATCATGATTCTGCGGGAATTGACTGGTGATATTTATTTCGGCCAGCCGCGCGGCATTCGGACGCTCGACAATGGAGAACGGCAAGGTTTTGATACCATGGTATACAGTGAATCCGAGATATCCCGCGTGGCGCATGTTGGCTTCCAGATTGCCATGAAACGCGCCGGTGAAAATGGTATGGGAAAAATGTGTTCAGTGGATAAGGCTAATGTACTGGATACGAGCATGTTGTGGCGTGAAATTGTGACTGCGGTAGCAAAGGAATATCCAACAGTCGAGCTGTCGCATATGTATGTGGACAACGCAGCGATGCAACTGGTGCGGGCGCCCAAGCAGTTCGATGTCATTCTCACCGGTAACATCTTCGGTGACATCCTGTCGGATGAAGCCTCCATGTTGACTGGCTCCATCGGCATGTTGCCTTCCGCTTCGCTGGATGCGAACAACAAGGGTTTGTATGAACCTTGTCACGGCTCTGCGCCGGACATTGCAGGCAAAAATATTGCCAATCCATTGGCGACAATTTTGTCATTGGCAATGATGATGCGCTACACATTTGCACGCGCAGATATCGCACAACGCATCGAGGCTGCAGTGCGCAAGACCCTGCAGCGGGGTTTGCGCACTGCGGATATTGCCGAGGCGGGTATGGAAAAAATTGGTACGGATGCGATGGGCGATGCCGTGGTTGCGACGTTGTCAAATTAATTTAATGAGGTAAACCACTGGCTTTGCCAAGAGATTCCTCAAGGTTAGACCTACAGTCTTTGAGTCAGATGAGATGGGACTGTAAATATCATGTGATTTTTTATTCCCAAGAGGCAGGAACGAGCGATATTTGGGCAGCACATGGGTTGCCAGCGCCTTTAATATGATCCAGCAATAGTCCTCCGGCTCCGCCGGGGGTAATTAATAAAGAGGATGGAAGCATGAACAAGAAATACGATGTCGCGATACTGGGTGCGACGGGTGCTGTTGGCGAGGCAATGTTGTCAATTCTGGAACAGCGCAACTTTCCGGTCGGTAAGCTTTTCCCCTTGGCTTCCAGCCGTTCTGCCGGTTCTACAGTGACATTCCGCAACCAGGAAGTCACTGTTCAGGACGTGGAAGATTTCGATTTTTCGCAGGTGCAGATCGGTTTGTTTTCCGCGGGTAGCAGTGTGTCGGAAAAATATGCGCCTATTGCTGCGGCAGCTGGTTGCGTGGTGATCGATAATACTGCGCAATTTCGCTACGAGGACGACATTCCGCTTGTGGTGCCGGAAGTGAATCCGCATGCAATTGCGCAATACAAGAACCGGGGCATTATTGCCAACCCGAACTGTTCCACCATCCAAATGTTGGTGGCGTTGAAACCTATCCATGACGCAGTAGGCATAGAGCGCATTAATGTTGCCACGTATCAGGCTGTGTCTGGCACTGGCAAGGAAGCCATTGAGGAATTAGCGGAGCAGACACGTGCTTTGTTTAACCATCAGGAAGTGAAGACCGAGGTTTATTCTAAACGCATCGCATTCAACGTGCTGCCGCACATTGACGTGTTCATGGATAACGGCTACACCAAAGAAGAGATGAAGATGGTGTGGGAGACTCGCAAGATCATGGAAGACGAGAACATCATGGTTAATGCTACTGCCGTGCGGGTGCCGGTGTTCTATGGCCACTCAGAGGCGGTGCATATTGAAACACACAAGAAAATCACAGCAGACGAAGCGCGTGCTTTGTTGGAAAAGGCGCCAGGCGTGCAGGTAATGGACAGACGCGAGCCTGGTGGCTATCCCACTGCAATCGAAGCAGCAGGACAAGATGCGACTCTTGTAGGGCGAATCCGTGAGGATATATCACATCCGCGTGGTCTTAATCTGTGGGTGGTGAGCGATAATGTACGCAAGGGTGCAGCGCTTAACAGCGTGCAAATTGCCGAGATTTTGATTGAAACGTACTTAGCCTGAGCTTTTAGCTTGCGCTGATAACTCCATGATGTTATGTTGTTCGTGTTAAATAAAATCTTTATAAAGGTGGCAGTGTGCTGAAATCACTCGTCAAAGCATTGGGGCTAGTTATCGGTTTAGTTTTGTCTGGTTTTTCTTATGCGATTAGCATGGGCGATATTAATGTGGCCAACACCTTGGGTGAGCCCATGAATGTGTTGATAGAACTTGGGACGGCCAGTAAAGATGAAATGAGTAGTCTGTCTGCACGCTTGGCTCCGCCCGAAGTATTCAAAGATGCGGGCCTGGATTATCCATCCGGGTTGCCTCCTTTGAAATTCAAGATTGAAACGAATGCTAATGGCGAACCTTATATTAAGATAACTTCAGTGCAACCGATTAACGAGCCATTCGTTAATCTGTTGGTGGAATTGACTTGGTCATCCGGCAAGCTGTTGCGAGAATACACTTTCCTGCTTGATCCGCCAGGTTATGTTCCCGCACAACCCCCGCCAGCAGAAGTGAAACCAGTAGAGCCGAGCATTGTTGATGTGTCCGAGCTTGAACCCAAAGCCAAAGAAGTGAAGCCATTAGAGCCGAGCATTGTTGATGTGTCCGAGCTTGAACCCAAAGCCAAAGAAGAGATAATCGAATCCCCGTTGCCAAGCACTACATTAATGGTGGATGAAAAGAAAGCTGTTGACGAAATACCTACCGCCGTTATCAAACCCAGTGAAAGTAGCAACGTTGCTTCCGGCGCTATTAAGGTGAAACGCGGCGATACCCTGAGCAAGCTTGCACTTCAAACAAAGCCTTCCGATGTTAGTCTGGAGCGCGCGCTGGTCGCTTTGTATCACGCCAATGCCGACGCATTCGATGGCAAAAATATGAACCGTTTGAAAACAGGCAAAATCCTGCAAATGCCGGAGCAATCCGAGCTGGATAATCAGTCGCAGGTGAAAGCTGTGAAAGAAATCCGCGCACAAGCCGATGATTGGCACGCCTATCGCCAAAAGCTTGCGGCAGCCAGTGGACTTGCTACAGGGGAAGAATCCAAGCAGGAAGCCTCCGGTAAAATTAGTACTACTGTGGCTGATAATGCACCCGCAGCCAAAGAATCCGCGAAGGAGGTAGTGAGATTGTCCAAGGGTGAAGCGCCCGGTGACAAAGCCTCTGCAGGCGGCAATACAAAAACTTTGCAGAACAAGATTCATGCACTGGAAGAAGAAGCGATCTCCAAGAGCAAGGCGCTCCAGGAAAGCAATGAGCGCGTTGTAGCGTTAGAAAAAAACGTCCAAGACTTGCAGCGCCTGATCGATTTGAAGAGTCAGCCACCTGCAGCGCAGGTGAAGCCTGTCCAGAATCCAGTCGAAGGTCAGACCCAACCGGGAGCTATGCCACAAGTCCCTGGTGCTGCTTCACAAGTTGCTATTGTTGCTTCTGAGGTTGCAGCCGTCAGCGCAGTTGCGACCGTCAGCCCGGTGAAACCAGTCAAGCCTATAACCAAACCCAAATTGGTCGCTACGCAACCTTCCTTGCTGGAAGTGATACTTGGTCAACCGCTTTATATGGCGGGCGGAGCGGCTGCGCTGCTGGGACTGATCGGGCTTGGCTATTTGCTGACCCGGCGCGGTAAGGACAGCAGGGGGAAAAATAAACTTGGTGATAAGCCGATTGAGCATATGATAGGTTCTTCTAATCAAACACTTACTCCGGCATCCTCTCCACCGAAAACTGACGATTTTACTAATGCCGTTAGCACGACCAGCGGTGCTAGCCAAGCGCAGACCGATGATTTTGATCCGATCAGCGGGGCAGACTTGTTCCTGAATTTTGGTCGTGATGAGCAAGCGGAAAAAATTCTAAAAGAAGCGCTGATCAAGAATCCGGCTAATCATCAGATTCATCTCAAGCTACTGTCCATTTATGCGAACCGTAAGGACACGCGTTCATTCGCTACCATTGCGCGTCAGTTGCGGGATTCAGGCGATGCGGATGCTTGGGAACAAGCAGCCCTAATGGGCATCAAGCTTGAACCGAACAACCCAATGTACGGGGGCAATGTAAATGCGGCAGTAGGGGAATCATTCGTTGCTCCTCACTCACCCGATGTCATGCTGAATGAGGGCAAGGCAACAAAACCGCCATCTTCTTTGGATTTTGACCTCGATCTCGACTTTAGTGCACCGAAAGCATCAACAGATAGCGCTGAGACGAGTCAGTCGAGCTCTGTCTCAAAGAGTACAGCGATGGATTTTGATGTGACTGCCAGCCATGCAAAATTGCCTGCGTCGAGTACTGGTAAAGTCGAAACGACTCCAATGAATTTAGATGATTTTATTGTAGATGTAACAGCTAATCATGCTCCCTCCCCTGCGATGACTCAAGAAAAAGCGGCAGTGGCTGCTCCTGCGAATGTCAATGAACATATGGATTTCGCGCTGGATTTCCCTATTGCAGATAAGAGTGAGGGTAAGCTTGAGGTTCCCCCTGTAAAAGCTGTGCCCAAGGAAATAATGGATATCGGTCTAGGCGATATCAGTTTGAATCTTGATAAACCTATTGTTCCTGCTCCTGCTCTGTCAGCGGAGGAAAGGGATGCACAATGGCACGACGCCGCTACCAAGCTTGATCTCGCCAAGGCCTATCAGGAAATGGGTGATGTCGCAGGCGCACGTGAAATATTGGAAGAAGTTGTGCGCGATGGGGATGAGCAGCATCGAACGGTTGCTGAAGAATTGCTGCAGCAACTACCTGTTTAATTAAAATATATGCACATCGAACGGCAGCCTGCAATTCGCGGTTGCCGTTTTTTTTGAGTCGACATCCTTCAGCGGGATAGCGGTCATCAGTGTTGCAAATCGTCTGCTTATTTGCATCCGCAATTTAATCTAGTTGAAATAAAGTAATTTCTGCTGACAATCTGCGCAATCGATTTTTTAAAGTCCGGATTTTTAGAAGTGCTCATTACTATTCTTACCGCTAAATGTATTTAAAGGCTCCCCTGATGACGCACCCTTCAGTGCTTATCCTCCTTTGGGTCTGTCTCGTTATTTCAATTCAATCATTGCAAACTACAGGATTGCTGCTTGCAGGTTTTCCGCTGCTAGTATTGGCATACGCTTTGTCCGGTACCCGCTTGATTACACTATTGCGCCGCACGCGCTGGATTATGCTATCACTGCTCTTCATCTATGCCTATGCGACGCCAGGTGTAGCAGTTTGGGCATCGCTTGCACAATTCAGTCCAACACATGAAGGTTTGACCAATGGCCTGCTGCAATTGTGCCGCCTGACATTTACCCTGGCAAGCTTGGCTATTCTGTTAAACCTGTTGCCCCGACAGCAGCTCATTAGCGGTCTATACGTTTTGACTTATCCATTACGATATGTCGGACTGTCTCGCGAGCGCCTGGCAGTTCGCCTGGCGCTAACCTTGCAGTATGCCGAATCCGTTATATGGGATACCACTGGTAATTGGCGCACCAACATCAAACAGATGCTGGCCCCAGCGGAGGTTAATCTGCACAACATCGAACTGTACACCACCCCATTTACAAAGCATGATTGCATGATACTGACTATAGGCTGCGCCCTGCTTGTATTGGTGCTGCTGTGAGAATTGCACTCGGTGTGGAATACGACGGTAGCCAGTATTTCGGCTGGCAAAGTCAAGCCGGTGGCCATACTGTGCAAGATGCACTGCAAGCTGCTTTGAGCGGGATTGCCAACGAACTCATTTCAGTCGTCGCAGCTGGTCGTACCGATACCGGTGTACACGCGCAGGAACAAGTAGTGCACTTTAATACCAACGTAGCAAGGCCGCTGACTGCTTGGGTACGCGGCGTCAATGCCTTGTTGCCGAACAGCATCGCTGTATTGTGGGCACATACTGTGCCGGAGGAATTTCATGCGCGTTTTTCTGCCCAGGCACGTAGTTACCGCTATCTACTTATCAACCGCTCCGTGCGAAATGCCATGCAGCATGGCAAAGCAGGCTGGTTTCATGCGCCACTGAATGTGGAAAAGATGTGTGAAGCCGCACAGTATTTATTGGGAGAGCATGATTTCAGTGCCCTGCGCGCCGCGGAATGCCAAGCCAAATCACCCATAAAAAACTTGGCGCAACTCGACATTCAAAAGCAAGGCGATACGATAATTTTCGATCTCAGCGCCAATGCCTTCCTGCACCATATGGTGCGCAACATCGTTGGTTGTCTGGTATATATAGGAAAGGGCAAGCACCCACCACAGTGGATGCGCGAAGTGCTGGAAGGTCAAGAGCGTAGTCTTGCTGCGCCAACCTTTGCGCCAGATGGCTTGTATCTGCGCCGGATTACTTACGATGCAAAATGGGACTTGCCACAACTTAAGTAGGGTGTGCTGGCGTGCTACATGCGACTGATACCATGTTCATGACGTCATAATTTCCTTGGCTTCTTATGTAAAAATATTCAGGTTGAAATTTTGTCTGTCTCTTACATGCATTACAATGCCGCCTCAATTTTTTATCAGCGCGTTTAATAACTATGGCCCGAATCAAGATTTGCGGCATCACGCGTGTGGAAGATGCGCTGGCCGCCGCATACAGCGGTGCGGATGCGCTCGGACTGGTGTTCTATGATAAAAGTCCGCGTTATGTGACGCCGAAGCAGGCTGCTCAACTGGCGGCTGCGATTCCGCCGTTCGTGACGCTGGTGGGGCTGTTCGTGAATCCCAGCGCAGAAGCGGTGCAAGAGGTATTGCAGCAGGTACCGTTGGATGTGTTGCAGTTTCACGGGGAGGAAGAACCAAAATTCTGCGCGCAGTTCAAACGCCCTTATTTAAAGGCGGTGCGAGTCAAATATGGAGTGGATTTGGTACAATGCGCGGCGCGTTATAAAGATGCACAGGGTTTGCTGCTTGATGCCTTCATCGAAGGTACGCATGGTGGCACGGGAGTATCGTTTGACTGGACACTGATTCCGCACAATTTGCCCCTGCCTGTAGTTTTGTCCGGGGGCTTGCACGTAAATAATGTGGCGGATGCAATCAAGCAGGTGCGGCCTTGGGCAGTGGATGTTTCCAGCGGTGTGGAAGCTGCGAAAGGAATTAAGGATGCAGCGAAAATCGCCGCATTCATCAATGAGGTTAAGAAAATTGGCTTATAACTATCCTGACAGCACGGGTCATTTCGGCCCTTATGGCGGTATTTACGTTGCCGAAACTTTAATGGGCGCGCTGGATGAATTGCGTGCTGCTTATGAGCATTATTCTGCTGACCCTGAGTTCAAGGCTGAGTTTGCCTATGAGCTGAAGCATTATGTCGGGCGGCCCAGCCCGATTTACCACGCACAGCACTGGTCGAAACGGTTAGGTGGTGCGCAGATATATCTGAAGCGTGAGGATCTTAATCATACCGGCGCGCATAAGGTGAATAACACCGTAGGACAGGCGCTGCTGGCTAAGCGCATGGGCAAGCCGCGTGTGATCGCCGAGACCGGCGCGGGCCAGCACGGCGTAGCGACGGCTACCGTGGCGGCACGTTACGGCATGGAATGCGTGGTGTACATGGGCGCGGAGGACATTAAACGTCAGGCCACTAATGTCTATCGCATGAAACTTCTGGGCGCTACTGTAGTGCCAGTTGAGAGCGGTTCCAAAACACTCAAGGATGCACTCAACGAGGCGATGCGCGATTGGGTCACCAACATCGAAAATACTTTCTACATCATCGGCACTGTGGCTGGGCCGCATCCGTATCCGATGATGGTGCGCGATTTTAATTCAGTGGTAAGCAAGGAATGCGTGGTTCAGATGCCGGAATTGGCAGGGCGTCAGCCGGACGCTGTGATCGCCTGCGTGGGCGGGGGCTCGAACGCCATGGGAATTTTTCATTCTTACATCGAAGTGCCTGGTGTGCAGCTTATCGGTGTGGAAGCGGCGGGCAGCGGCATTGCCAGCGGCCATCACGCAGCCGCACTGACTGCGGGCAAGCCGGGCGTGCTACACGGTAATCGTACTTATTTGTTGCAGGATGAGAACGGCCAAATCATTGAAACGCACTCTATTTCCGCCGGGCTGGATTATCCCGGTGTCGGCCCGGAACACGCATGGCTTAAAGACAGTGGGCGCGCGCAATATGTAGCCATTGAGGATAGTGAGGCGTTACAAGCTTTTCATGATCTATGTCATTACGAAGGTATTATTCCGGCGCTGGAATCCAGTCATGCTTTGGCCTATGCGGCCAAGATCGCACCGACGATGGGCCATGATAAAATTCTGTTGGTCAATTTATCCGGACGCGGCGACAAGGACATGGCGACCGTAGCGCGGGTTTCTGGTATTGAACTGTAACCTTTTCTGGAATTACTTTGCAGGTACCTCATGTCACGTATTCAGACCACTTTTGAAAAACTTAAGCAACGCGGCAGTAAGGCACTGATTCCCTTTATTACGGCAGGTGATCCCAATCCGCAAATTACTGTTTCGCTGATGCATGCGCTGGCAGAGGTGGGTGCAGACATCATTGAAATTGGTGTGCCATTTTCCGACCCGATGGCGGATGGCCCAACTATACAGCGCTCTTCAGAGCGAGCACTCAAGCATGGCGTGGCGTTGCATGACGTACTCGATATGGTGGAGAAATTTCGCGCCACGGATGCGAGCACGCCCGTAGTGCTGATGGGTTATGGCAATCCTATCGAGGCTATGGGCTGGGAACGCTTCGCTACGCGCTGCGCGGAAGTGGGAGTAGACGGCGTGCTGACGGTGGATTTTCCGCCGGAAGAAAGCCATGAGGCGTTTGGTCACCTGCATCGCCACGGCGTGGACCCCATCTTTTTGCTTGCACCCACTACATCCGATGCGCGCATCGCGCAGGTAGCCAAACTGGCGCGCGGTTATGTGTATTACGTGTCGCTTAAGGGCGTGACTGGGGCGGGGCATCTGGACTTGTCAGCGATAGAACAGAAAATTCCGCACATTCGACAGTATATCGGCCTACCGATAGGCGTAGGTTTTGGCATCCGTGATGCAGATACAGCGCGAGCAGTCTCAAAATTGTGCGACGGCGTGGTGGTTGGCAGCCGCATCGTGCAGGAAATTGAGGATTCGAACGAAGAGTCTGTCATCCCAAATGTCGCAAGGCTGGTTAAGGAATTGCGCTTGGCAATCAATCAGGCCTAAGGCGTCTCCTGATACTCAAAGTTCCAAGAACCGCTGCGTGAAGTGATTAATGCAGGTAGACGGAAAAGCTGCTTGCAAAGGAATTTCAGGACGCATTTTTCCTCATGGATGCTTATCAAACAAGTGAGGATCGTAAGGTTGGCCGCCTTTTTCACCTCGCGGAAATTCTGCGCAATCATCACGCGACAAATGCAACGTTCGGATTAAGGATTTAAGGAGGATTGCATGAGTTGGTTTCAGAAATTATTGCCCCCAAAAATCAAGCGTAGGGAGTTGGGGGAGGAGAGCAAGAAGAATGTGCCAGAAGGACTGTGGCACAAATGTCCATCATGCCAAGGGGTACTGTACTACTCTGATTTGGAGAAAAACAAAAGTGTTTGCCCCAAGTGCAATCATCACCACCGTGTTACCGCGCGCACTCGGCTGAACTGGCTATTGGATGCGGAGGGGCGTTTCGAGATTGGTGCTGAAGTGCAGCCGCTGGATACGCTGAAATTTAAAGATAGCAGAAAATACAGTGAACGTCTTACGGCGGCGCAGCGTGACACTGGTGAGAGTGATGCGCTGGTGGTAATGCAGGGAAGTGTGCATGCCATTCCGCTGGTGGCGGCAGTATTTGAATTCAGCTTCATGGGAGGCTCCATGGGTTCGGTAGTGGGAGAACGCTTCGTGCGCGGCGTGCAGCTTGCTACCGAACAGAAAGCCCCTTTCGTGTGTTTTGCCTCCAGCGGGGGGGCGCGTATGCAAGAAGGATTGTTGTCGTTAATGCAAATGGCAAAAACCTGTGCCGCATTGACCCAATTGAGTGCAGAAAAACTGCCATTCATTTCGGTGCTGACCGATCCGACCATGGGCGGTGTGTCCGCCAGTTTTGCTTTCATGGGAGACGTGGTAATTGCCGAGCCCGGAGCAATGATCGGCTTTGCCGGTGCACGGGTAATTCAGCAGACGGTGCGCGAGACGCTGCCGGATGGCTTTCAGCGCGCGGAATTTTTGATGGAACATGGCGCTATTGATATGATTGTGGATCGTCGCCAAATGCGCGACCAGCTCGCTACGCTAATTACGCTGCTGACCAAGCAGCCGACGGTCATGGCAGTGGATGGCTCTTGCGCAAACTTTGCCATAGATTAGTGTAGGACTACAATACTCTACGCAATAGATTTGATCATCATTCCAGCCGCTACGACTGCTGACAGAACAGCAAAACTTATTTGCAACTGGGGCCCTGCCAGCCGAGAAGATATTAACTTTCCAACCATCATTCCTGCAAAGGCGCCAGCACAAAACGGTATCGCAACTACCCAGTTCAAGGCACCAGCAGTAGAACTGAACAGGACGCCTGTTAGTGACACCAACGCGATGACTGTCAATGACGTGGCGACGACGGACTGAATGATCAGATCCGTATAGCGTTTTAAAGCTGGAACAATTACAAAGCCACCTCCCACACCCAATAAGCCAGAGAATAATCCCGCAATGCCTCCAGATATTGCCAAGGCGCGTGCACAGCGAGTGGTCCAGACGAACTGGCCGCTATTGGCGTTTCGAACACATGCGAGTTTTTGGATGTTGCCCCCGTCATTATTGGTTGAATGATTCATGGCCTGACGGAAAGTCCGATATGCAATGAAGAACAAGACGATGGAAAACAGAATAGTTAGCCAACGGTTGTCGAGTCTGTGGGCAAGCCATACACCGACAGGCGACAGGAACATGCCGGTAACGGACATCAGCAGTGCCGCTCTATAGCGAACGATACCCGCTTTCAAACCGGCTGCCGCTCCCAAAGCGGCAGCAAGCCCTACGGCTAATAAACCAACCGGCCCTGCTTGGGCAACACTAAGCTGCAGGCCGAATACGAGCAGCGGAACGGCCAATATCCCGCCCCCGGCGCCAGTCAGTGCCATTATTGCGCCAACCGCCAAGCCTAACCCCAGTTCGATTATCATTGTCGCCTCTTATTGAATCGCACGTCGCATATCATAGTAGTCATCGCTATTCGTAAACGCGGCTCTGGGAAAATTTCACTAGACTGCTTTGCGTTTGTGCGCGCTTGAACGCCTATCCTGGATTTCGAAAATCGCCATACCGGCAAGCATGGCGACGACAAAGATCAGTGGCTTGCTCCCACCGATGGCAAGCGAAGCCAACGCCGGGCCAGGGCAATAACCGGTCAAACCCCAGCCGACCCCAAATGCCAGTCCGCCCAAAACTAGTCGCCTGTCGATCTGGCGTGCAGTTGGCAAGCGCATGTCATCACCCAGCAACGCTTTCGAGCGAGTCTTAGCAAAGTGAAACGCGATTGCCGCTATCAGAATGGCACCGCCCATCACGAACACCAACGATGGATTCCATGCGCCAGCAATATCCAGAAAGCCAATCACTTTGGCCGGGTCCGTCATGCCTGACAAGATCAGACCCAGACCAAATATCAAACCTGTGATTAATGCCATTAAAACTTGCATCGTAATCTCCTTAACCAATCAGATGGCGAGTGATAAAGACCGTTACAAAACCGGCCAACATGAACAAGGCAGTAGCTACCATCGAGCGCGGTGAAAGCCGCGAGAGACCACAAACGCCATGTCCACTGGTACAACCTGAACCATAGCGGGTGCCTATCCCCACCAGCAGGCCAGCCACAATCAGAGAAACAGCGTCGGCATCAATCTGAGCCACAGGAAGTGGCGCGGCTACGCTAAAGGCGATAGGCGAAAAAATAAGGCCTGCTATAAATGCGACCCGCCACCCAACATCACCTTTTATCGGTCGTAGCAGCCCACCCAGAATGCCGCTGATGCCCGCGATCCGTCCGTTAAGCAAAAGGAACATTGCTGTAGCAAGACCAATTAGTACGCCACCAGCCAAGGATGTCCAAGGGGTGAAATTTGCCCAGTCGATTGTCATTTCTTTCCTCTTTTACCCGGTTTACAGAATTGCTCGTACAACACTGCCATGACGGCCATCGCTTCCTTGCTGGCAATGGAATAAAAGATCTGTTTGCCGTCTCGACGGGTAGTAACTAACTGTTCTTCACGCAGGACAGTCAATTGTTGAGAAAGTGTCGGCTGCCTAATGTCCAGCAAGTTTTCCAAGTCGCTGACACAATGCTCACCTTGGGTTAACTGGCATAACAATAGCAAGCGGTCTGGGTTGGCCAAGGCCTTTAGAAGCCCGCAAGCGTCAGTCGCGGAAGCGTGCAATGCATTCAGATTAAATTTTTCAATTGTGGCAGCCATCAATTCATCCTTTTATAACAAGAATATTTGTTGCTAATTATACATAAATATATTATATTGTAAAATATATTGTTGATGATCTACTTTACGATCCATATCGTTATTGGAATCGCGTTGATTGCCTTTGCATTCCTGGCAAACGTGGATACAATTTAACGACAAATAGGTGGTATTGAGGCAATCTCGTTGATTACTATATGTGTCTGACTCAACCTGTTAAACAGCTATTTCGAATCAATAGTGGCAAGCAATAATTTTAATTATCTTCTTACCAGAGCAAGTCGCATATTTGCGACGAGATCGTTTGTGAAAAACTCGAGTTAAAGGCACCGCCATGATCTTCCGTCAGATGTTTGAGCCGTTATCAAGTACCTATACCTATTTGCTGGGCTGTGAGGAAACGGGACAAGCTGTCCTCATTGATCCAGTCATCGTCACGGTCGACCGTGATCTTGCCGAAGTCAGACGGCTAGGATTGACGCTGGCCTATAGTCTGGATACCCATATTCATGCAGATCACATCACTGCCGCTCGCGAATTAAAAATAAAAGTAGGAAGCAAGATAGCGATGCCCGCTATAGATCGATTGCCTTGCGCAGATGTGGGGATTGAAGAAGGAACGCCGTTCAACGTGGGTAGCATCCAATTGCAGCCGTTGCATACCCCTGGACATACTGACGGACACTTTGCTTATCTGTCAGGCGACCGGATATTCACAGGTGACTCGTTGCTAATCGAGGGATGTGGCCGCACCGATTTTCAGAACGGCGACGCGGATGCGCTATACAAGAGCGTCAGAGAAAAACTGTTTTCTTTGCCGGACGAGTTTCTTGTTTATCCCGGTCATGATTACAAAGACAGGCGCGTTTCTTCCATAGCGCAGGAAAAGAAACGTAATCCTCGCCTAGGCGATGAGCTCACGCTGGCGCAATTCAAAGATATTATGGCGAACCTCAATTTACCATACCCTAAGTTCATTGATTTTGCAGTGCCGGGAAATAAACTGTGCGGCGTTTGTCCAGATCATCTGCCTGAAAATCTTGAGAAATATTGTGGTCACATGACCGATAGTCCGCAAGGATAACGGGCATGGAATTGAAAAGTTGCACCATGAGTCCTTTTAAGCAAGTTGCAGATGGTGCCTCTCTATCAGGTCACAGCCGCTGAGCAAGCCAGTCGCAGCGACTCAGAAATTTCCCTGAAACATTGTTGCACTATCCTGCCTCCATATATTCACAGGAGAAGACAATGCCTAACCTGATTCAGCAACCCTGACAGCCATACCATCTGCAAGCCTCGAGCTCCGCTACCATTGGCGCAGAAGTGAAAGAATCGCAACGACTAAGATACCAAATAGTCACATCAAAAATGAGTGTTAGTTTGAATAATGCCAATAAAGAAATTGACCGCCACATGTTTAACAACTTTTGTGAACGCGTGCTGCCAGTCACTTTTCGTGACTGGATGAGCAAACGTTGACACTACTTGACGCCTAGTCTGTGTAATAATTATGTAACATAAAATGGCTATAGTTAGGGAAGCTGCTCTGTAGCGAACCTAATATTTGGAGAGAATATGACCAAACTAAATCGTTTTTTTTATATATTTGGGCTTGCCGCCTCGTTGTCGTTAGCAGTCAATGCTTCGGCCGTTAACCTCACCGGCGCAGGCGCCACCTTCCCCTATCCAATTTACGCCAAATGGGCAGATACTTATAAAACCCAAACCGGCATCAGCCTGAATTACCAATCTATCGGTTCCGGCGGGGGCATCAAACAAATTATCGCTAGGACAGTAGATTTTGGCGCCTCAGATATGCCGTTGAAACCCGAAGAGCTGGAAAAGAACGGCCTGATGCAATTCCCGGCAGTGATGGGCGGTGTGGTGCCTGTCATCAACGTAGCCGGAGTTGCAGCCGGGCAGCTCAAACTGGATGGCAAGGTGCTGGCCGACATTTTCCTCGGCAAGATCACCAAGTGGAATGACCCGGCACTAATGGCGCTGAATGTAGGCACTAAACTGCCCAATGAAACCATCACCGTAGTACATCGCTCCGATGGTTCAGGCACCACCTTCATCTTCACCAACTACCTGTCCAAGGTTAGCCCGGAATGGAAATCTGCGGTCGGCGAAGGCACTGCTGTCTCCTGGAAAGCGGGCACTGGCGGCAAAGGCAATGAAGGCGTGGCATCTTATGTGCAGCGCATAAAAAATTCCATCGGTTATGTGGAATATGCTTATGCTCTGCAGAATAAAATGACTTACGCACAACTAAAGAACCATGACGGCCAGTTTGTCAAACCAGATGACACCTCGTTCAAGGCTGCTGCTGCCAACGCTGATTGGGAAAAGGCTCCAGGTTTTTATGAACTGTTGACCAACGAACCAGGCAAAGAAAGCTGGCCCATCACCGGTGCCACTTTCATTCTGATGCACAAGACGCAAGACAAACCTGAAACAGCTAAAGAGGTACTAAAGTTCTTCGACTGGGCTTACAGCAATGGCGGCAAAATGGCTGAGGCTCTGGATTATGTACCCATGCCGGAAAAAGTTCAGCAATTGGTGCGCGCCGCCTGGAAAGCACAGATCAAGGATAACAAGGGCAAGGCTTTCTGGAAATAATAGTCTACTTAAGCGCTCTGGCAGCGTGTGTTTGCAAGATATAATTCTTGCTGGATAAAATTTGAGGGGGCCGGGCTCCCTCAAATTTTGAGCACTTTTAAAAAATCATGCCGACGTTTTTACGTGAAGTACATATGAAGCGCCATAATTTGCTGGACATTCTGTTCCGCAATGTCACTCGCTTGTCTGCATTTGCCGTGCTCATGCTGCTAGTCGCCATAATCGTTTCGTTGATAATCGGCAGCCTACCCTCCATCAAGACGTTCGGTTTCCGGTTTTTAACCAGCGCAGAATGGAATCCGGTCACGGACGAGTTTGGCGCACTCGTTCCGATAGTTGGCACGCTGGTAACCTCTGCCATCGCCTTGCTGATCGCAATCCCGGTCAGTTTCGGCATCGCGCTTTTCCTCACTGAACTGTCACCGCGCTGGTTACGCCGCCCATTGGGCATTGCCATCGAACTGCTGGCTGGTATCCCCAGCATTATTTACGGCATGTGGGGTCTGTTCGTATTTGCGCCACTATTTGCTGACTATGTACAGCCTTGGCTCATTGAAAAACTTGGTCCGCTGCCGATATTTGGGCCTTTGTTTCAGGGCATTCCCATGGGTATAGGTGTGCTCACCGCAGGCATCATTCTTGCCATCATGGTAATTCCCTTTATTGCCTCGGTGATGCGCGATGTGTTCGAAGTTGTTCCTACCCTGCTCAAGGAATCTGCTTATGGCTTGGGCGCTACCACTTGGGAAGTGATGTGGCATGTGGTACTGCCCTATACCAAGATCGGTGTGGCCGGCGGTATTATGCTCGGCTTGGGGCGTGCGTTGGGCGAAACAATGGCGGTCACCTTCGTCATCGGCAATGCACATAAATTGAGTGCCTCACTACTGATGCCGGGTAATAGCATCTCCTCCGCGCTGGCCAACGAATTCAATGAGGCAGTGGGCGAGTTATATACCTCAGCGCTGGTCGAACTCGGACTAATTCTATTCTTAATCACTTTCATCGTGTTGTCGCTGGCGCGTTATATGCTGTATATGCTGACGAAACGCGAGGGATCTACGACCTGATTATGCTGACACTCTACGCACGCCGCCGTCTGATTAATGCCATAGGTCTCGGAATTTCGGCCCTGGCCATGCTGTTCGGCCTGCTCTGGTTGGGCTGGATTTTATGGACGCTACTGGCAAACGGCCTGCCTCAACTATCCATGGCAGTGCTTACCCAGATGACGCCACCACCAAACAGCGCCGGCGGCTTGCTCAACGCCATTGCCGGCAGCCTGATGATGACCTTTCTCGCCGCACTAATTGGCACTCCTATCGGCATACTGGCGGGCACCTATTTGGCGGAATTCGGCCAGCGCGGCTGGTTAGCGCCGACCACGCGCTTCATTAACGACGTATTGCTTTCTGCACCATCTATCGTGATCGGTCTGTTCATATATGAAATGTATGTCATCAAGATTGGGCACTTCTCCGGCTGGGCCGGTGCGCTGGCATTATCCATTTTAGTCATCCCGATCGTCATCCGCACCACCGAAAATATGTTGCGCCTGGTGCCGAATACCTTGCGCGAAGCGGCGGCAGCGCTGGGCGCACCGCAATGGAAGGTGATCAACCTGGTTACTCTGCGCGCTGCACGAGCCGGCATTATTACCGGGGTGCTGCTAGCTGTGGCGCGTATTAGCGGAGAAACCGCACCGCTATTGTTTACCTCGCTGAATAATCAATTTTGGAGCAGCGATATGAATCAGCCCATGGCCAACCTGCCGGTAGTCATTTTCCAATTTGCCATGAGTCCTTACCAGGACTGGCAGAGTCTCGCCTGGGCTGGTGCGCTGCTTATCACTTTCAGCGTGCTCTCGCTCAATATAATGGCGCGAGTCTTATTCCGCCAGAAATCAACAACTTATTAAGGATGCAGACAGATGGGCGCTGAAAAAACTGTTACTCCGAAGCTGGTCGTACGCGACCTGAATTTTTACTACGGGGCTGAGCGCGCCCTCAAGGACATCAACCTGACCATTCCGGAAAAAATGGTGACCGCCTTTATTGGTCCCTCAGGCTGCGGCAAGTCCACCATGCTGCGCACCTTCAACCGCATGTACCAGCTCTATCCGAAGCAAAAAGCTACTGGCGAAGTTCTGCTGGATGGTGAAAATATTCTCGACAAAAAACAGGATCTCAACACACTCCGTGCCAAGATCGGCATGGTATTCCAGAAACCTACTCCGTTCCCAATGTCTATTTATGACAACATTGCTTTCGGTGCGAAACTCTATGAAAACCTTAGCCGCCATGATATGGACGAGCGCGTGGAATGGGCATTGAGGAAAGCAGCGCTCTGGACAGAGGCGAAAGATAAACTAAAACAGAGCGGCACCGGACTTTCCGGCGGTCAGCAACAGCGCTTGTGTATCGCGCGCGCTATTGCTGTCAAACCGCAAATATTGTTGCTCGACGAACCTACCTCTGCGCTAGACCCAATTTCCACCGCACACATCGAAAAGCTGATCGATGAGCTGAAAGCAGAATTCACCATCATCATCGTCACCCACAATATGCAGCAGGCAGCGCGCGTGTCAGACTACACCGCCTATATGTATCTGGGCGACCTGATCGAATTCGGCGATACCAGCACGGTGTTCACCAATCCTAAGCGCAAGGAAACGGAAGATTACATTACAGGCCGATTCGGGTAATCGTTCGCTCCTGATTTGCATCTATAAGAACAATGCTATTAATCTATAGCTACAACATTATTCTGGGGTGAAGAGATTAAAGATTAAATTCTTCGCCAATCAACCCCACGTTACAGAATGAAAACTTCAACTCAGGCATTCTTTAATTTCTGCCCATAACGACTCATAAGCCAAAGCTGCCCGACACTTTGGAGCATAGCTGGCAAGGGCTGCGCGATTAAGTCCCATACGTTCTATATCGCTGGCATAGGGAATAGTAGTGTTAAGCAATCCGGCTAAAGTTTTCGGTGGCTTTTCAACAATAAGCCGGTGCAGCTGTTTGCGTATGTCCACCATGGAAAAAAATGGAAGCACCAGAAGATTATCCAGATTATTTTCTTTGCAAAACTTCAGAATCTGGTCCAACGTTCGCAACGATAAAATCGTAGGAATGGTCGGCACTAACAAGATGTCAGCCGCCTGAAATACGTTTTCGGATACTAGCGAAATACTGGGCGGACAATCCAGAAAAGCAATGTCATAGTCGTCATCCAGACTCTTGAGCAACTTTCGTAATTGCCGCGTGGGTTTTTTTGCATCTTCCAAAAATAAATCCATATTGCGGAAGGAAAAGTCCGCAGGAATAAGGTCGAGATTGGCATAATCAGTTCCCTTGATTAACTCACCCAAACCTTGCTTGCCATCCATCAGCGTTTTAAAGCCTCCTTTTATCTTGGGCTTAACACGAAAATAAAAAGAAGCCGCACCTTGCGGATCCAAGTCCACAACCAATGTGCGGGCACCCTCACGACTTGCCAGATAGGCCAGATTGACGGTCGTTGCGGTTTTACCGACACCCCCCTTAATGTTGTAGCAGGCAATAATCTTCATGAGAGCGTGCTTCCTTTTGGATCTTGGGTTTAAATAGCCTCCTGAAAGCTACACGATTCTTATTTTCTGCGAAGGTCGCAAATCGTGTCTTAAACATTTTGCGTACCTGGCTTTGGCGTTGTTCGAGCGTCTGCAGAATAATATCAATTGCCGCCAACGTACGGTCAGTCGCTCCGCTTTCGGATTTCATCTGGGCCCTGAATGTTGCCAATGATGCGATTTGAACATGAATATCCTGATATTCTCCGAGTTGATTTTGAAGAAACTTCAGCGCTTTAATTAACTGCTTGATCTCATCCGATGGATAGAGGCTTTGAAAAAATTCCATCAAGTAACGCAGTTTTTTGCATGACTTGCGTAGTTCATGCAAATCTTCGGGGGGGCTGCTCGCATTGATAGCCTCACCTTCTTTAATGACACGTCGAACCATGCGCCATATTCGCTGATTTGCTACATCAAACGTTGAACAGTGGGCATTAGGAAGTGTAGTTCGTGCTGGTAATGGAGCTTTCAAGTACACTAGCCAAGCAGCTATCATTTTTCTATAACGCGCTGACTCTAGATGCATAACTAACTTTTTATGTTCGATTATCCGATGTTCTCCCAGAAAATAATAAAGTGGGTCAAGATCATCCCTGACAGGTAGCGGCAGGCTATTTTTGTAAGCTCCGAAATTTAACAGATAGACATCGAGGTCACGGGTTGGGCCAGTTATTTCTCCTAGCCATGCAAATTTTCGACTAAATCGATCCCACATTTTATGTGGCAAAACACCTCTTATTTGCCCTAAAGCCGAACGACTCCGTCGTACAGCGACGCGGAAGTCATGGAGAAACTCTGTATCCAAATCAGCTCTTATGCCCCACTCATTAGCTTTCATAATCTCAAGCAGGCGCAACAAAATGTTGCGCATCACCACCTCGATATGTGTCTCCGGACGCAGCTTTAAATTCAAATCGGAAGAATATGCTCCAGGCTGTAATTCAACTGCTGCCATTGCCCTTTGTACCATACCCTGGTTATCAACTTTAAGAGCCAACTGTTGATTGATTACTTGTAAAACTTCTTTAAAAACGGTGCCATAACCTTTCACTGATTCTACGTACAATATGGCAGGAAGCTTGCGTGGCTTGGATTCGGTCGATCCCAAAATTCGATTTTCTTCGATACCTAGCCGGGCGACCGTTTTTTTTTCCTTATTCAGCACTATCAGGCCATGAACCATACAGTTCATGCGAAGAAGGGGCAACAAGGCACGCATTTCCAGTATAGGCTCCAGACGTTCGCGCAGATCACAATCAGGCAGATCCCAAGCAAATCGGACCATGTTATTGATTGAGGTGTTGCCATAAATTTCATTGGACACAAAGTTGCGCCAACGCAATGCAAAGCCACCAGTTCCGGATTCCTTTTCAATAACGCCACCGGCACAATAAATTCGCCAGTCAAAACTATCAAAGTAGGTACGCTGCAACACGTGGGTATGCAATTCCTCACAATGCATGCATGTGAGAAATTTATTTTTAATGTCCGATATTTTTATGTCAGCCGGAATGACAAAACTCATCCGATGAACTGTGGTGCTCACCCTTTGTACGGACATGATTTTCTTTGAATATTGGTCATTTTGGAGTATTTATATGACTAAAGAAGAGTGGGTACACAGATCCATGATGATAGATTGCAATATGCCATATGCCATATGCATGTAATTCTCTGCCTTGCCGCCTGGAATATTCAGTCGAACATCAGCCCGATTTTTACTGGACTTTATTTTGCATGAGAGTAGCCGCTATAAAACTTATAGCCTCGGTCAGCCTTGCTTCTATCTTCAGGCTGCAAAGCAATTGATTTCCGCAATTCTCGGGCCAGATCGAACAGTGACGCAGGGGCTCCTGACTTCAATTCCAATTCAACTTCGCAAATCGGAACCTGTTTATTTTTTGCCTGTATTTCGCCTGCATCCAATGCCAGCTCAATTAAACCGTTAGGAAGCTCCATTAGCCAGATCGTGCGCCAGAAATCCGTTACAAATATCGGTATTAACCTGTTTTGGATATCCGGCGTAAAAAAACTGTGCCATGGTGATACTGATAGCTTGTCAAAATCCGGCATGCCACCAGTAACAGGCACTTCCCATTCAGGACGTTGATGCAGCCCACCCTCTACATTGCCGCTACCTTTCACGGTCTGAATCCAGTGTCCACCAGCCTGACGTAAACGCAGGGCAATCCGCTGGCGCATAAGCTCAAGATCCGGCGTATCAAAGTAAATGCTGTGAAGCTTTTGCCTCAACGGCCCGGATTTGCACGCCGACTTAAGCAGTGGGTGCTGCAATAACTGGGGGATGTTTGCGCTATCAATGAGTAGCTTCAATTCAATTTCAGTATGCATAAGCGTAGTACGGAATATTTTAAGTCACAAATATTTGCAGGTATAAAGCTATGTTTTAACAGCAGTTACATAAAAATATTAACTGGTTACTGAAAAACTGACTCCTACTGCCTTCCATTCTTTGATCTCAGCTTGCAACGCATTTTCTGTGAGCGGATTTTGCTCAATCCAATATTTATCAAGTTTGATGCGATACTCATTGCCGCTTTTTTTCAATTGCATTTCAGGCAAGGTTACATCCGTACGACTACGACAAAACAAAACCGCCAGACGCAATGCTAATATTGCGCTCCAATCCTGTATTATTCCCGACAAGTTTGGCACCTTGGAAAGCGACCCGCGTTGCGCTCTTACTTGCAACCCAAGCTGAAACTGTTCCATTTTAGAAAAACCCGGCATATCAGCGTTTTCCAAAATGTAAGCTGCATGTTTGTGATAACCACTATGTGCGATGGAAATACCTATTTCATGCAACCTGGCCACCCATTGCAACTGCTGCTGCGCAGCGTCAACATCAACATCAACATCAACGTCATAGCCCTGCGCCACTTGCTTGAAAAACGACAACGATAAATCCTCCACACGTTTGGCTTGTAATGGATCAATATGGTAACGTCGCATGAATTGGCTCACGGTGACATCGCGCATATCCTGATGATGCAAACGACCCAACAGGTCATATAACACCCCTTCTTTGAGGGCGGCGCCCGCTACGCTCATATGCTGAATATTCAATTCAGTGAAAACTGCCGACATAATGGCGAATCCACCAGGCAGAACAGGAATGCGATCCGGTTTAAGGCCAAGTGCATCCAGCCGCTTGCATTCTCCTGCTTTCAGTAACATGGAACGCAATTTTGCCAGCCCCTCTGCCGTTATACCTTCATTGCTCCAATCGTTTTGCTTTAACAAATCTGCCAACGCACGTGCTGTACCAGATGACCCGATCGCTTCTTGCCAATTTCCGCCGGAAAACTCAAAACGAATTGTTTGTAGCTCCATGCGCGCAGCGAGTTCCGCCTGCCGCATGGCATCTTTAGTAATTTTACCGTCGCCAAAAAAACGCTTGCTATAACTGACGCATCCCATATACAAACTTTCCATTCGAAGCGGCTCCAATCCCTCGCCAATCACGCATTCGGTAGAGCCACCGCCGATATCAACCACCAACCTATGATTTTGCGATGGTGGCATGCCATGTGCCACGCCCAGATAAATTAACCGCGCCTCCTCTCGGCCAGCGATTACTTCGATCGGAAAACCCAAGGCATCTTCTGCTTTTTCAAGAAAAGCGGATGCATTTTTAGCCAGCCTGAAAGTATTCGTACCTACCGCCCTTACAGCATGGATTGGCAAGCCACGTAAGCGCTCGCCAAAACGCTTAAGGCATGCAAGGGCACGTAGTTGGGACTCGTCGTCCAGAAATTTGTCCGGCGTTAGCCCTGCAGCCAGACGTACCGTTTCCTTCAAGGAATCGAGTGGATATATCTGATCTTCCACCACTCGCGCGACTTGTAGCCGGAAGCTATTGGAACCCAAATCCACTGCGGCAATGGTATCGTATGCTTGCACAGTAATTACCTATCAATACAAGGTTAGCCACTTACTCGGTGTGGTACATATAGCTTATAAAATTTTAGTATATTCTGGCACGGAAGATTGCAATCATTTTTCCATCGCCTACATTTTTTTCGCCATTTGCAATAAGGTTCTTCACGTCCATCGGTTTGTCAAAGGCAGCATTTGAATAATGGCATAGTCAATCTGCAGTAATGCGACAAAAACCGTTGAACAATGACATTTTGCTTCGGGACAACAGAACATTGTAACAACTGCTCAATGTTTCGTTGGCCGACCTGTTTTGAGTATTTCCACTTGCCCTACAACATTAACCAACTCAGAATCAGACAGCTTTGACAAGCAAAGCAACCCCGCTCGCAGCAATTCACTTTTCTTCACATGAACACCAGCCAGCAGGCACTTCCTCTTTAATGCGGCGAACTGCGAATAATCATTTTCTGGCATGCTGAAGCTATCACGCACCATTTTAATTTTTTTAGGCTTATCCGCCTTTGATAACTTCCCCGTTTTAACTATTTTAGAAGGTGTTACATCAGATTTTGCGACAGGATTTTTGTTTGCCATTTTGGCCGTCACCTGTGTGGGAATCACGGCTTTAACCGCTGGAGCAGGCTTAGGCTTATTACTTGCTGCCACTTTAGTTGGCAACGATCTCGTAGCAGTTTTAGATTTAGAAACAGGTTTGGATTTAACAGCATTTTTTGCTTTTGTCGTCATGGCTCGCTCCAAATTAAATGAGAATTCTAAAAAATAGTTACCGGTGCAGATTTGGATAATAACATTACTTTATAAACAGTTTATATTAATATCTCCGGGTTCAATTCCCCATCCCTTGGGGCGAAGGCTGGCTGAAAGCCGGCAGCTTGGAGAGCGGTGTTAATCCCCCGCTGCTCGCGGCGGGGTGCTTTATTTAGTTGGATTAATCTGCAAGGTTACATATCGATTATTGAAGTCGTTGACGTATGCTCTGTGAAAGTCGCGCCTGCCAATCTAACGGTGGCTTTGGAAAGCCTGCACGTTGAGGTGTGCCCCAGACCGGGTTGGGAAAGTGTTTGTCGAGGGCATAGCGCGGAATGATGTGCCAGTGCAAGTGCGGTGTTAGGTTGCCGAGGCTGGCAAGGTTAATTTTGTCGGGCTGCATAACTTCACGCAGCGCGCTTTCCACGGCAAATACCGCATCCATGAAAGCATGCCGTTCGCCATCATTCAAGTCCGTCATTTCCTTGACATGGCGGTTCCATATCACGCGACAGAATCCGGGATAATCGGCATCCTCGATCAGCACCACGCGACAAAGCTCGCCGCGCCATAGCAGGGTTTCGCTCGTTGTTTTACAGAGTTCACAGTTCATCATTTTTTCGTGAATATATTGTCAGCGATATAGAGGCAGTGCGGCGATGCGTCGCTCGATTTCGTTGGTCATTTTTATATAAGCCGGGCTGCCGATGCCGCCATAGCGGCGTTTGAATTCGCTTTCCTGCACATACTCTGGTAAATCCTTCACTTCCGGCATGATGTCGGATTCGCGCAGCCCAGCAGTAAGTTGCTGCTGCACTTTTTGCGCGCCACTCTCACTTGTTGTGGCAAGCTCGCCGAAACGTGTGCCGGCACGATCAGCGGCGATATCATTGAAGCTGAAGCCGCTGCCACCGTGAGAATCCTTGATCTCCTTGTACAAGCCGATAACATCCGACAGCGGGCTGCCAGCAGTAGAGGCGAGTGCCGCAGAAATCGTGAAATGCTGAGAAAAGTCACTGCGTCCGCCTAGGGTCACATTGCGCGAAGTCGGCTTTGGCCATTGCATGGCAGCCGGAATAATGGCACCAAGCCCTTTGCCGTTTACGTAAAACGCCATAACGATAATCGCGGCGCGATTTTCCGCCGCCGGATCGCCGCCGTTTGTACGCTGTTTGGCGAGCTCGAACAGCGCTCGCATCAGTTCATTGAACCGCAGTTTACGTTTTGAGCCAAGTTTGCCGGTCAGCTCGACCAGTCGTTCGTGATACGCCTTTAGTCGCTCCTGCTCCTTGGGCGGCACCAGCAAGGCCTTAAGCTGATTGGGCAGCGCTTCGTTCCATTCGAAGACGATGCGCAGCATCTCATTGTTTGTGCTCACATTCTTGATGACATCGGCAGCTGCTCCATAGTCCTCGCTGGCTTGCAACTGCTTAATGCCAAACTGTAGTAGCCCGTCTGCAATAAACGCGGGCACCGGTAACTTGCCAATACGCAGATACTCAAATCGTGGTAGTGCTTTCGTTTCGCGAAATTTGGCGTCGATATTGAGATAGCGCCCGATTGGATTGGGCGGCAATTCGACAGTTGCGCGCACTCTGGCCATGCCTTGCTGTAAATCTATATTGGAGCTGCTCTTGCCGTAGCTGTTGGCAAGATAATTGACAACAAGGTCGAGATCTTCTTGACTAATAGTAATGGTGCGCAGTACTCCTGCTTTCATTTTGCGCGGATCGTTACGAGACAGTATGTGTTTGGCGCGGTCGATATGAGCTGGAGTAAATTGGGCTATACCAGTGACGAGCGGTTGTTTTTCGACACTTAAATAAATTACAGATAGCAGCGCCAACAAGACAACGATGATCAGTATTAATAGAAACCGTATTCGCATTCTTTTGTCCGCATTTCTTTATTTTTACTCTGTTACAAAAGTGCAAAAATTTGTGCCAAGTAAAATCGGTACCACAGCTGCATTATCTTAATATTAATGCAGCTGTGGTACCGATTTTACTTGTGTAACCATGGGCGCATCAGCAATGTTGCCCAGTTGTTCAAATGCTTAGTGTTTGGCCGTCTGGTGGCAGGATATGGCGTGCAAGCATACCCTGCCAAACAGCAATTCAGAGCTAGCTGCCGCTCATCTCCAGCATCAGCTGATTAATACGTTTCACGAAGCTGGCTGGATCGTCGAGCTGACCACCCTCGGCTAGCAAGGCTTGGTCAAATAATACTGAGGCCCAGTCATCAAACTTTTTCTCTTCGGCTTTCAGGCGTAACACAACCGGATGCTTGGGGTTAATCTCGAGGATAGGCTGCGACACTGGCGCCTTCTGCCCTGATGCCTTCAGTAGACGAGCCAGGTTGGCGTTTATGTCATGAACGTCCGCTACTAGGCAGGCTGGCGAATCGGTCAGTCGGTGAGTCACGCGTACCTCTTTAACGCGCTCGCTAAGGCTGGCTTTAATCTTGTCAGTTAGTTCCTTGAATGCACCGGCATCTTTTTCTTGTTCCTGTTTCTCTGCTTCATCTTCGAGTTTGCCGAGATCAAGTCCCCCTTTTGCAACAGACACCAACGGCTTACCCTCGAATGCGGATAAATTACTCACCACCCATTCATCTACGTGATCGGTCAGCAAAAGCACTTCAATGTCTTTTTTGCGAAATACTTCCAAATGCGGACTATTTTTCGCGGCATTAAAAGTATCAGCGGTGATGTAGTAAATCTTGTCCTGACCTTCCTTCATGCGACTAATGTAATCGGCCAGAGAAACGGTTTCTCCTGGCGAATTAGTATGAGTAGAAGCGAGGCGCAGCAAGCCAGCGATCTTGTCTTTATTAGCGAAGTCTTCGCCCACTCCTTCCTTCAGCACGCGGCCAAATACATCCCAGAACTTGGTATATTTCTCTGGGTCCTTAACGGCCATGTCTTCCAGCAGACCAAGCACTTTTTTCGTGCAGCCGGAACGGATTGCTTCGATGTCCTTCGATTCTTGCAGAATCTCGCGCGATACGTTGAGCGGGAGATCATTGGTATCAACCACACCGCGCACAAAGCGCAGGTAATGCGGCATTAGTTGGGTGGCATCATCCATGATGAAGACGCGGCGTACATACAGCTTAATGCCGTGACTCGCATCGCGCTCCCACAGATCAAAGGGTGCCCTGGCCGGTATATATAGCAACAAAGTGTATTCCTGGCGTCCCTCTACACGCGCATGAGTCCATGCCAGCGGGTCTTCATAATCATGGCCTACATGTTTGTAAAAACCCTTGTACTCATCATCGCTGATCTCGGTTTTGGGGCGCGCCCACAGCGCAAAAGCTTGATTGATTGTCTCCTCTTCCTCCAGCACCTGCTGTGCGTTGTCTTTCCATTCCTCCTTTTTCATCAAGATAGGCTGAACGATATGGTCCGAATACTTGTGGATAATGGTGCGCAACTTTGTGCCATTTAGCAGGTCTTCCTGCCCTTCGCGCAGATGCAGGGTAATAGCCGTACCCCGCGTGGCCCGCTCGACCATCTCAATGGCAAATTCTCCTCCACCGTCGGATTCCCAGCTTACACCTTGATCGATTTTTTCACCGGCACGGCGCGTTAACACGCTCACCTTGTCGGCGACAATAAAAGCCGAATAAAAACCCACGCCAAACTGACCGATAAGATTTGCATCCTTCTGCTGGTCTCCAGAAAGCTGAGTAAAGAATTCGCGCGTGCCGGATTTGGCAATAGTGCCGAGGTTGTTGATGACCTCGTCGCGGCTCATACCAATGCCATTGTCGCTAATGGTCAGCGTTTTTGCCTCTTTGTCGTAGCTGACATGGATAGTCAGCTCGGAATCATTCTCAAACAACGCTGAGTTATGCAGCCCCTCGAAGCGCAGCTTGTCGCAGGCATCGGACGCATTGGATATCAGCTCCCGCAGGAAAATTTCTCGATTCGAATATAGCGAATGAATCATCAATTGCAGTAGTTGCTTTACCTCGGCTTGAAAGCCCATGGTTTCACGATTGCTGGTTACATTTTCGGTCATTACTCTCTCCGTTATTTTTTAGACAGGACGCACGCATAGGTTGGGGTAGTCTCACGATTTTCAAGAGGGATTATTTCATCTGCCATCTGCTTTAGCTGCTTGTCGCAAAAGTCGCCGTGCAGTGTCAGCATCGCGAGCGGCATCAATTTCCCGCATTACAGCGCCGACGTCAGCCTGCTTTTCGCTGCGTTTGAATTTGCCCGTCAGTTTGACTTCAGGATGTAGTTCACCGCTCTCATAGAGCGACCAGATTTCTTTGCCATAGTCTGTAGAACGTAGTTCGGGGGCGAATTGGCCGAAGTAGATTGCCAGATTATCGACGTCTCGCTCCAGCATTTTGCAGGCATTGTTGTTTGCGGCGGCATCGATTGCTTGCGGCAAGTCGATGATGACCGGTCCGTTGCTGTCAACGAGGACGTTGTACTCGGACAGGTCGCCGTGAACGATGCCAGCGCACAGCATGCGCACGACTTGTCTGATCAAAATCTGGTGATATTGTCGCGCGAGCTCAGCAGTAAGTACTAGATCATTGAGTCGCGGGGCGGGCTCGCCATTCGCGTCGGACACCAATTCCATCAGCAGTACGCCTTCGTAAAATCCATATGGATGCGGAACACGCACTCCTGCAGCGGCGAGTTTGTACAAAGCGTCCACCTCGGCATTTTGCCAGGCGGTTTCCCGCTCTTTACGCCCATAGCGGGTGCCTTTTTCCATGGCACGGGCCATACGGCTGTTTTTCACCTTGCGGCCTTCCGTGTAGTGAACGGCCTGATGGAAACTGCGCTTGTTAGCTTCCTTATAAACTTTCGCGCAGCGGATATTTTCTCCACAGATGACAATATAGACATTAGCTTCTTTGCCGCTCATGAGCTGACGGTCAACCTTGTCAACTATGCCATCCTGGATAAGCGGCTCAATTCTTTTTGGAGTTTTCATGTGATCAAGGCGTTACCAAAGAGCGAATTTTACAATAATCTAAATAGCGTTTTAAACAGGACGGATTTGCTGCCCTGATATTTAAAGGGATGATTGGTATTCAATAAATTCCAGCGCATTATCATCCGGGTCGCGGCAGAATAAGGCAGGGCGGCCGGACATACTTATCGTGTAGCTTATCGTGGCTGAATCCAATTTTTGCATCAACGTATTCAGATGGTTTACCGACAGGGCTATATGGCGGTCACGTCCTCCGTACGCTGGACGCTGCAGGTTCGCTTCTGGATTAGGAAGTTGCATGAGATGGATTTGCTGATGTATGCCAACGTTATACCACACGCCGGGAAAACTCATCTCTGGGCGCTTGCCGTCAGGTACCAGCCCCAGAACACTTTCGTAAAAAATACGCGCCCTATTCAGGTCTGCCACCAGAAAGGTAGCATGCAGCAGGTGAGTGATTTGCATAAGTCTAGTGGCGTCCTGCATTATGCATAATGTCAAAGACGGATACTGTCATTTGTATTCAGTATATTATGCGTGATAGTAATAAATTAAAATTTAAGAGGCGATCAGACACAATAAGATGTCGGTCAGAGGATGGAAATAAAATTGTGTCGGTACAAAATTTGATATGACAAGATGTTGTTGTTTTGACAATTGCGTTTCTGTACAAAAAGCATTATATAAAATATTGCGGTTACATTGTCTGTTTTATACACAGATCAAATTAATGGAATAAAATCTTGGCCTTCTATGCTGTTTTCTGGGCTGAATAAAAGTACAACGAGCTTAAGGGCGCCTCTAAAAATTCAAGTTTCTAAGCAAGACAAGGCGCGAGTAAATATTAGAGCGCGGCATATAGTTGATATGTAAGCGATAATTTTTTTCGAGTAATGCCGTATTGTGACGAAGCGGGGTAAGCAGGCAAGCCGCAAAGCGGCTGCTCGCAAAATTGGATTTTTAGAGGTGCCCTTAATATAATTAATCCTAAGGAGAGCATCATCATGAAAACCGGCACTCCCCAGCCCGTGGCAGATATACCCGCTGTGCCAGGCAACTCAGATGCACAAGTTCAGGCCAGATATGTCATTTCGGCGGATGGCGACGAAGTTGCTGACAGCAAAACCGGGCTAATCTGGCGACGTTGTCCAGAAGGTATGACGGCCAGCAGCAATGGCTGCAGCGGGGTTGCAGCCGCTTATACTTGGGAGCAGTCGCTGGCCTTGGCCAACGACGTAGCGTTGGCTAGTGGCAAGTCATGGCGGCTTCCCAATGTAAAAGAACTTTCGAGCATTGTAGATGCCAGCTTCGGAAATCCGGCGATTGATACGCACGCCTTTCCGGGGACGCCTGCAACACCTTTCTGGTCGGCTTCGCCCGTGGAGAACAATCCGTTAAAGGCTTGGTATGTCATGTTTTATGGTGGCTTCATGAATACTTACGTCTGTGGCGGCAAACTTCAGGTGCGCTTAGTGCGTTCCGGCCAGTGATGGGATGCGCAGCGCTGGGGAAGGTACGAAACGAAACTACACTGGAGTAGAATTCAACATTGACAAGATATTGTAATTATTTTACAAATACGCGTTCTCTACAGAACACAGTATGGTTAAATCGTTGCAGTAATTATTAATATTTTTTGCAAAAATGCAGGGAAATCCCTGTTAACTGATAATTAACTAATTAACTGATAGAAAGAAGATCAAATATGCAGAATGAAACTGATAACTCCCAGCCGCAGGCAGACAACCCAGACGAGCAACCGGCAGAACGATTTATCATTTCCGAGGATGGTACTGAAGTTACAGACAATAAAACTGGCCTGATCTGGCGACGTTGCGCTGAAGGTATGACAGCAAGTATCGATGGCTGCACTGGGATTCCTGGCGCTTATAATTTGGAGGATGCGTTGGCATTGGCTAAAAGCGAAGCGAAGGCCACGCGCAAAGCTTGGCGCTTGCCTAAAGTTGAAGAGCTGTCGAGCATCGTGGATATGAGCCGTAGAGATCCGTCGATCGACACAGCCGTCTTTCCAGGAACGCCAGGATCAGCTTTTTTTACAGCTTCGCCAGACGGCGCCTTATCCTGGTTTGTCAGTTTCTACGTTGGCAAGGTATATAGCGAATACAGCGCCATTCCTAGTCACGTAAGGTTAGTGCGTTCCAGTTAATTAAATTAAATTTAATCAACTAGTTATAAAAACGTTCAATGCCACGGTTTGTATCCAAAAGGTATAGGCCGTGGTTGTGATTAAGTAAGACAATTCGTTTTTCATGAATGCGGAAGAGGTACTTCAGCCGATTGATCTGTATTTATCCAACCTGCTCCTGCTTTCCCTTGGACTCTGTCTGTATCTCGCTGTAGTTTCTTTCGCTGTCGTGTGCATTCCAGACTACCTGAATTCAGGCGATGCCGATTTTATGCGCAGAGTGCGTCGAATTAGCTGGATCACCGCATCGCTGCCGCTTTTCTCGCTGTTCGCGTTCGCCGCAGGCACACTTTTCGACGTCTATACCTTTCTGTTTAAGCTAGGCGACTGGGTCTTGTTGAAATGAGACCAAGTTTTATTTTAGCTGCCACACGGTGGTTTATGACAATGTTTGGCGGCATTGTGTTAGCAATTAACTCCGGCTGCGCTGTCCTCGACAAGAGCACGCCTGCTTGGCGAGATTACCCGGCAACCTTGAAAGATGAGCCGCGCATTGATTTGCACATGGAAGTGTCAGGTTCGGGTAAACCCGTATTGCTAATTCACGGCTTCGGCAACAGCATCTATGTGTGGCGTCATTTGGCCCCTGCACTGGCTCAACAAAACCGGGTGATCGCAATTGACCTGAAGGGTTTTGGCGACTCCCCAAAGCCGGCCGACGAGCGTTATTCTGTCTACGAACAGGCACGGTTGATCCGCGATTACGTAGTGGATAACGACCTGAAAGATGTAACTATTGTGGGGCACTCCCTCGGCGGCGGTATTGCGCTGGTGGCCTCGCTCTACCTGCAACAGTCGGCTCCCGGTCGTCAGAGAGGCTTGGTGCTGATCGACGGTATCGCGTACCCGCAGCGGATGCCCATGTTCATTCGTTTGCTTGCAACCCCTGTACTTGGGCCGTTGGTCGTGAGAGTGGTGCCGCCTGAAATTCAAATTCGAGAGGTAATGAAACTGGTGTATGCAAAAGATTCGGCAGTGCCCGAGGATGCGGTTAAGGTTTACGCCAAGGCCTTGAAAACACCCGATGGGCGCTATGCCGCAGTAACCAGCGCGCGCCAGATCCAGCCGCCGGACCTGGAAGATTTGTCTCTACAGTACTCAAGCCTCCGGGTTCCGACTCTCATCGTTTGGGGTAAGCAGGACAGGATTGTCCCGGTCAGCGTCGGCGAGCGACTCCACCAGGCGATCCCCGGTTCACGGCTGTTTGTGATCGATGATAGCGGTCATTCTCCAGCGGAAGAGCGGCCGCAGGTGCTCCTGCCTTTAGTGGAGTCATTCCTGCGTAATCCTGAGACAACAAATTAATGGCCCTCTGTGTTAATCGCGCCGCATATCATTGAAAATGATCGGCCGGGAATTTGTTGCCCGTATCAAGAAAGTTCCTGCGCTGGTTACATTCCGAAGGTGATTATTTCAATCATGACAGACTACAGCATGAGTTTTTTCGCGGCGTATCAACAGAGCTGCAGAAACCGATTAACCGTGCAGAATTGCAAAACACGCTGGCTGATGACATATCTGTATACAAGATTTCGATATAACGGCAATTATTCATTTGCACAAATTGAAGTTGGTACTGGTAAAAACCTATAAAATGCGAATCCATCGGTAAATTTTTGTTGAGGTTGATCTATTATGCGTATCACCCAAAAAGGGCTAACTTTTGACGATGTCTTGCTAATTCCGGCACATTCCAATGTATTGCCGCGTGATGTCAGTTTGCGTACTCAGCTTACCCGCAACATCACCTTGAATATTCCTTTGTTATCCGCTGCCATGGATACCGTCACCGAGGCACGTCTGGCAATAGCCTTGGCGCAGGAAGGCGGCATCGGCATCGTTCACAAAAATATGACCGCCAAGATGCAGGCTGCTGAGGTATCCAAGGTTAAGCGTTTTGAAAGTGGCATGGTGAAGGATCCCATCACCGTCACACCCGGGATGACAGTGCGCGATGTGCTGAACCTTATTCGCCAGCACAATATTTCAGGATTGCCGGTGGTGCAGGGTAAACAGGTAGTCGGTATTGTGACTAACCGCGATTTGCGTTTCGAGAGCAACCTTGATCAACCCATCCAAAATATCATGACGCCGCGAGAACGGCTGATCACGGTCAAGGAAAACGCCACCCGTGAAGAGGCGCGCGGGTTGATGCATCAGCATCGTATTGAACGTGTGCTGGTAGTGAATGATGCGTTTGAGTTGTGTGGTCTATTTACCGTAAAGGATATTCTCAAGTCCAGCGAACATCCGCTGGCGTGTAAAGATGAACACGGGCGTTTGCGCGTTGGTGCCGCGATTGGCGTGGGCGAAGGCACGGACGAACGCGCTACCCTATTGGTAGAAGCCGGAGTGGATGTGCTCATAGTGGATACCGCGCACGGCCATGCGCAGGGCGTGCTGGACCGTGTAAAGTGGGTAAAGAAGAATTTTCCGAACGTGGATGTAATTGGCGGGAATATTGCTACTGCTGCCGCCGCCAAGGCCCTTATGGATCATGGCGCAGACGGCGTTAAAGTAGGTATTGGCCCCGGCTCGATTTGCACTACGCGCATGGTTGCAGGTATAGGCGTGCCACAAATATCGGCTATCCAGAATGTGGCGGAAGCATTGCAAGGTTCCGGTATAGCGCTCATTGCAGACGGTGGAGTACGCTATTCCGGCGACATCGCAAAGGCGATTGCGGCAGGTGCGCACGTAGTGATGTTGGGTGGTCTGTTTGCAGGTACAGAAGAAGCGCCCGGTGAGGTGGAGTTGTTCCAGGGCCGTTCTTACAAATCCTATCGCGGCATGGGCAGTATAGGCGCGATGCAGCAGGGTTCCAGTGATCGTTATTTTCAGGACAACGAAGCCAATCAAGACAAACTGGTTCCTGAAGGAGTGGAAGGACGCGTGCCTTACAAGGGAAGCGTGTTGGCGGTTATCCACCAACTAATGGGTGGTTTGCGTGCCAGCATGGGTTATCTGGGTTGTCCGGATGTCGCCACAATGCACACCAAGGCTGAGTTTGTGCAAATAACCGCTGCCGGAATTCGTGAATCGCATGTCCATGACGTGCAGATCACCAAGGAGGCACCGAATTACCATATTGATTAGTTGTTGTTAGCGATTAGTTATTAGCTGAGGTAAAGATGGCTGAATACCGTAAGCTGAAATTATGGTGAAGTCCAATCGTACTGTTCATAGGCCAGCAACAATCGCTGCACCAAACTATTAAATAATTACCTACATTTAATAAATTACATCTGATAACTTTATGTCCCACCAAAAAATTCTGATTCTCGACTTTGGTTCGCAATACACCCAACTTATAGCGCGCTGCGTGCGCGAATCTCATGTTTACTGCGAGCTGCATCCATTCGACGTAGGTGATGAATTCATTCGCGATTTCAAGCCGGCTGGCATCATTCTTTCGGGCGGCCCCAGTTCAGTGACTGAAGGTGATGCCCCGCGTGCGCCGCAAGTAGTATTTGAACTGGGCGTTCCGGTGCTGGGTATTTGCTACGGTATGCAAACCATGGCCGCGCAATTGGGTGGGGAAGTGGAAGTCGGCCTGGTGCGCGAATTTGGCTATGCGGAAATCCGTGCGCGCGGCCATTCAAAATTATTTCGCGACATTCAGGATCGTATCAACGAGGCAGGCCACGGCTTGCTAGATGTATGGATGAGCCACGGCGACAAGGTCACCCTGCTGCCGCCGGGCTTCACGGTGATTGCTTCCAATGCAATCACGCAGATTGCCGGTATGGCCGACGAGGCACGTCGTTTCTACTCGGTACAATTTCATCCGGAAGTGACCCACACTCCGCAAGGCAAGGCGATAATCAGCCGCTTTGTGCATGACATCTGCGGCTGCGGGCAGGACTGGAACATGCCCGATTACATCGGTGAGGCGGTAGAAAAAATCCGCGCCCAAGTCGGTCAGGAAGAAGTCATCCTCGGTCTCTCCGGCGGAGTGGATTCTTCCGTGGCCGCAGCATTGTTGCATCGTGCCATCGGTGCGCAACTCACCTGCGTATTTGTGGACAATGGCCTGTTGCGCTTGAATGAAGCCAAGCAGGTTATGGAAACTTTTGCTAAAAACCTGGGCGTGAAAGTTATCCATGTTGATGCTGGCGCAGAATTCATGAAACATTTGGCAGGCGTGTCTGATCCAGAGCAAAAACGCAAAATTATCGGGCGCGAATTTGTCGAAGTATTTCAGCGAGAAGCCGCCAAATTGCCACAGGCAAAATGGCTGGCGCAAGGCACCATTTATCCTGACGTGATCGAATCTGCTGGCGCCAAAACAAAAAAGGCACACGCCATCAAATCACACCACAATGTTGGCGGCTTGCCTGATACCTTGCATCTTAAGCTGCTGGAACCGTTGCGCGAACTGTTCAAGGACGAAGTGCGCGAACTCGGCGTGGCGCTCGGCTTGCCGCGCGACATGGTGTACCGCCACCCATTCCCGGGGCCGGGGCTGGGTGTGCGCATCCTCGGAGAAGTCAAGCGAGAGTACGCCGACTTGTTGCGCCGTGCTGATGCAATTTTCATCGAAGAGCTACATACGTCCGGCTGGTATGAGAAAACCGCACAGGCATTTGTTGTCTTCCTGCCAGTAAAGTCGGTGGGCGTGATGGGCGATGGCCGTACTTATGAGTGGGTGGTGGCGCTGCGTGCGGTGCAAACGCAGGACTTCATGACCGCGCATTGGGCAGAATTGCCGCATGCCTTGCTGGCCAAAATTTCTAACCGCATCATCAACGAAGTGCGAGGCATCAACCGCGTAGTTTATGATATTTCCGGAAAGCCGCCTGCTACTATTGAGTGGGAGTGAGTTGTCATAATTAATTGTTATTAAAGGATAAATTTTAGCTCATTGTTTTACCCTGGTTGGTTACCGTCGCAATCATCGATAGCTTGTGGCGCGTGCCGCCTACTGCGAACGTCACAGGTGTCTTGCCCACCGGCGCATAGCTCCTGCCTCTGACATCCGTGTTGACTAGCGCCGTCTCGTCGCCCCAGTGAATTTCCGCACCTTCGGTTTTTGCTCTGGCTTCAATGGCCGGATACTGTTCATCAAGCCAAGCCTGGACAGCTTCAGGGCGCTGCTCATATGCTTTTTTGATGGGTTTTTGTGGTGTAAACCCCAACGTGCCAAATAGTTGCCTACTGCCCGAATAGACAGCTTGATACCATGCGCCAGCTCAATGTGCTGGCGCACGGTGGGCCTGCTCCATAGCGCAAAATCCATCTTGAGTTGTTCCGGGCGTTTGTCGCAGATGGTTTGCTGAATCGTCAGCTCTTGGCTAACCATCAAGCGACGTCCACTGCCAGGTTTTTTGCCCCGAACGCAGGGCTTGAGTGCCCCCGAACCTTCAGCCTTATACAACCGCAGCGCCGTATTGACTGCCGTCCAGCTCAGTCCCGTTTGCGCCACGATCTCCATCACCGCCACGCCTTTGCGGTGCACACGAATGACTTGCTTGCATCGTTCATGAAGTACTTCTCGCGACTGCTTGCTGGCATCTTCTTTTTCCATACCACACAGTCATCGAAAACCAAGAAAAATTCATTAATAAATCATGCCGGGTCTATAAAGGCCTTCAAAAGTTTGGCGCATTGATCACGTAGTTGATAATTGCGTGCTGCGGCCTATCCGCGTGCTGCTGACCGATGGGCAGTTCGACATAATTTAGGGGAGGATTACGTCCTATAGTGCGATATCCACGTAGCCGATTAACTCCGCCGAATAGCTGCCTCACCATTTAAGGTCGGTTGGCATTCGACTCAGACAGTTGGCCTTCAATGTCCTATGAAAAGCGGAACCGAGACGTGTACAAGTACCATGAACCTCTTCTGCCCAGTGGATTACCCGCCAAGTGTCTGGTCCTGTTTTTTATACCAGGCAAGTGCGTACTCAAAATGCTGCGGATCAAAATCTGGCCAATATTCATCCCTGACATAGAAATCCGCATAAACCGATTGCACCGGGAGAAAACCGCTCAATCTGCGTCCCCCGCCCCAGCGTACGATCAAATCCAGACGTGAAACTTCATCGGAACGCAGGCCGCCGTTTTTAAGACCGGCGAGATCCCATTCCCAGCCATAGTTGACCAGAAGATTCACCTTCATTCCGACACCCTGGCGCTGCCGGAATTCTTTTAACACCTCGGGGAATTGTGTCGAGGTCTCATCGCCGACCACAAGCAAAGCCGCTCCACGACGTGCAATCTCAAAAGCGAATGCAACGCAGGCGTCGCTGAATGCCTGTTTCTGAATGGAAGACCGCTTGGTGTTGTCCTGGGTAAAGCAGTAGATGGAAACTTCCATGATCCCGGATTTTTTACATTTCTCGTACAGCAGCAACCCCGGGTCGATACCATGAGCATATCCGGCTTCTTTGGGCAGACCATGATCCATGGCCCAGCGGCGATTTCCATCGGGAATGAAACCGACATGATGCGGGATGTTGTTTTTCGTCATTGCAAACCTTATTCCAAATTGATGTGTGACTACACGATGCGAACGGTAATAAATTAACTTTCTCTGACATCTTGCATGTTATTTGATAAAACCGAATGCAAATCAGGCATTGCTCTGACTTGAACTCCCCGCTGTCTGAAATTTGCTCAATCCCTTTGGCAACGGAAAGGTAATATGTTCTTCTACGCCTTCCAGTGTTCGCACGCTTTTCGCGCCGCATTCCTTCAATCGATCAATCACCGACTGCACCAAAACTTCCGGCGCCGATGCGCCAGCGGTCACGCCGATGCGTATTTTTCCGACCAACCATGCCGGATCGATTTGCGTCGCGTTGTCTACCATGTATGCCTCAGTCCAATTTTTTTCTGCGACTTCACGCAGGCGGTTGGAGTTGGAACTATTTGGGCTGCCGACCACGATTACGATATCCACCTGCGGCGCCATGAATTTCACTGCTTCCTGCCGGTTCGTGGTCGCGTAGCATATATCGGCTTTTTTCGGCTCGGTAATGCTTGGATATTTGCGTTTCAGCGCCCGAATGACTTCAATGGTATCGTCTACAGATAAGGTGGTTTGTGAAACATAGCCCAGCATGTTCGGATTGGTCACTTGCAGTTTTTCCACATCATGCGCAGTCTCGACCAGATGCATCCCATGTTCCGACTGACCCATCGTGCCTTCCACTTCTGGATGGCCTTGGTGGCCGATCATGATGATTTCACGTCCTTCACGGCGCATTTTTGCCACTTCGATATGTACCTTGGTCACCAAAGGGCAGGTTGCATCAAATACTCTCAAGCCGCGTGCATCGGCCTCATCCTGTACGGCTTTGGAGACACCGTGCGCCGAAAAAACGACGGTATTGCCGCCCGGGACATCTTGCAATTCTTTGATGAAAATTGCGCCTTTGTTGCGCAGATCATTGACGACATAAGCATTGTGTACGATCTCGTGGCGCACATAGATCGGTGCGCCAAACTCCGTGAGCGCTCGCTCAACGATTTCGATCGCGCGATCTACTCCGGCACAAAAGCCACGCAGTTGGGCGAGTAGTATTTCCGTATTCATTTTCTATCCTTCGAATCGCGCCACACATGCCTTGCACAAAATTCGCAGCAGCTTTCTGTACCTGTCATAGTATGCCGATAATTTTCGCTTCGAATTTCAGCGGTTGGCTCTCCAGCGGATGATTGAAGTCGAACAAGGCATCGTCTTCGTTGATCTCGTGCAGGGCACCGGCAAAATATTCGCCGCCGGGCGCGCACTCGACTCTATATTCCGTCGTTTCGCCATCGAAGTGCTCGTTGTCGGCCTCCGCATCGGCGCGGGTATGGTGGACGACGCCGTCGCGATGGTTCGGCGGCGCATAGAGCGTATAGAGCTTCAGTGGGACGCTGCCGGTATTGATGATGTTGTGATTCGTTCCCGCCGGGACGACTACCGCAAAGCCGGCGGAAATCGCCGTACGAATGCCATCGAGAACTGCCTCACCGGATCCCTCCTCCACGCGGAAGAACTGGTCGAGTTTGTGGACTTCCGCCCCGATCTCTTCCTTGGGCTTTAACGCCATGACGACGAGCTGGCAGTTCCTGGCCGTGTAAAGCACTTGTCGAAAATCTTCATTCTTGACAGCGATGCTTTCAATGTCTTGCACATAACCTTTCATAGCAACTTCTCCTTGGTTCAAGGCAACATCAGGTTTTAAGGAATTCCAGCAGGTCAGCGTTGAGTTGGTCTTTGTGCGTGTCCGCAAGGCCGTGGAGTGCACCCGCGTAGATTTTCAGGGTCGCGTTCTTGACCAGCTTCGATGAGCGGAGGCCTGCGGCACCAATCGGCACGATCTGGTCGTCGTCGCCATGAATAATCAGCGTCGGCACGTCGAACTTCTTGAGGTCTTCGGTAAAATCCGTTTCGGAGAATGCCTTGATGCAGCAGAAGGTGTTCTTGTGACCCGCCCGCATCCCGTTCAACCAGAACGACTCGATCATGCCTTGAGAAACCTTGGCGCCGGCCTGTTGGCATCGAAGAATGGGCCGCTGGCGATATCCTTGCTGAACTGCGAGCTATCGCCGATGCAGCCGTTGCGGATCTGCGTGCCGTCTTTCGTCATAATCGTGCTCATTGTTTGTTTCCTTTTTATCGGTTACACCAACGTTCTAACGGACTTTTTCCGGTCCCACTGGCGCGTCTTTGCCGCAGCCAGATTGGTGTCGAAGAACAACTGCTTGCCGAGCCACTACTTGTCCGTGAAGCTTGCTGGTCGATCGAGTGCGGGCAGCGACTTGCTAGGGTCGCTCCCCGACCCGCCGCACGCCGATACGGCGACGAGAAATGGCACGCACAGCGCGATTGCAATCACGGGTAGCACGTTCTTTCGTAGCATCTGATCTGCCCTCTTCAGTTGGTATTTCCGGCAACCGCCTGCGACGGTCATGGATCAATGCCCCGGCTTAAGAATGACCTTGGTCCAGCCCTCCTTGCGCGCAACAAAGTTTTCGTAGCCTTCGGCCGCCCGGTCGAGTGGCAGTTCGTGCGAGATGATGAAGGACGGTTTCGCTTTCCCTTCTGCGATCAGCTTACACAACTTGCGGTTGTATGCTTTTACATTTGCTTGGCCAGTCCCGATGTGCTGGCCCTTGATCCAAAATTGGCCAAAGTCGAACGCAATCTGACCTTGCTTGGCCAATTTATCTTTGGCGTGAGGATCTTCCGGTACGAAAACCCCCACCACCCCGATACCGCCAGTCGGGCGCACCATTTTCACTAGATTGTTCATCGTCAGGTTCGGCACCTCATGCCCTTTGTGGTCGCAGCATTGATAGCCCACGCATTCGCACCCCCGATCCGCTCCTTGGCCGGCGGTCAGCGCCATGACCTGGTCCACGCCAGACCCATCCGAGTCATCGACCGCAATAGCACCGATTTTTTCTGCCAATGCCAGTCGGTCCTTGTGCATGTCCACGACCATGACCTTGCTGGCCCCTTTGATGATCGAAGAGTACGCTGCCATAAGACCGACCGGCCCAGCGCCGTAAATGACAACCGAATCGCCTGCTTGCACGCCTGCGAGCTCGGTGGCGTGATAACCGGTCGGAAAGATATCGGACAACATAACGTAATCATTTTCCTTTTCCTCCGCATCGGGCGGGAGCACCAGACAGTTGAAGTCGGCATAGGGCACACGTAATAGCTCTGCCTGTCCGCCACTGTATGGCCCCATGCCTGCGAAGCCATACGCTGCGCCCGCGTTGCCGGGGTTGGCAATGAGGCAGAATCCGGTGAGGCCACGCTCGCAATTTTCGCAAAAGCCGCAAGAAATATTGAATGGCATGCACACCCGATCTCCCAGTTTGACGCGGTCGACCGCGCTGCCGATCTCGATGACCGTTCCAAGATTCTCATGTCCGAAGATTCTGCCGGGCTCCATATTAGTCCGGCCTTCATACATATGCAGATCCGAGCCGCAGATGTTCGTGGTCGTGATTTTTACAAGCACATCGGTTGCTTTTTCAATCTTGGCATCCGGAACTGTTTTGACGACGACGTCGCGAGGACCTTTATAAACGACTGCTTTCATGAGGGCTCCTTAAATGTCAATTATTCCGCCGCACATTGAACACAGTAAGCGGAGAAAAAATATTCAGCTAACGGGTGAGTCACTTGATCGCGCCAACTTGCTCCCATACCAGGATCGAGGCGATCTCGCATCCATATCGGCCGGCGACAGAAATCTGCCTTGCCCTGCATGTATCGATACATGTTGCTAACATATACGTTTGCTGCGAAATACTCTGTGCGCTAGTCAACATAAGGGTTTTATCCAAATCCATCGACGTGACGAATGGGTTGGTAGGATATTTTGGGCGGAGGCGCCAAGACTGACCCGACCATCTCTTATGCCAATGTTCGAATGGACTTTTCCCGATCCCATTGGCGAGTCTTTGCCGCCGCAATAAATGCGTTCGTGTCATTGGTATCCACGACGCCCGCGTCTTGTCCGACATTTGCTATTTTTAAAAGTGCCTGACCGCCTTTGTCGACGGCGAGTGCCTTGAGATGACCGAAAGCATCTCGTACAAAATCGATCGCGGCGCTTTCTGTCGACAGCGCTTTCGCGCCTTTGTCGGAGAGGATGACGGCGACTGCGTCGAATAGCACAGAAGGCGTGCCAGCCAGCTGTCCATCAACCGCCAGCATCGAACCATCGGCAAGCTTCGTGCCCCCCACCTTGGGGGCAATAATCTTCACGTTAGCACCCGCATCCATTGCGGCTTTTTTAATGTTCTTGATGACCGCGCCATCTGAACCGTCCGCGATCAGGATACCAATCGTGCGCCCTATCAGAGTGTCTTTCATCTTGCCAATGATCTGCAATGCGGGTGAAGGCTCCATTTCCTGCACGGGTGCTGCGGCTTTCGGCGCATCGGGCATTTTGTCAAATGCAAGACCTGCGGCAACCCGTTTGGCGAGGTCGTTATCAATATGCAGCAGGTGACCGACCATCGCCTCACGCACGTGCACATGTTCGACCTTGGAGAGCTCAAACACTAATGCCGAGGCGATGTGCGCCTGCTCATATGTCGTTTGGCTGAGATAGAACTGTCGCGCCTGGCTGTAGTGGTCGGCGAAGCTCTCGGCACGGATGCGTATTTTCTCGCCAGTTTCAGCTACTACAGTGCTATGAAAGCCTTTGATCGGCATTTCTCGTGGTGAGTTTTCAGACAAGGAGTTGGGCTCATATGCAACGCGACCCACCGGTTGCGCCATTTGCATGTGCCCGTCACGTTGGTGGTTGGAAAAGGGGCATTTGGGCGCGTTGACCGGAATCTGATGAAAATTGGGCGAACCCAGGCGCGAAAGTTGCGTGTCGAGATAGGAGAATAAACGGCCTTGCAATAGTGGATCGTTCGAGAAATCGATCCCTGGCACGACATGAGAAGGGCAGTAAGCAACCTGTTCAGTTTCAGCGAAAAAATTGTTTGGCCAGCGATCCAGCACCATACGCCCGATCACTTTCAAGGGCACCAGTTCTTCGGGAATCAGCTTGGTCGCATCCAGATGGTCGAACGGGAATCTGTCCGCATCTTCCTGCGTGAAAAGTTGAACCGAAAATTCCCACTCGGGAAAATTGCCGGCTTTGATGGCCTCGAACATATCGCGACGATGAAAGTCTTGATCAGCGCCTGAAATCTTGACGGTTTCATCCCAAATGGTTGACTGCAAACCGAGCTTGGGACGCCAGTGGAATTTGACGAAGGTTGATTTGCCGGCGTCGTTAATCAGGCGGAAACTATGCACACCAAAGCCTTCAATCATGCGCAGCGAACGCGGTAGAGTGCGATCAGACATAATCCACATCACCATATGCATGGATTCAGGCGTGAGTGAAATAAAATCCCAGAACGTGTCATGCGCGCTTGACGATTGCGGGAAGCCACGGTCGGGTTCCATCTTTACCGCATGGACGAGGTCGGGGAATTTAATGGCATCCTGGATAAAGAAAACCGGGATGTTGTTGCCAACCAAATCCCAATTACCTTCCTTGGTATAAAACTTGACGGCAAACCCGCGTACGTCACGTGGGGTGTCGATCGAACCCGCTCCGCCTACGACGGTTGATATGCGAGTAAACACGGGCGTTTTTTCACCTACTTCGGTGAGAATTCTGGCGGTAGTGTATTGCTTTAATGAGGCGGTCAGCTCGAAGAATCCGTGCACGCCCGTTGCACGCGCGTGAACGATACGTTCTGGAATACGTTCGTGATCAAAATGAGTGATTTTTTCACGAAGGATAAAATCCTCCAGCAGAGTAGGACCGCGTAAATTGGCCCTGAGCGAGTTCTGATTATCGGAAAGTCCGACGCCTTGGTTCGTGGTAAGAGCGGGGTGCTCTCCACCCCCAATCTGGTGCAGCTCGCCGCCGGCACCCAGTTGTGAGTATCCGTTCGAATCTAAACCCAAATTCTCTTTGCCGCTACTAGAACTACTCGTCGTATTTTTCTTATCCAAATTAATCTCCTTAATGATTCAACCCAGCCTAACGCTAATGAGCGAATTTTAATTAAATGGGTTTTAATAACACTACATGAATTTGAGTAAGCTTCGTGCCAATTACGATATACCGTGAGTGTAAATCGAACTATCTAGATTCCTTCTGAAGTTCTTCTTTGCGAGCAGTGATTCTGGTACCAAGCGCAACCATATCCAGCTCTGTTGACTTCGCTTGAGGAAAGATTTCGTTCTGTTCTTCCTTGACGTGATGCTTAACGTACTCGGACAGCACCTTGATCTTTGCATCGAACATCTCGCCGTCTGGCTCGATACCTTCGATTTGGCCAATGAGCTCTTTAAGCGTTGCGTGTTCCACTATTGCTTCCGGTATCAACTCTTTGTCTTTAAGCGCTTTCTTGACAGCGGGATAGAATATTTCTTCTTCCACTTGGGCATGAACGCTTAGCTCAGTGCATATTTGGGAGACGAGCATCTTCTTCTTGGAAGTGGAGCGCGCCTTTTCGTATTCGGCGAAGAGTGTGCTGACAAGTTTGTGGTCAGCGCGCAACAAGGCTATTGCATCCTGAACCTTGGATGGATTATCTGGCGTGGTCTTTTTTTGCATTGCAGTTGTCATAATGTCTTTTCCTTTATAGATTTGGTGGGGACGGATCTCGTTTAGTGTACGAATAACGCGATCAGAATAATGATGGGAATGGGGATGCCGAGTAACAAAAGAAGTATTGAACGCATTATTGCCTCCGAAGTGAAATGTTTAAATTTTGGTTAGAGGTCGCGCCGCCGCCCGCCATACGTGGCCGCTAAACTGGCGACGAATGCGCCCCCGAGCAGTGAGACGAAGATCCACAGTGCCGCATAGGCAGAAGCTTTACGTGCCTTGTTAGCAGCGTCCTTCGTTGCAGCTTCCGCATCGTGTAACTTTGCCTGCATGCGCGCATAAGTGTCACTCACTCGCTTCTCTGCGTCTTTCTGTGTAAGACCGGTACGCTGCGAAACGATCTGGCCAACATACTTAACATCTTCCGGAGCTAGAGTCCCTGTTTGGATAGTGGTCATGAAGATCCGTGCGACTTCGGATGATGGTGCGGCAGCGGTTTGCTCCATGGCACCCTCTAATCTAGTGCCGCTTCCAGCAAGGGCAGCCGTGTTTATGTCCTTGCGGAATAGGTAATCCACGAAGTAGCCCATCGGTCCACCGTCACTGCCCGACTTCGCCATCTCGGATCCAGCCGCCGCCGCACCGCCTGCGGTAGCGGCAGTTGCCGTGGTAGCAACGCCCCCTGCCACAGAGGCTCCAGCCTGAATTCCACCGCTGATGATCGCCCCAATCACCGATGTCAGCAACGCGGCGGTAACAAGGGACGCGACGGCCCAAGCTAGGAAGCCGTGCGCGGTATCGCGGAAATAAACCTCATCCGTATGAACCGCAACCCACTTTGTTCGCAGCCTCCCGGCGAGGTAACCACCCATTCCGGAAGCAATGAGTTGCGTGGCGGTAACCCAAAGAATGGTCGATACACCAAAGGTCGTTGCACTAATACCGCTGTGCGCCCATGGTGATACTGAGGACAAACCCAAACCAGTTCCCAAAATCAGCAGAATAAGAGACAGAGCGGCAGCGGCAGCAGCCCCTGCAACTATGGCGCCCCACGACACTGCGCTGGTATCGGATTGCGTGTTGTTGGGGTTCAGTCCGGACACGCCTCCTGCGGGCCCGAATTCGACAGCGGTTGCTACATTGGGAAGGGCCATGATGACTCCTGAAAGTTAAAGTGGAGTAATTTTGGAGCGAGGTACCAATACGCGTCTGTTCGAAAGCGCACATTGAGGTGAATATATTGCGGGTTCCGGCGGCGAGTGCCTTCGCATACCAATTCGTTCAAGGAAAACGCACCTCAATATAATGGACCGATCATTGTGCCGTTGAATCAACCCAGCGACGACACGGCGGACCTCATTAATGCCCCGGCCAAGGCTTGAAGGAAATCTACTGCAGTGGCTTTCACTACAAGAAAAGCGGCATGCTATTTCGCCGCTTCCTTCGGGCTTAACCCGCTTCTGTGACTTGCTTGACCGCCTGTTCTCGAAATTCTTTGCTGTAAATTGTGATTGGTACTCTCTGTTTCATCTCATACCTCCGTTTCAAGTTTAACAAAACGTTGGTGTCCATTTTCCCCAGCCTACCTCAGTCGTGGGAGTGCGGTGTATCACCATATTAAGGACGCGTCCTTAATTGAAAGGATTTTTTAAAATTAAGCTCCAATTAAAGAGGGTCTAATCATTTGCATTAAAACTTATAAGACTAATGTCCAGACCCTCCAGCTGAGCCGGAATTAGAATCAGAGCTACCCATTCCACCGGATGGGCCCGAGGGATCCATTCCACCTGAGGTGCCAGGAAGACCCATTACGCCGGATGTGCCCGAGGGATCGATTACACGCGTGGAGCCAGAAGGATCCATTATGCCTAAGGTGTCAGAAGCAGCCATTCCTCCAGATATACCGGTGGTGCTGCTTCTTCCGGGTGTGTCAGACTTAATTATATTTCCATGATTTTCCTGGGAATCAGCTTGAGTTAAGGTAGTCCCCATTGCAAAACAGGACGCAATTGCTAAGCTCATAAAAGTTTTTTTCATGATTAACTCCACTATATTTTTAAGACAAAAGACACCCATACATCGAGAAAGTTGACATACTTGCGTCAAAGCTACCCTGCTAAGCACATCCAAAAATAGCGCTCAGGCGAGCTCGCGACGCCATGAGCCAACCAACCAGTCACTTTACTGGTCAAAAGCTCTGAGCCCTGCCATGATAGCGAGGTAGCTGCCAGTTTTCTGTTCGCTAGCATACAAAGCCACAGAATTTTCATTGGTGCGCCTCGGGGAGCAGCCGCCGCGCAAATCGAGTGCATCTTCCGCGCCAGTCAATGCGCTTATTTTTTGACGGTAAATATGACGGTAAATTTAGATGGTTGATACAAAGAAAGCATGTATCTATATGGATTTAGAGACCTTGGAAACAATAGAGTGGGAATGAATAGACAATTAGCAACATCTCGCAATTGCCAGTAATAAATCACCTCAAGGCCACGTATTAACGTGGTTTTTTCTTTTATGACTGGAAACATCTGGCAATGACAAGTAGCGGCAAGCAAGTATTTTTTCATGGCTTTATCAATGGTATATTTTTTTTATGCCATTAATTAATATCATTGAATATATAGGCAATCTGGCATATAGACATGATGAAGCTTCGATGCGACACTCCCCCGCATTGTACATAGCGCATTTCAGCAGCAGATCATGACCAGCAAGACTCACTACAGCCGCTAGAAGCGGAAATCGGCAGGCAAAATCGCGTATCCTAAGCAACCTAAAGACTTGTAACTTGATCTTGTTCGCCCAAGAAACCGAGAGGCTGGACTCATGGGTTGATGACTTGAAAGTGGGGCTTGAGCGGGAAATCAAAGAGCTCGACCGCCAAATCAAAGAAGCGCGGGCCAAAAGCAAAGGCGCTGTAACCTTGGCTTAAAAGCTTGTGGTTCAAAAGGAGCAGCGCGACCTTGAAGCAAATCGAGATCGCAAACGTCGAGAACTGTTTCAGAGAAAAGACAAAATCAGACCCGGCGCGACAATTTGATTGATGGGCTGGAAAAGCAATTGTCGCAGCAGGTAACAGTGAAGCCATTATTTACGTGTGAATGGGAGATTTCATGACAGAACCAACAATCATCTGCCCGAGTTGTAACACCGAGATCAAGCTTAACGAATCGCTCGCCGCTCCGCTGATCGCGGCGACACGCAAGCAGTTCGAGCAACAACTGGCGCAGAAGGACAATGACATCGCACAGCGCGAACAGGCTATGCGCGACAAGGAAAAGCAGCTTGCAGAAGACAAGCGCAAACTCGACGATCAGGTGGCCGATCAAGTTGCGACACAGTTGAAAGCAGAACGTGTCCGCGTTATTGCTGAGGAATCCAAGAAAGCTAAACTTGCCAGTGCCGTCGAACTGGAAAACAAGGCACGTGAACTGTCCGAATTGCAAGATGTGCTTAAAGCAAACAATGAAAAACTGGCCGAGGCACAGAAGGCGCAAGCCGAGCTCATCAAGAAACAGCGTGAACTCGATGATGCCAAGCGCGAACTGGAACTTACGGTAGAAAAGCGGGTGCAGGATGGATTGACCCACGTCCGCACGAAAGCCAAAAAAGAAGCCGAGGACGAACAGAAGCTCAAGGTAATGGAGAAGGAACAGACCATTGCCGCGATGCAGAAACAGATTGAAGACCTCAAGCGCCGGGCCGAGCAAGGATCACAACAATTGCAGGGTGAAGTTCAGGAGCTGGAGCTTGAAAACCTGTTGCGCATCAAATTCCCTTTCGATGGTATTGAGCCAGTACCCAAGGGGGAGTTTGGCGGGGATGTGCTGCATCGCGTTGTTGGCGCAGGTGGCCACTCCGGCGGTACCATTTTGTGGGAGTTCAAGCGCACCAAAAACTGGAGCGATGCCTGGCTGGTAAAGCTTCGCGGAGACCAGCGCACCGCGAAGGCAGAAATCGCCGTGATCGTGAGCCAGATATTGCCGAAAGGCGTTGAAACCTTTGAAATGGTAGAGGGCGTCTGGGTAACACATCCCCGTGCTGCTTTGCCGGTGGCGATGGTTTTGCGCCAGTCATTGCTGGAGCTTGCCCTTGCGCGGCAGTCAATAGAAGGTCAGCAGACCAAGACCGAAATGGTCTACCAGTACCTCACCGGTCCGCGTTTTCGCCAGCGCGTTGAAGCCATCGTTGAAGCCTTTTCCACCATGCAGGAAGACCTCGACAAGGAAAGAAAAGTCATCATGAAGCAATGGGCCAAGCGAGAAGAGCAGATTGAGCGGGTGATGGGGGCAACGGTGGGGATGTATGGGGACTTGCAGGGTATTGCTGGGAAGTCGTTGCAGGAAATTGAAGGCCTAAGTTTTCCTGCTTTAGGGGATAATTCCCCTTTGTAAAACTATTGGGGCACTGAAATGAAGGGTGAACCCGTCGCCGGAGTGCGGCCAGAGGTTATGCGTTGGGCAAGACAGTCTATCGGGCTGTCGGTGTCTGATGTCGCCCTTTGTTTGAAAAGACCCGTTGAAGAAGTCGAGGCCTGGGAGGCAGATGGACCATACCCAAGCTATCCTCAACTGGAAAAACTGGCGTATCAAATTTACAAACGCCCATTGGCGGTTTTCTTTTTGCCTGCCCCTCCCGAGGAAGTAAGCCCGGCGCGAGAATTCAGGACGTTGCCTGCGGAAGATTTGCAATCACTTGCCGCTGACACACACCTGCACATCCGCCGCGCCCACGCTTACCAGCTCGCGCTACGGGAATTGTTCGGCGCCCGCAATCCCAGCGAACATTGCATTTGGCAGGAATTATCCATATCCCGTGCGCATTCTGTCTTGGAGCAAGCGGCTGCGGTTCGCAACTATCTGGGCATTGCTCTCGAAGAGCAAATTCGCTGGAAAGATGATGAGCAGGCGCTGAAAAAATGGCGGAAAGCGATAGAGGACAAGGGCGTATTTATTTTCAAGGAATCTTTCAAGCAGAAGGACATTTCCGGGTTTTGTCTTGTCGACAGCCAATTTCCAGTTGTTTATTTGAACAACAGCACGACCAAGACAAGACAAACTTTCAGCCTGCTCCATGAGCTTGCGCACCTGTTGCTCAATGTTAACGGGCTGAGCAAATTCGACCAGCGATATGTCGAGCGACTGCCGGATCAGGAAAGACAGATCGAACGGTTTTGCAATGTAATCGCTGCGGAAATTCTGATCCCATCGCCTGATTTTCAGATGCAGGTCAAACAGTTTCCGGCAGACATCGAGCGGGCATCTGAACAGCAGTTCTCGGACCTCGCTGCGCGATACGGCGTCAGCCGCGAAGCCGTGTTGCGCCGATTCCTGGATCAAGATCGCGTCACCGCCGCTTTCTATGAGCAGAAGGCCAAAGCATGGGCGGCACAGCAGAAAAAAGGTACGGGCGGCGACTGGTACGCATCTCAGCATGTTTACCTGAGCGACCGTTTCGCGAGAGAAGTGGTCAGCCGCCACTATAAGAACCAGCTTAGTGTCGAACAGGCCGCCGATATGCTGGGGATAAAACCCAAGAATTTTGCCGGGTTGGAGCAACGTATTCTGCAAGGTGTGACTGCATGATCTATGTGTTCGACACCAGTTCAATACGTTCACTCCAGCACTTTTATCCAAGCGTGTTCAAAACCATCTGGGATGGGTTGGACAGCTTGGTGCACCAGAAAAATATTATTTCAACCCGTGAAGTCTGGAATGAACTTGAACGTCAAAACGTAAGTGCGGATGTGCTGGCGTGGGCGAAACAAAACAAGCAAATTTTTACTACTCCGAACACCGCCGAACTTCAGTTTGTTGCGCAGATATTTCAGACTAAGCACTTCCAGAGCTTGATCGGGGAACAGCAGCGATTGAAAGGAACACCAGTTGCGGATCCATTTGTCATTGCCTGCGCCAAAATTAAAGGCGCCACCGTGGTTACGGAAGAGCAACAGAAACCTAACGCAGCAAAAATTCCAAACGTGTGTGAGTATTTCAATGTGCCCTGCATTGACCTTGAAAGATTTATGCAGCAGCAGGGATGGACTTTCTGATGGCAAGTCGAAGGCTAGCAACTAGATGGAAGATGCCACTGTTCTAGCCAAGAAGGAAGCGGCAATCAAATCAAGTGGTGCAAGAATGCTTCGGACTACGCGGCAGCCAATGGTGGCAAACCTTGGCGCATGTGCGGATCCCGCATACCGCGATTGCGGTGATTATGATGCTGGGTAGATTGGCGGGCAGTTTGGATGCTATCAGGACATGCGAAGTTGATGATGCCGTATGTATAACGGCAGTTGCTTAAAACGTGAATTGTATTTTCAATGAATTTCGACTTTGCCACTCTTGATCTATTGCGCCAAAGCCATCCGGCGTGGCGTTTGTTGCGCTCGGATCACGCACCGCTGATAGCGAGTTTTTTGCAGCGAGTGTTTATCGTGCCGAATGTGCGTGTTATGGCGCAGGCTGATTTGGCAGAATCACTCGAAGACGAACTGTTTACCCTGCGCGAGAGTCTAGGCTCAGATGCTTTTCCCAAGTCTGCACTTGAATACCTCAACGACTGGGCGAGCACTGAGAAGGGGTGGTTACGCAAATTCTATGTTCAAGGTTCGGATGAACCGCATTTCGATCTTTCCCCACCGACCGAAAAAGCGATTACTTGGCTTGCAACGCTCACCCAGCGCAGCTTTGTTGGTACGGAATCCCGCTTGCTTACGCTATTCGAGTTGCTTAAGCAGATGAGTGAAGGATCTGAATCCGATCCTCAAACGCGTGTTGCTGAATTACACAAACGGCGTGATGAAATTGATAGGGAAATCGAGCAAATATTATCTGGTGATATTCCGCTGTTAGATAACACCGCATTGAAAGACCGCTTCCAGCAATTCACACAATTGGCGCGGGAGCTGCTGAGCGATTTTCGTGAGGTAGAGCATAACTTTCGTGGTTTGGATCGGCGCGTGCGGGAGCGCATCGCACTGTGGCAAGGCTCAAAAGGAGCGCTACTGGAAGAGATCATGGGCGAGCGGGATGCAATTTCCGACTCGGATCAGGGACGCAGTTTTCGCGCATTCTGGGATTTTTTGATGTCCAGTCGGCGGCAGGAGGAACTGTCGGTATTGCTGGAACGTGTGTTGACCTTGCCACCTGTCATTGAACTCAAGCCTGACAGCCGAACACGTCGTGTACATTATGATTGGCTAGAGGCTGGAGAACATACACAGCGTACTGTCGCCCAGCTTTCGCAACAGTTACGGCGTTTTCTTGACGACCAAGCTTGGTTGGAAAACCGCCGCATCATGGACATTCTGCACGGTATCGAAACTAAAGCGTTGGCAGTGCGCGAATCTCAGCCGTCAGGTGTGATGATGGACATTGCAGATACGGCTGCTGATATTGAGTTGCCGATGGAACGACCACTACACACACCTTCCATCAAACCGCAAATCGCCGATATCGTGCTGGAAGAGGGTGATGTCGAAATAGATGCAGGAGCCTTGTACTCGCAAGTCGTTATCGATAAGGCGCAACTGGTTAGACATATCCGACATGCTTTGCAGGATCGTTCGCAAATCACGTTGCGTGAGCTGTGCGAAATGCAGCCGCTACAACGCGGATTGGCAGAACTGGTGGCCTATCTCCAGCTTGCGGGCGACACTTTCAAGGCCGTGGTGGACGAAGAGGTGACCGATGAAATTTTCTGGCGCAGAGAAGAATCGGATGGGCAAGAACAAGTGAAACGGGCACGTTTGCCGCGCGTTATTTTTGTGAGATGAGCATGACAGAGCAAGAACTTAAACCAGAAAATGCCGCTGCAACGAATGAGTTATCAGCCTTGGTCATTACTTTGCTCAAAGGCGTGATTTACCAAGAAGGAGAGGCCAGCCTTTGGAATGCCTTGCTCAATCTACAAGCCCGCGTGCGTGATTACGTGACCGTGTTGGGCCTGGAATTGGTGCTGGACGAGTCCGAGGGGTATGCATTCTTGCGAGCACGTTTGGAAAGTGAAGGCGAAGGTGTTGCCAAGCTGCCTCGACTGGTGGCGCGCCGTCCGCTGACTTTCCCTGTGAGCTTGCTGCTGGCGCTGTTGCGCAAGAAGTTGGCCGAGTTCGATGCAAGTGGTGGTGACACACGCCTCGTGTTGACTCGTGATCAACTCGTCGAGCTGGTTCGCGTGTTCTTGCCCGACAGCAGTAACGAGGCGAAGCTCATCGACCAGATAGAGACGCATCTCAACAAGATTGTCGAGTTAGGATTTTTGCGCAAGCTTAAAACTGGCGCAGGACAACCCACAGCATTCGAGGTGCGCCGCATCATCAAAGCTTTTGTGGATGCGCAGTGGCTGAATGATTTCGATACGCGGCTGTCAGCGTATCAGGTACAGATCAATGCAACTTCAGCAGGTGATTCCAATGGCTGAGATGCAAACATTGGGGCTGGATTTTGTCAGCGATGATGCGCTATCCGGATTCCGCTTGCACCGTTTGGAAGTGTTCAACTGGGGGACTTTCGATGCACGGGTATGGACGCTGAACCTCGATGGTAAGAATGCCTTGCTCACCGGGGACATTGGATCGGGGAAATCCACGCTGGTGGATGCAGTCACCACTCTGTTGGTTCCGGCGCAGCGTATCGCTTACAACAAGGCTGCCGGTGCTGACAACAAAGAGCGCACGCTGCGCTCCTATGTGCTTGGGCATTACAAGTCCGAACGCAATGAGGTGAGTGGAACGGCAAAGCCTGTAGCGCTGCGCGACCATAATTGTTACTCGGTTATTTTGGGTATTTTTCATAACGCGGGCTATGACCAAACGGTGACGCTGGCACAGGTGTTCTGGATGAAGGATGCCCAGGCACAGCCTGCGCGCTTCTTTGTCTGTGCAGAACGGGCGTTGTCGATTACGACTGACTTTGCACATTTTGGTTCGGATATCGTTCAGCTCAGGAAAAAACTGAGAGGAATGGGCGCGGAAATATTCGACAGCTTTCCACCCTACGGGGCATGGTTTCGGCGTCGCTTCGGCATTGACAACGAACAGGCTCTGGAATTATTTCACCAAACCGTGTCGATGAAATCGGTGGGTAACCTCACGGATTTTGTACGCAGCCACATGCTGGAACCATTTGACGTTGCGCCGCGCATCACCGCTTTGATTGGCCACTTTGATGATCTTAACCGCGCACACGAGGCCGTGCTGAAAGCCAAGCGGCAAGTTGAGATGCTTGCCCCTCTGGTTGCAGACGGAGATCGTCATGCGTCGCTGGTTGCATTAGTCGATGAGTTTCGCGCTTGCCGCGATGCGCTCAGTTCCTACTTCGCTGGATTGAAACTCGGCTTGTTGGAAAAACGCGCAGCTAACTTGCTAGAGGAATGGACACGACAAGACATCCAGGTCAAACGTGTTGAAGCACAACGTGATGCACAGCGCGTCGAAGTGGCTGAGCTCAAACGCAGCATTGCTGACAACGGCGGAGACCGCGTGGAACGGCTGACGATAGAGATCAACAAGAAGGATCAGGAGCGTGAGGTGCGTGAACGCAAGGCGCAGCGTTACGCTGAGCTGGTGCGCGCTGTTGCTGAAAGTCCCGCAGATGATGAGGACGGATTTTTGCGGCAACGACAACGATTTATTACATTGACTGAAACCACGCGGGCGAGAGACGCCAGCTTGCAAAACAATCTGACTGAGCACAGCGTGAGCTTGCGTCAAGGTAAACAAGAGCATGACGCGGTGACTGCCGAAATCAAGAGTTTGAAAGCGCGACTCAGCAACATTCCATCGGAACAAGTGGCCATGCGGGCTGCCTTATGTAAAGCACTCAACTTGTCTGAAGAGGAGATGCCCTTCGCTGGCGAGTTGCTCCAAGTACATGAGGACGAGCGTGACTGGGAAGGCGCGGCCGAAAGACTGCTGCGCAGCTTCGGCTTGTCCTTGCTGGTGCCGGATGAACGCTATGCAGCGGTCGCTGAGTGGGTTGATAAAACGCATTTGAAAGGCCGTTTGGTTTATTTCCGTATACGTCAGAATTCTCGGATTGAATTGCCCAGCCTGCACCGCGACTCTTTGGCGCGCAAGTTGGCGATTAAGCCTGACTCTGCTTTTTACGATTGGCTGGAACGTGAACTGGCACACCGTTTCGACGTGGCCTGCTGCATCACTCAAGAGCAATTTCGCCGCGAGACGCGGGCTATCACTCGTGCAGGACAAATCAAGGCAGGGGGTGAGCGGCACGAGAAAGACGACCGCCATCGGTTGGATGATCGTAGTCGTTACGTGCTGGGCTGGACCAACGCAGCCAAAATCGCTGCGCTTGAAGATAAAGCCAGAAATTTGGAGAAACGCCTTGGCGAGGTGGGCAGCCTTATTGGAAAGATCGAATCAGCTCGTAGGGAGCTTCAAGCGTTCATCACGGTGCTTTCGAAGCTGGAGGTGTTTGCCGATTTTCGTGAAATTGACTGGCGACCCCTTGTACAAGAGGTTGCGGCATTAACCGATGAGAAACAAAGGCTGGAATCGGCTTCCGATGTGCTAAAGCAACTGGCTGACCAGTTGAGTGTGATGGAGGCAACATTAATAGCCACGGAAGGACTGCTTGAAGAACACAAAGACAAGCGATCCAAAGCTGAGCAGAAAAAAATAGATGCCGAAGCATTGCGGATGCAAACGCAAGCAATACTTGATGAACCGGCATATGCAACTCATTCAGCGCGTTTTGAGCGCCTTGACACGATCCGTGGCGAGGCGTTGGGCGAGCATCAGCTCACGGTTGAGTCTTGTGATAACCGTGAGCGAGATTTGCGTGATTGGTTGCAGGCCAAGATCGATGCAGAGGATGCAAAACTCAAACGTTTGCGCGACAAAATCATTCAAGCGATGGCAGCCTACAAAGAGGCATTTAAATTGGAAACCTCAGAGGTGGATGCCAGCATCGAAGCCGCTTTTGAATATCGCGCCATGCTTTATGCGCTACAGGCCGATGACTTGCCGCGTTTTGAAGCGCGCTTCAAAGAATTGCTGAACGAAAATACAATCCGCGAAGTCGCGAACTTCCAATCGCAGTTGGCGCGCGAGCGAGAAACGATCAAGGAGCGTATCGCGCGCATCAACGAATCGCTAACAGGGATCGACTACAACACGGGGCGCTACATACAACTTGAAGCTCAGCCTACGCCGGATGCCGACATCCGCGATTTTCAAACTGAACTGCGCGCCTGTACTGAAGGGGCAATCACTGGTTCAGACGACAGCCAATATTCAGAAGCAAAATTCCTGCAAGTGAAGCTTATCATCGAGCGTTTTCGCGGACGTGAGGGTGTCTCTGAGCAAGATCGACGCTGGACAACTAAAGTAACCGATGTGCGCAACTGGTTCGTGTTCGCAGCCAGCGAACGTTGGCGCGAGGACGGCAAGGAGCACGAACATTATTCTGATTCGGGCGGTAAATCGGGCGGACAAAAAGAGAAACTGGCTTACACCATTCTTGCCGCGAGCTTGGCCTATCAGTTTGGTCTTGAATGGGGGGCAGTACGATCTCGTTCCTTCCGGTTCGTGGTGATCGACGAAGCTTTCGGACGAGGCTCTGACGAGTCCGCGCAATATGGCTTGCGCTTGTTCGCCCAACTCAACTTGCAACTCCTGATTGTCACGCCCTTGCAGAAGATTCACATCATCGAGCCTTTCGTGTCCAGCGTCGGCTTCGTCCAAAACGAAGATGGTCGCGCCTCCAAACTGCGCAATCTTTTGATTGAGGAGTATCGCGCAGAGAAGGCAAGAGTTTCGGGATGAGTTGGACAAGACCGAGAGACTTCCGTACTCAGCTAGAAAAGCTATGGGAACGAGGGGATATGTTGTCCAGCCTTGTCACGGGGGAATCACTGTTCCCGCGACGTTTGATACTCAAGTGTCCCACCTCGGCTGAGATGGCTGATCGCTTTGACGAGGTTCGTGCCTGGGTCGGAGAGATTCGAGCCGCTCCGCACTGCCGGGTGGAGACGCGGGAGTTCAAGCACCGCATTTTCGGGACGAACTCCGTTCCCGCCGAGGTGTGGGTCGATAGCTTCGATGTTGCCGCAACATTCATATCCAAGCGCAAAGATGCTGCCCGATTTGTTGCGTTGATAGCGGAAACAAAACAGTCCCAGCCGAAGCTGCTGGGCTGGCTGGCAAGATGTCCCATGCGCGCGCTGGCTTTAGCAGATGATTGGAGCCGGTTGCTGGCGATTGTCGTTTGGATGCAGGCTCATCCTAGACCAGGCGTGTATCTGCGACAGGTCGATATTCCAGGCGTTCACAGTAAATTCATTGAAGCGTATCGCAGCGTGCTGACTGAGTTGTTTGATATGGTTTTAGATCCCGAAACAGTTGATTTTACCGCCTCTGGCGTGAGCGGATTTGCAACGCGCTATGGATTCCGCGACAAGCCGCTGCGCATTCGTTTTCGTTTGCTTGATCCCAATCAAATTCCATTGGCACACGTACAAGACATCACTCTTGATGCCGCGAGCTTCGCTCAACTCAATCCTATGGTTTCACGGGTTTTCATTGTTGAAAATGAGATCAATTTTTTAGCCTTTCCGCTGCTAAAGGACAGCTTGGTAATCTTCGGTGCGGGGTATGGATTTGAAATGTCGAGACACGCCAATTGGCTATCACGCTGCCGCATTTATTATTGGGGTGATATTGATACACACGGATTCGCAATTCTCGATCAACTACGCAATCAATTCGCGCACGTGGAATCGTTACTGATGGATCGAGCCACTTTACTTAAATTCGAGCCGCTCTGGGGTGAGGAAGAGAAGCAAACGCTGCGCGACTTGCCTAGACTAACCTCCGAAGAGCTTTCTCTTTATAACGACTTGCGTGATAACCGGATACGTAAAAATATTCGGCTTGAGCAAGAAAGAATCGGCTTTAAATGGTTCGAAGCTGCATTGAAAAGGCTCTCGGATATTCGATGAATTGTAACAAGTGTCCTATCGTTTTGCCCGAAATTACTTGGCTACTACAATAGGGCCATGGGTTATAAGATTGATCCATTAAGAGAGTCATTTCTGAAAGGACACAGCATCATGAAAGCTAAGTGCAATTCGAGCAAATCAGTCAAGGAATCCAGGCTATCCAGAACCCATGCTCCGGCTGATATTTCACCGGTCGACTGGCAGCGCGCGTTGCGACGCCAGTTTGGGCGCGAGCAGTCGTTTGATCTGGAATGTCTTGTTGGTCTGGAATGCCTTAGAGCCGAACCATTTTTCTCGGATTATCGTGTCGGCAATCCGCAGTCCAAGAGCAGCTATCGCGTGGCGATTTGTGGGCTGCATCCGGGCGACAATTTTTGTTCTTGTCCGGACTATGCGACCAATGAGCTGGGTACCTGCAAGCACATCGAATTTACCCTGGCACGGCTGGAAAAGAAACGCGGTGCCAAGGCGGCGTTTGCGCGCGGCTACCATCCGCCGTTTTCCGAGTTGTATCTGAGAAACGGCTCTGGCCGGGCTATCCATTTTCGCGCCGGGACGGATTGTCCAGCGGCGGTGAGCAAGGCGGCTGTGCTGCTGTTTGACGAGTCACGCGGCTGGGTGCTGCGTGAGAACTGTTTCGGCGAGTAGGAGCGCTTTGTCGCGGCAGTGGCGAAAACTGGCCACGAGTTGCGCGCTTATGACGATGTGCTCGACTTTGTCGCCGGACAGCGCGATGCGGAGAGGCGGGTGGCGGCGTTGGATGGGCTGTTCCCGCGTGGCGCAGATGATCCTTTGCTGAAGAAGCTGCTCAAGGCACCGCTCTATGCCTACCAGGCCGAGGGCGCGCTGTTTGCGGTGCGTGCCGGACGTGTGCTGATCGGCGATGAGATGGGCTTGGGCAAGACTATTCAAGCCATCTCGGCAGCTGAAATTCTGGCGCGGTAATTCGGCGTATCCAAGGTGCTAGTGATTTGCCCGACTTCGCTCAAGTGCCAGTGGCAGAGCGAGATCGCACGCTTTGCCGGGCGTGAGTCGCGAGTTCTTACGGGCGGTCGGATGCAACGCCAGAAGGACTATGCGCTGGACGATTTCTGCAAGATCACCAACTACGAGAAGCTCAAGTCCGATCTGGATTTGATTGCTTTCTGGGCGCCGGAACTGGTGATCGTTGATGAGGCGCAGCGGGTGAAGAACTGGAACAGACGGTGGTGTTCAGTCAGTGGACGCGGACGCATGATATTGTCATCCGCCGGTTGGAGGCGCGCGGCGTGCCGTCCGAAAAACGTCCGGCGCTGATTGAGCGTTTCCACGATGATCCGGGCTGCCGGGTGTTCCTTTCGACCGATGCCGGCAGCACGGGGCTTAATCTGCAACACGCTTCCACGCTGGTGAACATGGACTTGCCATGGAACCCGGCCATCCTCGAACAACGCATCGCGCGCATCCATCGCATGGGGCACAAGCGACCGGTGCAGATCGTCAATTTTGTGTCCAAGGGAACTATCGAGGAGGGCATGCTCTCGGTGCTGGCGTTCAAGCGCTCGCTTGCGGCAGGCGTTCTCGACGGTGGCACGGGCGAGATTTCGCTCGGCGGTTCACGCCTCAACCGGTTTATGAAAGATGTGGAGAATGTCACTGGCCACATGGGCGAGGGTGAGGCCGTCAGCCCGACGGAAGAGGCAGGCAACATGGCCGCCGCATCCGGGGCGGAGCCATCGGTAAATCCCCCTCTTTTCCGGAACGAGTACAAATTGCATTTTGCCAGATACCACAAGGCTTGCAGAGGATTTCATGTTGAATTCCACCCACTCGATTTCACGAAGACATGTTTTAATTTACACTCTTTTTCTCTTGGCTTGTTGACAAGGTTTAGAAGATGATAAGTTATAACTCAATATCTTCTAAAAAAAATGAACTTCACTCTTGAAGTCATGTTACGAATTCGTAAATATGGAATTCAATGGATCAAAAATAGGGCAGCGAGCCCAAGGAAAATGAAGAAGCCGCCGCTGTCGGTAATAGCGGTGAGCAATACACTGGAACCGATGGCCGGGTCGCGCCCCATACGCTGCATGGACAGCGGTATCAGCAAACCAGCCAATGCGCCAAGGACTAAATTGAGCACCATGGCACTAGTCAAAATCACGCCAAGCAGTACACTTTTATATAGGAAGTAAGCGAACAATCCGGCTACGCCGCCCCAAATCAAGCCGTTTAGTCCGCCGATGGTGAGTTCCTTGCCAATTAGCCGCCGTGCATTAGCTTGGTTAAGCTGCCCCAGCGCCAGCGAGCGGATGATAATAGTGGCGGTCTGGTTTGCCGAGTTGCCAGCAATGCCTGCCACGATAGGCATTAGCGCCGCGAGCGCGACAAGTTTTTCGATGGTATTTTCGAATTCGCCTATCACGCGTGAGGCAAAGAATGCAGTGCACAGATTGAGCGCCAGCCACATCCAGCGGTTTTTTACGCTCTTCCATACCGAAGCAAAGATGTCTTCTTCTCCGCGCAAACCGGCCGTATTCAATATGTCGTTTTCCGATTCTGAACGAATATAGTCCATTACCGTATTCACGGTAACGCGACCAACCAGCTTGCCATCCTCTTCTACCACAGGTGCTGAAACTAAATCATAACGCTCAAATGCTTGTGCTGCTTGCTCCGCCTTGTCATCCGAATGCAATTTGATGGTATCGGTCAGCATCAGCTTGCTTACGGGCACTTCCGGTTCGTTCACCAACAAGCGATTAAGTGGCAATACACCCTTAAAAATATCGTCTCTATCCACTACAAATAATTGGTCAGTATGATCTGGCATCTCGTCGAAACGGCGCAGATAACGCGACACTACTTCCAGCGTGACATCCTCGCGGATGGTCACCATATCGAAATCCATCAGAGCACCTACCGCATCTTCCGGATAGGACATCGCCGCGCGCAATTGCTCGCGCTCCTCAATGGTGAGAGACTTAAATACATCGCGCATTACCGCCTGAGGCAAATCATGCGCCAGATCGGCAATCTCGTCAGTATCAAGCTGCTCCGCCGCCTCGCGCAGTTCCTCGCGACTCATGGTGGCAATCAATGATTCACGCACTGAATCGGAGACTTCGATCAAGATTTCGCCGTCACGATCGGCCTTGACCAGATCCCATACCAGCAAACGCTGCTCGATGGGCAGAGCCTCCAAGATAAAGGCGATATCGGAGGAATGCAGTTTGCCAAGCTTATCTTGCAACTCGGCTAGATGCTGCTTGTGCAGTATGCTTCCCAACAATTCGTGACGCTCTTGGCGTGGCATTTCCTGCTTGCGCGCCAGCATCTCTACCAGAGCGTGCTTGTCTAGCAGGCTTTGCACCTGTTGCAGATGCTCCTGCACGTTTTCAGTGTAATGAGGTTCGAGGTTTTTGGTCATAATGCGCTATCTGAAAGACTGCGACTATTGTAAAGAAGTTGGATGGCTGACGTGAGAAATAATCTTGACTGCACTGTGTTGGTGCTACCAATCTGACTTGGTAAATTGCAGGGAACATAACCGAATTAATTGCAGCTATGCGTGCTCACCGAGTTGCGTAAATTTGGCATCGTGCCCAGCGATGCACGATTCTACGGTTCTGATTCTGAAATCAATTACCAATTTAAGTCAAAAAATCGGTACATGACACATAAACCAATACTAACCTAAGTGATCAAATACATATAAATAACACATTGCGTTTTTGGGGTTGCTTAGTGCTGCTTTGTCTCTGAGTTTTCAACTTTTAGTTCAGCTTCGAGGCTCCGCTGGATTTTCACCGAGCCGCCTTTTCTATTGAGTTAATAAACCATTCTCTGGTTTGACGATCGGAGGCGACATCCGAATAAACTTCAGCAAAAACTTAGTCTCCGACTTTTATAGACTTTGAATTTAAGAGATTTTTTCCGTTTTCATCAATATTCACAATCATAATATAACTGGTTCCACATATACCCTCCAGTTCTCGGATGATCCAGGACATATGCGGCGTTGATGCGCGTAGCCGATATAGCATCAGAAGCGGTTGCGAATTTTCAAGCACCTCCCTCAATAAGCAGATACAACACCACAAGCTATCAATAGCCGCCATCAAGGTTTCCGTAATATTCAGAGCGACGGATATTAGAGGAGCTACCATCTTGTCACGTAACTTCATGTGAAAAACATATGGATCGGACAGAACGTTTTTACAAAATTGAACAACTGCTGATTTCACGTCGAGTAGTACCAATTTCTATCTTTCTGGAAGCGCTTGGGATTTCGCAGGCCACTTTTAAGCGTGACCTGGATTACCTGCGTGACCGAACGCCCCCTTTCCCAACTGATTGACCACAATGCTTGACCGTTCTCACATAAGTGGCCAATATTTTTCTGGGCTGATACGGCTGGCATTCAGCATGATTGAACTATTGATCGGTATCCCAAGTTGATCCATCAGTTTTTTTTCGCGCTATTTCTCTGCCTAATAATGAAACAGGCAAGTGCGCCTTCAAAAGGGAGTCTTCATTATTTATTTCTGCATACTGAAAATCTGCACACTGATAGTTGTTAAAATATTCAACATATTCTTACCCTGCGATACCGCACCAAACTGCACCACTTCACCACTGCGTATGTCACTGATCGTTGCACGCTTTTCATTCACTGTGACTTTCGTACTTAAAGGGTTATACGCATACGTCACCCCTCCAATCACCATTTTGCTCTCATCTGCGCGGATTTCACCCACCTGGCCACTTTGCTGGACTAGATTCACTGGCGTGGCCGATGTACCGCTTTCCGACTGGGATGTTTCAAGCAGCATCCTGGCATGCGCCAAACTACTGAAAAAAATGGCTGAAACAAATATCGCAACAAGCTGCCTCATCATTCACTCTCCTATTGAAAAATCTGCCGCCATCTCGAACGATACAGTATGGACGGCAGTGTGTTAAAACGAACATCCAACCCGCCTGCGGCGATTAGATCAAAGTGGATAAATAGCAATCGTCCACATGCACTATGGTCTATCGACTACCTTCCCCAACACGCGGCTGTCGCGGCTGTCGTGCCGCTAACCCCTTGTCCCTGTATTCCGGCATTAGTCAGCGTGTAGGTGCCGCACTCATCACCAGACATAACTCCTGTAGGTGTCGCACCAAGTATAAAAGTCTGGGCTGGCGCTGCACCATACGCTGCAGCGATGGTGTATTTTGGTGTTGTTCCGGTTTTTGGTGAAGTCAGGTATGGCAAAGTGATAGCAGTTCCCGCGCTGTCTTGGTCATAGCGGTTAGCCGTAGTGTAATTTCGCTCAAGAAACTGAACGCTCTCCAGTAATATAGCGCGCGCCTCCGCCCGGTTTGCACGTAACACATACTGCGTGTAACTGGGATAAGCAATCGCAGAGAGAATGCCGATGATCGCCACCGTGACCATCAGTTCAATCAGCGTAAACCCAGGCTGGCGTTTAAGCATAGCCCGCAACGCGAGCCGTGCAGATGTAACCATATCGGCGTGTCTCTCAATCTTATGTGCTCGCATGGAACCCTCCCCGTTTATTGCAAAATTTCCCGCCAGTTAACGCGACCACCAGACAAGGAACCGAAATTAATCCCTGGCGTACTTAGTGTGCCGTTGGTCAGCGAGGCAACACCAAGCCCGACCGAACTACCTGCTGCCCCCTTGATAAACGTCGTACCCCCGATGGCGGCGCCGATCTTAATTCCGCCGATGCCCGCATCTGTGCTATTAAAAACACCATCTTTATTACCGTCAAACACCAGCAAACCAGGCTGAGCTCCGGTCAGACTATCCACAGCCATCAACCAACCCGTTCCCCCAGAAGCGCATGGTACCGTGGAAGGAATCAAGGTATTAAAGAAAAAATTACCGCTCTCCAGTTTGGGGACACCGGTCAGACGCTCCCCTGAAGCAGGAAGGTCGAGGAGCCAACCCTTCTTTGTTGTCCAATCAATCGACGTGCCTGATATCGTACGCTTCCCAAGTGGATCAAGCATGGTCCGCACTTCCAACGCGCTCACCAGCACCGTACCCGAACCACTGTCGCGTATACCATATATCGTTTGCGTGGCGGTAGTCGTGTTGTCTGTCAGCTCCAGATATTTGCCCGTCCCAAATAACACCATGTTACCGCCCGATGGATGAGAGAACACTCCGGGTGGAGTCGTAATCGGCTTGGTTGTCCCGCTACTGAACAAGAGTGAGGCGACGGGGGTGGAGGGGGTGCTGATATCGAACCGCCACATATTACCCAGTAGATCGCCCGCGTAGGCAACATCTACCATGCCATCGCCATCACTATCGTAAGGTACGGGTGTCGACAAACCGTTGTTAGGTCCACCATCCGCCACCACTTTAAAGTAATCGCCCAAGGTAACCCAACTGCCATCAATCCCCTTTTCAATGTTCAGCAGATACAACACCGCCTTGCCACTTGTACTGTTGTAACCATTGCCGACGACTGCTGCCCAATTGCCGTTTTGCAGCTTGACGATCTGCTTGGCCTGACTATTACCCGAATCCTGTGGTGGCAGGTTATACGCGTAGCCCATATCCGTGTCATCGGCATCAGTGAATTCCCATAGCAGCAAATCTGCCGCATTGCCAGCGCTGAAGGTGGGCGCAGACACGCTGGGCAGATTGGGGTTGGTGATATCGAGCGCAAAATAACCCTTGCCGCCGCTGTTCATATTGCCGATCAACACGGTGCGCCACTTGTCTACGCTAGTGCCTGTCAGTGACGGCAAATACACATCGGCTGACATGGGTGTGCCATCTACCATGTAGCGATGGTTCTGGTTATAGGTTTGAGCAGTGAGCTGGCTCAGGGAGCCAAACATTTGCGATGGTACATAGGCAATCACCTCATTTCCCCCTGTGGAAACCGGGTTTCCGCTGCTATCAAGCTGCGCATCGAAGCCATGCAACATGCCGTCGTTTGCCCCTACGTATACCACCGGTTTACGACTCAAATACCTCGCACGAAAAGCAGCATAGCCAGGGTAATCGACATCCGAATAACCGGCTTTGGGTGCACCTACATACAGCGGGCCGGAGTTGACGATATCGCCTAGGACGCTGCCATTCACCGTTGACGAGTTGCGAGCACGGAACTGTCCCGGCGAGGTACCTTCGTTGGCTGTCTCACCACGCAGGTAATTTAGGCGAGCCGAACCCAGTCCATCGTTGACTCCAAGATTGTTAGTGTCGAGCAAGGTTTGCTGGCTAACGGGTGAACCAAACGTCAGGTTTGCCCATTCGAAACTCACCCCGTCAGCCGCCCCCTTGGTCAGAATGACCCGGCTAGCGGGTGCCATAGCATCGAGCTTGGGTGCAGCATCCCATTTCTCCGTCGTAACCACCAAGCCACTGCTGGAGCTGAGGCGGAGCGAAACCAGTTGCCCGCTCCAGTCCGCCGTCTGAAATTTAGCCTGGAATATATAATTGTCGATCTGAAGATTTGCCGTATTGGTGGCAACCGCAGCTGCGGATCCGGTTTTCGCAAGAATGTCGCTGAAGATTGTGCTTAATGTGGAATTCAGCGTAATAAGGTCGTTCGCAAAAAAAGCAGAGGTCGTGCCGCCCGCGGCCGCCATTTGATTGAGCGGATTGGGTGGATTGCTGACGAAATAATTATTGGTAAATTCCGGCAAGGCAAAACCGATGACGTATGTTTCGACTGGGCGCGCACCACTGTTCAAATTAGTCACTGCAGTAACTGCGTTTACCACCTCACTCGCCGAAAATGGCTGCCCAACGCCATAAGTAACGGCCCCGCCGGACGCGGTTCGGCTAGGTAATCCATTAGTCAATAATACGGCGAAATCGTGGCCACACGCAGCTATTGGTGCCGCCATCGGCCCGCCTTGAGACGAACCAAAATTCGTGGTGGCACCATTAAAGTAATCCTTGGCTGTCATGAATGTTCCGGTAATGGGAGACAAACCCGCATTTATCAGGGGCGCGTTAGGATTCGTAGGAGTATTTCCACCGGATATGTTGGTAGGGTTGTCGTTCCAAGTACTTCCGACAAGAGTGGGCACAACACTTGTTGCCAGCTTCACGTTAAGTTTACCTGCTTGAACCGTATCCAGGCTTACGATCGGCACATGCAAATAGCCCTTACCTGGGCTGCCATTGGCAAACCAAGTCGGCCCTTGATCAGAACTGGCAAGTCTTTGGCCAAAGTCGTCAATGTTCTGTGCAAAATCACTCTCTGTCGGGCCAAAAGTCCCACTAAACTGAAACGCACTATACCCTGCACCGGGCGCACCTGGCGCAGCATTCGAAGTACCTGTCTTGGTACCGTAGCAAGCATAGCTCGTATGGTCACCCGGAAAGGTGGGCGTGGTCGCCCCTACCGGGACTGAATAACAAAAACTGTTACCCTGCGGCGTTGACGTGTAATAAGGTAGATTGACGTTGTAATACACGCAATCAACCTTAATACCGCCGCTCGTCGTGCATGCCCCGGCCACATTAGGACTGCTGGAGTTAGGGATTTTAAATTTCTTATGGGTTGCGCTATCTCTTGCACCCGTCCAGGCCGGATCATAAGTGGCAGGGTCAAAGCTGGCATCGTAAGGGCTTTGATTCAGCCACCGATGTGCCACACTACTTTGCTGATATGCCATCAAACCCATATTGATCCGGCCGGTGTAATTCGCCACCAGGCTTTTGGCTGCCGTACGTGCGATCTCTGATTTACTGGTTGGGTTGTTGCTACCCACAGCCAAGCCCGTGGGGTCTTCATCCATGGCGTTAGAGTTACTGAAAATCAGCAGCACATTGGCTTTTGTCGCGGAAAGGACAAACAGAGGAGTCTGGCTTATGAGTAATGTGCCACTTGCCACCCCGTAATACCCCACCGAGAAAGTGACCAACAGCGCCCGTACCAATAGTTTTAGTTTGAAAGTCTTCATAAAATGCACTCCTTTGAATAAGCTGTTAAGGGCGCCTCTAAAAATTCAAGCTTCCAGACTAGACAAGGCACGAGTAAAAATTTTAGTGCTGCATTCGGTTGATATGTAAGCGATAATTTTTTAGAGTGACGCCGTATTGTGACTAAATTGGGTAAGCAGGCAAGCCGTAAAGCGGAACCTCGAAAAATTGGATTTTTAGAGGTGCCCTTAACAACAACTTGTACAGTTGCCCAAGCTTGTCCAGTCATTTCCAGCCACATGCAGTAATATGGAATGGAATCATCTGTGCCCCGATACACCGTCACTGCTGTTCGACATACTTTCTCCAGGAAGCGGGACGGAAGCTGGAATAAGCTCGATGGTGTAATGTGGCCGTAGATGGTTTTCATGGCTCTACTTTTCGATTAAACAACACTGCTATGACCTGTAAACTTCCTGCAACCATACCACCGTATTGGCGTTCGCGCCTTGCGCACGCACGGTGATGCGGTAGTAATAAATAGCTGTACCTGATCCGCTCTTCTCGATGCCTTCGATGATGTAACGCGGCTGCGCCGAAAGCACGACATTACCTATGGCACCCGTATTGGTGCCATACGCAACGCTGGGGGCAGCAGTCATACTGACCACGCTCCAGACTGGAGTGGTATTCCAATTTGTTCCATTAGCATTCCCTGCGGGTCCGTTGTAACACAGGCCAGCAGTACAGGCAGAGTCGAAGTTGGTTAGCCCGGAAATAGACGGTGCCCGGGTAATGCCTGCACCACCGCGAATATCACGCTCGGCATCTCGCAACGCCATCTCGGCTGCCTGCATGGCCAGAGAGCGATCCCGCATATTGCCCGACATGCGTTCTTCAAGACTGGACATGCGCGCTGCCGTGACGGAAATCAACGTTAACACCACCAGGAAAATCAGCCCGGTAATCAAGGCGACACCATGCTGGCGATTAACGGGTCGAGTATTGCAGCGTTGATTTATCATGATCTTAAGGTGCAGCAGCAACGCGGTTACGCAGGTTGTAGGTAGCCACAAAGCTGCGATGCAGGCGCAGATCCCCGGCAGCTGCTGTGGAAAAGGCTGCGGCTCCTGTTGCTGTGCCCAGCGCACCTGCACAGTTCAGATATTTTTGCGGAGAGGTGGTCAGACCATTATTGGCCGATCTAATCCGCACACAAACGCGCGCGGTAACGACATTCGGCCACTGTGCTGCAGTGGGCGCTGCCACATATAAATCAGCTGACCGATATTCTGGGCTTCCGGAAACGTCGGTATCAATGCCGTACACCACCTGAAGGTCTTCGACATTTTCAACCAGTGGCTGCACGCCTCCTACACTGCCCGTACATCGCAGATCGGTACCGGTGATGTCAAATGTGTTGGTTACCACTTGGCCTAATGCAGGGTTAGCTTTACCGCCAGTACAGTCACGGGCTATCCAACCAGGAGTGGGAATGAGAGCGGGGTCGAGTTCTTCACTCCCCGCATAAAATTGCACAGTTAGCGTATCAGGATCCGCCACGGTGGCACCATTGACTCCGCCAATAGCATCACATACACCCGCTACATTACATTGCAACGCGGTTGCCGATTTGTTGAAATTCATTTCCGCATTCGCGCCTGCCTGCCGGATGCTGCGGCCAAGCACTTCCAGCGCATATCTACCCGCTTCCTGAATGCGGGCGTTATCTTCCTGAACCCGGTAGGTCTGTCGACTGCCGATGTAAATCGAACCAACGGCCAGCAGCACAATCAGACCCAGCGTAATCGCAATCATGAGTTCCACTAGCGAAAAACCTGCCTGATGCCTAGGCATACCAAGTTGAGACGTTGCTTTGTGGGGCGAAGACAAAAACATGCGGTTTCTCATGGGGTGATACTCGTCAAAAAGCAACGTATGTTGACTGGCGACCCGACCGGACAGCTCGGATCGGCGACCCCTCCCATACCCTTTTCAGTCCACATAACGGTGATGTTGAATACCCAGTTGCCCGTGGCTGCGGTACACCCCGCAGCAACAGGACCATCTGCACACACGACGGTTCCATTGCCGTTAGGCAACAAGGTGGCATTGGCCATGTTCCACTGACGATGGTCGGAAATGGCCATATTTTCGGGGGTGCAGACCGCAGCGGAGCAATCGGGGTTTCCAACCGGGAGGCCTGCCGTCAAATTGTTGTAACTATAACCATGAAGCGAACCCGCGCCAGCCAGATTGGCGCGCAGCCGATCGGCGATGTCGTACGCCTGTTGGGTGGCAATGCCGCGATAGTAGGCAGTCTGATTGTTGCTCAGGCTGGCTGCTTGCAATCCCGCCAGCCCGATCAAGCCAAGTGACAGCACCACGATTGCCACAAGGACTTCGAGCAGGGTGAATCCGGATTGTGTTTTGGTCAGGGGCATGCTGTGGTTCCTGTGCTAGTAGATACCCGACCTTGCAAACTCACAACAATGGCCCGCCCACTTGCTGTGCCACGACTGTCGCAAAGACGGAAAGTGTCAGCGTTGCCGGAAAAACCGGAGTTTTGATACGTTACACGTTGCATCCCCGCCGTGCGTAGCGTATTGCCATTTTCCAGCGGCTGCCGCACTTGTAGCACTGCTTCGCCTATGTTTACCACTGCATCGCCATTGGGATTAACAAATACCAACCACCCCGTATCCCAATTGAATACAGCCGCACCCGAACAGGTAGTATTGTTCAAACGGCTACATACTGAAACCCGAACACCGCGCTTGATGGCTTCAATTCTGGCGTAATTGAGTGAGGTGACCAGGTCATTCGTTTGCCCGACCAAGCGACTGTTCTGCACAAACGTAATGAAGTTGGGCACGGCGATTAACAGCAAAATCGCCAAGATTGCGATCGTAACTAGCAATTCGATCAGCGTGAACCCCGTTTGCCCACGCAATGTACCGACTCTTTGGTTACCCAATAATGGGAGTTTGTTTTCCATAGCTCATTCTATCGATAGGCTTGAATCAAATACCACTTTGATCTGACCAATGGTCGCCTTGCCAGAATATACGGACAGACCATTGGGTTTACTGGCCTAGCTCACCACATACTTGTTATCGGCACTGACATCGTTAACTTTAATACAGGCCAAGCCTAATTGCAGACTTCCACAAACCTATAGCCCGTTTGTGAGAATAAGCAGCTATTTCAAGCCTTTTCATAGACTCATAACATTCTCATTGTCGACACTGGCGTCTCAGGCTGCGGCACTGGAGCAAGTCACGCTCCACCGGCATTTCCATCGGCAAATGCCCTGCCCCGTAGCCAAATGGGGTGTCGAGCTACATCCGCATAGGTAACGTGCATCAAGGCGGTCTGGATGGCGTAAACGGTGTGTGCCACATCAACGCGGCGGACTTGTGTGACGTAGGTGCTGCGGTAATCTGTGTCGGCCTTCGGTGCACCCGCAGTTGTGTATGATGCTGACTTGCGATCTCCCCTTGGCGACATTCTGGTCGCTCTCCGCCAGTTGCAGGTAGGTCACGACGCTATCATCCTTTCGTCATTGCTTGCTTTCGCATAGGTACATAGACTCTATCGTAGAGCCTTCTGGCGGCAAACATCAATAATCCATGTATCTAGGTTTTTGTCGAATCCACCCTCGCAAACCCGCGCCGTCACAAGGAGTCAGTGAAAATCGTGTCTTAAAAGTGTCAAAGTCGGGCAGTACCAGGCCAGAGAATGCGAGGGTTATACCGCAACGCGCCGCCCGTTGGAGCTTATTTGATCGCAGGAGCATGTCACGCGGGAAGATGCCTTGTCGGCTAAGATGCAAATCAAGGGCTGGAGCCGCAAGAAGGAAGAAGCCATGAAAGTGGCGACTGGATGAAAATTTCACGCTTGGCGAAAAGTAAATCCGTTCATCCTTCGACTGGCTCTCAAGAAACAGCTTTTCCTGCTCACGCCTTGCCTCGCGTATGCGAGGCTTACTTGGCTCAGGATGAACTGATTTACTTCTTCTACGGCGTATCGTTTAGAGAAAATCATGGTGTTACTCACTTTTCAGTTTCAATGATGAAATATACTTACCAGGCTCTGATTCAAAAACCAGACCAATGATGGCCTTCTAGAAGCTCTAAAAATTGAATTTTCTAGAACTTTTCTATTAATAAACCACGCTTGGCCAACAGGGCCGCGCCGAAGGCAGCTTCAGTATGTTCCGCTACCGACAGCGGCACACCTAACAAGCGTTCGCGTATTTTTCCCCACACTTTATTCTTCGCTCCGCCGCCTGAGGTGGTAACAGATTTTAGCGTGCTTGCACCGAGTTCAGCCAGCTTGGTGTAACCCGCCGCTTCGATACGGCTCAAGCCTTGCAGCAGACCGTGCAGAAACAGTACGTCGTCCGCAGGACGCGGAGTAAGACGTGGGGCCAAGGTGGGATCATTAATCGGAAAGCGTTCGCCAGGTCGCGGCAACGGGTAGTAGTCAAGAGGGCTATCAGTCGCCGGATCAATGTGCTGGCTGAGCTCATCGATTTGCGGATCGCCAAAATATTGCCGCAACACGCCGCCGCCTGCGTTGGACGCACCACCCGCCAGCCATAAATTGCCAAAACGATGACTGTATACGCCATATTGTGCTGCTTCTACACGTTGTTCCGAAAGTAGCTTGAGTACCATGGTAGTGCCTAGCGAAGTGACAGCTGAGCCGGGCTCATGCACGCCTGCGGCAATAAAAGCGGCGATACTGTCAGTGGTGCCCGCATGCACCATGCACGCCGGGTTAATCTTGAAATGCTGTGCCACAAATGAGCTGATATTAGTAATGCTTGCTCCGGGGGCGACAACTTGCGGCAGAAAATGGGCATGCGGCAAACTCTTGATCCAATCCGGCCAGCATAAGCGCTCTGCGTCATAGCCGCTCTTGAGCGCATTATGATAGTCGCTGACGCCACCCAGCCCGGTAAGCAGCGCAGCGAGCCAATCCGCCTGATGCAGGAAGTGCGCAACGTTTGAAAGTTCGGTGTGCTTTGTCAGCCACAGGAATTTGGCTAATCCTGAGCTTGCGCTGCAAACAATGTGGCCCGGTGGGGCAAGCTGCTTTAGCTGTTCCGATTCTTCTTGTGCGCGGTTATCGAAGTAAAGCAAAGCGGGAGTAGTCGGCTCCAACTCTTTATCACATAGCAATACTGTGGCAGAAGTAGCAGCAATAGCGATGCTTTGTAGTTCAGCTGCAATAGTAGCGGGTAGACGTTTGAGCAGCGTATGCAGTGCCTCGCGCCAATTCAGATGAATTTGTAAAGCAGCATCAGGATAGAAGATATGATCTTCATGGCTAATAGTCCCAACTTTGTTCACAACACAAACGCGTGCGCCGGATGTGCCAAAGTCGAGACCGAGGTAAGATTTCATGTGTGACGTTAAAGGAAGAAAGCAAAGTTAACGTAAAGCTAAAAAATATCGAATACAAATACAAAAACTTCGAAAATGTTAGTCCGGCTCCCTTTGATGACTGCCGTAAACGAAAATTAATTTTTAATTTACCTATTGATTTGTATAGAATTAATCTAGAACATCGGCTTCTTATCGGCTGACTTATAGCGCTTGACCCCACTCATGATCTCCACCTCGGCTTCCTTGACCCCGACCCAGCCATTTATCTTGACCCATTTGCCTATTTCCAGGTCTTTATAGTGAGCAAAGAAATGCGAGATTTGCGAAAGCACAAGTTCCGGCAGGTCGGTATGCGATTTTATCTTGCGGTAAAGACTGCATAACTTGTCAACGGGTACAGCCAGGATCTTGGCATCCTCGCCCGCTTCGTCAGTCATCTGCAACATGCCCAACGGCCTACAGCGAACCACCACACCGGTAATGAGCGACACTGGTGAAATTACAAGCACATCTACCGGATCCCCGTCTTCCGACAACGTATGTGGAATATAACCGTAGTTACACGGATAATGCATTGCCGTGGACATAAAACGATCCACAAACATGGCGCCAGTATCCTTGTCCACTTCGTATTTGACGGGATCGGCATTCATGGGTATTTCAATGATGACGTTAAAATCGTTGGGAAGGTCACGACCAGAATTTACTCGATCTAGATTCATTTCTATTCCTGGCTAAAAAATATCTATTATACCCGTGAGTCTGACAGATCAACCAGTCTGCATTCCATGCGTGCGTGGGTATATTGTCTACAGCTCGCCCAGATAAATTCGTGTGTTTCCTTCCCTTCAACGCCAACCCACATAATTGACTACGTGGAACTGATAACGAAGTTACTCAACAAAACACTAAATCGAGAAGGAGGCTAATCGAATCAGTAACAGCAGAAAACATGGACGTCCACTTTTTCCAATCTTTCAATCAATAATGGGTCGAAGATAAAGATTACGTGGGTGACCGGAATTGTGGGGGTGTCCGGGATTTTGTGTAAACGGAGTTTCGAGTAACTCAGTAAAATCCGTTCACCAAGCTGGATAGTGAAGCGGTTCAAACCGGCTTTCCAGTCCCAGATTTGCATTGTCCACTTTTTGCTGATGTTTCTCAGCGCCAGGTAAAACAGCTCGGTCACTGCCTCGTCGGCCAGGGCAATGGATCAGCATTTCCATAAGTATTGAGTTATATATAAAATGGACAATGTACCGAAATAAAAAAAGGCGAAGAGATGTTTGATGATCTTACTAAAGAGATTAAGGCTCAATATATGAGCGTATTAGAAGTCCGCTACTTGGTACATTCGCGCTCTCTTGGGTGGCATGGAACCATCGGCCAATTATGGCATTTTTCTCCGATATGTCATTTCAAGAAAAATTGAACTATTTCGACATCTTTTATGATCAGCATGCTATTAGCTATGGAGTACTTCTACCGCTCTGTTCTGCCATTTTGTTTGTCCTGCTCTACCCTTATTCGGCTAGATGGATTTACACGTATTCTGCTACACAACAAAACAAGCTAAAAGCGGTTCAGATACAAATCGAAGACAAAACACCATTGACCCAAGAAGAGGCTAATATAATTAGAAAAGTATCTTTAGACCAACAGGCAGAGCTCCAAAGAGAACTTCAAGAACTCTCCGGGGTGAACCAAGAGTTGAGACAGCGGCTCAAGCAAGCACAAATACCGAGGTCGGAAAGGCAGCAGAAAGAAGATGCCTTCGCCTCATCCGATGAACTTTCCAAACCTAAGCGAGGATATTATTAGCTCTTGATGGGGTATTAATAAGTGCAGACTGGAATCAGCAAAAATAATTAATACCACAGAGCCTGCAAATCCTACACTGACCCTACAAGCAGACAAAACAACTTTAAAGAAAAAAGGCCTACATCGCTGCAAGCCTTGTTCTATATGGTGGGTCGTCAGGAACTTGAACCCCGGACCAAAGGATTATGAGTACCCGCAAATAGGTATTTTTCGCTGTTGATTGCCATTCTACCAACCCGTCAGTTTTCTATTATTTCAATGAGTTATTAATTTATCACTTGTTTGTTGTGTTGATAAGTATTCCGGCATATACTGTATTTGTGGTTACTAACTGGTTACAACTTTTCGGGGGCGATGCCGTGGCAAAGGTCAAAGAGATAATTAAAGCGGAAAAGGTGAAGCTGACAGCCGGGCGCATTGCAGGGTTTGAATGCCCCAGGGAAAAGCCGCAAACCTTTCTTTGGAGCAATGACCCGTTAGGGCTGGCAGTGCGCGCCTATCCATCCGGTGCAAAGGCTTTCATATTTCAAGCCAAGGTTAAGGGGCAAACGATGCGACTGACCATTGGTGACGTGAAGGCGTGGGGTATTGCAAAGGCCGAAGCCGAAGCCCGCCGCCTGCAAATCCTGATAGACAACGGCGAAGACCCGCGCCAAGTGATTGCTGATGCAATAGTTGCCAAGGAAGTCAAAGCCGCCGCGCTGGTGATGCAGGAAGCCCGCGAAACGGTAACGGTAGGCACGGCATGGGGCGAATATATCAAGGCAACAAAATCCGCATGGGGTACACTTCACCTGCGCGACCATGAAAAGGCAATGCAAGCCGGGGGAGAGAAAAGAACCCGAAGCAAAAAACTAACCGCGCCCGGTGCGCTTGCTTCACTGGCAACTATTCGCCTTGTGGACATTACCCCCGAACTGATGACAGAGTGGGCGAAGGTGGAAAGCGCGAAACGACCTGCCCGCACCCGCAATGCCCGCACTTTGTTTTCTACGTTCCTGAATTGGTGCGCTGCGCATCCCACCTATAAAGCAATCGTGACAAGCAATGCCGCACAATCCAAGGATGTCAGAAAGCATATAAGCAAAGCCAAGCCGAAAAATGATGCACTACAGCGTGAGCAATTGCCCGCATGGTTCGCCGCCGTGAAGCAAATCGGCAACCCTGCTATTTCGGCTTATGTGCAAGCCATGCTATTGACCGGCGCAAGGCCGAATGAATTGATAACCGTTCGCTGGGCTGATGTGGATTTGCAGTGGAACAGCTTGACCATTAAAGACAAGGTGGAAGGCATGCGCGTTATTCCCTTAACGCCCTATGTGGCACACCTGATAGCAGCCTTGCCGCGCCGTAATGAGTGGGTATTCTCAAGCCTTACCTCTGCCAGTGGGCATTTAGTGGAGCCGCGCATAGCGCACGATAAGGCCTGCGCTGTTGCCGGTTTGAATGTGACCTTGCACGGATTGCGCCGTAGCTTTGCCAGTCTGTGCGAGTGGATAGAAATGCCCGCCGGTATTGGTGCGCAGATACAGGGGCACAAGCCGCAAGGGGTTCGAGAGCAACACTACATCCGCCGCCCACTCGACCTGTTGCGGATGTGGCACGTCAAAATTGAAGCGTGGATATTGGAGCAAGCTGAAGTTGGGTTTGTACCCATTCAAGCGGGCTTGCGTATGGTGGCAAGTAAAGGGAAAGCAATATGATTAATAATGAAAAATGGCTTTCAATCCACAGGTTTATTTTAGAAAACAAGTGCCCTAATATTTATGATCCATCCACAGGGAGTACTACGCCCATAAAAAATCATAAAGTCATTACGGATGCTGTATTGGCGACCGCTATAGAGACCTCAACGCTCTTCGTTAGGGATACCTATGGTCGAATTAAACCAGCTACTAACGGAGGCCCTGAAGACATTGAATCTAGGGCTTATGCGCTACAGGCCTTGGGAGGATATATACGTTTCACTCAACGAGATAGCCCTGATGAAATTCCAGATGACCATCCTTTTCTTGAAAACACACCATTAAATACATTCGGCTGGATGGATGATGCACTTCCTGACTTTGATGAAATCAATCCTCATTCCCCCTTACCAGCAATAAAAACCGTCGCAAAACAAGCAACAGTTAGAAGTGGCATAACCAAGAATTCAGTCATTAACGCATTCGAGGGATTACATTTTGACCGCGACCAGTGGATCAGAGCGCTAGCTAATGTACCAAATTGGCTGAAAGACTGCCGCGTAACGCCGGGCAAACGTGGCAATAATAAAACTTCCGCAACATGGAACCCTGCGCTAATAGCCGTTGCACTTTTAGACAAGAACGTCCCTATAAGAAAGCTTGATTCTGTATTTGTCCGCTTGAGGGAATGGGCTGAGGAATGGAACGATGCGTCCGCAAATGAGCGCTAGCCATACCGCTCCACCATACCGGATGCATACCGGACAACTAACCGCAAAACCGCACAGAGCATAGCACTGCCATACCGCTGCATGATAAAAAAAAGAACTGTATGAGAAAAGGAATCATCTTAAACACGCAGCAATGCGGAAAGGTGGTTCAAAATGCAATTTGTCACAAATCAATTAGCCTCAATACCCGTTACATTCACAGCATGTAGCGTTCCAAAATTTCCCCCGCTGAATCAAGTTACAAGCCCTACGGTTTCAACTGCTGCTGCTGCCTATTATCTAAATCGCAAGCCACAGACTCTCAGAGCGTGGGCATGTCTTGAAAATGGAGCTATACGCCCAGTTCGTGTACATGGCCGTTTAGCGTGGTCTGTAAATAGTATTAGAAACCTTCTGAATGGAGGTGGTGAATAATGACTAATACAACTTGGCTAGACGCTGTCCGTCCCAATAATCGAGGGTATCTGTTTTGCTTAGGTGCTAACAAGATACCAAGACAATCTCTTTTCGATAACCACACCGATGCATTAGAACTCATTACGGACGCCGTTGGAAGAAATGAGGATGTATTTGTAAGCCTTGCTAAATTTAAAGAGAACAGCCTAAGTCGGAAAAGTGAATTTGCTGACAGCTTCAAATCTGTATGGCTTGATATCGATTGCGGCTTGGGAAAAGAATACAAGTCACATGATGAAGCTTTAAAAGCTGCATCTATCTTTGGTTGGAAATGCAAGCTCCCTAAACCGTCAATCGTAGTTAATAGCGGAGGCGGGTTACATCTCTATTGGTGCTTTACACACGAAGTGGACATATCGGAGTGGCATCCCATATCAGCAGATTTAAAAACATTATGTACTTTGAATAACTTCTTTGCCGACCCTGCCGTGATGAGTGATCCTTCTCGAGTGATGCGTGTTCCGGGATCATTTAATTTGAAGCTGCCTAATAGCGCCAGAGAAGTTTTAATCGAGCATCCAAAGTCTGAACAAATTAAGTATTACGCTTCGCAAGATATTCATAAAATTATCAAAGCAGCGATGATACCAACTCGTACTTCAATTGCTCACTTAACCAATCCCCCGCCCTCTGGTTTTATACTTCCAGACAAGATTCCAGAAGGCTCTAGAAATACAACATTATTGAGCTATGCAGGGCATTTAAGGGGGCGCGGTAAGGCCCAGTCCGAAATCGAAGAGCAGCTTCTTATCGCAAATAACCACAGGTGTAAGCCGCCTCTGGATTTTGATGAAGTGATAGATGTTGCAAGGCGATTTGCCCATCAAAATGCCGTCTTGAGTGTGCCTAATACAGCAATGAACATTTACGCGAAATCAAATAATGACTCGCACGGGGATATACGAAATGCACGTGCATATGCGGCGATGTGGCGCGGAAATATGCTAAACATAATTACCCACAATAAGTGGTTGCAGTGGACTCCTCAAGGATGGCAGTGGTGTGAAAAAAATGAGCATGTGCAACGCGCAAAAGCAGTCTCAGAAAGCTTGGTGAAAGAAGCACAGGAGGTGCTGAGCGAAGACCAAGACAAGGGCAAACGCCTAATGCAACAGGCGGTAAATAGTCACAATTTGCCCCGAATCGAAGCCATGTTGAAGTTAGCAGTTTCTGAACCTGAGATGGCTGCAACAGTTTCGGAACTTGATAAAAATCCACTATTGTTAGGCGTTAGAAATGGGGTAGTTGATTTGCGCACCGGGGGACTGTTGACTAATGAGCCTTCTATGCTGATTACAAGATTTTGTAATGCTGATTACGTTGTGAATTCAACATGCGATAAGTGGCTGACATTTCTAGATCAAGTTTTCCAAAGCGACACGGCAACTATTGAGACTATTCAACGGGCGCTAGGCTACACCCTAACTGGTGAGATAACAGAAGAGGTTATGTTCGTATGCTTTGGGCATGGTAGCAACGGAAAAAGCGTTTTCAATAATGTGGTTTCTACAATTATCGGTGATTATGGGCGCATGGCACCTTCAACCTTACTCACCATGAGGCGGGGCGATGATTCCGCACCTAGAAATGACCTAGCTGCTCTTGCTGGCGCTCGTTATGTCTCAATTAATGAACTACAGGCGGGTGATAGGTTAGATGAACAAATCATAAAACAACTAGCAGGGCGCGAACTTATCTCAGCTCGTTTTTTGCATAAAGAGTTTTTTGAATACATGCCAACCTATAAAGCTTGGCTTCGAACGAATCACAAACCGATTATTACCGGGGACGATGATGGCATTTGGCGCAGGCTCGCCCTTATCCCGTTCAGGAGGAAATTCACAGATTCAGAAAAAGACCCTTATCTTGAACAGAAGCTCTTAGATGAACGGGACGGAATTTTGATGTGGATGATTGAAGGTGCTTTGAAGTGGCGAAAAGATGGGTTGAAATTAAGTGCCACCATCAAGGCAGAACATACAGCTTATCGAAAAGAAAGCGATTTGCTCGGAGAGTTTTTGAATGAAAAATGCCAACCAAATCCCAATGGAAAAATTGAACAAACTTATCTATTTGAGCAATGGCGGGACTGGTGTATTAGAAACGCCTTTAGATACAACTCAAAGGCGAGTTTTACGAGACGGCTTTCTGAGCGTGGATTTACAGAGTCAAAAAGTAACGGTAAACGTTATTACATAGGGCTGGTGCATCTTGGTGAGCTGAATTGTGCAGCTACTTACGCAGGGCAGGCAGGGCGGGTTTGAAGGCTTTTTGGGTAAATTCCCCTAGGAGAATTTCTAGAGTAATTACCCCAAATCACCTCAAAACCCGCCCTGTTCGCCCTGTACTTAAGACGCTGACAACTTATGAGTGACGGGTTAGCTATCCAAATTTACTGCATTACTTAAATTTAATTGAGAAAGAAATAAAACAGATGAATATGTTAAGTGTTAGTAAATATAGAGACCCAATGCTGTCTACAGCTACCCATGAGGCAGCTCACTTGGTAGTTTTTTTATTTGCAGGTGGGGACCCTTACTTCGCGGGTCCTGCCAAGATAAAACAGAAGAGTGGGTATGTTTCTTTATTCGACACCCTTTTTTCTGATAATTATTTCGCGGAAACATGCGTAGAGTTAGCTGGCCCAGTTTGTAATGAACGAATGGGTATAAGTGATTCTAAAAATCCACACTCCAGCGACATGATAAGAGCAACTAATTCACTAGAAAAATTACTTTTTCATAAATATTCGGGAGATAAAACTACTCACTTTAATAGAGAATTTGAACGGGCATGGAATAAGACAGAGCAAATACTCCATAATTGCTGGTCTTCTGTGGAACATGTTGCCGATGAGTTTATGAGGCGGAAAAGTAAAGCCGGAGTAATCAGCATACGAAACGTGAGGAAAATTGCTCAGTCATTACAGAGTAAATGGGAGTTGGCTGAACTGGATTACTATCGCATACCTAAAGGAGGGATCAATGAGTTCGGAATCATTTAGTGAAAAATGGGATTCTCCCCGGTCTCAATGCACCGCTAAGCAGCAGTATGGCAACGGAAAACAATGTGAACGTATTGCCCTACCCGGCAAATCAAAATGCGCTGGGCATGGGTCAGGGGGCGTTAGAACAGCTAAAGGACGGGCAGCAATCGCTGCCGCTCATTCAGAGGGACTTAATGACTCACGCGCGACTCGTTCCATATACAGGCAGGCTATATCAGAGCTCTATCAACTGGCAAAAATAGCGGGGATAAACTGGATCGGTAGGCCGCCGAAAGTCTGAAAATACAAGATGGAAATTTAAATGCCGCATGGCGCAAAATAAGTTACTGGCTAGAGAAAAAGGGTACAAATTATTTTGTGTCACACATGCACCGCTTCACGCGCCTGACAAATGCATTCAGTAAGAAACTAGAACATCACATGCATGCGATCAGCTTGAATTTTATGTTTTACAACTTTTGCAAAATTCATAAAACACTGCGGGTAATTCCAGCGATGGAGGCGGGGATCAGTAAAACGCTTGGGGAGATTTCAGATATTGTTTCATTGATTCCCCATGAATTTCCGAAGAAGCGCGGGGCTTATAAAAAACGGGCTTTATAGATTTATGTTATCTTCTTGTGGAATTAAGCAAGCATCTATGAACTATATACCAGCCAAACCTTCCGAAGTCCTTGCCGAGCGCGCCCTTTTCTATAGCAGTATCCATTCTTATTGATAGATCAGCTCTATATACTCCACTGCAATCGAGTATCTTATTGAAGATTCTTTGAACCGCTTTTAATTGGTATATTTGGAGATCAAAAAGCCCTAACTTTGACAATGACTCAGCTATTGCTGTACCTAAGGAAACACTGATTTATTCCACCGCACCTCACTGAACTTCGCCACCATGATAT
>NZ_CAKMHQ010000007.1 GCF_927312905.1 Candidatus Nitrotoga sp. 1052
GGCGGTCTTGATCTGTATCCGGTTCAGGCTACCCATAGGAAAGTCGGATGAACCACAATTTTTAATTATATTTAATTTTGATCAATAGTGTCCGGTTAAATGAAGAGGTGAATCGCAAAAAAGGCATGACTGACGCAGGATTCAGAGCAATGAATGGTGTCTCCGATTTGAACGACAACAGGCGTTATGGCTGTCTTCCGGCTTTTCTTCTGGAGGCCGCACCATGAACATCGGAAAACATTGTTCACCCAGCTCGTGAACTTCCTCCTCTGAAGGGGACATTACTACTTTGCGCTGACAAAATATGTGTAAGCACTTCACATCTTGTCTTTTTTTAGTTAGGATGCATTCCTAACTTCTGCAGCGCACCTTCACTCAGCTTCACATTAAATCAATTGTATTTTTACTTTCTAATTATAAAGCGAGATTCATCATGAGTGAGCACATCCAGTATGTTACCGATTCAACCTTTGCCGCTGATGTATTGCAAGCACCGCTACCAGTACTGGTGGACTATTGGGCAGAATGGTGCGGCCCATGCCGCAGTATCGCTCCGATTCTGGAAGAAATCGCCAAGGAATATGCCGGGCGCATGACCGTAGCCAAAATGAATGTAGATGAAAACCAGCAAACTCCACAGAAATACGGTGTCCGTGGCATTCCCACGCTAATGCTGTTCAAGAACGGAGATATCGAAGCAACCAAAGTCGGCGCGTTATCTAAATCGCAACTCACCGCATTTATTGACAGCCATATTTAAATCATTTAAGCTCGCTTCGTAATTGTCTTGTTTCGTTAGATCCTGCTGCACCATACTCTACAAATCCTGATACTCAAGACAGTTAATGCGCGCGGGCATCCCCGCACAATCCGTAATACCTCCCTAAGCAGGCTCCCTAAACTTCGTAACATCACCCATCCATCCCTATATGCATTTATCTGACCTCAAGACCAAACACATCACCGAACTGGTGGCCATGGCAACAACAAACCAGATTGACAATGCCAACCGCATGCGTAAGCAAGACCTGATTTTCGCTTTGCTGAAAAATCAGGCAAAAAAGGGCGAGAGTATTTTCGGTGAAGGTACACTGGAAGTGTTACCCGACGGATTTGGCTTTCTGCGCTCGCCGGACATTTCTTACTTGGCGGGGCCGGACGATATCTACGTTAGTCCAAGCCAGATCCGTCGTTTCAATCTGCATACCGGAGATTCGATCGAAGGCGAGATACGCACTCCAAAAGAAGGGGAACGTTACGTCGCCTTAGTAAAGGTAGACAAGGTTAATTCCGAGGCTCCGGAAAACACGAAGAACAAGATATTGTTCGAAAACCTGACACCCCTGTTCCCAACCAAGCAAATGGCACTGGAGCGAGACATCCGTGCCGAAGAAAACGTTACAGGTCGCATCATTGATATTGTCGCTCCCATTGGTAAAGGTCAGCGCGGGTTGCTGGTAGCCTCGCCAAAATCTGGCAAGACCGTGATGTTGCAGCACATCGCCCATTCCATCGCGGCAAACAACCCGGATGCACATCTGATTGTTCTGCTGATCGACGAACGTCCCGAAGAGGTCACCGAAATGAGTCGCAGCGTGCGCGGCGAAGTGGTCGCTTCCACCTTTGACGAGCCTGCCACGCGCCACGTCCAAGTCGCCGAAATGGTGCTCGAAAAAGCCAAGCGCCTAGTTGAACATAAGAAGGATGTAGTCATCCTTCTGGATTCCATCACCCGGCTGGCGCGTGCCTACAACACAGTTGTGCCGTCTTCCGGCAAAGTGCTTACTGGCGGCGTTGATGCTAATGCCCTGCAACGTCCCAAACGTTTTTTCGGAGCGGCCCGCAACATTGAAGAAGGCGGCTCACTTACCATTATCGCCACGGCGCTAGTGGATACCGGTTCCCGCATGGATGATGTGATTTACGAAGAATTCAAGGGCACCGGCAATATGGAAATTCATCTTGACCGACGCATGGCAGAGAAACGCATCTATCCGGCCATTAACATCAATCGTTCCGGTACACGCAGAGAAGAGTTGCTGATTAAATCGGATATTCTGCCCAAAATTTGGGTGCTGCGCAAACTACTCTACCCAATGGATGAATTGGAATCAATGGAATTTCTACTGGATAAAATTAAAGCGACTAAGAACAACGCTGATTTTTTCGATTCAATGCGCCGCTAAAATTTCAAAAGATTTAATCCAAAAATTTATATGGCCCCATGCGGGCTCAGCATAATAGAGGCCCCAAAAAAAGCCTCAAGTTAATTAATCCTGCAGAAATGTGGCAGCTTTAATATAACTGACCGTTTTCTTCCCGTGACCACGATTGCACTGGCCTGAAATCCAATTAACGTTCTTCAGGCCTACTGAAAACTCTCTCCTTGGGCCGGGGAAAATTTGCTTTTACTTCTACGGTGTCGCATAAATTACAGCCTTTGCGCAGATTATCTTCTTCCCGCTCTAATGCAAAAGTAGCCATCATTTTTGATGAATGGGTAGCCAAAACAATCGTCAATCCAGGAAACTGCTCCTGTGCCATTTTTTTAAGCTGGGAAAGAAGCCGCTGTTGCCAGTCTTCGTGTAAATGTGCTTCAGGTTCGTCAATCAGTAAAATTGTGTTGCGCGTCATATATGTGCCGAGACGTACAAACAATTGCACCAGACTTTTTTCCCCGTTGCTGAGTTTGTCGAGTCGATGCAGATTTCCATTGCGCACGACATCAACCTCATGCGGATCTTTACGAACATCCTTGATTGCGGTAACGGTACCAGCAAAAACTCGATCATTAACCAATTTTACCGCGCGATCAAAGCGTCCGTCATCAAGCCACTTCAACCAAACCAATAGGTTGTCGAGCGAGTCACGCCAATCGCCGCTTTCTGAGCCAAAAGAGTGCGCAGGCGCGTAATTCCAGTTCATAGGGGGAACAATGGCGCGATGCTGATCCGGATTAACTGGCACAATATTACGATAGGCAGAGAAATAAATGACTGTGGGCCAGTCCAGTATGCTTTCTTCAAAGCCACCAATTTTTTCACCCGTGGCTGCATCAATACCTGAAATAAAGTTTGCAATCCATTTATCATGCAGGCCAATTGTAGACCAAGTTTCTGCTTCATCGCGGCAGAAACCAAAACGATGCCACTGTTGCGCACCCACTTTGCTCAGCGCTTCTTCGTCCCACTGACGCAAGCTATTTGCTATCTCCATCTGACCAGCAAGCAGGGACAGCACTGCGACTTGTTCACGGCCATCTTCATTATAGTGAATACGAAAATCCAATTGCGCCCGTCCCGGGCCACGATCCAGGTTTTCCAGATTAAAAGGTGAGTCGAGGCGGCGATTATGAGCTGCGGCTAAATCCTGTGGCTTGGTAAAGCCTGTCATTCCCATCAAGGCTGGAATCAGCTCCAATATCGTCGTCTTGCCTCGGCCATTTTTGGAATGGAGCATAAAGAAATTGCAAGACTCGCCATTATTGTCGGTGAAGTTTATTTCTTCCGGTTGTGTCTGGAATGGACCTATGCGGTCTATGGTCAGCCACAACGGCGTAAATTCATATATCTGGAAGTTATCCATTGATTGTTTCTCCTTGTGGCGATGGCCATGGCCTGCACGATGTTGTAGTCATTCAGCAAGATGTCATGCACACAAGCTGTCGGTTGACCCAAGAGCCGCCAGCATTCGCCCGTTCACGGCAAGCTTTCCGTACCGGACTCATGGAAAAACGAAAAATATTCTAGACTAAAGAGGATTGCCCAGTCAAGGCGAAGTCAGATCGAGTGCCAAGATGGATACAAGGATTGGAGGGGCATGCTTTTTAATATACAGTCTCACTGCGAGATGCAACCTTGAGTAACTGGGTTTGTATTAATTGGATCGAATATGGCTTTGGGATACTTGAAATTTCTACCATCTGCCCCATCTATCAATTCATAATTTTTATTAAGGAGCCATTATGCGATTCGACAAATTTACGACTAAGCTGCAACAGGCGCTGTCTGATGCGCAGAGTTTGGCTGTGGGTAGTGACAATCAATTCATTGAGCCGCAGCATTTACTTCTGGCATTGCTCAACGATGCCGATAGTGGCGCGGCCTCACTGCTTGCGCGCGCAGGTGGTAATGTAGTTCCTTTAAAAGAGGCGTTGACGCAAAGTGTGGAGCGGTTAACCAAGGTGGAAGGGCACGGAGGCGAGGTACAGGTTGGGCGCGATCTCGCTAACCTGCTGAACCTCGCCGATAAGCAAGCGCAAAATCGCGGCGACCAATTCATTGCCTCGGAGATGTTTTTGTTAGCTCTAACAGAAGACAAGGGTGAATGCGGGCGTCTATTGAAGCAGCAAGGTGTGGTCCGTGCGGCGTTGGAACAAGCTATCAACGCGGTGCGTGGTGGGCAAAACGTGGGTAGCCAGGAAGCCGAGGGTCAGCGTGAGGCGCTGAAGAAATACACTATGGACCTTACCGAGCGTGCCCGTCAAGGCAAGCTGGATCCGGTGATCGGACGTGACGATGAGATCCGTCGCGCTATTCAGGTTCTGCAACGCCGCACCAAGAATAACCCGGTTTTGATTGGTGAACCGGGCGTGGGTAAGACTGCTATCGTGGAGGGTTTAGCGCAGCGAATTGTCAACGAAGAAGTGCCGGAATCTCTGAAGGGCAAGCGCGTGTTGTCGCTTGATATGGCGGCGCTACTGGCCGGTGCGAAATATCGCGGCGAATTCGAGGAACGCCTGAAATCTGTGCTAAAGGAAATAGCCTTGGAGGAAGGGCGCATCATCGTATTTATTGATGAGCTGCATACCATGGTCGGCGCGGGCAAGGCTGAAGGTGCAATGGATGCGGGCAACATGCTGAAACCAGCGCTGGCACGTGGCGAGTTGCATTGCATCGGCGCCACTACGCTGGATGAATACCGTAAATACATTGAAAAAGATGGCGCGCTAGAGCGTCGATTCCAAAAGGTGCTGGTGGATGAGCCGACAGTGGAAGCAACCATCGCTATCCTGCGCGGCTTGCAGGAAAAATATGAGTTGCACCACGGTGTGGAGATTACCGATCCGGCTATCGTGGCAGCGGCAGAATTGTCGCACCGCTATATTACCGACCGTTTTTTGCCGGACAAGGCAATTGATCTGATAGACGAAGCCGCCGCGCGCATCAAGATGGAAATTGACTCCAAACCGGAAGTGATGGACAAACTTGACCGGCGCCTGATTCAATTGAAAATTGAACGCGAAGCAGTGAAGAAGGAAAAGGACGAGGCATCGAAAAAACGTATGCAGCTTATCGAAGACGAGATTGAAAAGCTGTCGCGTGAATATGCCGACCTGGAAGAAATATGGAAGTCGGAAAAAGGATCGGCACATGGCACGGCACAGGTAAAGGAAGAAATCGAACGCGTACGTGCCGAAATTATCCGGTTGCAACGCGAAGGCAAATTGGACAAAGTAGCCGAGTTGCAATATGGCAAACTTCCGCAACTCGAAGCGAAATTGAAAGAGGCGAATCAGGCTGAGGTAGCCAAGCCTCAGAATCGTCTGCTGCGCACGCACGTTGGTGCGGAGGAAATTGCAGAAGTGGTGAGTCGTGCCACCGGCATTCCCGTTTCCAAGATGATGCAGGGCGAGCGTGACAAACTGCTGCAGATGGAAATCAAGTTGCACGAGCGCGTGGTCGGACAGGACGAGGCGGTACGCTTGGTGTCGGACGCAATCCGTCGTTCGCGTTCTGGGCTGGGGGATCCTAACCGTCCCTATGGATCCTTCTTGTTTTTAGGTCCCACTGGAGTGGGTAAGACCGAATTATGCAAGGCGTTGGCTGGGTTTTTGTTCGATTCAGAAGATCACCTCATCCGCATTGACATGAGTGAGTATATGGAAAAGCATTCCGTGTCGCGTCTGATTGGTGCGCCGCCAGGCTATGTTGGTTACGAAGAGGGCGGCGGGCTTACCGAGGCCGTACGGCGCAAACCGTATTCCGTCATTTTGCTGGACGAAGTGGAGAAAGCGCACCCCGATGTGTTCAACGTGCTTCTGCAAGTGCTGGATGATGGCCGAATGACTGACGGACAAGGGCGTACCGTAGATTTCAAGAATACAGTGGTTGTAATGACCTCTAACCTTGGCAGTCAAATGATCCAACAGCTATCAGGCGATGATTACCAGGTAATCAAACTGGCGGTGATGGGCGAGGTAAAAAGTTATTTCCGTCCTGAATTCATCAACCGCATTGACGAAGTGGTGGTGTTCCATGCACTGGATGAGAAAAACATCAAGGCTATCGCGCGTATCCAGTTGGGCTATTTGGAAAACCGCTTGGCTGCAATGGATATGAAACTGGAGATTACCGATGCCGCTCTGGCGGAAATTGCCACCGCCGGTTTCGATCCTACTTATGGCGCCCGTCCGCTTAAACGTGCCATTCAGTCGCAACTGGAGAATCCGCTCGCTAAACAGCTTCTGGAAGGCCGCTTCGCCGCTAAAGATACCATCAAAATTCATTGCTTGGGTGGGGTAATGAGGTTCGACAAGGGCTAATATCATATAAAATTGTCGTTATCCTATTTTCAGATTATTTATCTTAGGGTAAGCGGCGGGAATCCAGTATTTTTTAGACTGGATTCCCATCTTAGGAGAAGATCAATACAGGATTTTATAGATGCTTCCTTAAATGATACTATTGCATACTTATTTTTTACTGAGGTTTGATTATGCATAAAATTAAAGCATTATTTTTTTCCGGCATGCTTCTGTTGCCTATGATGTTGCTAACCCAGAACGCATTTTCTGCCGCCGATAATGCGGCGACTGTAGTTACAAAACTCATTAAAATAGATCACAAAGTCGGCGATGGCAAAGAAGCCGTAGCAGGTAAAACGGTCGACGTGCATTACACGGGCTGGCTTTACAGTGCGACCGCACCAAATAACAAAGGTACAAAATTTGATAGCTCTCTCGATCGTGGTGCACGTTTTTCTTTTCCATTAGGCGAAGGGCGCGTAATTAAAGGCTGGGATCAAGGAGTCGCTGGCATGAAAGTCGGCGGTCAACGCACGCTCATAATTCCCGCTGACTTGGGTTATGGTGCACGAGGTGCAGGAAGTGCTATCCCGCCAAATGCAGCATTGGTTTTCGATGTTGAATTGTTCGGCGTCCACTAAGAAATAAATGGCCTAGATGATCGATTCAATTTCAGCATTGCCAAAAACAATGATTAAGGGCAGTATTGTTGCAATCGTGACCCCAATGTACGAGGACGGCAGTCTGGATTTAACTGCGTTCCGCGCACTGATTGATTTTCATATTATGCAGGGCACGGATGGTATCGTAGTGGTTGGTACTACAGGCGAATCGCCAACGGTGAATCTAACCGAACATGAGATGTTGATTCAGGTGGCAGTGGAGCACGCCGCCGGGCGCATTCCAGTGATTGCCGGAACAGGCGCTAATTCAACTAAAGAAGCTATCGAATTGGCAGCTTTCTCAAAAAAGGCAGGCGCAGATGCTTCGCTGACAGTGGTGCCGTATTACAACAAGCCAACACAGGAAGGTTTGTACCTGCACTTTAAAGCCATTGCCGAGGCTGTGGATATGCCGCATATCCTCTACAACGTGCCGGGACGTACCTGTGTGGACATGCATAACGATATTGTTCTGCGCTTGGCACAGATTCCTAATATTGTTGGCATCAAGGATGCGAGCGGTGATATCGAGCGTGGGAGTGATCTATTACAGCGGGTGCCCAAAGATTTCGCGGTATATAGTGGTGATGATGCGAGTGCGTTGGCACTGATACTGCTGGGCGCACATGGCACGATTTCTGTTACCGCCAACGTGGCGCCCAGGTTAATGCATGAGATGTGTTTGGCCGCCTTGAACGGTGAAGTGGTCAAGGCGCGCGAGATCAATTTTCGCCTGCTTGGGTTGCACCGTTACTTGTTTATTGAGGCGAACCCTATACCGGTAAAATGGGCTGTGTCGTCTATGGGAAAAATGAAGAATGTACTACGCCTGCCGCTTACGCCACTGTCTGCAGTCTCCCAAGGTATAGTGGAGAATGCGATGCGTCAGGCAGGAGCGATCGATTAGCTTAATTCAGACCAATTACCAGTACAATTCCTCGCTATAGTGGGAGAAATGACGGAACTTTCGTCTGTTACTGCGTATCAAAAACATCAGAGCATTTCTTACATTATGCAATGCTCAAATAATTGAACTTACGGTCATAATCAATTTCAGGGACGGCATGAGAACACTATATGTAACCGCATTATTTATTTCATTATTGATTTTGGCTGGGTGCAGTGCCATTGGCCTTGAAAACCAGCGTGTTGATTATAAATCTGCCGCAAACAAGATGCCGACTCTAGAAGTCCCGCCTGACCTGACTACTCCTGTAACTAGAGATAAACATGCCATACCGAGTAGTGACGGCGAGACCGTGGCAAACTTTTCAGATTTTGTTAAGGGAGGTCAAATAGCGCAAGTTGGTGCTGCCACCACCGTATTGCCAGAAGTGAAGAATGTGCATTTAGAACGTAGTGGCACCCAACGTTGGCTAGTCGTGGGTGGCAAAGTAGAGAGTGTGTGGCCGCTGGTTAAAGAGTTCTGGAAGGAACAAGGTTTTATCATAAAATCCGACAATCCTGCGGCTGGCCTCATCGAAACAGACTGGACGGTGAGGAACGCCAAAGTGCAGAAAAGTGGTTTAAGTAAAATACTTGGCAATATATTCGATCAACTTAATTCATCTGGCGAACAGGATATGTATCGCACTCGCTTGGAGCGTAGCAAGGATGGCAGCGGCTCGGAAATTTATATTAGCCACCGCGGCATGGAAGAAGCGCTGGATGTGGATAAGAATGGCTATAAATGGAGGCCGCGTCCGAATGATCCTGAGCTGGAAGCCAGCATGTTGCAGTTATTGATGATCAAGTTGGGTGGTGGCACGGAAAATCAGGTTCAGGCAGGGCAAATACCTGGATCGCAAGCGTCCGTCGCTAGATCCTCATTAGGAACGGCCGCCATGCCTAAGCTACAAGAGATTAACGGCAACAAAATAATTATATTGAACGAGCCATTTGACAAGAGCTGGCGTAAGGTAGGACTGGCGTTAGATCAGGCGGGTATCGAGGTACAGGACAAGGATAGGGTCAGCGGCATATATTTTGTGAACGCAAGCAAGGATATAGCGAAGAAAGAAAGCTGGGTCAATGACTTGATGTTCTGGCGTAATAATAGCGACCGCAAATCAACTAAAAATCCGGCTGAAGGAGCTTCACGTTATCAGGTGACCGTGCGTGAGAATAACGCTGGCTGTGAAGTTGTTGCACTCAACGGAAATTCTGGCAAGGACCAAGCCACGCAGCGTATAGTAGAATTGCTGTACAAACAGTTAACCAAGTAGCGTTAGATCTTAATCGATGCGCTTCGCTTCACTTGGTAGCGGTAGCGAAGGCAATGCACTGGTAGTGCAAGCTGGTAAAACAAGTGTATTAATGGACTGCGGCTTTCCCCTAGCTGATACCTGTATGCGTCTGGCGCGTCTTGGCTTAGCCCCTGATTGTCTTAACGGCATCGTAGTGACGCATGAACATGGCGACCACATTGCTGGGGTGGCGCGGCTGGCACGTAAGTATTCGATTCCGATATGGTTGACGCACGGTACATTTCGCGCGCAATTCAAATTTCTAGGCAATATACCCAAGCTGACAAAAATCGACTCTCACCATCCCTTCGCTATTGATGAGCTGTTGGTGCAGCCTTTTCCCGTGCCACATGATGCAGCTGAGCCAGTGCAGTATACGTTCAGCGATGGTGCGAAACGATTGGGGGTGTTGACCGATATTGGTTGTTCCACGCCTCATATTGAGGTGACGCTAAGTGGCTGTGATGCCTTGGTGCTGGAATGCAATCATGATGCTGCACTGTTGGCCAACAGTGATTACCCACTAAGTCTTAAGCAGCGTGTCGGTGGGCGATTCGGCCATCTGAATAATGCGGACGCGGCAGCTCTGCTGGCACGGTTGGACTATAGCCGCTTGCAGCATATTGTGGCTGCACATCTAAGCCGTAAAAATAACACGCCTGAACTGGCGGTATATGCGTTAAGCACAGCGCTCAATTGCAACCCAGAATGGGTTGCGGTGGCTAAGCAAGACGAAGGACTTGCTTGGCGAGAAATTGTTTAAAGGTAAACTACAAAAATAAAAAGCCGACTTTAGATCGGCTTTTTATAGTGCAAAAAGAAAGATTACTTCTTCACTGCATCCTTAGCAGCGTCAGCAGCACCATGAGCGGCATCAGCAGCAGTACCCGCCGCAGTAGCAGCAGCACCGGCGGCTTCTGCAGCACTACCGGCGGCTTCTGCAGCACTACCAGCGGCAGTAGCAGCAGCCTCAACAGCAGGTGCAGGTGCAGGAGCAGGTGTTACAACAACTGGAGTTTCAACTGCAGGTGCCTTAGGCTTTTCGCCACAAGCAGTCAGGGACAATGCCAACAGGGCAGCAACTAGAGCAAAACGTTTCATTTACATTTCCTTCACAATAATTAAATTTACATACAAAAACCGGGAAATTTCAGTCCGCTACAACGCTAAATTACAGCGAAGACGCGGCATTCTATACCAATATATATAATTATTCTAGCAAATAATGATGGCTATCATGATTTTTTCAAATCCAATGCAGTGGCGGAATTCAGGGTAGAAGCCATCATTTACATTCTATCGAATCGAGACCTGAGGGGCATGAAGTATAATTTATAGGCGGATGGCAGAAATGGCGTAACATAATATCAACGTTGATGCCAATTTTCTTCGAGGTTTTCTAAAATAATATGCTTATTTATCTATGTGCTTGCTTGCAATAGGTACAATATAGCCGTCTGTATACCACAGATAAAGCAATTCAACTGCTTCCCGCGACAGGCCTACAGTGGAATCGAGCTGACGCGCATCGGCGAGAGAACGTAATTCTCGATAGGCGTATTTACCGACGGTGTGCGCCATGCCGTTAATGAACACCACGCCGTTATGACATAGCATCTGCGTTTTCAGGGCCATCGCCACGCCGCAGGTTTGTATCACCTGTTCGAAGCGAGCACGACTAAGTGGATTCGTAGGAGGATCAAAAAATATATGCGGCTTAGGGTCGCTGAGATAGCTACCGAGGAAATTGGCAATGTCGCGTTTAGTCCATTTTATCCGCCGGATGATCTGCACTACCTGACGTAGCATATCCGTACCGATTTCTGAGGGATGGCGTTGAAGTTTTAGATCCGGATCGGCATACATGCCGTCCAAGCAAACCCGATCCTGCATGTACACCAGAAACTGTTCCGCCAATTCCTGATGGGTCGGGGTACGGAAACCAATGGAATATGTCATGCAATCGCTTTCGGCGATGCCGTTATGAGCATAATGCGGCGGCAAATAGAGCATATCGCCTGGTGCCAGCACCCACTCCTGTTCCATCTGGAAGCGTTGCAGGATCCTCAATGGAGCGCCTTCTACCAGTGTATGATCCTGTTGTGCGGAAATTTGCCAGCGACGATGCCCCGAGCCCTGCAAAAGAAACACATCATAAGAATCGAAATGCGCGCCCACGCCTCCCCCTTTGGGGGCATAGCTCACCATAAGATCATCCAAACGCGCATGCGGTATGAAGCTGAAATTCTTTAATAGCGCGGCTGCTGTTTGCAGGTGCTGATTCACTCCTTGCACCAGCACAGTCCACTTACTCTTTCTTAAGCTATCGAACTTTGTCGCTTTAAATGGGCCATCTTGCACTTGCCACTGACCGTGCCGTTGGGTCACGAGGCGAGACTGCACATCCTCAGTACAAGCCAAGGCGAATAACTGCGACTGATCGAGCAACCCATTGAATTGCGAGAATGCCTGGCGAATGAGTAAGGGCTTTTTTTGCCAGTAATCGCGTAAAAACTCCTCTGTCGTTAACCCACCAAGCATGGAGGAATTGGTTTTCATATTTGATATTATACTCACACCAAAGCACACAAAAATACTTTCGTCCAAATGAAACTAGATTCGATTTGCATTAAAAGTGCAACCTCCAGTGCGGGAATCACTTGCAGGTTAATTAACGAATGCATCGTATGGCATTTGCTAAGCGACATGCGTAATGGATGATAGTTTGTCAGTTGATAGCAAATGCGAATCAGTCGCGACGAATGCATGGCCTATCTGCACTATTGTTTTAAACGCAGAATCTAAAGTTTGCATAAAATACGGTATGCTTTATGAAAGAAATGGGCGGAGACAAAGAGGTAGATGAACATAAAAAAAATCTCAATCAAGCGCTCCACTTTTGTGATCGACAAGCAAGGCAGGTTACGCCATGCTTTGTATGGTGTTCACGCACACGGTCACGCCGATGAAATTCTCGATCTGATAAAGGAGTTGAAATGAAAATTGCAAAAGACACTGTTGTATCGTTGCGCTATGAGTTATTTGATGCAAACGGCAGCCTGTTGGAAAAGACAGAAGACCCCATCAGCTATTTGCACGGTGGCTATGACGGCATATTTCCGACTGTGGAAGAAGCGCTACAAGGCAAGGACGTAGGTGCTGAACTTAAAATTACGATGGAACCGGACGATGCTTTTGGAGAGTATGAGCACGACCTGGTGCGCGTTGAGCCGCGCAATTTATTCCCGGATGAAATTGCCATCGGCATGCAGTTCGAGGGGGGAGTGGAAGATGGCGACGATGACGATTATTCGCTTTACACTGTTGTTGATGTAACCGATACCGAAGTGACCGTAGATGGTAACCATCCGCTTGCTGGCAAAACGCTAAACTTTGTAGGTATTGTTACCAATGTACGTGCCGCTACTGCCGAAGAGCTGGAACATGGCCATACGCATGGCGAAGGCGGACATCACCACTAATGCGGAATTCTTCCAGAATATATTTTCTGCAGAAAAGCTTGCTTGTCGGATTTAGGGAGAGGAAAAATTTTCTCCATAAATATTTCGGCACTTGGCTGAAGCAAAAGTTTGTTTCCCCTAAGCCGACTCGTCCGGCATAGGGAAAAGCCAATTACAGGGAAAATCGTTAAGGAAACACTGATTTATTCCACCGCACTTCACTGAACTTCGCCACCATGAT
>NZ_CAKMHQ010000008.1 GCF_927312905.1 Candidatus Nitrotoga sp. 1052
CCCCGCCGATGCCAAAACTCGCATCAAGGCTGTTATTCGGAAGCAGGCGATATAGTGCTACCGAACTTGTTGTGCTATAGCTACGGCTGCGCGCTATCACCACACTAGCATCGGGCAGTGCAGCAAAATTCCAAGTGAAATTACCCAGATCCGCCAACAAATTGTTCGCCCCGATCAGCATGCCATTGCTGGAAATCCGAATCACGAGGAGTGATCCGCTTGGCGAACCGAATAATGACGAATAGTATGGTACGTCGCGAATGCCAGCCAGCAGGGTGCCATCACTCAGTGAGAGCAAGGAGAATGGTGCGACAAAGCGTGTATCGGCAACAGCATAGGTAAGCTGTCCGGCCGTCCCAAACGAAGCTACCGGTTGCCCATGCGGATCGACCTTATAAAGACGCAGGTTCTGATTCGTCAGCACGGCAAAGACAACTGAGCCATCGCCAAGCAAAACCAGATCCGTCTGGAATGAACCCTCCCCAGACAACGCGAATCCGATTTTACCACTCGCGCCAAAATCCAGGTCAGGTGTGCCATCCGGCATTGTCTGCTGCAAATATGCAGCTCCAATTCCGCTGTTCGGTGTTGTCATTACGTAAAGCATGCGTCCATCCGGACGAACGCCCAACGCGATATCCGTTTGGGATATCGCCGGTACTGCGAGAGCGGGTGCGAATCCGGTGTAGAGCGTCCCGGTAGAGTCAAAACGAAACGCCGTGTCGGCTCTTCCGGCCACGACCGTTATCGCGCCGCTTTCTTGTTCAGCTGCACGCACCTTACCCATGAAGGGGTTGTTCTGTCTTGGCGCCACGCGCCCGTTCGTCCCGAATTCAATGTCGGGGGAACCATTTGCCGTCAGGCGTTCAAGAAAATAACCAAAGGTCGCGTCTGCATCTGAACTACCTGCAAGCACAACTTTGCCGGAAGTTTCAACCAGTATCGTGTCAATTTTGTCGTTGCTGTATTCGGCGGTGTTCATGACAGCGACAGCGAAGCCATCGCCTCGACCATAGCTTGTTTGAAGATGACCACTGCTATCGAGGCTTGCGACGGCTGCATCCGCGCCTCTAGGAAAACAAGGGCCAAGAAAGGGGGCGCATATCATGATCCGAGCGGCCGCAGCCGGTATCAACAAGCCGCCTGCGCCATTTGGCAGGACGCCTATGGCGGAGAACGCATCATAGCCGGCAAGTGCAATCGTCGTGCTGCCGGCAGCACCAAAAGCACTATCCAGGACTCCGCTGGCATCGAGGCGACTCACGTGCGCAGTTGTGGCGTAGACGCTGTCGAGCAATGCGATACTGCCATCACTCAGCGCTGCCAATCGAAAACCGTAGGAGCTGCCGCCGCCGATCTCAAGTCGACCGGCAGTACCGAAAGATGCATCGGCCAAGCCACCGGCAGTGACTCGCCACAATACGCGCTTGGTGCCGCTCGCGAGGGTTGAAGCATCGCCCATCAGAAGCAATCCGCCATTGACGGTGCGCACCATCGCGACCGGCTGATCGAAGGGGTTGCCCAAGTTGTGCCCCGAGACCAAACCGCCATTTCCAAAGCCAAGATTGAGCGTGCCGGCGGCCGTCACGCGAGCCAGCAGATAAGTGCCGCCGCTAAGGGCCTCTCTTGCCATGACTGCAAACCCACCATTCGGTTCAGCGACAAGTGGAACACTTGAGGCCATCAAAAAATTTGGAGGCAGGCCGCTGAGTATCTTTTCGCCGTTCGGTGCATAGGTGGAATCACGCACGCCGGCTGAGTTAAGGCGTGTAAGTCGCAATTCAAATTGTGGCTCTTGCGTGGGGCCCGGGAGTTGTGTGGCGTCTGAGACGATCAGCAGACCGCCGTCCGGCTGTTGCACGAAGCGCGCCCCGTCAGCCACACTGAAGAAACCTTGCGTGCCAAAGCTGGTGTCAAGAATGCCGGCAGCGGTGAGTCGGGTCAGTGTATAGCTGCTCCCGCTAGATTCATTTATCAGTATGGAACCATCGGCACCCTGCTCGAGTTGTTCGACATGATTATAGTATCCAATGGGCAGATCGAACAAGGCAACCCCATTCTGGCCGAACGTGGCATCAGGGACACCGTTCGGAAGCAGCCGGAGAACAAAAGCGTGCGATTGCCGTCCCGCCGTCCAACCGGCAAGCAGCAACTTGCCGTCGCGCTGCAGGGCGGACGCGGATGGCGTATCCTCCGCGCCGGAGGGCACCCCGATGCGCACGATGCCGCTGCTTCCGAACGAACTGTCGAGCGCTGGCGCTGCGTGCGCTTCAAACATCGTGGCATGCAACGCGATGAGCGCAAAAAGTATCGCGAATATTTTTTTAGTTGCCACCGTCCCTGATACCTTCAGTAAGCTTGACATCATTTTCCCTTATCAATATGCACACAGTCGAAACCAGAAACGTCCTTTATGAGGGTGCTTTGGAAAGGAATAAATGGCGGAGAGGTTGTGAACGTCCAGTTTTTTATGGCGTTCAACGCAGTGCTGAGCTGAGCTTTATTGTTTTATAGTGCTGCGCAATTAATGCATTTTAGATGGTACTTCTAGCTCATTTTAAATGCAACAAGGGAATCAATCCAAACCAAATGATATAGGTCAACGATGCCACCATCAGCCCATCAATGCGGCCGCATAGCTGTTGTTGTCTCCAGGCACGGTAAATCAGAAATCCGAGCAGACAAACATGGGGTAGCACCCACGGTAGCAATCCTTGGAAGCTCCCGCGCAAAGCCGGCTGATCTTTGATGAGTACCACGACTAATGGCGCCGCCGCGGCTAATACCAGAGCTAGCAGCGTTGTCCAGCCTAATCCCAGGCGTACCACCAAGGTGCGTTTGCCAGCTTGTTTATCTGCCTCGAAGTCTGGGATGCCTGAGAGGATGATGGCCGGCATTACCGCCAGAAGCAGCGGCAGGCTAATGAGCCAAGGAAAGGGACTGTTCCATTCCCCACCTTGGAATATATAGCCGCACAGTATTACACCAAAGCTGTGGGTGACAGCTACATTGAGTTCCCCCAGCCCACGCCAGGCGAGTTTCAGCGGAGGCGCGGTATAGCCCAGCCCTAATAATGTCATTATGAGTATTACGATAGGTACAGAACTGTTGCCTGCAAGATAATCCATGAGCAAGCCGGTACAGGCCGCGGCGGCCATCAATGATATTACGATGCCCACGCGTAGTTCACCGAAACTTAGATTTTTATCCACAAGTACCCGAGAGCCGCCAGTAAAGGGGCCGAAATGACGGTTGCACCGGTCACTTTCATAGTCGAACCAATCATTGGTAAATACCGTGGCTGCCTCCAGGAAGAACAGGCAGGCATAACCCAGCCAGTAGACCCCTGTGTTCCAGTGTTCACTTGCCGCGGCTGCTCCCAATGCGCCTACCGTATAGGCCATCCAGGTCATCGGATAAAACTGGAGACGTAGCGCCTTGAGCCAAGCTTTCAGTTTAGTGGTAATACGATCGATATAGCTTGAGGCACCATTCCTTAGGGAAAAACCGAGCCCACGGGATTGTTCCAGCCACTGGGCTCGTTGAATTGGCTCGGAGTCCTTCACTGGGCCCAGCGCAAGAATGCGCGTAGTAGTGATGCCACAGAAGCCTAACGCGGATCGCTTCATGGCATTGTGACCGGGGGCGCGGTAGATGAATCGGTATACCCAAGGTGGCATATCTAAAGTGGTGATGAGATGGGCGGTCTTGCCGGTCAGCAATCCCTCGAAGTGGCCGTCGTCACGTTCTCTGAAAGCAAATCCCGGTAATAGTATCCGATCAAGAAATCCCTTAAGACGCGCCGGTCCTACTCCCCACCAGGCGGGATAGATAAAAGTCATATGATCTGCCCACTTGATGAGCTGCAAGGCGTGTTCCAGACCAGGTTCCAGAGGCTGATCCCGAGGTGAGACTGGGTGTACGTCAAGGTCGAAGTCTATTGCCCCCAAATCTATTTTCTCAACTTCCATGCCGGCCGCTAGCGCGCCATTTTCATAGGCGTTTGCAAGGGCTGAACATAGGCTGGGGCTACGTGGATGTCCTAAGATTATAAGTACCTTCATCGTGGCATCGCTCGATTCATAAATTCCATCGGTTATGCTATTCGTCGCATATCATCAGCTTCTCAGCCATTTTTTTAACGTGAAACTCGCGCAGCGATTCGTTTGCTTCCTCTCCTACCGGGAGAAGGTTGGGGTGAGGGAAACGGGCATGGCGAGTTTTATCATCGGGGGCGGCATCTTTGCCATGCACGTTAGATTATTTTATCCGCTAACGCATTCGTGTTAGATAAATCATGTTGCAATAAATTATCGGGAACACGGTATTTATAGGGATTGTAAGGTTGAGTAAGGGGAAGTCAACCAACTGGCACGATGCAAAGGCATCTGAGCAGGTGTAATGGATGGTAGCCGGCCTCAAGTATTGGTCTCGCAAAGCGCTGGGATGTAGAACATTATTTCAGGTATTCTTTAAGAAGAAGGTGCGCTACACTGAAATGCAGCATCACTTTATTATCAGCTGTTGCACTTCGAATTTAAAGCCGCGCTACTTTATCAGGATGCAAATCCTTGCGGCGTCGGTTGCGGGAATCAATCAACGGGGAAAATGTCATGGCAGGTCATAGTAAATGGGCAAATATTCAGCACCGCAAAGGTCGTCAGGATGAAAGGCGCGGCAAGGTTTTTACACGCTTGATCAAGGAAATTACCGTGGCGGCCAGGTTGGGTGACAGCGATCCGGCCACTAATCCGCGTCTGCGTTTGGCGATGGAAAAAGCCTATGATCAGAATATGCCGAAAGATAACGTGGAGCGCGCCATCAAACGCGGCAGCGGCGAACTGGAAGGTGTGGATTATATTGAGCTTCGCTACGAAGGCTACGGCATCAATGGCGCAGCGGTAATGGTAAATTGTATGACCGACAATAAGACACGCACCGTGGCCGATGTGCGCCATGCTTTCACCAAGTACGGCGGGAATCTCGGTACGGATGGTTCTGTGTCATTTCTGTTTAAACATTGCGGGCAGATGATTTTTGCACCTGGCACCGATGAGAACGCGCTAATGGAAGTAGTGCTGGACGCGGGAGCAGAGGATGTAGTGAGCAATGATGACGGCAGTATCGAAGTTATCACCGCACCCAATGATTTTGTTGAAGTGAAGCAGCGCTTGGAAGCAGCCGGCTTTAAGCCGGAAATGGCGGAAGTAACTATGAAGCCTATTGTCGAAGTGATGTTTACTGGTGACGATGCAGTGCGCATGCAAAAGCTATTGGACGCGCTGGAAAACCTTGATGATGTGCAAGAAGTGTATACCACGGCCGTGATTGCGGAATGAATAAAGAGGGAATAGAAGGGATAAGGGGAAAGGGTAAATCCTCCCTATATCGATGAGCCTTTCTTCTGCCGCACGCATTTTAGGTATAGACCCCGGTCTGCGCATCACCGGGTTTGGCGTGCTGGACAAAGTGGGGCAAAAGCTCATTTATGTCGCTAGCGGTTGTATCAAAACGCCAGTAGGCGAGCTGCCAGAGCGTCTTAAAGTCATTCTCAATTCATTGCGTGAGGTGATTGAAACGCATCAGCCGCAGCTGGTGGCAGTAGAAAAAGTATTCGTTAACGTCAACCCGCAATCCACTCTGCTGCTGGGGCAGGCGCGCGGTGCGGCGATTTGCGCTGCGGTGCTGGCGAGCCTGCCGGTTGCAGAATACACTGCGTTGCAAGTGAAGCAGGCGGTGGTAGGCAACGGCCATGCGAAAAAAGAGCAGGTGCAAGATATGGTACAGCGATTGCTGGAATTATCCGGCTCCCCCAGCCCGGATGCGGCGGATGCGCTGGCATGTGCGATTTGTCATGCGCACGCTGGTATGGGGTTGGGCCAGTTGGCTACCAAGGGCTTGCGCATGCGGAATGGCAGATTAAGCTAAAAGCATGGTAACTTCTCCAGCCACAGAATAAATGTGATTGTAATTTTTCTAATGCAATAATTATCGCGCTTGCACGATTAGCCGAGAAAGATTAACAAGGGAAACATGATAGGGCGTTTGACAGGTAACTTGTTGGAAAAAAATCCGCCGCAAATTTTGTTGGATGTTCAAGGCGTGGGGTATGAGGTGAATGTGCCGATGAGCACCTTCTATAACCTGCCTGTACTGCATGAACGTGTGGTGCTATATACTCAACTTATCGTTCGTGAGGATGCACACCTGCTCTATGGCTTTGCTTCTGAGGACGAGCGCGTGGCGTTTCGTCACTTGTTGAAAATTAGTGGCGTGGGTCCGAAGTTGGCGCTGTCGGTGCTGTCTGGCTTGAGCTTGAACGATCTTGCCATTGCCGTGGCGAGTAAGGAAGTGGGGCTGTTAACCAGAATTCCAGGGGTTGGCAAGAAGACCGCCGAGCGTCTGTTGTTGGAGTTGCAAGATAAGTTCATCGTGTCTGTGTCGGATGGCGCAAGTGGTGTTGTGACGCCACATGGCAACGATATTACTAACGCGCTGTTGGCGTTGGGCTACAGCGGGAAGGAAGCGGATTGGGCAGCCAAACAATTGTCCGCCGATGCAAATGTGGCGGACGGCATCCGCCAGGCACTTAAGCTATTATCCAAAGCATGATCCAAAACGATAATCTGACTGCGGTCGATCGCATTATTTCTCCCGTTCCGGTCTCTTTGCAGGAGGAAATGCAGGAGCGTGCATTGCGTCCTAAACATCTGGACGAATATATCGGCCAGGAAAAAATACGCGGACAGCTGGAAATTTTCATTGAAGCAGCTCGCAAACGCAAGGAGCCTCTTGACCATGTGTTACTGTTCGGCCCGCCAGGACTGGGCAAGACTACGTTGGCACATATCATCGCACGCGAGATGGGTGTCAACATGCGCCATACTTCCGGGCCGGTTTTGGAACGTGCCGGTGACCTTGCTGCCCTGTTAACCAATCTCGAACCGAACGATGTGCTGTTTATCGATGAAATCCATCGTCTGTCGCCGGTGGTGGAAGAGATCCTGTATCCCGCGCTGGAGGATTATCAGATCGATATCATGATCGGCGAAGGTCCCGCGGCGCGCTCGGTGAAACTGGATTTGCCACCGTTCACTCTGGTTGGAGCAACCACTCGTGCCGGTATGTTGACCAACCCCCTGCGCGACCGTTTTGGTATCGTGGCGCGACTAGAATTTTACACCACCAGTGAATTGCAACGCATCGTGACGCGCTCTTCCGGTTTACTGGAATTGCCGATCTCGTCCGAGGGAGCCTTGGAAATCGCAAAGCGTTCACGCGGTACGCCGCGCATTGCAAATCGTTTGCTTCGCCGCGTGCGCGATTTTGCCGAAGTAAGGGCGCAGGGCGAAGCTACGCGCACAGTGGCAGATGCCGCGTTGACCATGCTCGATGTGGATGTGCAGGGATTGGACACGATGGATAGAAAATTATTGTTGACTGTGATCGAAAAGTTTACCGGTGGTCCGGTGGGCGTAGACAACCTTGCCGCTGCTATCGGCGAGGAGCGCGATACCATTGAGGATGTGCTGGAGCCTTATTTGATCCAACAGGGCTACTTGCAACGCACATCGCGTGGAAGGGTGGCGACCGCTAATGCCTATAAACATTTTGGACTGGTGCAGCCGCGCAATGTGAATATCAAAGACTTATGGGAGGAGAGCCAATAGAAACAGGGGATTGTCAAGAATCTGGCATTCGTCATTCCTGCATAGGCTGGGGGAAGGTTTTTAGAGTGGCGAGGTACACAAAAAGATAAGAAATAATTGCAACGAAGATCGTTGGAGCGAATGCATAAGTTGTGATGGTAGCCTGATTAGCACATTGGAACCGTGAGGGGTTGTCGGTTGAACCGATGCCTTGTTAATATAGAAATATACAATTGAAGATATGAATGGCATGGTTCAGCATGGTGCGCTAGATTCTTGGTGACAAAAACGCTTAAGATTAAATTACATGTTTTATTCAACCCTTAAATCAAATTTTTCACTGCCAGTGCGGGTGTATTTCCAGGACACCGATGCGGGAGGAGTGGTATATCATGCTAGCTATGTGAACTTTTTAGAGCGCGCGCGGACTGAGTGGTTGCGGGAATGCTATGGTTACAGTAATACGGGGTTGATGCGCGAATTCGGTATGGTATTTGTGGTTCGTTCACTGAGGCTGGATTATCTCAAGCCTGCTTTGCTTGATGATTTACTTGCTGTCAGCGCGCAACTGAAGGATGTCGGACGTAGTCGTGTGACCCTGTGTCAGAGTGTGCTGCGTGACGAGGATGTACTGGTTGAGGCGGAAGTACATTTGGTATGCGTGACAATGGATAATTTCAAGCCGGTGAGTGTGCCGGAAGTATTGCGAGAGCAATGGAAAAACTAAAGGATATTGTAAATATGGATGTAACACAGGATTTATCGTTTATCCATTTGATTCAGAACGCCAGCGTACTTGTTCAATTGGTAATGGGTTTATTGTTACTTGTTTCATTGATGTCATGGTGGTTCATATTCCTCAAGATGTTTACTGTCAGGCAGGCGGTGAAGCAAAGTGAGGAATTTGAGGAATCATTCTGGAATAATGATGACCTCAATAGGTTGTATCAAAATACTTCTGTAATGCGCGGTGATTCGGGCAGTATGGGACGAATTTTTGCCGCTGGCTTCACTGAGTTCCTTAAGCTCAAAAAGAAACATGATATGGACAACAATGCGGTGATGGATGGCACGCGTCGTGCCATGCGCGCCACTTATCAGCGCGAAATGGATATTCTTGAATCGCATTTGGCCTTTCTAGCCACAGTTGGCTCGGTGAGTCCTTATGTCGGGCTATTCGGTACGGTGTGGGGAATTATGAATGCATTTCGTGGCTTGGCTAATGTCGGCCAGGCCACGTTGGCACACGTTGCGCCCGGCATAGCAGAGGCATTGATAGCTACTGCAATGGGTTTGTTTGCCGCTATTCCTGCCGTGGTTGCTTACAATCGTTACTCGCATGATATTACGCGTCTAGCCTCACGTTTTGAAATTTTTATGGAAGAATTCTCTAACGTACTGCAACGTCAGCCATGATCCCACGCCGTTCCGCCATGCGCCCAATGAGCGATATTAACGTCGTGCCTTACATAGACGTGATGTTGGTGTTGCTAGTGATATTTATGATTACAGCACCACTGATGAATCCTGGGCAGATTGATCTGCCCAGCGTGGGTAAATCACTCGCGCCGCCTGTTGCGCCATTAGAAGTGATCATCAAGAAAGATACTACGCTGGCGCTGAATGATCGAAGTAAGAAGGGCCAGGAGCAGAGCGTTACACGTGAGGAATTGATTGAGCTCCTTAAGCAGAAGCAGGCGCAGAACGCGGATCAGCCAGTTGTGATTTCTGCTGACAAGAATGTACGTTATGAAGAAGTGATCAGCATTATGGACGTGTTGCAACGGCAACAGATTAAGAAAGTCGGTCTGTTGGCGCAAACCAAGGGGCGATGAGCGCGATCGTGTATGCCAAACCCTATAAGCTACGTGCCGGGGCATTGGCGCTGGCGGTTCACTGTGCATTCTTCGCGCTGTTATATTTTGGTGCCAGCTGGCAGGCGCAGCCTCCGCAGGGCATGGTGGTGGATATTTGGGATAGTTTGCCTGGGATGGAGACTGCTCCTGTAAAGGTTGAGCCTCCTAAACCGATTGAGCGGCCCAAACTGGTTAAGCCTATGCAGCCTGTGGCGCCACCTAAGGCTGATATAGAATTATCTGAGAAGAAAAGGCCTCAGGAAAAATCCAAGCCGGTGAAAACAGAGCCTAAACGGCAAGTGGCAAAAGTGGACGTGCAGGCTGAGCAAAGGAGACAGGAAAAGTTGAGGGTGCAGGTTGATCAGAAGATGCTAGCGGAGCAGAAGGTGCTAGCGGAACAGAAGGTGCAGGCTGAGCAGAAGATGATTGAAGAACGGAAGGCACGGGCTGAGCATGAGCGAGCTCGTGCCGAGCAGGCTAATATCGTTGCTAAGTTACGTCGCAATCTCAAGGCTGAATTGGAGAAAGCCGAGCCACCCAAAGTGGTTGAACCGGTGAAGTCTGCGGCGTCACTCAAGGCCGATTTCGAATTGGCTGAAAAGAAAAGGTTGCAGGAAAAGTTACAAGAAGCTGTGAAGCCTGAGCCTAAGCGACAAATAGAAAAGGTGGATGCTCAGTCTAAACTGAAGGCCCAGGCGGAACAGAAGGCCCAGGCGGAACAGAAGGCCCAGGCGGAACAGAAGGCTGAGGCGGAACAGAAGGCTGAGGCGGAACAGAAGGCACAGGCCGAGCAGAAAGCCTTGGCGAAACAAAAGGTAAGGGCGGAACGAAGAGCTGAGGCCGAACGAAAAGCTGAGATGGAACAAAAAGCTGAGATGGAACGAAGAGCTGAGGCCGAACGAAAAGCCGAGATGGAACAAAAAGCTGAGGCTGAACGAAAGACGCAGGCGAAACAGAAAGCTCTAGCTGAGAAGAAGGAGAAGGAGCAGGCCGAGGAGAAAGAGCGGGCGAAACAGAGGGCGCAGGCCGAAGAGAAAGAGCGGGCGAAACAGAGGGCGCAGGCCGAGCAAAAGCTGCTGGCGGAACAGAAGGAACAGGCTGAGCAGAAGGCGCAAGCCGAACAGAAAGCGAAAGTTGAACAAGAGCGTGCGCGCGCCGAGCAGAAAGCACAGGCTGAGCAAGAGCGCGCGCGTGCTGCACAAGCAGCGGCCATAGGCAGGGAAGTGGCTGAATATAAGGCCAAGATCATCGCCAAGATACGCCGCAATATCGTGATGCTGCCGGATATACCGTATAATGCGCGTGCGGAATTTGAAGTGACGCTGCTACCTGGTGGTATGGTGTTAAATGCAACATTGGTTAAGCCGAGTGGGAGCGCGGCGTATGACAGCGCGGTGGAACGCGCCATTAAGAAAGCGGAGCCGTTGCCCTTGCCGCCGGATGCGGCGCTATTCAACAACTTTCGTGAATTGCGTCTCAAATTTAGTCCAAAGGAATAGTTTATGAGAGGAGTGAACATGTTACGTTATTGGATTTTGCTGGTTTTGTTTTGCATCGCCTTACCCGCTCGCGCTGTGTTGACCATCGATATTGTAGGGGCAGGAGAACGCCAGATTCCGGTTGCTATCGTCCCATTCGCCAACGAGGAGAAACTCGCTCAGAGCATCACAGAAGTGGTGTCCATGGATTTGAAGCGCAGTGGATTGTTCCGGTTGGTTAACCCGGTAAACAAGACGCCGCATGAGCCACGCGATGTAGTGTATGCCGACTGGCGTGGAGTGGAAGCTTTGGCCATTGGCAGTGTGGAGACGCAGCAGGATGGTCGTGTCATGGTTAAATTCCGTTTGCTCGATGCAGTAAAGCAAACCGAATTGTTTGGCCAAGCTGTAACCGCCAAAGGTGATCAAATGCGCGCCATCGGTCATCGCATTGCCGACCTGATATATGAAAAGCTCACGGGCAATCCTGGGGTATTCAGCACGCGTATTGCGTATGTAAGCCGGCAGGGCAAGAACAACCGTCTGGTGGTGGCGGATAGCGATGGTTATAACGATCGAGCTGTGCTGTCGATCAATGAACCTATCATGTCGCCAGCATGGTCGCCGGACGGCAGCCAGCTTGCCTATGTGACCTTAGAGCAGGGTCACGCGGTTGTATATGTACAATCGTTAGTTACTAATCAACGATTGGTACTGTCCAATGCACGGGGAAGTAATAGCGCCCCAGCATGGGCACCGGATGGTAAGCATCTTGCCGTCGTGCTGACGCGCGACGGCAGTCCGCAGATATACCTGGTTCGTCCGGATGGCACCGACTTGCGTCGCCTCACGTTCAGCGGTGCGATCGATACTGAGCCTAGTTTTTCTCCGGATGGACAATATCTGTTGTTTACATCTGATCGTGGAGGTAGCCCGCAAATTTACAGGATGCCAGTAGAGGGGAAGACTGCTGAGAGGTTGACCTTTGAAGGTGGTAATAATTTCTCGCCGCGATATAGCCCGGATGGCAAGAGTTTTGTTTTTGCGCATCAGATTAGTGGGCGATTTCATGTTGCCGTTCAGGATTTCCAGAGCAGGCAGATGCAATTATTGAGCGAAGGTGGATGGGAAAAACGACCAAGCTTTTCCCCTAACGGAAAGCTGGTCCTGTTTGCAACTGAGGCGCAGGGCCGTGGTATACTGGCAATTGTTTCCAGCGATGGCAGGGTTAAGCAAAGGTTGTCCTCACAGGCAGGGGATGTTCGTGAGCCGACTTGGGGGCCTTTTTTGAAGCAGTAACATTATTTTATTTAATAAGGGATAGGGGATGAAAAACATAGTGATTGGAGTATTGCTGGCGAGCCTATTAGTTGCTTGTGCCAGCGACGAGCCGCCTGTGGGTGACCTCAAGAAGAGGGGGCGGGCAGTGGATGCACCCCTGTCAGCAGCGGTGGATTCTGCTCCTGGTGCATCTGTGGCGGTTGATACCTTGAGCGAGGCGGCAAATCAAGAGGCAGCGGCAAAGGCGGTAGCTGAAGAGGCAGCGGCAAAGGCAGTTGCTGAAGAGGCAGCGGCAAAGGCAGTGGCTGAAGAGGCAGCGGCAAAGGCAGTGG
>NZ_CAKMHQ010000009.1 GCF_927312905.1 Candidatus Nitrotoga sp. 1052
TATCATGGTGGCGAAGTTCAGTGAAGTGCGGTGGAATAAATCAGTGTTTCCTTAGGAATGAGTTGCTATTGCCTGCTCAATTCCCGCGTGATTATCCGCAACAATGTTTTCATAGCTTGCTCACATGCAATAAATGGAGGCTTTCAAGAAAACATCAGTGCACATTTTCGCTGCAAAATATAAAGAAAAAAAACACGCACAAATCAAGCTGGAAGTGAAAGCACGTAATGACGGAGGTGGAGTGAAATACGGGGGGGGGAATCGCTGATGTCGACCAAAAGCAAAAACGTCGGTGCCGAAAATAATCAAAAACATTATGTAATACATGAACGACAAGGCCAGCATTACTGCTGGCCTGTCGTTCAATTTTTACGTAAACATCATGGTGTTATGTTACCAAGTATTACCTGGCATTATAAAAATTTCTTCCAGAACTAGTAGGGTATGCATTAAAGCAAGATCCTGATGGATTATTAGTTCCTACCATGCACCAAACATTATTGGATTCAACTTTTGGCTTTGCTACATTATGGGCTACAAGGAACGGATTAGCTGGACCATGCACTGCCCTTACCCCATGTTCACTCTCACCTACACTTGGCATATCTTCAGCCATGTTATAGGGAAGACGAACTCCCTTGGCATCAACCTTAATATGTTGTGCCTGACCACTTATATCTGCTTTCGTGAAATAGTTACCCGACGTATCATGAGCATGCCCATCATCAGTGCTAGGAGAAGCATGCGCATCAGCAGCTCCATGCCCATTCTTCTCCTGGGTAGAAGCTTGTGCCAATGAAATGCCAAATGCAAAACAGGAAACGATAGCTAGATTAATAACAGTTTTTTTCATTATAAGCTCCTTAATATCAAATATTACGAGGATAGTTGAGCGGGGGTGAAATGTGCCTCACTCCTACAAGCTTTTATTGCTACTGCGTTAAGTGTGCAAATAATCATCATGGAAGTAAATCAATATTCAAGCTCTCCATAGTACCAAACAGTATTTATTGAATTTAATTTATTTCAATATCCACATAACTCATTGATACTAAAATTAAGATTCACCGGCTACAGAAAAAAACATACGTATAAAGTATTCTCCTGATAAATCCCTGTTCCATTTTTATTAAATGCATAATACATAACATCTTGCTTCAATTAAAATACCATGCCCATTTGATCGAATTACATTGACCACATGGATATAAGTACATGTAGCAGCTTATAAACGGCATTTAAAAATCGCACCGTCTACAGCAACCACTGCATACAACTTCTCACGCCACAATCAACTTCATGGAGTTTCCGGCAAGTGTCTTTAATAATAAGGCAACCAGTCGTCAACTTTAGTCCCGCTCAGTTTCACGTGCCTCACCTTTATTTATATATATTAGTGAGAGCCGCATAATAGGACGATGGCTATAAAAAGTAAATAAGCAAATCGTTTAAGCCACACGAATACCACTAGCACATGAAAATGAATGAGCAAATTCATATTCGATAGACCGCAGAATACGTGGATACCTCAGCAGTAATGAACAACTAAAAACCATGTTTCAAAAATATCAACACAAACTGGAAATAGAATTGTTTACCGTGCATAGCAGAAATGCACATTGTTAACATCCACGTAACTGCCTTTTGCCTAAATAAAAGGCCAGCATAAGCCGGCCTTTTATTTAGGCATTACCCGGATCACACAACAACCATATCGCAGACACCATTGGCCAACTTGTCAACTAAATGGTTTTGTCCAATATCGGCAACCCTTGTTAAGAGTTGATTAACACAGCCAAAGTTATAGCCACCAATCTGGCCATCATGATTGATATCCGCTTGTCAGAAGAATTTCTTTAATCTTTATCCATCTTCTTAGACTCGGATTTCATATCCTCTGAGGTAATTTTGCCATCACCGTTGACATCCATTTCCTTAAATTTCTTAGCGTGGTAAGCATCAAATTCGTCATTGGTGATTGCACCATCGGTATTAGCATCCATAGCCTTGAACATTTTTTCATGCATTTTTTCATGCATTTTTCCATGATGATGAGCTTCGGAATCATGCATTTTACCATGATGTGCATCGGGATCCGCGTGAGCTAATGTAGCGCCTAATGCAAAGCAAGACATAACCACAAGGTAATTAACAGTTTTTTTCATATGTAACTCCATTTATAAACTTACAAAAGATTGTTTAGTATACTTAACTTCATATTGCTTTTAAGAGTTTTGCTGAGATCCTATTATTGGGCAAGACAGCATTCCACCCTTTTTTTATTTTACGAGACAATCTATATATGGTCTGTGCGATACCGTACACATTAGATAATAAGCAAGGCGATTGCTCTTATTGAGCCAACCGTAAAAACCTTTCAGTAAATACTAATAAACAGAGAATACCAAGCGCAAACTCCCCAGGGAGACATGTTTCGGCTAAAGCTGGATATCAGATACTGAATCAGCCCCATGCGCTGCACAAACTCACAAATCAAATTGACTTGTCAAAAAACGAGCTTTCAAGCCCTCTTCCGCCCGGCAGGACTTTCAATCCGGGGAAATTAAAAAGATATATTTTCTAGAGGCCGGACCCTCACTCATGGGCCGGGCTTGTCCAACAAACGGATTAGATATTTTATTTGCCCGCCACATATTTTTCATAATATACTTAAAAAATAGTCATTGATCAAAATTAAAGTAGTACAGGTTTCGACATATACCAAACAGCAATGACATTCGCTATAACTCAACTGGAGGAAACATCAATGTGGAAACTCTATCGGGCAGATTTGCTTGGGAAAGATCTAGAAACTAACCTGCGCCAAATAATCGTCGAAGCGCGCGCAAAGCGTCATAAAATCCTCTCAGTGGAGCATTTGCTGCTGGCCATGTTGGATAATTCTTCAGCGGTAGAGGTATTGCAGTCCCGCGGAGTGGATATTGAAGAGTTACGCATCTTACTGATTGATTTTGTAGATGAAAATACACCTGTCGCACCTGACAGCGACGAAATTAATACGCAACCTACACTTGCCTTCCACCGCGTAATCCAAAGCGCGATCCTGCATGTGAAATCAACTAACAAGAAAGAAGTATTCGGCAGAAACATTCTGGTTTTTCTACTTAATGAGTATGATTCCCATGCTGTATCCCTACTTAACCAACGCACCATATACACGCTGGACGACAGCACAGACAAGAACGATAGCAGCGCAGTTTCTAACGTGTATAGCAATGCAGGTATCGTTGATCCTCACGACGTGCATCGTGCTGCCAAGAATGAATCGCTACTAGCCGCCGGGCTGATGCCAAAGGTGAGTATAGATGAGACTGGCGCTAACCTGGGCTACTACAGTGCCGATTTGGGAGCCGACACGCTGGCTGCGTTGGCCAATGCAGCACGCTAATGATTGTATAGGATAACGAGAGAAGGTATTTGCGTTGGAATTAGTCTGACGCAAATACCCTAACATCCAAGCTACGCTCCGCCGCAATTATTTCCGGCGCTCGCATATTATTATGCCCATCGCTATAAACCAACGCCAGCGTCTTAACCTCAATTCAAATACATCGTCCGGATACTCAGAGCAACCATAGTTTTTAATCAAGTTGCACGAGCGCCAACAAATCTGTTCAGGTATCAATGCACACTTGATCAAATCTCCCTGCGCGAAAAAATGCCACTCATGCTGAGTTGCATGGCGTTAAGAGTAATCAACTACGCGGAAGTCATTGCGGTCACATAGTAAATTTGATGCGTTGATTGTATGCCTGTATCAAGAGCGAAGTATGCGCCATCAGCAAAGCTGGCAGCGCATTCGACACGATCAAAATCAGAAGTGGCCATCATCGTACCATCTTCAATCACCTAAAAACCGTAAGAGAATAGACAAATGACTACCAGGCAGGACTGAATAGATTATGGAGGGGCTACGCTTGGTCAGTAAGCTCACTGGCCACGTGTAGCCCTCGCATAAACTGAGAGCCTGTGAAAAAATCAAAAGGCGGATTCAAGTTCGAAGTGCAACACATTGCCAATTCACCTTTATTGCATAAAGACCAAGGGGTTGATACTTCTGGCGGGGTCAAGGGCGGCTAAGCCGCGCCACGTGTGGTACTTGCCCTTGATGCCGCCAGAAGTATCGATCAAACTTAAAAAGGCCATGAGAACTCCTGTTGCAACCCGTGTTGCACTTCGAACTTGAATCCGCTTTTTTCATCGATTATGAAAGCGTTTCTTATGTTGTTGCCACAGTTGCTGGAAGATTTCTTTCAGAAAGTACTTGTTGCCTTAGGCGAGTACGAGATGTCCCAGGAGAAAAAATCATTCGTCTGTAAATGTTGTGGCAATGACACCAAATTTATATGGAAGACGCGGCATGGAAAGGCTACGACCATTCTTACCTGGTTCCGCTATATCACGCTCAAACAGCTCCAGGTGGAATGCAAGGGGTGCGGCAGCAAGCAGTACATCACCCGGGCGTTGCTCGGCATGGAGCCGAGGAAGAGGATTCCCGAAGAAACCCTGCGCAAGTTGGCTCTGATGGGAGCGTTGACGTCCTACCGTGTATCGGAGAAGTTCGGCAAGATGTTCGGGTGGGCGATAGACAAGATGACGATCTGGAAGTCGGTGCAACAGGTTGGTGCCGGGATGGATTTTGTTCTGGACGAAAATGAGGAACCTCGTTGCGAGGCGGATGGAACCGGCGTTGGGATTACCGGAATCGCCAAACGGGGCAAGGAATTGAAGGTGTTGGTGCAGTATAAGAAAAGTGGCGGAATCAGGGTGGCGGGCATCGATATCGGCAACTACAACGGTTCATGGGACAAGCTGCTTCAAAAGAGTATCGGGGTGATCAAGAAATTCAAGGAACCATTTTTGCTTACGGCCGGCGGTGATATTTCTATCTTTGAAAGCCTGAAAGGAAAAGTGACGGTGCTTGTCCAGCGATGTTTATGGCATATCCCCTATCAGGCACAGTATGTTTTATGGTCGGACGGCGTCAAACGGAAAAGCGGAGAATGGTTGCATATTGTGGCGGAGCTTATGGAAATATGCGCGATCCGGTCTTTGGTAGACTGCCCCGATACGATCAAAGCGATGATCGGATCCAAGAAAGCGCGGCTGGAAAAGGTTATCGTTTACTGTCGGAAAAAAGGATTCAAGCGTTGCGTAATTTATCTTGAGAATGTTCGTGGCGATATGTTCACGGCTTTGGAAAACAGGTTGGAAGGCAAAACGACAAGCAGGGTAGCGCGGCTGTTTCGGACGGTGAATATGAGGGTCAATGTACGCAAGTGGAGCACTGAAGGAGCACTCAATGTCACCAAGGTTCGACTCGCGTAATACTACAACGGGTTTGATGCTTAACGGTGACACTACGACAGCAAAATTGGGAGCATTATTTCAGGTCTCCTATTGACAACGCTACCAAATCATTGACTGGACAAAATTCTGCATCTTCTTTCTGATGGCAATTTTGCTGGCAGTAGTTTCCTTTAGGATGCGCCGAATAAAAATTTGATTATTTCTCAGCCTCCGAGAAGAATTCAGAGGTACAACGTTTAACGATGGGTGTTGTTGCTCTCAATATTGCTCTTTATAAACTGCTGGGCAGACGGTCCGCTTTCAGCTTCCACTTGGACTGTACCTCCATCTGTGCGCACAGACTCTTCCGCCATTTTGTTCATTACAATAATGTTGATGCGACGGTTAATCGGATTGAATGGATCTTTCCCGTCGAACAGCACAGCAGAAGACAATCCCACCACCCGTACCATTTTTTCCTCCGCCATCCCCCCTGCAATCAACTCACGGCGCGAGGCATTGGCACGATCTGCCGACAGATCCCAATTGCTGTAGCCCTTTTCTCCAAAAGAATATGGCCGAGCATCTGTATGTCCCGATAAGCTCACCTTGTTTGGCACTTGATTCAGCATCCTGCCAATTTCACGCAGAATTACTATGGTATAGGGTTCGAGTTTTGCACTCCCACTCTGAAACATGGGACGATTTTCTTCATCCACGATTTGGATGCGCAGGCCTTCAGTGGTAATGTCAAGAAGGATCTGTTTCTTGAATTGTTGCAGTTTGGCGTCGGCGTCGATCGCTTTTTCCAGGCTGGCTTTCAACATCTTGAGCTTGTCCAGTTCGTTGCGTCTTTCAATACGCAAAGCTTCTTCAGTTGCCACCTTCAGGTTGACTGTCCTCTTTTCAGTCGGAAGCTCCCCCTGCTTCACTTGGCCTTCGCTACGCGTCAAGTCTTTACCCCCTCCCTTGATCAGGCTGGAGCTATCGCCGCTGCCAGATCCACCCAACAGTGAAACCTTGAGCGGCGTATTAAAATATTCAGATATACCTTTCAAATCACCTTTAGTAGTCGAACCCAACAACCACATCAGCAGAAAAAAGGCCATCATTGCAGTAACAAAATCGGCGTAGGCAATTTTCCATGCGCCTCCATGATGCCCGCCCGCCACCTTCTTAATACGCTTAACTACTATGAGTCTTTTATCATCGCTCGCCATGATGCAGCTCTCTCAAGGTGAATTTTCTATTCAGCGCTTTTGTTTGACGTGTTCTTCCAGCTCGATGAAACTGGGACGTTCAGTAGAATTTAGCACCTTTCGACCAAACTCTACCGCCATCGCCGGGGCGTAGCCATTCAGATTGGCCAGCAATGCAACCTTGACTGTCTGGAACATTTTGCCCGACTCTTCCGCCTTTTGTTCCAGCAGAGTCGCCAAGGGGCCGACGAAACCATAAGCCAGCAGGATACCCAGAAAGGTGCCGACCAATGCTGCGCCGATCAGCGCGCCCAATTCGGCGGGTGGTAGTCCGACAGACCCCATGGTATGCACAACCCCCATAACTGCCGCAACTATTCCGAAAGCTGGCAAGGCATCACCAAGCTTGGCGAGCACATGCGACGGTACCATTGCCTCATGGTGATGGGTTTCTATTTCTACATCCATCAGGTTCTCGATTTCCATCGCATTCAGGTTGCCGCTCAACATGATTCGTAGGTAATCTGCCATAAATTCAATTATATGATGATCCGCCATTATTTTTGGATACTTTGCAAAGAGAGGACTCTCATTTGTATTCTCAATGTCGTTTTCAATGGCCATTAATCCTTCTTTTCGGATTTTTCCAAGCAACTCATAAAGCAGGGCCATTAATTCCATGTAATGGTTTTTAGTATATTTTGCCCCCTTAAATATACTAGGCAATGCTTTCAAAGTAGCCTTGATTGCCTTGCTACTATTTCCCACTAAAAAAGCACCCGAGCCAGCACCTGCTATCATCAGTAGCTCAATTGGTTGAAGCAATGCTGCCAAATGCCCACCTGCCAATGCAAATCCACCGAACACAGAAATTAAAACTATTACATATCCGGCAATTACCAACATGGCCCAGCTCCCTTGAATTGCGCCCAAAGCGATCTTTTGTGGCAGTGTAGTATCAACTTCTTGAAAAACTTCGGATAAAAATCGGATAAATCGACATTATTTCGTGCATTCACACAACCGGATAGCGTAAACATCATCATGATTATTCCACATGGCCTTTTGTGACGGTAACGGCACCCGATAGTAAAACTTTAATTCGCCACGCTTAATGCCAACAAACTTGATGCTGCGGCGTTCCTTTTTGTTTTCCCGGCACGGGAGGGTGGGCGACAGATGCCGCACACATAGCCGGCATACAGTCCATTGGCATGTGCTATGAAATGTCCACCACATTCGGTGCAACCTGTCAGTTGCAGCATCTGTGCATCAAAGAACCGTACTAGAAACCATGCACGTGTAACACTCAATATCGGCTCATCGCCGCTAGCATTGATTTGCTCGAGATACAAACAATAACTTTTAATTAGTGCCTCGACGCCCGTTAAGCGGGTATGCCTCAGCAGAAATTGATGAATGTCAATAAACAGCGAAGAATGGATGTTAGGCGACCAGCTCATGAACCAGTCGGTTGAATAAGGCAGCATACCCTTGGACGGCGAAACACCCTTTACCTCCTTGTATAGCTTAAGCAAACGTTCACGACTTAAAGCGGTTTCTTCCTGCAGCAATTGCAAACGTGCTCCTAGCTTGATTAAATCCACGGCAATCTGGATTTGGTAAGCTTCAGTGACCACACTCTTGTTTCGCATTATGATCCCCCACTAATAGTTGATTTTTAAATCAAGCAGCTAAAGCCTCCAAAGTCTGCCCGGTCATCAGGATAGTGGTGTGCGCTTGCGACATCATCCTGTTCTTGTTGTAATCGGTAATCATATTGAGTAGAAGTTTTTCATCAAAGCGAAAGCGACACAACAACATATTGGATGCCGCCATTTTGAGTAATTGTGCTGAGCTTAACCCGGCGATGAGTTCAACCATTTCTTGGCTAATTCCAAGACGAAAAATGGCTGCCTCCTTATCTTCCTGAATCATCTGCCGCGCGAGCAGCATATAAGAAAGATTGGCTTCTTTAATTTCTTGATGAAGTTGATCTGTATTCATGATTCGTCCCCTTGCAAGTTAACAACACTGTCTTTTTCGACGGTTGAATATTGCTACGCGAACGAACAGAAAGAAATCAGAAGACTTCCGATCTCTTTGTAAGAAACTTTCCTACACGGACAGACAAGCCTCCACTTACCCGTATTAGGTTGTAAGCGGAGGATTCCATGCTTACCTGAATCTGCAAGGGGACAAATTCAAGCTTACGTTTTTGTTATCGACAGCCAATAGCAAGACTTTAGCTTTTTTTTGAAATATATTTCACTTGACGTGACAAATAGCGCAAACCATTGATATATATTGCCATACAGTTATGGACCGCATGCTTCGCCCACATTTGCATACTTGATACCTTGCCAATATTTTTCTGAATGGGTGGCATGGCAAATACTCACTGATTCCCTGAGTAGCCAAATAATTTAGCGTTAGGAATGGGCTAATGAAAGAATTTTTATACAGAGTTGACGCTGCTAGATTAAAATTTAGCCCTACTATCCTGCATCAGCAATACTTGTGAGCACGCTAAATTAGTTGATTTTTCATTCAACGATGATAACTCTTACACCATCCTGAAAACCTGATTGATGTATCATAGTAATTAGTCTCAACCTTATGAAATAACAAATAGAATATGGTTGCCAGTAAACTTCGAGTCTTATTAGTGGAAACCTCGCTAGAGGATGCCCAACGCACGCTCACAAAACTGGAACAGAGCGGTTATGCGGTTGAACATCGACGAGTAGATAATGCGTTAGCCATGCAAGCTGCTTTGATTGAAGATGAGTGGGACGTGGTGCTATGCAGCTATGACCTATCCGGATTTTGTGGACTTGCCGCGCTCGAGCTAATGCAATCGAAAGAAGTGGATCTTCCTTTTCTATTCCTGTCGCATGACTTGCATGAAGAAACCATCATCCATACCATGCAATCCGGCGCGGATGATTATATTTTTAAGGGGAGCTTAAATAGGCTCGCTCCCTCAATAGCGCATAATTTGCGTGCGGCGCGTGTTCGTTGCGAACACCGCCAAGCACAAACAGCCTTACAAGAAAATCAAGCGCGTCTGCAAGCCTTCATCACCAACCTGCCGGGTATGGCCTATCAAGTATTGCTCAAACATGACGGCGACATTTCCTTTCCATATATCAGCGACGGCAGCAAAGCGCTTCTCGACTTGAACCCGCAGGATTTAGAAAAATATCCTCATTTATTCATGGATATGCTTCACCCGGATGACCGCTTCTCCTATGAGCAATCCATGCGCACTTCAGCAGATAATCTTTCCTTCTGGAACTGGGAAGGACGTATCATGATCTTGCCAGAAGGCGAGATTAAATGGATCAACCTACGCTGCAGCCCTCGAAAAGTATTGCATGGCGACATTCAGTGGGAAGGAATCATGTCCAACATCAGCCAAAGCAAACAGGCGGAAATCGAAATAAAATATTCGCAGGGGCAATTGCGTGAACTATCCTCTCACATCCAGCTCGTACGCGAACAGGAGCGACTCAACATTGCGCGTGAGGTGCATGACGACTTGGGAAGTACTCTTACTGCCATTAAGCTCAACATCGCTTGGCTGGGTGGACGCCTGAGTAAGGAAGCACCTGAACTGATTGCAAAAATTAAGGATGTTGAAAACCTGGTTGATAAATGTACCGCCGCCGCCAATGACATCTCTCATTCCCTGCGTCCAAGCACGCTGGACTGCTTCGGAATCATCGCAGCAATGGAAATTGAAGTGGATGAATTTGAACAGCGCACCGGCATTTCTTGCGTATTCAACCACCCAGATGAAGATATCACTCTAGGTCCAGATATCGCCATCGCGCTGTTCCGCATCCTGCAAGAAACACTCACCAATATCATGAAACATGCACATGCCAGCAAAGTAACAATTGATCTATATAATCAAGCTACCTGCGTCGAAATGACCGTTAGCGACAATGGTCTCGGCTTTACCGAATCCGACCGCATCAAACCGCGCTCTTTCGGCCTGCGTGGCATTAACGAACGAGTCGCCTATTTCGGCGGTAATGTGCATATCAACGGCACACCCGGTTCAGGAACCACAATTAAAGCACGCATCCCGCATCAACCTGAACCAACAGCTGTTGGCGGCTTTTTTTTGCCACAGCCACAGCAAAAGCTGTTGTGATGAACACTATTAAAATCAACCATGATTAATATATTAGTTGTGGATGATCACGCACTGATCCGCAAAGGCATGAAGCAGATCCTCAATGACACCGAGGACATACGCGTAACCGGAGAAGCTGAAAATGGCATGCAAGCCATTAAGATGGCGCAAGAAAACGCATACGATTTGGTGTTACTAGATATCAGCATGCCTGATAAACATGGCATTGATGTACTCAAACAACTCAAGCTCAATAAGCCGCAATTACCGGTGCTGATATTAAGTATGCATGAGGAAAACCAATATGCATTGCGTTCTATGAAGGCCGGTGCGGCAGGCTATCTCAGCAAACAAAGCGCCCCGACGCAACTGGTTACCGCTATACGCCAAGTCGCCTGCGGCAAGAAATACATTAGCAACGAACTGGCAGAAGAATTAGCCAATGGCCTGTCACAAGGATATCAGGAACTGCTGCACCAAACCCTATCCAACCGCGAATACCAGACGCTGTGCCTGATGGCATCTGGCAAGAGTCTAAGCGAAATGGCGGAGACTCTATCGCTCAGTGCCAAGACCGTAAGCGTTTACCGCGCACGCTTATTGGAAAAAATGAAACTGAAGAACAATGCCGAAGCGGTTCGTTACGCAATCAAAAACCACTTGATCGAATAATGCCTTTTTCATATTTATCGAAGAATAAATAAATCTAATACATTGGATGTTAGTCGCAATAGCATTCTTTTTGGCTTAGAAATTAATCATCTTATTCAGGTTAACGCTGTTTACTTGAATACATGACGAAAAATCGCAATGGGAAACTCTCAGTTTTAAGAAAATTCACGTTTATATCGACATACCCCTAGATATACAACTTTCAATTTATAATCAATTCATTATAGAACAGCCGGAGCAATATTGCCGGACCCTATTATTATAATATACAACAATTCTTGTGTTCTATTTCCAGAATTGCCACCATGATTTTTTGTTCTCCGGGGATTTTTTGACGGCCGGCTTAATACCATCCTTCGCAATGTTTTTGTCTAGCACGCGCTGTGAATCGTCGCGTAAATCTTTCTGTCCCATCGCATCATAGGCCTGCACCATGATTTGCAGAGCGTCGCGTGTAGCCGGAGCCTGCGGGAATTCAATGAGTACACCATTGGCACGGTTGATAGCGGCCACATAGGCTCCGCGGCGTAAATAATAACTCGCGACTTGCGTTTCATGGCGCGCCAATGCATTAATTAAGTATTGCATGCGTAATTTTGAATCGGCTGCATACTTACTGTTAGGAAAACGTGTAACCAGATCCTTGAATGCATCAAAAGCCTCGCGCGGCGCCTTGGGATTACGCTCGGACACGTCCGGTTGAAAGCCCTCGCCAAAGATACCGAGATCTTCGTCGAAATTGACCAATCCTTTCAAGTAATAGGCATAATCCACGTTCGGACTGTTCGGGTATTGCTTAATAAAGCGCTCCACCGCAGAAAGTGCTGATTCAGGTTCATTTTGCTTGTAGTATGCGTATGCTATCTCCATCTGTGCCTGCTGTGCATAACGGCCGTAAGGGTATCGGGATTGCAAGGTCTCAAATAGCTTTATGGCGCCAGGGTAATTGGCATTATTCATCTGCTCCGTGGCCTGCGCGTAGATTCCCTCGGCGGAATCCGCTGCGGATTTTTCGTTCTTCGGAGAGAAAATACTGCACGCAGTTAGCATGAACAGCAGAATTAAAGTTAAACTATGGCGCATGGCAGAATCCAAAAAAATATTGTCCAATTATACCGCAAACCTTTCTGTACCTAGCCTGCTTACATTGAAGACTGCCCCACTTTCGTTCAAAGTTCCCGACGAATGCGCGGGGATGCGCCTTGATCAGGTATTAGCCAAGCTGCTGCCAGAGTATTCTCGCAGCCGTCTGCAAGACTGGATCACGCAGCAGCAGGTTAAACTCGATGGTGCGGCCACCACTTCCAAACAAAAGGTATGGGGCGGCGAAGCGATAGAAGTCATGCTGCAATCGAATCCTGCCGAACAACCTTATCAAGCCGAGGATATCGAGCTAAACATCTTATTTGAAGATGACAGCATACTCATCATCAACAAGCTGGCAGGACTAGTGGTGCATCCCGGAAGCGGCAATTGGAATGGCACTCTACTCAACGCCTTGCTCCATCATGCGCCTCAACTTTCAGAAATACCGCGCGCCGGCATTGTGCATAGGCTGGATAAGGATACCAGCGGATTGCTGGTCGTTGCAAAAACACTTACCACGCAGACGGCGCTAGTGCGCCAGTTGCAAGCACGCAGCGTGCAGCGCGAATACTATGCGCTGGTGTATGGCGAAGTGGTACGCGCCGGCACGGTAAATGCACCCATAGGCCGTCATCCAACGCTGCGTACCAAGATGGCAGTAGTGGAAGACGGCAAACCCGCAATCACACATTACACCATAGCGGAGCGCTTCCCCGGCTGCACCCTGCTTCGCTGCAAACTGGAAACTGGACGCACCCATCAGATCCGCGTTCACCTTGCCTACATTCGCCATCCGCTGATTGGAGACAGCGTATATATCAAGGGGGCACAGAAATGCGCGCCACATTTGCGCCAAATCTTGGCCGCTTTTCCACGTCAGGCGTTGCACGCGACTCAACTCGGTCTAGAGCATCCGATAACGGGTGAATGGTTGGAATGGCAAGCCCCAATGCCAAACGACATAATGCAGCTGCTAAAAAACATCAGGAGCGCATCGAATGAACTTGCTTGAGCATTGCCTTATCCCTGACTGGCCTGCTCCAAAAAATGTTAGGACACTACAAACTACGCGTAACGGCGGGATCAGTGCTGCTCCCTACGACACTCTCAATCTCAGCAGTAACGTAGGCGATGCGCCTTTAGCCGTGGCGCGCAATCGCATGCTGCTGGAACCAATGCTGCCAAGCGAGCCGGTGTGGCTTAAGCAAGTGCATGGTGTGGCAGTAGCTGATGCGGCACGGGCCGAATGTTGGCCCGAGGCCGACGCCTGTGTATCTACACACCCAGGCGCAGTGTGTGTAGTTATGACAGCAGATTGCCTGCCAGTGCTGCTGTGCAATGATAAAGGCAGTGTAGTCAGCGCAGTGCATGCAGGATGGCGTGGATTGTGCGACGGTGTAATTGAACACGCCGTGCATGCCATGGGCATGTCTTCCAATACGCTTATGGCTTGGCTGGGGCCTGCAATAGGTGTGCAAGCCTTCGAAGTGGGCGATGAAGTGCGTGCAGAGTTTGTTGCCAAGGATCCGCAAGCTGTTGCAGCCTTCGTGCCTGGCACATCCGGGAAATGGTTCACCGACATCTATCAGCTTGCAGGTCTGCGCCTGAATGCATTGGGTGTTACGCGTGTATATGGAGGCGGCCTATGTACCTATACAGACAGCGCAAACTTCTTCTCTTATCGGCGTGATAGTGTAACGGGGAGGATGGGAACATTTATCTGGCTGGATAAGTGATTCCCCATTCTTTAGCCCTGCGAAAGCAGGGTAAACAGATATTAACGTTGAGGATATTTATAAAATTTCCACGCATTAAGACTTCAGCCGTTAACTAAAATCGAAATAATTGCATGGGGTTGCCAGCTAAGCGCCTGGTAATAAAAAAGTCAATCGGCCGAACTAATTCACAGCAATTTTTTGACTTGATCCGTTAATCTCTGCCTCATCTGGATAGCTCGCCAAACAATTCTTTGATGTCCAAGATTAATATAATCTCACCCTCGCTGGACATTGTCACGCCTGCCACACCCTTGGGCCGGAAAGTATCCAATGACTTGATCACCACATCATCGTGTCCGGCAAAACCATCTGCCGAGAGGATGAAACTGTTTTTATCGATCTGCATCAGCACACCCACTTCAGGTTTGTCAGTCTGTTCCCAGCCAATCAGGCTGGCCAATGAAAGCACCGGCAGTACCTCACCGCGCACCACCATGGTGGCTTTGCCGGCTATCTGTTGCAGATCATTCGGTGGAACCGATAAAATCTCCCGCACCAATGACAGTGGCACTGCAAATGATTGATTGCAGAGGCGTAACAGCAGCACTGGCAGGATCGCTAACGTGAGTGGCAATGAAATGGTGAACTCACTACCCTTACCCGGCACAGATGTAATACCGATGGTGCCGCTCAACTTCTCAATGTTGGTTTTCACCACATCCATGCCGACCCCACGACCGGAGACACTGGAAATCTCTTCTTTAGTTGAAAATCCTGGAAGCAAAATCAAACTCAAGCTCTGCTCATCATCCAGACTACTCGCGGATTCCGCACTGATTATTCCCTTCTCAATTGCCTTGTTGCGGATCACCTCGGGACGCATGCCTTTGCCATCATCGGTTATCCTTATGATGATGTGATCCCCCTCCTGTTGAGCGCTCAAATGCACTAAGCTCTTCGCTGCTTTACCCACCGCCGCGCGCTGTTCCGAACTTTCCACGCCGTGATCCACCGCATTACGAATCAAGTGCACTAGAGGATCGTTAAGATCCTCAATCATGGTTTTATCGATCTCGGTCTCTTCACCGGACAACACCAACTCAACATCCTTACCAAGTTGACGCGCCAAGTCGCGAGCCAAACGAGGATATTTATTGAAAAGGCGACCGATAGGTTGCATACGCGTCTTCATCACTGCATTTTGCAGATTTACTACCAGCATATCGAGCTGACTGACTGACTCGTCTAATGCAAGCAATATGGCCGCGTCAGATCGCCCCTGCAGAATGTCGGTGCGTAGATGGGTCAAGCGATTTTTGGTCAATCCAATTTCGCCGGAAAGATTGAGCACTTGATCCAGCCGGTCAGTATCAACACGAATAGTGTTATCCTTGCCCGCCTCATTTTCGCGGCGCCCGGCAGCTGGAGCTTTATTACCTGGAGTATCGGTGCCACGTCGGCCAAACGAACGAAGTTCTGGGGGTGACGTTTCCACGCCGCCTGCAGGCGGCAATGGTGCCTGCGTTGCGGCTGGTGAAGGAGGAGCTGCAGCAGATGACACTGATATCGCACCGGATCCGACCTGAACTTGAACGGGTGAAGTAGTCACCAAGGCCTGATACAAAACATCCCATTCTGGACTAGCTACTGATGAAGATAGAGCATTATTAACCGCAGATTCGAGCATAACCTCCTGCGGTGCAACAGTCGAAACCACAACAACCTCTCCATTCAGGGCGGCGTGCAGCGCGGAAATCAGGTGGGGAGGAGCGGCGTCTGGCTGCCTATATTGTGCTAATGCGTCAAACATCAGCCTGACCTCTCCCGTCGCTGCAAAAATCGCGTCCATAAGATCCGCATTCAAAACTAGCTCACCGTTTCGCAGATTGTCGAACAGGTTTTCAGTGAGATGACATAACGTGACTAACTCCGTCGCATTGAGAAATCCGGCGCCACCCTTTATGGTGTGGAAACCACGAAAGATGATATTGAGCAGATCGCGATCATGTGGCTGTTTTTCCAAGTCAATCAGCTTGCTGTCGACGTCAGACAGCAAATCTGAGGCTTCCGTCAGAAAATCCTGCATTAATTCTTCCATACCTGCAAAATCATTCATTTTAGAACCCCATGCTTTCTAGCAAGTCATCTACTTGATCCTGATTGGTTACCACATCGGTTCGCCCTGACGCATTTATCACCGGACCATTCAGCAGCCCGGCATGAGCATCATGGTTATCCATAGGTGGAGAGCTCTCAACCAGCAACGCCACAAGCTGCTTTTCCAGGTTTTGTGTCACATCCACAATTTTTTTGATGACCTGTCCAGTCAAATCCTGAAAGTCTTGTGCCATCATGATTTCAGTCAAGTAGGCATTAGTAGCCTTTGCCTGTTTGGGCACCTCAGTCAAAAAAGCACGGGTCTGCGTTACCAAGCTCTTAAACTTCTCAATATCGAGTTGTTTGTCAAAAAGCTGCTGCCATTCCCGTGCCAGTAGTTGAGAGTCGGCCTCAATTTTTGTCATAATAGGCTGCGCAGCCTCAGTGGCATTTAGCACCCGTTCAGCTGCTTTTTGAGTCATGGTAACTACATAACCTAGGCGATCACGAGCATCAGGAATAAAAGACGCGACTTTCTCGAGATCCTTGTCATAACCTAGTTCATGCAGGGTGTCATGAAACTTGCGCGTCATTTGTCCTAACTTGTTTACTACATTGTCCGATGGAATACCCGCATCAGCGTTTTGGTTCAACCCCTTATTATCCGAAGGCGATGCAATATTGGCAGCCTCTCCTTCACGACCATCACTTGCCGAAGCAATGCTGTCAAACAACGCTTCCAAGTCATCTGAATCTTGTCCTGCAACTGCTTTCTTAGTCATGGCATCACTCACTTTTGCATGGTCAGGAAAATTTTCTTCAGTTTTTCATCTAGCGTGGCGGCGGTAAACGGCTTAACAACATAGCCGCTGGCACCTGCCTGTGCCGCCTCAATAATGTTTTCGCGCTTGGCTTCAGCGGTCACCATTAATACTGGCAAGTGTTTCAGTGTTGCATCAGCACGGATGGCTCTAAGCAGTTCAATGCCGGTCATATTAGGCATATTCCAATCAGACACCACAAAATTAAAACTCTCACTATGTAACTTTTTTAACGCATCGACACCATCTTCCGCCTCTTGCACATTGACGAAACCAAGCTCCTTGAGTAGGTTACGCACAATACGACGCATTGTGGAAAAGTCGTCCACCACCAAAAATTTCATATTTGCATCTACCACAATATACCTCCAGTTGCTTTTAGTTCTAAGGGGAACGGTGGACAGGTAGGAATGTAAAACCATTCGCTGTGTTACGTCTTTTATTATCTTTTATTCTTATTCCTTATCCCGTTAACCATGTTTAGATACATCAAGTCAGCAAAGGCCGCAATGTACTGCTCAACATCACCGCATCAAATTTGGGCACGTAATAATCCACTCCAACCCGTTTCCCCATATCACGGTTGGCATCAGACGACAGCGACGAATGCATAACCACCGGAATGCCATCGAAACGCTTGTCCGCCTTGATATGCTGAGTCAGCACATAGCCATCCATCACCGGCATTTCTGCATCTACAAGCACCACTTGAATCTGGTCATGCAGATCCATACCACTACTCTGCGCGGTATCCGCCAGTCCCTTCAAGCGCTCCCATCCTTCCAGCCCGTTGTTCGCGTGCAAATTTTTAACACCCATCTTATCCAACACTTCGGTTATTTTCTTACGCGCTACTGCTGAGTCATCCACGAAAAAGATGCATAATTCATGTCCATTTTCGATCTTATCTACGCTGCCCACCACATCCTCACCAAATGCGCATGCAAGAATCTGCTCGACATCCAATATCGAAACGAGCTTGCCATCCGGCAACTCTGTGATCGCAGTAATCATGTCCTTGTTACCTGAAAACATGTCATCCGCAGGGCGCACCTTATCCCAGTCAACTCGAATAATTCGATCTACGTCATGCACTAGAAAACCAAGAATATGACGGCTATATTCGGCCACCATCATAGTGCTTTGGGCGTCCGCCGCTGATCCATCAAGCCCCATAAATTTAGCCAAGGTCAGTACGGGAAGAATATGTCCACGTAGTGACACAATGCCATCTACACCAGACGGCATGTTGGGTGTCTTGGTAATCGCCATCGCACGGCACACCTCCTTGACCTTGAATACATTGATGCCAAAGGTTTCTGGAGTGCCCAGCGAGAACAACAGTATCTCCATCTTATTAGAACCGGCCAGGCTGGTTCTAGCATCCACAGTATCGAACAGGCCACCTGTACTCTGCGACAGAGACGCATCGTCCACCAACTGTGATTGATATTCGGCAATCGACATGATCAGTCCTTTCTGTTTCTGGTCAGCAGCCGAGCAAGCGTCTGCGAAAGCTTCTTCGGTTCAAATTTTGGTACGTACTCATCCACCCCGACAGCCTTGCCGAGCTGCTGATTGGACTCGCTGGAGAGCGACGAATGCATCAACACCGGGATATTGTCAAAACGCCTATCTTCCTTGATCTTGCGCGTAAGCATGTAGCCGTCCATTTCCGGCATTTCTACATCGGTGAGAATGACCTGCACCATATCACTCACGGGTATCCCCGCCGATTCAGCGTAACTAGCAATCTTTTGCAATTCTTCCCACGCCTTGCGACCATTAATAGCAGAAATATGATTTACCTGCATTGCGTCTAGCGCACCGACAATCTGCTTACGCGCTACTGCAGAATCATCGGCAAAAAAAACTGTTCGATCAGCCACACCTAAGGGCTTAACAGTCTTCAATGCAAGGTCATCATTAAAATGTCCGGTTTCAGCCAACACTTTTTCTACATCCATCATCATCACCAACCGCCCATCTGCCAGCTCAGTGACGGCAGTCACCAAACCACCCATTTGGGCATTAAGCATTTCCGGCGGCACCCTCATAGAGGCCCAATCGAGACGCAGAATGGTATCCACCGCCTCGACTAAAAAGCCCTGAGTGTGGCCATTGTATTCAGTGACCACCATAATTCCTGGTTTCATGTCAGTCTGCACCCCGGTGTATTTCGCCAAATCGATCACTGGCACCAGCACTCCGCGCAGACTTACCATGCCCTCCACTGAGCCAGGCATTTCTGGCGCATGAGTAATGGGCGGCACACGCATCACTTCACGTACCTTGAACACATTGATACCAAAGGTTTCGCAGCGTCCAGTGCGACTATCCAAGCCAAGCGTGAACATCAGAATTTCCAGCTTGTTGGTACCTGCCAGCTTGGTGCGCCCATCTATATTTCTAAGCAATTCAGACATGACTAACCCCGTTACTGTAAGCCCCTCTCTCCTTAACACTTCATTCCCCGTATTCACTCTCTCCACAGAAGGGAGAGGTATACAAGCTGGACAATGAAGCGCGGGAGCGCGCGGCATTATTGTTTTAGTAATTACACCTTAAAGTGGGCCACAGCGGCCTCCATATCTCCAGCCAACTTCTCCAACCGTAATATGTCCTGTCCGACATGCTCGATCGCCGCATAGTTTTCCTCCGCCATTTGCGCAATACTTTCGACATGACGAGCAATTTCATGGCTGCCCTTGCTTTGCTCATCCACTGATGCGGCAATATTGCTCACTCCACTGCTGACATCTGTTACCGAAGCTCCCGCCTGTACCAGCATGCTGGATACAGTGTTAATCTGCTGCTGAGTAGACTTTAATGACTGCAAGCCATGCTCAATGGCTTTTTCCACATTGCCGGATTGCACATCCAGCGTGCTGGTTACCTTGTCGATTTCACGGGCCGATTGCGCAGATTTTTCAGCCAGCTTGCGAACTTCGTCCGCCACCACCGCAAAGCCTCGCCCTTGTTCACCCGCGCGAGCCGCTTCAATCGCTGCATTCAACGCCAACAGATTGGTTTGATCGGCGATATCCTTTACCTGTTGAGTCATACTAGCAATTGTCCGCGCGCTTTGCACGAAATCACCGACCGATGCCGCAATCTGATTCACCGCTTTTTCAATGCTGGCGATTTCGAGAATCATGACTTCGGCGCTTTGATTACCTTTCTTGGTTTGTTGCAGACTTTGCTCGGAAAGCTTATGCACATCTGCAGCAGTCGCCGCCACTTCCGAAATACTTACCGTCATCTGCTCTACCGCTGCAGCTGTGGAAGCCGCTGCTTCATTCTGCGACTGCGAACTGTGAGTAATTTTCAGAGAGGCTGCAGAAAGCTGAGTAGTACTCTGGCGAACCTGCTTGGAACTTTCGATAACATTATTAATAATTACCTGCATACTGCCAATCAGCAGATTGAAGGATTTACCCGTCTCCGCAATTTCATTCTCGCCTTCTACAACGATGCGGTGCGTGAGATTATTGTCACTCTGAATAAGGGCAATAGTTTCGCGCAAGGAATGCAATTCGGTAACAATACTTCTGACGATAAACAATCCCGCCATCACGGTCACCAGAATGGCCAACAAGCCGAATATCGCACTGGCCATGAAAGCCGTGCGGGCACTGGCTGCAGTAGCAGCAGAAGATGCTCGTATGCGCTCGGCAAGCAGATTCTCAACTTCTTTCATGCTATTGATCTTGGATGTAATACTGCTAAACCACTTGGTTGGCTCAATACCAAAATCACCCACAGCCACTTTTTCTATCACTACCTTGCGCATGCCTTCCACTTCATCCACAGATGAACCAGACATCTTGCTTTTGTAAAGTGCGCGGGCCTCATCAGTCGCGTAATTAATAAAAGTATCCAGATGCGTCAGCTGCGCGGAGATGTGGCCAATAAAAGTCCGATACTGCGCTGGTTCAATTTTGCTGGCTGTAAATACCGGCACCATTAACGCACGCTCTTGTCCAGAACGTTCCTTAGCATAAAGGAAAGCAAGGTATGCCGTCATTTGTTTGGCCACTTGCAAGTCACTGGCCTGCTCGGTGATCACCGGCATTATTTCAAGAAGAGTGGCGACGGCCTTGGTGTAATAGCCGGCAGCTTCTGGCGCGGTGATTCTGAACTGCGAGGCGGCATCGCGGTTATCTTTAAGGCCATCCAGCTTGCTTATTGCGGCATCCATCGTAGTGCGGAGGGACGTTGGCATACTGGCTGTATTCAGATGGGAATAATTACTCTTGAGCACCCCTATTTTTAGATCCGTTTCGGCGCGATATCCCGGCAGGTCATTGGCAAATTTCTCGCCTTTGGACTGAACAAAACCCGCCGTGGCACCGCGTTCAATTTGCAGGTTATGCGTAGCGTCACCTATAGCAACAGCGACGTTCATCAATGCTTCGGTTTGCGTCAGACTTCTCCACTCCCTATAGCTTTGTTCAGCATTAAAGGCCGCGAAAATAATCAGCCCAATAAGCGGCAGAGCCAGTAACAGTATCAATTTTTTTGATATAGAAATATTTTTCATGATTTGCCACATGCCTTATATAAAAAGAAACTATTTATTACACAGCAACAATTAATTCGAATTATTTTTTTATTTCAACCTGAATCGCTTAATTGTCAATGCTGCGCAATGATTAAAATTATTAGCTCCATAAGTTAAATTGGAATCTAAATTTTTAGTTTAAAAAGATATCACCCCACCACTTTTTATTGACTTCACTTCACATATTTCAGATTGATCCACGAAATGTCATGTGGCGTTAAGTCTCGTAAAAAATATCCTTCTTACAGCTACTTGTAACGGCGGCGCAACTGGAAACTTTAGGGCGCATTTAATAAATTAGAAAAATTTCAATCCACATTTCACCGCAGCCTGCAACGTGACGTTACCTCCATTTAGCAATAATTGCGCCATGAATAATGAAGGTGGCGACTGCTAGTACAGCAAGTGTTTAATCTTCAGAAAAGAGACCATTGGACTTACGTGAATCATCAAACCTTGGCCTGCTCGAATTGCTCAATATAACCAGAAGGGTCTTGAGAATGATCGCGCCAAGGGATATTGTAAAAATATGGGTACAGCATATGCCGACTAAAAGGATTTGATCCACAGAAAAGCGACTGAAATCCATGACTTCATCAACTATTGCACCCGTACATCTGGCGGTGAAGTCGATAAAATCAGACGCAGTAAAAAGCCGGGACGAATCAAAGACCAGAGCGAGAGTCGTGCCCGTCTTTGCGGTAATCAACGATTGAAGGGTTAAACGAAAGTGCGCAATTGAGGTTTGGCCAAGAACGCCAGCCGGAAATTTACGGGCTTGATATTAGTGAACAGCGCGTCTGCCTGCTAGCAAATGATAATGGCACAGGAACGGCCACAGTGGGCTCTATGTGACTTGTTCAGCTTGCCATAGCACAAGGCCTATTTAAAAATTAAGGCCAGCTTAAAGCTGGCCTTAATTTTAACTTTTAAAATCGTAATAATTATTTTTTAAGCCACTGCTTGAAACCTGAAGTAGGAGTGAAATGCACTTTACCTAAAGTATCGCCACTTCCCATTGCATTGCCTGTGGTTGCAGCATCTTTTCCAGCCCCGTACATTTTAGTGTCGGTAGGTTCGTTATTTCCAACCACCGCTGATGCTAGCCTGAAATCTGGCATACGTTGACCATCATCATTTTTATGGCCAGGATCGATTGTAAAGTCCCGGGCTTGCGAAAGGTTTATCAATGCCCCAGGTGCATGAGAGTGTCCAGGCGCATCACGCTCACCTTCAAAACCGACATACTGTTTGCAGCAGTTCCATGGGGTGTTCAGGCCTTTCCCTGTAAACGGGGTGGCTTTATCTGCTGTAAATGCCGGCTTAGGTGCCGAAATTGCTTGCGCCTGCGCTAACGAAGCGCCAAATACAAAACAGGAAGCAATAGCGAGACTAATAACATTTTTTTTCATGAGAAGCTCCTTATATATAAAACTTGCGAGATTAGTTGAATAGAGTCAAGGCATGCCAAGCTTCTACGCCACAGGCTTTTACGGAGCCTACCCATACTCCAAATTCGGCAGACTCAGAGTAGCATACTACGGGCCAGATTCGGAATGTGTCAAGAACTTTGAGATCACCAGGTCAAAAAAAGTTTTCATCCCTGTTTTTATGTTCCCTCCACTTTCATTACCCAGACCTGATTTAGACTAATTCCTACCTTGATCGTCAATGCCGCGTTGCTCAACTCACAGCAGCTGAACATCATTTCAGTCCATTAATATTGATGTAATAAGGGGATTATGAGATTTCCTGAACTCGGTACTGCAATCCGCTTCATGCAGAAACGATAAGACGAGTATAAAGTCGCCTTATCGCTAAATGTTGCTTAAGACGAATCTAGCTAGACTTAATGCAACATCTTGCCTTCATGATTTTTTCTCCAGTTTGCCATGAATTCTATTAATTCATCTCCTGTTATTCTGTCATCCTTCTTGATATCGATACTGCCATCGATTTCATCGAAATGTTCTTTTATCAACGGAACAGTTGCCGCTTCATCCTGGGTTAGGTAACCGTCACGATTGGCATCTGCTAAAACAAAGTCAATAAATAGCACTTGTTCATGCGAGACTCTGCCATCGTTCTTTTTCCCTAATTGCTGGAGACGTTTATCAAAATAAGTTTTATACTCTTCATTAGTAATCGAATTTGACATGTCATCGAAGCTCTTGTCATGCTTCATTTCTATCGTTTTTTGCCCTTCTCTTTGCCACCCGGCTGGGTCCTTTATCGCATACGCCGATGTAGCAACCAATGCAAGACTGGAAACAATCGCCAGACTAAGAATAGTTTTATTCATGATAATCTCCTTAATATTAAGTTATTACATTAATGGTTGCGTAGAGGCGGAGCATACTGCGCTTCTACACATTTAAAACGAGCCTAACTATTCTTATTAACTTAGCTGACTCTGAAGCGAAAAATAACAGCAAAATAATGCAGAGTCTGTGCGATATCGCACACATGCAAAAATAGTTGCGATCACGTTCATTGCACAAAGCCAATTCGACGGGCTGTTTAATAGGCGCAATTCTCTTTGCCATTCAGAGTGCATCTATAGTCTGCTGGCTTTGGTAAGGTCAAAGCTCAATTGATATTCGTAACTGAAGTGAAATTCCAGGCCATGATCAGCGCTGGGGTATAATCTCGCTACTCTTTTCGCCACATTCCCTATGAACGTTTTTTACGAAGAAGACGGCGCTTTCAAGGTCGGCTCAATACTCGCTGACAATACAACCTCACTGCAAGTGGAAAGCATGCATGGCAAGCGCAGCAAGATCAAGGCAGCCAACGTGCTGTTACGCTTTGCCCAACCGGGGCTGATTGAGTTTATGACGCAGGCGGAAGGCATCGCAGCAGACATAGATGTGGAATTTCTGTGGGAATGCAGCCCGCCGGATGATTTCGGCTTTAACGAGCTGGCCAGCGAATATTTTGGCCACGCGCCCAATCCGATCGAGGCAGCGGGCACCTTGATCCGCCTGCATTCCTCGCCAATGCACTTTTACAAAAAAGGCAAGGGGCACTACAAGGCCGCACCACCGGATGCACTCAAATCTGCGCTAGCCAGCGCCGAAAAAAAACGTCTGCAAGCCGCCTTGCAAGCACGTTACACCAACGAGCTGATCGCTTTCACCTTGCCGCCGGAATTCACCGACAAGTTGCCGCATCTGCTATACAAACCGGATCGCAACACCCTCGAGGTGAAAGCGCTGGAGGCCGCCTGCACCGCTACGCACTTGTCGGCCGCGCACTTGTTGCAACGCTGCGGAGCAGTTCCTTCCACGCAGGCTTATCATTTGCAGCGTTTCTTATTTGAAAATTTCCCGCATGGAACCGGTTTCGCTGAAGTCGATTTGGCTGTCTGGTCCGACCTGCCACTGGCAGTAGATACTGCATTTAGCATAGATGATGCGACCACTACAGAAATCGACGATGCCTTTTCGGTCAGAGAGCTTGCCAACGGCAACTGGCGTATCGGCGTGCACATTGCCGCCCCTTCACTGGGCATAGCGCCCGGTTCGCCAGGTGATGAAATCGCGATGCAGCGTATGTCCACGGTATATATGCCTGGAGACAAGATCACCATGTTGCCAGACAACGTGGTGCAGGCATTTACCCTAAGTGCCGACAAGGTTTGCCCGTCGCTCTCCATGTATCTCGAAGTCGATGCCGACACCCTGGCCGTGCTCGGTACGGAAAGCCGCATTGAGCGCATCCATATCGCCGCCAATCTGCGTCATGACACACTGGAACCGCTATTCAACGAGGATACGCTGGCTGCTGGCAAGCAGGATTTTCTCTTTGCGGCAGAGCTCACGCTATTATGGAAATTAGCGCAAAAGCTGGAAGCAACGCGCGGCAAATCCGCCGACAATAGTATCCAGCAGGTGGATTACAATTTTCACGTGGAAAACGATCGCATCAGCATCAGTACTCGGCAGCGTGGTTCACCCATCGACAAGGTGGTGGCAGAACTGATGATTTTCGTTAACTCGGAATGGGGCAAGCTGCTCGCGACGCACGATGTAGCGGGCATCTACCGCACGCAAAGCAACGGCAAGGTGAAGATGAGCACCGTGCCGGCACCACACCAAGGATTGGGCGTGGCACAGTATATGTGGTCAAGTTCGCCGCTGCGCCGCTACATAGACTTTATCAACCAGCGCCAGATCATCAGCCTGTTACGCGAAGATCCACCCGCCTACACCAAAAACGATACAACACTGTTCGCCGTTATTCGCGACTTCGACGCTGCCTATATGGTTTACAACGAATTCCAGCGCAATATGGAACGCTACTGGTGTTTACGCTGGCTGCTGCAGGAGAATATTCAGCAGGCCGAAGCGCTGGTGCTACGTGAAAACCTGGTGAAGCTCGTGCACATCCCACTGATAAGCCGCATCCCATCATTACCGGAATTGCCGCCTAATACGCGTGTAATCCTGGAAATAGGCGAAATTGATCTGCTCGACTTGAATTTCAATGCCCGCTTCATCTCCACGGTAGAGGAGGAGGCTACCGCTTGCTAGTACAGTTCAAACAGCCAATCGCTATTGCCCTGGCATTCTCGCTAGTGCTGCATGCTTTTATGCTGTTTGGCATCGGCTTCGCCCTGCCCGACCCACGCAAAATTACTGATTTCATGCAACCGCTGCAAGTGGTACTGGTAAACAGCAAATCAAAATCGCGCCCTGTTAAGGCCGATGCCTTGGCGCAACACAACCTCGACGGCGGTGGTAATACACCGGAAGATCGTCGTGCAAAAAGCCCGCTGCCCACCTTGAGCGATGACAAACAATTCACGCCTGAACAATCCGCGCAGCGCGTGCAGCAGCTTGAGCAAGGAGTCAAACTCCTGCTGGCACAGGCGGCCATCAGCACACACAGCGTACCGCAGCAAAAAACCCAGGGACAAGAACAACAACAAAAAGCCAGTGACAGTAAAAATAACATAGACATGGTGCAACGCAGGCTGGAGATCGCACGCCTGCAAGCACAGATCAGCAAGGATTTTGACGCTTATCAAAAACTGCCACGGCGAAAGTTTATTGGTGCGCGCACTCAGGAATATCGCTTCGCACAATATATTGAAGACTGGCGCATCAAAGTAGAACGCATAGGCAATATGAACTATCCCCAGGCTGCGCGCCAGAAAAATATTTATGGCTCATTGCAACTCAGTGTCTCTATCCGTGCAGACGGCAGCGTGGAAAATGTGGAGGTGAGTCGCTCATCCCGTCAGCCCATCCTGGATGCTGCGGCACGGCGTATCGTAAAACTGGCCGGGCCTTTCTCCCCGCTCCCGCCAGACATCCGCAAAGACACTGACATTCTTACTATCACACGCACTTGGACATTTACCTCAGCCGACACTCTGCAAAGTGAATGACAGATTTCCCAAAAATCGAATTTGCGAGTATCCGCCTCGCGGTATCCTTGCCTCCATTCTGGGCCTGCATTCTGGTTTATAGTGCAAGATTGAAAATAGCTGATATATTTTCATCCACCAAGAATAAGCAAATTACCTATTTTATTTTTATGTCTCTCGACCTATTATTGAAATTCCTGAACAATGAAACTGCATTAGAGACAGCTGTTTGACATATTCAGAATTGATCATATGACGAAAAAATGGAGAAACTTAAGCTTGGTCGCGCTACTGTCGATGCTGCAATGCATCGCGCCGCTAGTGCATGCCCATGTCAGCAGCGATTCCCATTCCGGCAGCATACAATTCCACCTCAATGGCGACATACTCGATCATGGTGGTGCTGCAACTGCCAAACCAGAGTTGAGCGATGTCAAGGCAGAATTTCCGACCATTGGCATGGCGCAAGGATATAAAGATGATTTCATCCTGTTTTTGACAGATAATCAGGGACCGTCACATACTAAATTGTCGGCTACTTTATTAAATGCAATACCTCTGGCCAATATTGGCCAAACGAAACAAACTTCTTTTCGTTTTTCGTATTGCCGCCCTCCAGCTCAGGCACCTCCGGTTTCCTAAGGGAAATAACATATAAAACCTGGGCGTTTCACATGGTTGCATAGTGGTGCGCAGAATTTTTACGAGTTAAGCGAGGTGCTTACAGCAGGATTTGCATGGCAAAAACTCGCAAATCGCTCATTCCTGCGAACCTCGCTTGTTTGATAGGCAACAATGTGAAGGAGTGGTGTAGTTGTTCATGCATCCGACGAAGCAAAAACTGCTTAACAAATATTTAAGGGTGAGGGATCCGTGCGCATTATGAAATATTCGGGTTAAATTGGCGGAACGTTAATTTTGCATTTAACATATTTCGATATTTCGCCGAATTTCTTACCTATTTCACCAGGAGAATTGGATGAAGATACTTCTTTTATCACTTGGGTTGGCGGCGATAATTTTCAATCTCTCTTTCGCTCTTGAGACGGCAAGCCTCAGCAATTATGAGGCTGCCGGAGGCAACGTACTGCGCGTTACCGAACCAGCCGCCCCTCTTACGCTAAAATCCGCTCTCGAATTAGCTTATGGCGCCAATGCAGCCCTGTCTACCGCTAAACGGGAACTCGAAGCAGTCGCTGGATCGATCCTTCAAGCTGGCCTTCGTCCGAACCCAAGAGTTGAAGCATTAATCGAGGATCCGCGACCCGAGAATCGTCTTACCGCAATATACGTAAGTCAGTCTTTAGAACTCGGCGGCAAACGGCCCGCGCGCATTGCCGCCGCCGAGCGGCGCCGTGATGTCGCCTCGGCAGAATTGAATGCCATGCGTGCAGAAATTCGCGCAGCCGTCATGGTGGCTTTTTTTGATGTACTTGTGGCGCAAGAACGTTTTCTTTTAACGCAAGGGTTGGTCGAACTCTCGCAACGCGCAACCACTGCTGCCTCAAAACGAGTAACGGCTGGCAAGGTGTCCCCAGTCGAAGAGACCAAGGCACGTGTTGCTGAAGCGAGCGTTCGGGTCGAACTTAGTCAAGCGGCCACCAGCCTGAAAATGGCACGTAAACGCCTCACGGCTATATGGGGAAATGCGACGCCTCGTTTCGAGCGAGCTGAGGGTCAGGTTGAAGCGCTACCTGCACTACCCGCGCTGAATGATTTGACTGCCCGCTTGGCAAATTCACCCGGGTTGGCTCGCGCGCAGCTTGAAGTGAACCGCCGACAGGCACTGGTGGAAGTAGAACGCAGTCTTCGCATTCCGGACGTGACACTTAGTTTGGGTGGCAGACGCAACGTAGACATCAACCAAGCGCTTCTTGGCGTGTCACTGCCAATCCCGATCTTCAATCGCAACCAAGGAAATATATTGGAGGCGTTACGCCGCACCGACAAGGCAAGGGACGAACTGTCTGGAACCGAGATCCGTCTCAATAATGAGATCGCTCAGGCGCTCGAACGTCTTAATGTTGCCCGTCAAGAAATTGAAGTTTTACAGCAAGAGATTCTCCCTGGTGCGCAAAGTGCCTACGATGCCGCGACCAAAGGTTACATTATGGGTAAGTTCAGTTTCCTTGAAGTGCTCGACGCTCAGCGCACGCTGTTCCAAGCCAAATCTCAATACCTGCGCGCCTTGGCAGAAGCACATCGATCTGCTGCCGAAATCGAACGTGTTCTTGGCGAAGCGCCCGATATACCAACACTCTGATAACCGTGGAAGCCAGTCGCCACAACGTCATAGGGAAATCGACATGAACTTCAATCTGAACAAGAAGCAAACCATTTACATTGCCGTTGTTCTGGCGATCGGCATCGTACTCGCCATCCTGATACTCATCAGCCAAGGAGGCACAAAGCAGCAGCCGCACGAGGGGGATGGAAGCGGTCACGACAGACACTCGCACGACAGCCACTCACACAATAAACACTCAGAAGATGAACCGCAGAAAGGTCAACACGGCGGAAAGCTATTCACGCAAAACGGCTATGGTGTTGAAATAACTATCTTCGAAGAGGGCGTGGAACCTGAGTTTCGCGTCTATACCTATAAGAACGGCAAACCGCTCGATCCTGCCACCAGCAAGGTTACAATCACCCTCGAACGCCTCGGTCGCAAGCCTCAGAAAATCACCTTCGTAAAGCAAAATGATTATCTAAAAGGCAATGCAGTAATTGCGGAGCCGCACTCTTTCAAAGTAACGGTCGACGCGCAATTCGGCAATAAGCCTTACTCGTTCACCTATGAGCAGATCGAAGCACGCGTGAGCATGACCGATCAACAGGTCGAGCAAGGCGGCATCGAAATACTGACCTCTGGACCAGCGCGCATCAAGAGCACGTTGCAACTTATTGGTCACATCAGTTTCAACGAAGACCGGGTGGTGTATGTTGTACCGCGACTAGCCGGAGTGGTTGAATCGGTGAACGCGAATGCCGGTGACCAAGTGCGCAAAGGGCATATCCTGGCAGTTATTTCCAGCCAAGCGCTGGCCGACCTGCGAAGCGAACTGCTGGCGGCGCAAAAACGGTTAAGCTTGGCGCGCACCACCTTCGAGCGCGAAAAAAGGTTGTGGGAAGAAAAAATTTCCGCCGAGCAGGACTACCTGCAAGCACGCAACGTCATGCATGAAGCCGAAATCATCACCCAGAGGGTAAAACAGAAACTGGCTTCGCTCGGCGGCGCTCTGACGACCAGCAGCAATCTCACGCGCTATGAAATTCGCGCGCCAATCGATGGCATCGTGATGAAGAAGCAAATTTCGGTCGGCCAAGTGCTCCAGGAGGATGCCAACATCTTTGTCGTGGCTGATTTGTCCACAGTTTGGGCGGTATTGACCATCTACGCCAAGGATCTGAATACCGTGAAAGTCGGGCAGATGGCCACCGTCAAAGCGACTGCATTTGAATACCAGAGCAGTGGCCGCGTGGACCATCTTGGCGGATTGCTGGGCGAACAGACTCGCACAGCAGAAGCACACATCATTCTGCCCAACCCCGAAGGCATCTGGCGACCCGGCATGCCAGTCAATATCGAACTGGTGGCTGATGAGATCGAGGTGCCGGTGGCAGTCTCCGCGGACGCCATTCAGACTGTGCGCGACTGGACGGCTGTCTTCGTCCGCTATGGCACCTTCTTCGAAGCGCACCCTCTCGAACTGGGACGTAGCGACGGCAAGTTTATTGAAGTGGTCAAGGGGTTAAGTGCAGGCGAGCGGTACGCCGCGAAGAACAGTTTCCTGATCAAGGCCGACTTGGGCAAAGCCGGCGCAAGCCATGAGCACTAGGGGATCCTCATGTTCGAAAAAATAATACGTTTTGCCATTGATCAGCGCTGGCTGGTGCTGGTGATGACACTCGGAATGGCAGTATTGGGTATCTTTAGTTATCAGAATTTGCCGATCGATGCCGTCCCCGATATTACTAATGTGCAAGTTCAAGTAAATACTGCAGCACCTGGGTATTCGCCGCTGGAATCCGAGCAGCGCATCACGTTTCCGATAGAAATCGTCATGGCCGGCCTTCCCAACCTGCAGCAGACCCGATCACTGTCGCGCTATGGGTTGTCGCAAGTCACCGTGATTTTCAAGGACGGTACAGACATCTACTTCGCACGCCAGCTCGTCAACGAGCGCATCCAACAGGCCAAGGGCAAATTACCGGCAGGTATCGAACCCAGCATGGGGCCAATCTCCACTGGCCTCGGGGAAATTTTCATGTGGACGGTCGAATCCAAGGAAGGTGCGCGCAAAGCTGATGGCTCACTCTATACTTCCACCGATCTGCGCGAAATCCAGGACTGGATCATCAAACCGCAGCTGCGCCATGTGCCCGGCGTGACCGAAATCAACAGCATTGGTGGTTACGTGAAGGAGTTTCAAGTCGCGCCGCTCCCGGACAAATTGGTGGCTTACAGTCTGACGCTGCAAGACCTGATTGTGGCGCTCGAACGTAACAATAACAACGTCGGGGCTGGTTATATCGAAAAGCGCGGCGAGCAGTATCTGATCCGCGCGCCTGGTCAGATAGCCTCCATTGAAGACATCGGCAACATAATTGTTAGCAGCCAACAGGGCGTTCCTATCCGGATTCGAGAAGTGGCCGAAGTCGGCATCGGCAAAGAATTGCGCACCGGTGCCGCGACCGAGAATGGCCGCGAGGTGGTACTCGGCACCGTGTACATGCTGATCGGGCAGAACAGTCGAACAGTCTCCCAAGCCGTCGCCAAGCGCCTGGAAGAGATCAACCGCACGCTGCCACAAGGCGTGGTAGCCAATGAAGTCTATAACCGCACGATTCTGATCGACAAGGCCATCAATACTGTTAAAAAAAATCTTATCGAAGGAGCGCTGCTAGTGATTGCGATCCTATTTCTATTTCTCGGCAACATCCGCGCCGCCATTATTACTGCCTTGGTAATTCCGTTGGCTATGCTGTTCACCTTCACCGGCATGGTCTCTAACAAGGTCAGCGCCAACCTGATGAGCCTGGGGGCTCTGGACTTCGGCATTATCATCGACGGTGCCGTAGTGATTGTAGAGAACTGCATACGGCGGCTCGCCCATGCGCAAACCGTGGCGGGCCGGGCATTAACTCCCGATGAGCGCTTTCATGAGGTATTTGCAGCCTCCAAGGAAGCGCGTAGACCACTTTTGTTTGGCCAGCTAATTATCATGGTGGTATATCTGCCAATATTTGCACTCTCTGGAGTGGAAGGAAAGATGTTCCACCCGATGGCGTTTACTGTGGTGGCTGCTTTGCTGGGAGCCATGATTCTATCGGTCACGTTTATTCCTGCGGCGGTATCGGTGCTGATCGGCCACAAAATTAGCGAAAAAGAAAATCGATTGATGATCCTGGCCAAACGCGGCTACCAACCGATGCTTAGTTTTGCAATGCTTAACAAGCAGTTGGTGTTAATTGTAGCGATTGTCGCAGTGATACTTAGCGGCCTGCTTGCCACGCGCATGGGAAGCGAATTCGTGCCGAGCCTAAACGAAGGCGATATCGCACTGCATGCACTGCGCGTTCCCGGAACCAGCCTGTCACAGGCGATCGAAATGCAAGCTGAACTGGAGCGAACAATCAAGCAGTTTCCCGAGGTCGACAGAATTTTCGCCAAGATGGGAACCGCCGAAATTGCCACTGACCCCATGCCACCTAACGTCGCCGACAATTTCGTGATGATGAAAGCGCAAACAGAGTGGCCCGATCCAGGCCGTAGCAAAGCCGACCTGATCGATGCCATGCGGCAAGCGGTAACCAAAGTACCCGGCAACAACTATGAGTTCACCCAGCCGATCCAGATGCGGTTCAATGAGCTGTTATCTGGCGTTCGCAGCGACGTGGCCGTAAAGGTGTTCGGCGATGACATGGACGCAATGAACAAAACCGCCGATGAAATTTCAAACGTGCTGGCTAAGATTTCCGGCGCAACGGATGTCAAAGTTGAGCAAACCACGGGTTTGCCAGTACTTACCATCAAGATAGATCGTGAGAAAACCGCTCGCTATGGCGTCAGTGTTGGGGATGTGCAGGATACGATTGCAATTGCGATGGGCGGCCAGAAAGCCGGAGTATTATTTCAGGGCGACCGCCGCTTCGACATTGTCGTGCGTCTGCCTGAGAAGTTACGGAGTGATATGGAGGCGCTCAAACGATTGCCGATTCGTTTGCCTGATAATCAAGCCAATGACCGATTTCGCTCCAACTATTTGCAACTTGGTGACGTTGAACACTTTGGGACCGTTGGTCGCCCCCCATCTAACTATATACAACTGAGTGAAGTCGCGGTCATTGAGGTGGTGCCTGGACCGAACCAGATCAGTCGCGAGAACGGCAAACGTCGCGTAGTGGTAACAACTAACGTAAGGGAACGGGATATTGGCTCGTTCGTCACAGCAGCCGAACAGGAGATTCAGCAGAAGGTCCCCATACCTACTGGTTATTGGACAACCTGGGGTGGCACCTTCGAGCAAATGCAATCAGCGGCAAAGCGTCTGCGAATTGTGGTTCCTGTCTCACTGCTGCTAGTATTTATGCTGTTGTTTGCAATGTTTAATAACGTGAAGGATGGACTGCTGGTGTTCACCGGCGTGCCGTTTGCCTTGACCGGCGGGATACTGGCGCTGTGGCTGCGGGATATTCCGCTTTCTATTTCGGCGGGGATAGGCTTCATTGCGTTGTCAGGCGTTGCCGTGCTCAATGGCCTGGTGATGATCTCCTACATTCGATCTTTGCGCGATGAAGGCATGCATCTTGATGCAGCGATCCAGGAGGGGGCGCTCACCCGCTTGCGCCCAGTGCTGATGACCGCACTGGTGGCCTCTCTGGGCTTCGTGCCCATGGCGATCGCAATCGGCACTGGTGCCGAAGTGCAACGCCCGCTCGCGACGGTTGTGATTGGAGGTATTTTGTCATCAACTGCACTGACGTTGCTGGTCCTGCCTATTCTGTATCAACTGGCACACCAGAAAGAAAGCGTTCGGCTACGGCATGAACATGACGAACCATTCCGCCCACACGATTTCAAAGGTACCAGCTAAGATTTACAGCGTAGCGGATGTCACAGTGGGAAAAATCACGGGTTTGCAAATGCTAATCCCTAGATCGAGGAAACCGCTTGCCTTCGTCACCTTTTGCTTGCATCAGGGCTAACTGCACGAGATTAAAATAGCTGACAAATTTCCGTTAGCCAAGAATTAAGCATATTGCCTATTCTAATTTTATGATTGTCATCCTATTATGCAATTTATTGAAGCTCAAATAACGCGATTAAAGTTAAAGAAAAAACTTGAAACCGCACAGTACTGAAGGTCGATAATTATTAATGATCATCGTGAACATCCGCCGAAAGGGCATGAAATTGATCAATGAATACCTGATGCATCGTTTGCTACTTGACTGGCAGACTCGCAAAGCTGCACCTCACTCGGTGCGGCGGTGAATAAATGGCAACGAAACGCAAAACCGCCTCTTTGCCGGGGGTACTGTTTGTCCTTGCGCTTCACGGTGCATTGTTTTACATCCTATGGAGCCAGAAATTGATTCCACCACCGAAACAGGTGGTAATGTTCGTTAACGTCATCGCCACACCTAAGCCGCAAGAAGAACCCAAGCCCGAGCCACCTCGCTCTACACCCAAGCCGGAACCTGTATTCCGACTTTCATCCAAGCCGCAACCAATAAAGCAGCCAAAACAGCAGCAATTGGTAGCTGAAGCACCGGTGCTTTCCCAAAGCGAACCTGTCGCGTCACCACCACCGCATGAACCAGAACCAGAAAGAATAGAGGGTCCGGCAGCACCATCTGGGCCGATATCACTTGCGCCAGTCATGCTATCCTCTGAACTATCGCTCACCTGTCCTAAATTGAGTGCGCCTTCCTACCCGCAACTCTCGCGCCAGCGTGGTGAAGAGGGCAAGGTGATGCTACGGGTAGAACTGGATGAAACCGGTCGCGTAAGCTTAGCGCAGGTAATTAATAGCAGCGGTTACAAACATCTCGACGAGGCTGCCCTGAGCGCAGTAAAAACCTGGCATTGCAATCCGCCCAGACGCAACGGCCAGCCAGTTCGGGCAATCGCCATGCAACCATTTAACTTTATACTGCCAGGAGATTGAACTAATGGAAAAAGGACTCGGTTTCTCACACTTTCTCTCCCAGGTCGATGATATCGGCATTGGCGTACTTGTACTATTGCTTGCGCTGTCAATGGCGAGTTGGTATCTCATATTCACCAAAACTATTGCCAATTTTCTGGCTGCGCGCCGCGCGGAGACTTTTCTCAAGCGCTTCTGGAACGCCAATTCTTTACAAGAGGTAAATGCGACCCTGACCGTCAATGCGATTGATAACGCCTTCGCGCAGCTCGCACAACTAGCGCTGGATGCCGCCCTCGAGTCGGAAACACGCGGTTTGAAGCACCTCGCAATTACTGGTGGCGGCACAAGCGAGTTCATTACCCGCGTACTACGCAATAGCATCGAACAAGAAGCTGCGCGCGTTGAAAGTGGCCTTACAATGTTAGCCTCAGCTGGCTCGGCTGCACCCTTTATAGGTCTGTTCGGCACGGTTTTAGGTATCTATCACGCGCTGGTGCAAATCGGCATTTCCGGCCAAGGGACGCTGGACAAAGTGGCCGGCCCAGTAGGTGAGGCACTAATAATGACGGCGTTGGGGTTGGCAGTGGCGATACCGGCAGTGTTGGCCTACAACGCATTTGTGCGGCGCAATCGTTTATGGCTGGCGCGCCTGGATGCCTTCGCTCATGACCTCTTCGCGCTCGTCACCGTCGGCGTCAAGTCCAATAGTTCTGCGGACGATGAGCATCCGTCGCATATGGTTGAACTCACTGAAAGGAGACCGTAATGGCATTTGGCAACTTGAGCAGTAATCGTCAAACACCCTTGGCCGATATCAATGTAGTGCCGCTGGTGGACGTAATGTTAGTGCTACTGGTGATCTTCATAATTACTGCACCGTTGCTCACGAATGCAGTGAAGATCGAATTGCCTAAGGCGTCTAGCACCCCGAATATAACGCAATCGGAGCATATCGAATTTGGCATTCGCGAAGATGCCAGTTTATTTTGGAACGGTGAGCCTGTCGCACTGGACCAATTAACACTGCGATTTGCCGCGTCGGTAACTCAGAATCCTAATACCGAGCTGCATATCCTTGCCGACAAGCATGTTCATTACGAAAATGTAGCGAAGGTAATGTCGATTGCGGCGAAAGCCGGGGTGGTGCGTATAGGATTCATTACCGATCCATCGCCTTAGTAACTTTTAGCGGCTCTGGTGCACACTTTGCCATGAGATATTTTTTCAGCGTACCTTAAATTCTCCATAAGTGGTTTGGACGGATCCTCACCGACCTGAACAGTATTACGTTCGATACATCGATATTGAGTTATTACGGTTTTTCCTAAAATAAAAATAAGCAATTTGCTTATTCACATCATATAACGATCTCTCTACTATACGATTTACACCAGCGTATTTAAGCTCAAGGAGGCACAAGTGAATCCTGTAGAGACTGAAGTGGACAACCTTGATTTTATTACCGAAGACATCGCGACTTTTGTAACTAATGCGCCCGGTTCAAGAATATTTCCATTCCAAATCCAAAATCGGCCATTATTCCGTGCCATAAGAAACAGACGTTTCATTACGCTACAGAAATCCCCCGCATCTTGCACCATCTTTCAATCTTTGTTAAGGTTGGCCGCATCATGCAATTTTCCCGTGCCCTTTTCCCGCTGCTGCTTACCTTGTTGCTGCTTTTTGCCCAGCAAGGCGGGGCTATGCATGCTCTGCGCCATGCACTTGCGGAGCATGATCAGCAGCATGACAAGCATGCACCGCATTCATCGGCATGCGGACATTGTGCGGCTTACACACAACTGGGCGGCGTACTTAGCAGCTCTTCCCATTCCTTCGGCGTTATCGCCATTCCGAACGGAACGATACAGCTTAATACCATTCCATTCCGTTCCAACCAACCCCTTATCGTCGTTGCGCGCGGCCCGCCTGGTCTTCTCCAAGAAATTGCATAAGACCGCCCCGTTTAACGCGGGGTTATGTCATTCATTTTTGGAGAATTGTTATGTTTAAGCACGTCATACTCTGCGCGGCGCAATTCACTCATGCCGCGACCAGGAAATCAGTTTACTTAATACCCCTGCTATTGTTGGCTTTCGCGGCATCCTCTAAAGCACACGCGGCTGTTTCCATGCTGAGTGTTACTTGCAACGATGAGGACATGGGCGCCGAAGTGTTTATCAACGGCAAATTTAAGGGCAAATGCCCATTGGATTTAACCGTTCCCGCTGGCAAGTTAAAGCTGAAAGTTCAAAAGAAAGTGGATGCTTTTAGTGCTCGCGTATTCGAACAGGAAGTAAGAGTAGGCAAAGGCGTGGACAAACATGTCAAAGTGTTATTAGGTGCTGCGCAACTTAACGCCAAAGGCAAGCAGCTCCAATCCAGGCGACGGAGCTCGGAGGAAGCCGAGATGAAGAAGCCAGGGAAAGAAGGCAAGCCCGAAACTGTGGCGATTCCAGCCCCCACCTTTGTCATTACCAAACCTGTCGTTCCGCCGCCGGTCGTCGTAGCCGCCCCGGCCGCAATCACTCCTCCCGTCATTGTGTCGCCGCAGGTTGTGGTTACAGAGCAAGCTGCAAATGAACCTGTCTTACTGCCGCCGGTCGTTGTTACCGCTAACCCGTTGGGAAGCGCCCTGTTTGACCTCGTATCCCCGGTCTCTGTGCTGAGCGGAAAAGATCTATCGTTTCGACAAGAGAGCACTTTAGGTGAAACGCTTTCCAAACTTCCCGGCGTAAGTTCAACCTACTTTGGCCCGAACTCGAGCCGTCCCGTAATCCGCGGCCTGGACGGTGATCGCGTACGGATAATGCAGAACGGTGTCGGCATGCTCGATGTTTCGGCCTTGAGCCCCGACCATGCTACGACCGTAGATCCGTTGGTGGTAGATCGGATCGAAGTGGTGCGCGGCCCTGCAGCACTGATGTATGGAGGTGCCGCAGTAGGAGGCGTAGTGAACTCGCTCGACAACCGCATTCCCCAATCGCCCATCAAAGGCTTCACGGGCCGTGTTGAACCACGGATTGGTGGTGCCGCCAACGAGCGCAGCGGTGCAGCCGTGCTGGAAGCCGGCAATGGCCTGGTCGCACTCCACGCTGACATCGCTTTACGCCGAACTGACGACCTCCGTATCCCCGGTTTTGCGCGATCAGACCGACAACGTGCTCTGGATGACCCTACAGTCGAACAGCCCCATGGACGCCTGCCAAATAGCTCATTGAAGAGCGATAGCGGTGCTGTGGGTGCTTCCCTCACTTTGGACAAGGGATATCTCGGCCTCTCATATAGCGATATGCAATCGAATTACGGCACAGTGGCGGAACCGGACGTGCGCGTCGACATGCACAGCAAACGGTTAGGCGTGGCTGGAGAAGTGCGCGAGCTGGGCACGTTCGTTCAGGGGGTGAAGTTCAAATATGGCTACACCGATTACCTGCACAATGAGCTGGAGAACGGTGAAATTGCAACCACTTTCAAAAACAGGGGGTATGAAACACGGGTAGACGCGACTCACGCCAAGCTGGGGCCATTCACCGGCGCCTTCGGAGCGCAGCTTTCAAATACTGATTTCGCGGCGCTTGGCGAAGAAGCATTTCTGCCGAAAGTCAATACCGACGCCAAAGCGCTTTTCATTTATGAGGAAGCCGTATTCGGCGACGTCAAGCTTACCGCAGGGGGCCGTAACGAACATACCACAGTAGCATCGGCCGGGGATAGCCCAACAACAACGCGCTTTGGCGCGGCCCAGGCGCGCAAGTTTTCGGCCAATAGCGGTGCCTTAGGCGCGCTCTACACCTTCAATCCGAATGTTACCCTGACTGCAAACTTTTCGCACACCGAGCGTGTGCCGACGTACGCCGAGCTATTCGCGAATGGCCGACATGTAGCAACTGGACAGTTCGAGGTGGGTGACACAACGCTTTCAAAGGAGAAATCGAACGGCGCTGATTTGCAATTGCGCTGGCGTTCGGGCCCGCATTCAGCAAGTATCAGCGGCTTCTACACCCGCTTCCAAAACTACATTGCATTGATCAGAAGCGGCCAAGAGCAGGAAGAACTGACTGAGGTGCTATTTCGCGCGGTGAAGGCTGAATTTCATGGTTTTGAAACGGAAGGAAAATTCCGAGTATATGAGGAAAAAGGTAATCTCGATCTCAACCTGCGCGGCGACTATGTGCGGGCGAAGAACAGTGACACGGGCGAGCCATTGCCGCGCATTACTCCCATGCGTCTCGGCGCGGGACTTGATTACCAACTTGGCAAGTTCAGTGCGAGGCTCGACGTTTCCCATTCTTTCAAGCAGGATCGAGTGGCAGCGAACGAACTATCCACCCGTGGCTACACGCTGACCAACACCACGCTGAACTACCGCTTTAAGACGCAAGCAGTTAACTGGGACGCCTATATCAAGGGCAATAATCTTTTCAACCAGGAAGCACGAGCGCATACCTCGTTCCTGAAGGAACTCGCCCCGTTACCGGGGCGCGGTTTTCTTCTGGGCGTACGTGCCAATTTCTGAGTTCCCTATAAACGGGATTCATATGAAAGGATGGGTATGATGGCTTGATTGCCTCACGTTTAAATTCTGCCGTAAAAATACGACGCGGAATACGTTTCATGGATTCTACGGATAGCGGCTAAACATTATCATGTCCGCGTGCATAACCAATCACGCCAGTCAGGAAACGTACCATTGTATAACTGATGCGCATCAGCAAATGCATCCATATACCATGCTTGCGCCACGCAGAATGAGAAATCAACCGGGCGCTGTGCGCAATCTCTTGCAACAAATCGGCACGCAATGATTCAGCAAAACCTGCATCGCGAACTACCAGGTTAGCTTCGCGCGCCAACCATAGACTGAATGGGTCTATATTGGATGAACCTACGGTTGCCCAATAGCCATCCACCACCGCAACCTTGGCGTGCATAAAACTGGCGTGATATTCGTGAATTTCCATACCTGCTCGCAATAATTCGTCATAAAGTGCACGCGTAGCAAAGTGCTGCAGGCGATATTCCACCTGCCCTTGCAACAGCAACACAACGCGCACTCCGCGTCGAGCCGCATTTAGCAAAGCATGGCGGAAGCGCAGTCCAGGTAGAAAATAGGCATTGGCAATGATGATTTCTCGCCGGGCACCGGCAATGGCTTTGAGATAAGCGTGTTCAATGTCGTGACGATGACGCAAGTTGTCGCGCAACACGAAAGCCACTTTGTGTTGCTCAGTATTTTTGTGCGCGGCCAGTAGTTTTACGCGCTCGCGCTGCCGCCGAAAATTTATCCACGACACCAACGTCCACAAACGCCGCATTACGAAGTGTATTTGCCCTGCCGTAGCTCCCTGCACCTCCACCGTATAATCCAAACGTGGCGCCATAATCCGACCACCCGGCACATCATTGATAATATTGATGCCGCTTACAAAAGCGATATGCTCATCCACCAGCGCCAGCTTGCGATGCAAACGGCGCAGGCGGTGGCGGCGCAAGCTGAAGCGCGCGATTTCCGGGCGATACCACAACACCTCTACGCCCGCTCCACGCAGCTCATTCACCCACGCATCCGGCAAATCGGCCGAGCCGAAACCATCCAGCAGCAAGTGCGCCATCACGCCACGCTTGGCTGCGCGCTGCAACGCCTGCGAGACCAGACGACCGCAGGTGTCGGCGGCATAAATATAAGTTTCCAGATAAACCGTGCGGGTTGCGGCGTCTATCGCCGCAACCAGGCGCGGAAAATATTCCTCGCCGTTGCGTAACAGAGTCAGAATATGACCATCAACCAGATGCGTACTACTCATAGGGCGAGCGTTGCGGACAGCGCTACATGGTCTGAAATTTTCCTCCACGAATGCACCTCACAGCGCTGAATCTCCAGCCCCCGCACATAAATGCGATCCATGCGCAGTAGCGGTATGCCCGCCGGAAAACTGCGTGCCGGCCTGCCAAGATTTGTTTCAAATACCTCATGCAATTGCAATTCATGGGCTAACAGACGACTGGCATTGTTGCGCCAGTCATTGAAATCACCCGCGACAATAAGTCGCGCATCCAGTGGTACCATTTGCTTGATACGCTCAATCAGCGCATTAAATTGCACCCCGCGGCCACGTTTGAATAAACCGAAATGTACACAAATGCAATGCAGCGGCTGACTGATTTCCCTTTGATCGGTTTTTGGCAGGTCAATTACACAATGCAGCAGACCCCGACTCTCAAAGCGGTGCGCGGAAATATCCAGATTATCCCACTCCACAATCGAGTAGCGGCTCAAGAGGGCATTTCCGTGATGCCCGCCTATATATACGGAATTCTTTCCATACGCATGATGCGGCCATATCTGGTCAGCCAAAAACTCATGTTGCGGCGAAGTGGCGTAGCCATGGAGATGCCGACCATCCCGGCTGTTCTCGCCCTGCACCTCCTGCAGGAATACGATATCGGCGTTGAGTTCACGCAAGCGCTCGCGCAATTCGTGCAGCACAATGCGCCGGTTGAAATGGGACAAACCCTTGTGAATGTTGTAGGTGACAATGTTCAGTGTGGTCATAAGTGGCTCATCAATACCGCATCAGCAGACCACATATCATTACAATATACGCAATGAGCGTGATATTGGCCGCAAACATCCGTCAGGCGTTACCTATGCCTCGGAGGGGAAGGTTGATTTGACGCGCGAAATCCAGCATGCGTTCGATAGAGACCTTGGCACGACGCCCGATTACCGGATCGACATGTATCTCATTCTTCCCACTTTCCAACGCTTGGGCCAGATTCAGCAACCCGTTCATCGCCATCCATGGACAGTGATTACAGCTAGTGCAAGTCGCGCCATCTCCAGCCGTAGGTGCTTCGAGAAACACCTTGTCTGGCGATAAAGTTTTCATTCTGTGCAGAATACCGTTATCGGTCGCCACAATAAACTTGTTCGCAGCCAAAATTTGTGTTGCCTTTATGAGCTGCGTGGTGGAGCCCACCACATCAGCAAGCTGAATCACTTCCGGGGGAGATTCCGGGTGCACCAACACCTTGGCATCCGGGTGTTGCGCCTTAAGTTCAGCCAACTCCTTGGCCTTGAACTCGTCATGCACCACACATGACCCTTGCCACAGCAACATGTCGGCGCCACTTTGTTGCTGAATGTAATTGCCAAGATGACGATCCGGTGCCCATAATATTTTCTGCCCCTGCTCTTTAAGATGCTTAACGATGGGCAACGCGATAGAACTGGTTACCACCCAGTCGGCGCGCGCCTTCACCGCCGCACTGGTATTGGCATATACCACCACGGTACGATCCGGGTGTGCGTCACAGAAAGCAGTAAACCCCTCCACCGGACAACCAAGGTCGAGCGAACAGTTGGCATCCAAATCGGGCATTAACACGCGCTTTTCCGGGTTGAGGATTTTCGCTGTCTCGCCCATGAAACGCACCCCCGCCACCACTAACGTTTGCGCCGGATGTTGATGGCCGAAATTGGCCATATCAAGGGAGTCAGATACGCAACCGCCTGTAGCATCGGCCAAGTCCTGCAAGTCCGGATGCACATAATAGTGCGCCACCAGCACTGCATCCTGTTCTTTTAACAGTCGTTTGATGCGCTCGATCAGCATTGCTTTTTCATCGGGCTTCGGTTCGCGCGGCTTCTTCGCCCACGCTGTCGAAGTGGCGCAGCCGGGATGATCGTAGGCAACCGATATCATGCCATCCTGCCTCTCAATTTCCTTCATTTGACAATCTTTCGTTCACTATGTATGGGCGGTTTCAGCCCCCCGCTCTTTCTCTTTCAGGCAACTGCAAAATTGCTTCGCGGTTGCTTGGCGAAAATACCAGCCCCGCAGCTTCCTGCCAAGGCAACCATTTATAACTGAGATGTTCCCGCGGTGACAATTGGACAGGAAGCACGCAGGGTAATTCCAATCCAAATACATGCTCAGTGTTGTGCCGGGTACCGGGCGCATAGCGATGCTGCCATTTTGCATAAATTTCATAGATATTTTGGGCCTGCCAATCCACCAAGGTATAGTAATTGGCATCCAAGCCAGTTTCCTCAAACACTTCGCGCACAGCTGTCTCGCACAAAGATTCGCCTTCATCCTGGCTACCGGTGACTGATTGCCAAAAACCCGGGTGATCAGCGCGTTCCAGAAGCAACACCTCAAAATCCAAAGTATAAATCACCACTAACACCGAAACTGGTAATTTATATTGCATGAATGGCGCTAGCAGAAAAAAATCCAGAATGGTTTATCTTGCGATTTCCAGAAAGCTATCGTATCAGCAAAAATTTCCATAGCAATATTATGATCCTCAGCAGCCATCCCAAGGGTGTCATTATCGTTTCGCAACAGCAGCACATAACCGAAAGCGGGTTGCCAGGAAAGATCACTCAATGTATCGGCCAGCGCATCCCAATTGCCACCAAACCAGTCCGGCACATGGACTGCTTGAGCGATGGCAGCGATAAAATTTTCCTTGCCCTCTACCTCAGCCAGATCAACCTCGAACAAGACGCAACCTGCCTCTGCCACTGCTGCATACAACTCGTCCAAGCGGCAACCCAGCCGGTATGCACCCGCCTCTCTTACATCTTTTAAGCGTAGCGACAAATTATCCATGTTATTCCGTGATGCGCCGGAAAGTCTGGTAATGGTCCGCGCTGTAATAACACTCAACAGGTTGGCCACAGACAATGCGCCGTGAGCCACGATTGCGTGCTCCAGGCGTTTTCACCGTAAATTCACGATAATAACCACGCTCGCGCTTGGGCAATCGTTTTTCGAAATTACTGAATATCACACCATCACGTGGATATGGAAACGGGCCACCCTGCTTAATAAGATGCAAGGTTTCTCGCCCTTCCGGCGGCAACGCGGACACCGCGATAATCTGCATTTCACGGTCATTATTTGACCCCAACGCATAAGCATGAGTTTGTGCTGAAGCCAGTGCCAACAGCATTGCAAACAAGACAAATAAATAATGCAGGATGAACCGTGCGCTAACCATTCTCATCTTACGAGTCTCCGCTACATATCCATGCAAAACGCTAAATTCATTCTAGCCATCTCACAATATTTTGATGCGAGAACGTACCCTGCAGATTCTTTCAAATTTCAATCGCATTGCACTGCCACACTATTCCTTCGTCACTTCCACCGTCGTTTGCACTTTCTGACGCAAACGAATATGCAGCTCGTTCAGTTGTTTTTCGTCAACGGCACTGGGCGCTTGGGTTAACAGGCACTGCGCACGCTGGGTCTTGGGGAAAGCGATCACGTCACGAATCGACTCTGAGCCGCTCATCAGCGTAACGATGCGATCCAGGCCGAAGGCCAGCCCGCCGTGCGGTGGCGCTCCATATTGCAGTGCATCGAGCAGGAAGCCAAACTTTAGTTGCGCCTCTTCCGCACCGATGTTGAGCGCGCGGAATACTAATGACTGAGTTTCTTCCTTATGAATACGCACCGAGCCACCGCCAAGTTCCCAACCATTCAACACGATATCGTATGCCTTCGCCAGACAACGTCCGGGATCATTTTCCAAGAGGTGAAGGTGCTCGTCCTTGGGCGCAGTGAACGGGTGATGGCAGGCATCCCAACGCTTGGCCTCATCATCGTATTCAAACATGGGGAAATCCACCACCCACAGCGGGGTCCATGCTGCGCCACTGACATAATTTTTCTCGTGACCAATCTTGGTGCGTAACGCGCCGAGCGCGTCATTGACCACTTTGGCCTTGTCCGCTCCGAAGAAAATCAAGTCGCCATTCTGTGCACCAGTGCGAGCTATGATTATTTTCAGTGCGTCTTCATTCAGGTTCTTCACGATAGGCGACTGAAGGCCAGCTTCATTCAACTGGGTCACGTCATTGACTTTAATATAGGCTAAGCCGCGCGCACCGTAGATGCCAACGAATTTGGTGTATTCATCAATCTCGCCGCGCGTGAATGAGCCGCCACCCGGCACACGCAATGCTGCCACGCGCCCATTAGCTTGATTGGCAGGAGCAGAAAATACCTTGAATGCCACATCTTTTACCGCATCTGTGACATCGGTGATTTCCAGTGTCACTCTCAAATCGGGCTTGTCTGAACCGAAACGCGCCATCGCCTCAGCGTGAGAAATACGCGGAAACGGATTTGGCAAAACGGTACCCAACACCTCTTTGAATACGGTACGGAGCATTTCCTCCATCAGCATCATAATCTTCTCTTCGCCCAAAAATGAGGTCTCAACGTCCACCTGTGTAAATTCCGGTTGGCGGTCAGCACGCAAATCTTCGTCGCGGAAACATTTAGTAATTTGGTAGTAACGGTCGAAACCTGCCACCATGAGCAGCTGCTTGAATAGCTGCGGCGACTGCGGCAACGCAAAGAACTCGCCTGCATGAACACGCGATGGCACCAGATAGTCGCGCGCACCTTCCGGCGTGGATTTGGTCAGCATCGGCGTTTCAATATCGATAAAACCCTTTGCATCCAGGAAACGGCGGAACGCCATTGCCGTCTTGTAGCGCAGTATCAGATTTTTCTGCATCTGCGGACGCCGCAGGTCAATCACGCGGTGTGTCAGCCGCACGTTCTCCGACAGATTTTCGTCATCCAGCTGGAACGGCGGCGTAAGCGCAGCATTCAGCACTTCGATTTCATGGCATAGAATTTCGATCTCACCGCTACCAAGATTGCTGTTGGAACTGCCTTCCGGGCGGCGACGCACACGTCCACTAATACGAAGCACGAATTCGCTGCGCACCGATTCAGCAATTTTGAACATGTCAGCACGGTCCGGGGCACATACCACTTGCGCCAGCCCTTCGCGATCGCGAAGATCAATAAAAATCACCCCGCCGTGGTCACGGCGACGGTGTGCCCAGCCACACAAAGTAACAGCTTGACCAAGATTTGAAACGTTAAGATGTCCGCAGTAATGAGTTCGCATATTTTCAATAAGTTAATCTAATAATTCAGGGGATTTCATTGTTTTTTTTGGGACGTAAGGCATAGCGGGGGTGGCAACTACGCCCATTGAAATAATGGATTTTAAAGCCACATCCACGCTAATGTTGATCTCGATGGTATCAGCACGGCGCACGTAGAAATAAAACCCATTTACCGGGCTGGGTGCGGTGGGAATAAATACCCCCACATACTCTTCTTTAAGTTGTTGCGTCACCTCACCCGGGATAGCGGTCTGGAATGCTAACGACCATGCCTCGGGGTGCGGGTACCGCACCAGCAGCACCTTACGAAAGGCAAGTCCGTTGCTGGACAGTAGCGTATCGCTAACCTGTTTTACGCTGTGGTAAATGCTACTTACCACAGGAATGCGGCGTAGCAGACCTTCCCAGTAACGTAACAGACGCTGTCCGAGAACATTGTGCACCAGCAAACCGGTACCCAGCACGATCACTACGGTGAGAATCACGCCCAAACCGGGAATGTGAATACCGAGCAGTTTATCTGGATACCAATTCACCGGCAGTAGCAGCAGACTCTGGTCTAGCGTACTAATCGTCAGGTCCAGAACCCAGATAGTAATGCCAAGCGGAACCCACACCAATAGTCCGGTGAGCAAATATTTCTTCACCCGTTGCCACCCGCAGTCGGCGTGGCAGAACTAACGGTGTTGGCCGCTGATTCCGATTTAGCTTCTGGCTTGCTGCCCGAACTCTTAAAATCCGTGGCATACCAACCACTTCCCTTGAGTTGAAAGCCTGCAGCTGAAAGCTGTTTGCTGAATGTAGGTTTGCCACATGCAGGACATACGGTCAACGGCGTATCGCTGATCTTTTGCATGACATCTTTTTGTACACCACAACTGCTGCAACGATATTCGTAAATAGGCATGGCATCCTCCTGTTATGAATCAAAAAGGCGTACATTATACCGCAGCCTCACGCCAGATGCCTGACTCCAACCCATCCAGTGTCCACTCGCCAATCCGGTAACGGATCAAGCGCAAGGTAGGGTAACCCACCGCGGCTGTCATGCGGCGTACCTGACGGTTCTTGCCCTCGCGAATAATCAGTTCCAGCCAACTGGTTGGTTTATCTTTACGCTCGCGGATCGGAGGAGTACGCCGCCATAAGTTTACCGGTTCTTCCATCAATCTTGCCATAGCAGGCAAAGTAACAAAATCAGGCAATTTTACCCCACTGCGCAATTGCGCTAGTGCCGTCTCGCTTGGCTTACCTTCCACTTGCACCCAATAAATCTTGGCCAACTTGTGGAGTGGATCCGTAATGCGGTGTTGCAACACACCGTCATCGGTGAGCAACAACAAACCTTCACTGTCAGCATCCAGCCGTCCCGCTGGATACAAATCGGGAACCGCGATATAATCAGCTAGCGTTGGATGCAGACCGTCGCGGCTAAACTGACAGATCACACCATAAGGTTTGTTGAACAACAGGATGCGACTCATCCGACTTTTCCACTCACTAAAGCGATCAATATTACCCCAAGCTTTTCATCGGGGAGCGAAAATACATGACCCAATACATCAAGGTGCCGTCTCAAGGCCAGAAAATTACCGTTAACAAAGACTACACACTCACCGTGCCAGATCAACCCATCATTCCCTTCATTGAGGGTGATGGTACAGGCGTGGACATAACCCCTGTTATGCGGCGCGTGGTGGATGAGGCAGTCGCCAAGGCTTACAATGGTAAACGCCAGATTGCATGGATGGAAGTATATGCTGGCGAGAAAGCGGTAAATATCTATGGCAACGATACATGGCTGCCGGATGAGACGGTAGAAGCAGTGCGCGACCATGTTGTGTCTATTAAAGGCCCGCTCACCACCCCTACTTCCGGCGGTATGCGCTCGCTCAATGTGGCGTTGCGTCAGATCCTTGACCTATATGTATGCCTACGTCCAGTGCGCTGGTTCGAGGGCGTACCTACTCCAGTGACAGCACCAGAAAAAGTGGATATGGTAATCTTCCGTGAAAACACTGAAGATATTTATGCCGGTATCGAATGGGAAGCTGGGTCACCAGAAGCGAAAAAATTAATCCATTTTTTACAAAATGAAATGGGCGTCACGAAAATCCGTTTTCCAGAAACCTCTGCTATCGGCATCAAGCCGGTGTCCATCGAAGGTAGTGAACGTTTAATTCGTCGCGCCATTCAGTATGCCATAGATCATAAGCGCAAGTCTGTCACCCTGGTACATAAGGGCAACATAATGAAGTTCACTGAAGGCGGCTTCAAGAAATGGGGCTACGAACTCGCCAAGCGAGAATTCGGTGGGGTAGAAATCGACGGCGGGCCATGGCTGAAATTGCCCGAAAAATATGGAAGCGGCGGCATCATCATTAAAGACGTAATTGCCGACGCTTTTCTACAACAAATTTTGTTGCGTCCTGCAGAATATGACGTTATCGCCACCTTGAATCTCAACGGCGACTACATATCTGATGCACTAGCGGCAGAAGTTGGCGGTATTGGTATCGCGCCGGGCGCCAATCTGTCTGATAGCATTGCAATGTTTGAAGCCACCCATGGCACCGCACCGAAATATGCTGGCAAAGATTACGTCAATCCCGGTTCATTGATTCTCTCAGCAGAGATGATGCTGCGCCATATCGGCTGGCCGGAAGCCGCCGATCTAATTATCAAGGGCATGAACGGGGCAATCGCCGCCAAGACCGTCACCTATGATTTCGCGCGGCTGACACAAGGGGCACAACAAATATCGTGCTCTGCATTCGGCGAAGCAATAGTTAAAAACATGTAAACGACAGTAAGTTGGTTGGGCAAGATCAAGAATTTATCTTATACAGTCACCCACAATCAGCTGAAAACGGTGTTTTTAACTTTAAGGCTCTAGAATAAAGTGCATTCTCTTGTTTCATCCGTTCACATAGCCTCATCTTTTTCAAACGCATATCTGACGCGGGGACGTCAATATTATCGTGAGAACAAAGTCACGGCGCTAGGTATTAGCCAAAATGGCGCCTTGGTTACCGCACTTGTCGCAGGTTCAAATAAAAACCGGTATCACGTCAATATCCTGCTGCAGGCACAACCGGGAGGTCATGTATTGGTCAACGGGGAATGCAGTTGCCCGGTGGGCTACAACTGCAAGCATGTAGTCGCAACGCTGATCAAGGCTCAAGCGGAATCCCCACTTGAAGTTCCTGCGCCAGCTGATAAAGCATTGCCGAATGTTACGGACTTGCCATATGAAATTTCCATCTGGCTGAATGAAGTGGCGCGTGCGGCCATGCCGACACTAGGCCGCGATAGCTTGCCATTGAACGTGTTGCAGCGTGTACTGTACGTCTTAAAATTAAGCGATAGTAAACCAGCGAGAGTGGAGGTGACATTTTTCACTGCCAGATTGCTCAAGGCCGGGGGTTTTGGCAAAAAAACGCTTCATGATTCCATAGCCAATATCTTTATCGGCGCGGCGCCACGATATTTTACCGAGCGGGACCAGGAAATCATCGCAGCATTAAACTTGATGCGTGCGACAGGAGGCTATTTAGCTGGTGCACATGGTGCCCGCTGGATGACAGAAATGATTACCACTGGCAGGTGCTTCTGGGAAATACCTGATTCCGAGCCTCTGTCCTTTGGTGAGAAATGCGTCACTCAGCCTGTTTGGACCATGGACACACATGGGAACCAGCGACTACAGATTGAAACCACACCACCGTCACAGGTGCTACCGTTTTCTCCCCCTTGGTATGTCAATGAAGTCACATCGGTCTGCGGCGAATTGGATATCGGCCTGCCAGACGAAATTGCTTACGCTCTGGTTAGCGCACCAGCGATTCCATCAGCACTGGCTGGCCGTATCGGTAAGGAATTGACACAAACGCTGCCCGGTATAAATGTTCAGTTGCCGCAGGTGCTACGTGAAAGAAAGGTAAGCGATCGGCATCCTGTTCCATGTTTACGTTTTTACACAGTAGCATTGAATCCGCCTCCTTATTTTGACTCTTTCCACTATAGAGATGATCATGACGATGAGCCGAAAACACTCGACTTGGTGCGTCTTGAATTCGACTATGGTGGCGTGCGCATTGACGCTATGTCGACCGAAAAGTCAATAGCACAGCGTAGTGGAGATGAATTATTGCGCATCGACCGCGATGTAACCGCCGAAGAGAGTTATGTCGACGAACTTGCCGGTTTGGGATTTTTCTTTGTTGATTTATCAATTTTTTCCGAATTACATAAAAAACACAAAGGTTCTTTTATTCTGGGTGGGGATGACCAAGAGTGGATCAATTTTTGCCTTGCCAACCTCCCCGATCTGCGAGCCTCTGGCTGGCAGATCGAAATGGAACCAAGCTTCAACTTTCGTTTCGCCGAGATTGAAGACTGGACCGCCACCGTTAATGAAAACGACGGTAACAATAACTGGTTCGACTTGGAGCTGGGGATTCAGATAGATGGGCTACCCGTCAATTTGCTGCCCGTCTTGCTGGATTTAATTCGCCAGTTTCCAGAACAAATGAGCATGCAGGCGCTGGCGCAGCTTAGCGCTGAAGACATGCCGCTCGTGGCACGCCTTGCTGATGGCCGCTTGGTGACGTTACCGATTTCCCGCATACAAAACATTCTGTCAGTACTGGTGGAGCTATTCGATAAAGATGCAGTACATAATTTGCAGCGAATCGAGTTGTCCGCAGTTCAGGCGGGGCGCCTGGCAGAGCTGGAAGAGGTTGCGGGTTTGCGCTGGCTGGGCGGCGAGCGTTTACGTGAATTAGGACGCAAGCTGCGCGATTTCAACGGGATTCAGCCGGTTGCGCCGCCAGTTGGTCTGAAGACCGATTTGCGGGGCTATCAACAAGAAGGGCTTAACTGGCTGCAATTTCTGCGCGAATATGAACTGGCCGGCATTCTGGCTGACGACATGGGGTTAGGTAAAACCGTACAGGCCTTAGCCCATCTTCTGGTAGAAAAAGAATCCGGGCGCATGAACCATCCTAGCCTGGTGGTCGCACCCACCAGCCTGATGTTCAACTGGCTGCGGGAGGCAGAGCGTTTTGCGCCGGATTTACGCGTATTGGTATTGCAGGGACAATTGCGCAAGCAACATTTCGAATCTATCGGAGCTTATGACTTGGTGCTCACCACCTATCCCTTGCTGCCACGCGACAAAGAGGTGTTGACTGGGCAAGAGTTTCATTTGCTAATCCTTGATGAAGGTCATATTATCAAAAATCCAAAGTCGCAAGCCACTCAAATTGTGCATCAAATCAAAGCACGCCACAGGCTTGCGCTCACTGGAACACCGCTGGAAAATCACCTTGGTGAATTGTGGTCGCTGTTTCATTTTCTGCTGCCAGGATTATTGGGCGATGACAAAAATTTTCGTAGGCTATTTCGCACACCCATCGAAAAACTAGGTGATAACACCCGGCGCGCGGTACTTTCACGCCGCATTGCCCCATTCCTGCTGCGCCGCACCAAAGCACAAGTAGCCAAAGAATTGCCACCCAAAACAGAAATCATACGCTCCTGCGAACTATCCGGCGCTCAGCGCGACTTATACGAAACTATCCGAGTAGCCATGCACGAAAAAATACGCTTGGAAATCGACAAGAAGGGTATGAATCGCAGTCATATTATTATTCTTGACGCACTGCTTAAATTGCGTCAAACCTGTTGCGATCCACGCCTGCTTAAATTGCCTGCTGCGAAGCAGGTAACGCATTCAGCAAAACTGGATCTCCTTATGTCCTTGCTGCCGGACATGGTGGAAGAAGGACGGAGCATCCTGTTATTCTCCCAGTTCACCTCTATGTTGGCATTGATCGAATTAGAACTTGTCAAATTTAGCTTGCCCTATGTCAAGCTTACCGGAGACACCCGCGATCGCGCCACACCAGTACAACGTTTTCAGAGCGGAGAAGTACCCATCTTCCTGATCAGTCTCAAAGCGGGCGGTGTAGGGCTGAATCTCACCACCGCCGACACTGTGATTCATTACGATCCGTGGTGGAACCCTGCGGTAGAAAATCAGGCTACTGACCGCGCCCACCGCATAGGCCAGGAAAACCCAGTTTTCGTCTACAAGCTCATCACTGAAAGCACGGTGGAAGAAAAAATTGTTGCTATGCAGGAGAAAAAACGTGACTTAGCGCGAGGCATTCTGGATGATAACGGAGAAGCTATCGCTCCTCTTTCCACAGAAGAGTTAGCCATGCTATTTGAGCCGTTGCAAACTTTATAGAAACGGCCATCAAGCAAATTGCTCAGAACATCCGGATTCCAACCTTAGCGAGTATAACGAATCTCACTACTTGATGGCCAGCTCTATAAGTGAGGTATAAGCAGGGTTAGGATTGGTTCTGCGATTGATAAACTCCTGCTAAAACTCTGTGTTTCACATCGAAAATTTTATTTGACGAGGTGGATTCAAGTTCGAAGTGCAACACATTGCCAATCCACCTTTATTGCATAAAGACCAAGGGGTTGATACTTCTGGCGGGGTCAAGGGCGGCTAAGCCGCGCCACGTGTGGTGCTTGCCCTTGATGCCGCCAGAAGTATCGATCAAACTCAAAAATGCAATGAGAACACCTGATGAAACCAGTGTTGCACTTCGAACTTGAATCCGCCCGATCTTAAATTAATAAAAAAAATAAAAAAGCCCGCTTAAGCGGGCTTTTTTAAACCAAGAACCTATTTAAGGGGCCTGAATATTGGCAGCTTGTTTACCTTTAGGACCTTGAACAATATCAAAAGTAACTTTTTGGCCCTCTTTAAGAGACTTAAAGCCACTCATAGTAATTGCGGAAAAATGCGCGAATAGATCTTCGCTACCGTCATCCGGAGTAATAAAACCATAACCTTTTGCATCATTGAACCATTTAACTGTACCGTTTGCCATGTTTCACTTCCTTAACTAAAAAACCGGGTGGATTCCCGTTAAACTGTTTGAATTCCAAGAGCGTACATGGCAAAACCAGTACTGCAGGTAACTTGCATTCAAACACCCATGCACTTTTTACTCCTGTTTGAGCGATTTCGTCAAGACTTATGCACTTTATTTTCAGAATAATTTTCAAAAGTACTTGAAAAAACCTCATGAATCATTGAACATACTGTCATACATAAATGTAACAATAGCAACTATGGCAACAAAATATGAAAGCACATCCCTGCTGAAAGCAGAACGGAGCAAAATCAAACCACCCAAACTATATAAAGTGATACTGTTTAACGACGAGTTCACCACGATGGATTTTGTAATAGAAGTTTTGCAAACTTTTTTTTCGATGAACCGTGAACGCGCCATTCAATTGATGCTCAAAGTACACCATGAAGGGTTGGCAATATGCGGAGTCTATACTAAGGATATCGCAGAAACGAAGGTGGAACAGGTATCGGCATTTGCCAAACAGCACGGACATCCGCTACGATGCGAATTAGAGGAAACATAATTATGATCGCGCAAGAACTTGAAATCAGCCTACACTTGGCGTTCGTCGAAGCACGCCAAAAACGCTTCCAATTTATCACGGTTGAGCACCTGCTACTTGCCATGCTGGATAACTCTTCTGCGGCGCATGTATTGCGCGCCTGCGGAGCAGATATTGAAGAATTGCGCGCGGTATTGACCGATTTTATTAATACTCATACGCCAGTAGCGCCCGGTAGTAGCGAAGTAGACACGCAGCCCACTGTCGGCTTCCAACGAGTCATCCAGCGCGCCATTTTACACGTGCAATCATCTAACAAAAAAGAAGTTTCCGGCGCCAACATCCTGGTTGCCCTGTTTAGCGAAAAAGATTCTCATGCCGTGTTTTTCCTAAACCAGCGTGCTATCACCCGGCTGGATGTAGCAAACTATATTGCACATGGAATCGATAAAGCGGCTCAATCAAGTACCCAGAAATCAGCAGATGCCGAAATAGAACAAGAACCGAGCCAGAAGAGTGCCCTGTACGACTACACGCTTGACCTCAACGCACAAGCTTTAGCTGGCAAAATCGACCCGCTAATCGGACGCGAAACCGAGCTGACGCGAGTTATTCAAACCTTGTGTCGCCGTCGCAAGAACAACCCGCTACTGGTCGGTGAGGCTGGTGTGGGTAAGACCGCTATCGCCGAAGGCTTGGCGCGCCGAATCAAGGAAAACAACGTGCCAGAAATTCTCAAAAACGCTCAGATCTATGCATTAGACATGGGCGCACTGCTGGCCGGCACTAAATATCGCGGCGACTTTGAACAACGCCTGAAGGCTGTACTCAAAGAATTAGCCGATGAACCTCATGCCATTCTATTCATCGACGAAATACATACTCTCATAGGCGCAGGCGCAGCCTCGGGCGGCACCATGGATGCTTCCAACTTACTCAAACCCGCACTTTCAAATGGCACACTTAAGTGCATCGGTGCTACTACTTATCAAGAATATCGCGGCATTTTCGAGAAAGATCATGCGCTATCGCGCCGTTTCCAAAAAGTAGATGTGCCAGAACCCTCAGTTGAGCAGACCATTGAGATTCTAAAAGGGTTGAAGTCTCGCTTCGAGACTCATCACGGTATCAAATACAGCGCCGCTGCACTAACCAGTGCGGCCGAGCTTTCATCGCGTTTTATCAATGACAGACACCTTCCTGACAAAGCAATTGACGTGATAGATGAAGCGGGTGCGGCACAACGCATACTGCCAAAATCAAAGCAGAAAAAACTTATCGGCAAGCATGAAATCGAGGACATCATCGCCAAGATTGCGCGCGTACCCTCACGCACCGTTTCTTCCGATGATCGCAATCTGTTGAAAACGCTGGATCGCGATCTCAAGACCGTAGTGTTCGGCCAGAATGCCGCCATTGACGTGTTGGCACGCGCCATAAAAATGTCCCGGAGTGGCTTGGGCAACCCGCAAAAACCCATCGGCAGCTTCTTATTCTCTGGCCCAACCGGAGTGGGAAAAACCGAAGTAGCGCGTCAACTTGCCTTTGCAATGGGCATGCCGCTACACCGCTTTGACATGTCTGAATATATGGAACGTCACGCCGTGTCGCGCCTCATTGGAGCGCCACCCGGCTATGTCGGTTTCGATCAGGGTGGTCTACTCACTGAAGCAATCAACAAGCAGCCTCATTGCGTGTTACTACTAGACGAAATCGAGAAAGCACACCCGGACATTTTTAATATTCTGTTACAAGTGATGGATCACGGTACTCTCACCGACAACAACGGACGCAAGGCAGATTTCCGTAATGTGGTTATTATTATGACAACCAATGCGGGGGCCGATGCATTAAGCAAGGCACAGATAGGCTTCACCAAGAGCGGAGTGAGCGGTGACGAAACGGCCGAAATCAAGCGGCTATTCACACCGGAATTCCGTAACCGATTGGATGCTACCATTTCCTTCGCCGCACTGGATAAAGAAGTGATCCTGCGCGTAGTAGACAAATTCCTGATGCAGCTTGAGGAACAACTACATGAGAAGAAAGTGGAAGTCATCTTCACCGATGCGCTCAAAGACTACCTCGCCAAGACTGGCTTCGACCCACTAATGGGCGCACGCCCGATGGCACGTTTGATTCAGGACACCATACGTAGCGCGCTGGCAGACGAATTATTGTTCGGCAAGCTATCCAACGGCGGCAAGGTGATCGTCACGGTGGACAAGGACGAGAAAGTGCAACTGGAGTTTACGGACGAAGTTGTTGTTGTCTAATTTATTACCTTGCTTACTCCACCTTAATAATTCATAAACTCACCAACCAGCCTCACATTATATTGATTAATATTAAATTTGTTGAGTGACGGTGTAGCTATCCGTACATACCACTCAACAAATTTTAGTGAGTGCACGCGTCACAAATTAAATATTTCTGTTCAGACTCACGGAGCAGAATCAGCAAGAAAACCTTTATATGCAATTATGCAGATTGGAAAATCTGGATATATGAACTGTCGCTGCCTTGAAAATTCAATCAATACTATGTTCGCATAACTACGGAGGCTAGCAATTATCATTACCACTTTTGTGCGCAATTTTTCACAGAAACCGGGGAATAAAATTAATTCCCAACAGTACGGTTACGCCCAAGTTTTTTACCTATATACAGCCGCTTATCGGCAAGTTGCAGTAACATTTCAGCATTTAACAATGTTGGTTCTTTAGTAGACACCCCGATGCTAATAGTGACTACTAAATTCATATGAATATTTCCCGCAGCTACCTTCTGACGCAACCTTTCCGCGTACTGATAGACCTGCTCCGCATCTGCATCCGGGCATATCACTAAGAATTCCTCGCCGCCATAACGGCAAACCAAATCCTGCTTGCGTGCGGATGAGCGTAAAATTTGCGCCACCCGTTTCAGCACTTCGTCCCCCACCTTGTGGCCATAAGTATCGTTAACATTCTTAAAGGAATCCACATCTATCATCATGCAAGATAACGGACGCCCACCGCGATCCGCCATCGCCCACTGCTGCTCCAGATACTCATTTGCATGACGGCGATTGGGCAACTCGGTGAGCACATCGGTAAGCGCCATTTGCTCTAATCGATGGTTCGAAGCCGCCAACTCTGCGGCAATAATACGTAACTGCTTATGTTCAAGATTCAACTCTTCCTGCAACTGAACCATACGCTGTGCTGAAAATAATTTCGCGCCTAGCACTTTTGAATTAATCGGCTTGGTCAAGTAATCGGTGGCTCCAGCCTCAAATACCCCTTCCAAATTATCCGTACTTTCTTGTGCCATCATGACAAATAAATGGATATTGCGCCATAGCTGGTTTCTTCTAAGCTCCCTGCAAAATTCGATGCCATCCATCTCAGGCATATGCCAGTCTGTTATGATAAGTTGCGGCATAAATTTACCGATCATGCTTAATGCTTCCACCCCATTACCAGCAGTAGCTACCTCATGCCCGGCCTTTGTCAGCAAGAGTCTCAACATCAATGACGTAGCATAATCATCATCCACCAACAGGATGCGTAATGCATAGCTTGTCTCCAAGCCAATCTCCGAAACACCGGCATCAAGTATTTCGAACTCAGTTGGTGCCGAGGCTTGTAGGATCTGTTTGAGGGGGGACATCTCTGCCGAGTGGATACCGAATAACTTACTCCATTCACGCCATTCCTGTACCGCCTTATCGCCCAACTCAGTAAGCTTATTCACCTCCAAGCCGAGTCTGGTGGAAATCACAATCAATTTCTGCACCATTTTGTGCCGTTGATGTTCATGCGATAAGCACATCCAGGAAAAATGATTTGCTACATGTAATACATTTAAGAGATACCAGTTCCGATTGCCCTCGGCAAATTCAGACAGCGCTGGATTTTCTTGATGTAAAGCGACCATCTGGAATACTTGTGGCAGTCCCCAGTCTGCCAGCATCTCTTTTGTCAATTGATTATGATCAAGCCCGAATTCAGTGCGTTCGAGATCAATTAATTCGATATCTGTGTGTGTTGCCGCGGCCTTTGAAAGAATTGATGAATATTCTTCCGGGTATGCCGTCGCTAGCCCTAAGGAGCCAATTTGCCCCAGCAAGCCGAGAATAAATATTTCTTCAGGTGCTCCCATTCCACTACCTATCACCATGTTTTTCGCAGCAATTGCCGTCAACAATGATCGCGACCAAAAATTTTGATAATCGAATTTTCGGCAGGCGCCCTCGCGGCTACCCTCCACTAGCGACAAACCCAACACCACATTACGCACAGTGCGCAACCCTAATGTCATGACCGCGTCTGTTATGGATGCAATAGGTCTTGTCTGATAGGACATGAGCACATTGGCCATCTTAAGTATGCGACCGGACAATGCTGGATCAGTCTTTATCGCTTGTGCAATTTCATGATTTGTTACATCTTCTCTTAAGGTAAGCTGAATTATCTTTAGTGCCACACCTTTGGGGGAGGGCAAATGATCTTTCGCCTTGAGTGCCTCAAACTTGGTATTAACCATAATTCAATTTACCATCAATACGGCCAAATACTACTTCGATACAATATAGTTAATTTATGCACTATACGTACGGCGATGCCGAATGAACTCGCGCAATGCTGGCAGAAATGAAATAACAATGACAATGACTACCATCAGGGTCAGATTATTTTTTACCACTGGGATATTGCCTAAAAAATAGCCTCCCAGGGTGAAAAGACTAATCCACGCAACACTCCCTAATGCGCTGAACAACATGAACAGACGATAGCGCATCAAACCAATGCCGGCTACGAACGGCGCAAAGGTTCGCACGATGGGCAAAAAGCGAGCAAACAGGATGGCCTTGCCTCCGTGCTTCTTGTAAAACGCATGCGTCTTTTCCAAATGCTCATGTTTAAGAAAACGCGAGTTGGCACGCTTAACTAAGCGCATGCCTACCAACCGACCGATCCAGTAGTTGGTGCTATCACCTGAAAACGATGCAGCCATCAGCAACGGTAAAACCAGCTTGATTTCCAGTGCGCCAACCCCGCACAGCGCACCTACCACGAACAACAGCGAATCTCCCGGTAGAAAAGGCATTACCACCAGCCCGGTTTCGCAGAAAATAATCAGGAACAGGATGGCATAAATCCACATGCCATATGCCTGCATGATTGCTAATAGATGAACGTCCAGATGCAGGGCAATATCTATAAAGGAAGCGAGCAGTTCCACAGTCTAGGGTAAAACTTCTTCAGCTACTTTTTCCGTCTTGATGAAATCCTCGCGCGAAACACCCATCAGCATAAGCAATGGGCTGGCCACCAGCACAGAGGAATAAATACTAAACAGAATGCCAATGGTCAACGCCAACGCAAAATAATGCAATGTCTCCCCGCCCAAGAACAGCATCGCTGTCACCATCATCTGGGTGCAAAGGTGGGTAATGATGGTACGCGACATAGTGCGTGTAATCGCGTTGTCGATTATTTCGGCAACCTCCGTCTTGCGCATCTTACGGAAGTTTTCCCGGATACGATCGAACACTACCACTGATTCATTTACCGAGTAGCCCAGTACGGCTAGCAGTGCCGCCAGCACGGTGAGCGAAAAATCCCACTGAAAGAATGCAAAAAAGCCAATAATAATAATTACGTCATGTAAATTGGCGATTATCGCGGCAAGGCCAAACTTCCACTCGAATCGCACCCACAGGTAGCATGCGATGCCAATGGACACCAGCAACAACGCAAGCGCACCATTCTCCACCAAATCTTTGCCCACTTGCGGGCCGACAAATTCGACGCGGCGCATTTCCACACTGGCATCCTGCTGACGCAACTTGTCGAGAATCTGCTCGCTCAGTTTCGCGCCCACTACATTCTGCTTAAGCGATACCTGCAGCAGTACATCATGGCTAGAGCCAAAGTTTTGCACCAACACATCATGTAGCCCCATGTCAGTCAGTTGCCCACGCACCTTGTTCAGGTCAGCAGTCTGAGAGTAATGCACTTCCATCACCGTTCCGCCGGTGAAATCCACACCGAAATTCAACCCTTTGGTTGCGATAAAAAATACCGCCAAAATGAATGTCACCAAAGAAATTGTGGTGGTATACCGTCCATAGCTCATGAACGGAATGTTGCGATTAATCTTGAAAAATTCCATTTATTGCCTCTTTATACTTAACCGATGGAGATATTGGTCAACCGCAGCTTACGCCCGTAAATCAGGTTAACCAGTGCACGTGATATCAACACCGCACTGAACATCGAAGTAAGAATACCCAAACACAATACAACAGCAAAACCTCGTACTGCACCAGAGCCAAACATGAATAGCGCTATACCCGCGATCAAAGTGGTAATGTTGGAATCAAGTATGGTACGGAACGCATGCTCATATCCGGCATGGATGGATGCTTGTGGCGTGTTGCCATTACGCAGCTCCTCCCGAATGCGCTCATTGATCAAAACGTTAGCATCAATCGCCATGCCCAGCGTCAGCGCGATGCCGGCCATACCAGGCAAAGTCAGCGTGGCTTGCAGCATGGACAACAATGCTACCAGCAACAATAAGTTAGCGCCCAGTGCCAGAACGGAAACCACGCCAAACATCAGGTAATAGGCAATCATAAAAATCGCAATGGCGACAAAACCGATCTGAGTGGAACGAAAGCCACGCACAATATTGTCCGCGCCGAGACTAGGACCGACAGTGCGCTCCTCAATGATTTCCATCGGCGCTGCCAGCGCACCAGCGCGCAGCAACAAGGATATATCGTTTGCTTCTTTGGTATTCATCTGGCCGCTAATTTGCACGCGCCCGCCGCCAATTTCCTCACGGATCACTGGAGCAGTAACCACTTCGCCTTTACCCTTTTCAAATAGCACTATAGCCATACGCTTGCCGACATTCTCGCGCGTCGCTTCTTTAAATTTACGCGTACCCGCGCTATCCAGATTGATATGCACTGCTGGCTCGTTGCTGCGGCTGTCAAAACCGGGTTGCGCATCATTGATGCGCTCGCCGGTGAGCAGCACACTTTTCTTCACCAACAGCATAGTGCCGTCCCGATCCTTGAACATCTCGGTACCAAACGGTGCGGCGGAGCCCTCGGTAAACTTATGCTCATCATCCACCAGACGCACTTCCAGTGTCGCGGTGCGGCCAAGAATATCTTTTGCGTGTGCCGTATCCAGCACACCGGGGAGTTGCACTACAATACGATCTACACCTTGCTGCTGAATTATCGGCTCGGCCACGCCTAATTCATTGACACGGTTGCGCAAAGTAACCAGATTCTGCTGCACAGCGGATTCCTGAATGCGTTTTTCTTCTTCCGGTTTTAAGGTGGCAAGCAAGAGAATCTCGTTGCCTTCATTCTTATCGTTGAAGGCCAAACCGCCGAAACGTTGTTTGAGTTCTACCGCACCTTTGCTGCGCGTTTCCGCATCGCGGAACTTAACCGTCACCACTCTGCCATCACGGCTGACACCAGAATAAGCAATATTCTGATCACGGAGGATGCTCCGCATGTCGCCAGAAGCGGCTTCCATTGCTTTATCCAGCGCACCCTTCATATCGATCTGTAACAAAAAATGCACCCCGCCGCGCAAGTCCAATCCAAGATACATAGGCCGTGCATTCATAGCGGTTAACCACTGCGGCGAGCGTGACTGAAGATTGAGAGCAACCATGTAATCATCGCCCAGCTTTGCCTGAAGAATATCCTTGGCCTTAAGTTGACTATCGGCACTATTAAAGCGCACTTTAACGCTAGTAGGATCCAGCGCGGCCCCTTCCGCATTCAGATTTGCCGCTTTAAGCGCATCATCCACCCGCTGCAGCAATGCATTATCCGCCTTTAGATTGGCGCGTAGGGGCAACACCTGCACAGCAGGAGATTCACCATAAAAATTAGGCAAGGTATAAACTAGGCCCAAAATAAATACGACGAGAACAAGCAGATATTTCCACAGCGGATAACGGTTCATTGCAGTACCTTAAATCGATTTGATAGTTCCCTTGGGCAGCACGGTTTGAACCGCACTTTTCTGAATCTGAACCGTAACGTTTTCAGCGATTTCCAAGCTGATATAGTTTTCCCCCACCTTGGACACTCGACCCAATTCTCCGCCGATTGTGATGATTTCATCACCTTTTTGCAGGGCAGCCAGCATGGCCTTTTGTTCCTTGGCACGTTTCTGTTGCGGACGCAGTAGAAGAAAATAAAACACTGCACAGACTGCGACCACAGGCAGAAATTCCATAAATCCAGAACCGGACGCAAGCGCAGAGGTTTGAGCATAAGCGTTGCTAATCAACATGACACTTCTCCCAGTTAAAATTTGAAGCGGCGAATTCTAGCACGAACTGGCGCGGGCTTGCCTAAACCGGGTAACGAACTCATCGAACTGGTGGGTCGAGATAGCGGCTCGAATTTCACTCATCAACTCATGGTAGTAATGCAAGTTGTGAATGGTATTAAGGCGCGCACCGAGTATCTCGCCGATGCGATGTAGATGGTGCAAATAAGCGCGGGTAAAATTACGACAAGTATAACAAATGCATTTTTTATCAAGTGGTTGAATATCTAAACGATATTTGGCATTCTTGATCTTGATATCGCCGTGGCGGGTAAAAAGCATGCCGTTTCGCGCATTGCGCGTGGGCATCACGCAATCGAACATATCTATGCCGTGCGCGACCGCAGCCACCAAATCTTCCGGTGTACCTACGCCCATCAGGTACCGCGGCTTGTCGATGGGCAGTTGCGGCGAGGTATGCCTCAGAATGCGCAGCATGTCTTCTTTAGGCTCCCCCACAGACAATCCACCTATGGCATAACCGTCAAAGCCGATATTTACCAGCTCACGTAACGATTCATCGCGCAGACTTTCAAACATACCGCCCTGCACAATACCAAAGAGTGCATTGGTATTGCCTTCGTGCGCGTGTTTCGAACGCTCCGCCCAGCGCAAGCTGAGGTGCATAGAATCAGCTGCTCGATTTTCATCCGCAGGATAAGGTGTACACTCATCGAAAATCATCACAATATCGGAATTCAGTACCTTCTGAATTCGTATGGATTCTTCCGGCGTCAGAAAGCATTTATCACCATTCACTGGAGATTGAAACTTCACTCCCTCCTCGGTAATCTTGCGCAACGCGCCCAAACTGAATACTTGGAAACCGCCCGAATCGGTTAGGATCGGTCCATCCCAGCCCATGAAGCCATGCAAGCCGCCGTGCGCTTCAATCACATCCAGGCCCGGGCGAAGCCATAGATGGAAAGTGTTGCCTAGCACAATCTGGGCGCCAATTTCTCTTAACTCGATAGGCGACATCGCCTTCACTGTGCCATAAGTGCCAACTGGCATGAAAGCGGGGGTTTCAACGCTACCATGAGCTAAAGAAAGGGTTCCACGACGAGCAAAACCGTCAGTGGCATTCACACAAAAATCCATCCAAAAATCTCCCTCAGTCGCAATAACCTCTACTTTGATAATGACTCAGGAATTTCAAATAACTCGTATAGCCCATATATCATCCAGCGACCATTTCCACGGCGAACAGAATCTCTACTTCTGCGTCTTAACAATGCTCATCGCCGCCGCTACCATAGTCCCCATGTCTGCCAAGTTGCCCGGCAGAATCAGAGTATTGCCTTGTTTGGCGACATTGCCGAAAGCTTCCACATATTTTTCCGCTACCTTGAGGTTAACTGCTTCCATTCCTCCGGGATACTGGATGGCTAGTGCGACCTGCTGAATAGCCAAGGCGGTAGCTGTGGCGACGGCCATGATGGCTGCTGCTTCGCCTTGAGCAGCATTAATCACCGCCTGTTTCTCGCCTTCGGAACGCTGGATAAAGGCTTCGCGCTCGCCCGTGGCAATATTGATCTGCTCTTGTTTGCGTCCTTCGGAGGCCGCAATCAATGCACGCTTTTCCCGTTCCGCAGTAATCTGCGCCTGCATGGCAAGCAGAATTTCCTTGGGGGGCACCAAATCCTTAATTTCATAACGCAATACCTTCACTCCCCAACTGGCTGCAGCTTCATCCAGAGCCGCAACGACAGCACGGTTGATATCATCCCGCTCCTCGAAAGTCTTATCCAATTCCATCTTGCCAATTGCCGAGCGTAAGGTGGTCTGTGCAAGCTGAGTGATAGCGCTGAGATAATCGCTAGAGCCATAAGAAGCCAGCTTCGGGTCTGTAACCTGAAAATAAAGGACACCATCCACTTGTAGCTGCGTATTGTCCTTGGTTATACAAATCTGGCTGGGGACGTCCAACGGGACTTCCTTGAGCATATGGCGGTATGCGATACGATCGACAAATGGAACCACAATGTTCAAGCCAGGTGCCAGCACAGCATGAAACTTCCCCAAGCGCTCAACCACCCAGGCATGCTGTTGCGGCACAACATTGAGAGCCTTGACGACAAAAACAACAGCGGCTACAAGAATAAACAGTGCGATTTCCATATTGCTTCCTAATGTTATTATTGTTGCGACTTGTATGGCGTCAAAATTAATTTTGAGCCCTGTATTGCCTTGATATAAAGTACGCCATCACGCGGCAAGCTGGAGGACTCCAGTTCCGCATCCCATTCTGTGCCGCGGTAATGCACACGCGCAACACCATCCTCACGCCATGATATAACCCGCACCGACTGGCCGATGTCCAAGCTTTGGCTAATCATCTTGCCAGTACGCATGCCTTTCATGCGGCGCAGAATTACTGTGCCAATAATGCTGGCCACCGCACTAAGCGTGATTTGCAACGGTAAATTAAGACCAAGCAGTGCCGCAATACCAGCCAAGCCCAAAGCAATGCTTACTATCAGCATGTAAAACGTTCCCGTAGCCATCTCTAATGCCAGCAGGCCAAAAGCTAACAGAAACCAATATACGTAGGGCTCCATTTCCAATTTTTTATATTCCTATAATCGATCTGATGATCATATCAGACCCAAGCCGCTTCAAAGCAGCCACAACAAACATCCCTGAACAAAAAGTAATCCAATCTCAACATGAGTTTGACAGAGCCAAAGAGGCTAATTGTTCGAATCTGATTAGCAATCAGATTCGCTTGTATTAGAGCAGGTTACAACCAACTAATTTATCAGTTCGGCCAAATGTTTGCCTTGACTATAATCATCGGCATCTTTAATTGTTAGTTGAGGGTGCAGGTTGGCCTTCTAAAGCCACAGTAAAACAGGTGCAGTGAATAAATGGCACTAATCTAAGAGGTTTTAGGACGTACAAAACGCTTGCAATATGCCAACAGCAGCTCTTTGCAACGATCCAATTAATAAAATCAACACAAACTTCATTTAATTGATTAGCATTGATTTCTGAATGATTGAAGACTTCTGCTAATTAACCCAAGTTATATTAGCAGTCAGGTACCGTTTCCAATACAGAGATAGGAAGAGACTGAAAAATGGTTTCAAAAATAAATCCCAGCAAGGTATCTTCAAATATTGCACTGGCAATAGCTGCATTCGTTGCGCTTTTTATTACTTTCAATTTCTACATTATTTCAGAAAAGAAGATTGATCGTGCGAACGAACAGCGGCTAATCTCCTTTCATTTGACGGATCAAATGCGCCAATCATCAGATGATCTGTCCCTGATGGCCAGAATCTACGTAATGAATAGCACCCCCCGCTACAAGAAATACTATCAGAACATACTTGACATCCGTAACGGCAAGATGATTCGACCGGAGGGATATTTTGATGTCTACTGGGATCTGGTGCTGGCAAATGCTAAATCACCACCCAAAGAAAATGGACAGGGCGTTGCTTTGCTGGACTTGATGCGTCAGTCCGTTTTTGCCGATGAAGAGCTTGACAAGCTGACTGAAGCTAAAACGAATTCAGACGGTTTAGCCACAATGGAATTCGTCGCCATGAAACTGGCTGAGTCCACCGGACCGGACGCAGAAGATAGCCACAAGAGGGCGCGTCAAATGATGAGTGATGAAAATTATCATAAGGCCAAGGCAAAGGTTATGAAGCCCATTAACGATGCTTATCTTTTGGTAGAAAAGAGAACTCTGGATGCTGTCCATGAAGCAGAATACATCGCTTTAATGTCCCGGCTCATATTGATCGCGGTCGCACTTTGGGTGACCTTCATGCTCTGGCGAACTTATGTTTCCTTGCGCGCAACGCTGGGTGGTTCTGCTGACGAAGTACAAACACAAATAGCCAGAATCGGTCGCGGTGACTTTTCCACCATCAGCACGATTAAAGCCGGCATGGAGAACAGCGTTGTTGCTGGCCTGTCAAAAATGCAAAGCAAGTTGCAAGCCAATGAGATTGAGCGCAAGCAAGCCGAAGAAGCGCTTCGCATCGCTGCCGTCGCCTTCGAATCACAAGAAAGCCTGATGATCACCGATGCTGACGGTGTGATCCTGCGGGTCAACAAGGCATTTACCGAAACCACCGGTTATACAGCCGAAGAAGCCGTGGGCCAGACACCGAACCTGTTCCAGTCTGGCCTATACGACGCGGACTTCTACCATACGATGTGGAAGACTATCCAGCTGACTGGAACATGGCATGGGGAAGTCTGGGGTCAACGCAAAAGTGGTGAGTTATATCCCAAATGGCTGACCATCTCCGCCGTCAAAGGGGAAGACGGCGCAGTCACCCATTATGTTGGATCAGACATCGACATTACGGAACTAAGCAATGCCAAAATTGCCGCTGAAAAAGCGAATCGTGCAAAATCGGAGTTTATTTCCAGCATGAGCCATGAGCTGCGCACCCCGCTCAATGCCATCCTCGGTTTTGCCCAATTGTTGGAGCAAGGCTCACCCGCGCCAACTCCCACCCAAATGATCAGGCTTAAAGAAATCCTTCGTGGTGGATGGTATTTGCTGGACTTGATCAATGAAATCCTTGATCTAGCATCGATCGAGTCCGGCAAATTGTCGCTTTCGCCAGAGTGCGTGCCACTGCAAGAAATTTTGCTCGAATGCAAAACCATGATGGAACCGCAAGCGGAACAGCGTGACATCCAATTGAATTTTCCCCAGCTCGACCATTCACTGTTTGTTTATGCCGATCGAACTCGGGTAAAGCAAGTTTTGATTAACCTGCTGTCCAATGCGATTAAATATAACTGCGAGCATGGAACAGTTGAGGTGACATGCAGCGCAAATGCCCTGAAGCACGTTCGTATCAGCGTCAAGGATACCGGCGAGGGATTACCTCCAGAACAATTTGCTCAACTGTTCCAGCCATTTAATCGTCTCGGACAAGAATCCAGTGCAGTCGAAGGGACAGGCATCGGTCTGGTGGTGTCCAAGCAATTAATAGAACAGATGGGTGGCAATATCGGAGTAGAAAGCACAGTAGGTGCGGGCAGCGTGTTCTGGATTGAACTGCCTGTGACCGATGAGTTACAACTTGCAGAAGTTCGCAGCGAATCCGTAACGCTTGCAACAAAAATTCATGACCCATCTCAACAGCGCACCCTAATGTATATTGAAGACAACCCGGCTAACTTGTCGCTGGTTGAGCATATCATTGAGAGCCGCCCCGATATTCGCCTGTTGAGTGCGATGAACGGCAATGTCGGTATCGAGCTGGCAGGCGCCCATCTGCCGGACGTAATCCTGATGGACATCAATCTGCCGGGCATCAGTGGTGCCGATGTTCTGAGAATTTTACGCAGTGATCCGTTAACGAAACACATTCCCATCATTGCCCTGAGTGCCAATGCCATGCCCCATGATATTGCGAATGCCATGGAAGCAGGATTCTTTCGTTACCTTACTAAACCCATCAAATTTAATGAGCTTATGAGTGCAATCGACGAGGCGTTGGGACTGGCAGAAGCGCGATCAAAGATAGAAGCAACGTAGAGTTTTTTTGGTTAACGTGTAAAACAGTCCCAATAAATTTATGTATTCCATGATGAAAATGACTTTGGAGAAAAAAGACATGTACAACAGCTTTTGCGGACTCTAAAACCACCTTCCAAGCCTCTTCCAGCATAGGAAAACTGGGCTGTTAATCCGCAGATAGTTAGTTCGAATCAAGTCGGGGAGCCATAGCTTAGTCAAATTACCAAATTGTCACGTTGATAATTTGACAATTAAGAGCAAATCGTCAGTCTGTAATTCTAATTACTAGTCCACAATTGGCCAATTTTGCAAGGGCGAATTCAAGAACCAACCACAACAGTTAATGTTTAGTCGAAGATTTAGCGAGTTACATATTAAGCAGGAGTTCGTTGTAAACCGCTACCGGTGATCGAAATCCGAGCGATTTAGTCCCTGTCATGACCTTTGCCATGACCTTTGTCATGACCACCGCCTTGACCGCCTTGACCCCCACCATAACCACCCCACCCCTCTCCTTGGTAGTTGCCATGTGTACGATAGCTAGGAACATAAACATTGTTATACCAATTATCCTGAACAAAATAGACTGGCTGGCCACAGGCACCATATCTTCGGCAGTGCTTACGCCAGTTTTTCCGGTGACCTGGGGGCACGCGCAGATAAATCGGTTGAGGCGCCATACCCATTGGCATTGACTGGATCATGACAGGTGCTGGATAAATTAACTGAGGTTGCGGATAATTGCCGATATCGATTCGACCATAAAAGCCGGGTTGGCCAATACTAACGGACACCCCGACATCGGCAGCTAATGCTGGAACAACAATAGCGGCCAGCGCCACTGCAATAAGAAAATGCTTCATTTGAGAATCCTTTTTTCGTAGCAATATTGATTTAACGCGCTAGCACACTAAACCGATGACATTTGATATCGACTGGTATCAGGCGAATTCAAGTTTGAATTACAAAATATTTTAAATTTTGTTCGAAAGACCCCATAGGAATATTTTCCTATCATCCATTACAGGCAAGCATTACAGGCAAGAATCTGGAGAGAAAAAGTTCAAAATCCAGTTCGCAAAAAATAAAGCGTTCGCGCTAGAATAAAAGTTAAGTAATGCGGCGCTGTCATTTTGAATTTGGCCGGTAGATTGATCCATAGTTTGTACCAATTCTAGAGTGCCGCCTTGTTTCGAGAAAAGACTTGAGTGCATCTCTTCTATGCTGGACGCCGCCGTTATCCATTGCACGTCACCGGGATCGATGGCACCCCCTTTTCACCATTAAAAATGGTAAGCGTGTGCTTGCCATTTTTTCTGCGCTGAAAGTACAGATTAATCTTTATATGCTTCCACTTCGAACACCAGCTTTATGTCATCGCCCACGTTAGGCAGACCAAATTTCATGCCGAAGTCTGAGCGTTTGATCTGTGCGCTGGCATCCGCGCCGCATAGTTCTTTTTTATTCATCGGATGATTGGCGCACTTGAAAGAATGAATGGTGAGTATTACCGGTTTGGTTACGCCGAGCAAAGTGAGATTACCTTCTACACTGACCGGCGTATCACCCTTGAATTTTACTGCACTTGATTTATATGTAAGATTTGGGAATTCGGCGACATTGAAGAAGTCCGGTGAACGCAGATGGTCATCGCGCTTGCCAAAACCAGTAGTGATTGAAGCCGCTTCAATGGTTACATCCACCGACCCGCTCTTTGCAGCACGATTTAAAGTTAGTTTTCCGCTACTTTTATCAAAACGTCCTTGCATGGTGGAAAAACCCAGATGATTGACACTGAAATGTGCGAAGGTATGTTGAGGATCTATGCTATAGGAATCTGCAGCATGGGCAACGAATGGCAAACTTGTCAACAATAATACGGCAATGATATTTTGTTTCAGCATAGTGCTCTCCTTTGAATTAGAAACAATGGCGCGCAGACAGCACGTCAAATTTAAATATTACGCCTGCCGCCCATGTCTTTACATGATAAAGGAAAATTTTACCACCCGGCCGATTATGAAACAAACGTTTGATACATTTGTTTATAATTTTTAACCTGTCCTAAATAAAAATCTCGCGAACATTACCTGTTGAACAATGACAACTGATCAAACTCGTTCTGACGATCACGCACCCTGATATAGCAGCACGAGCGCCAGTCCACCTATAAGCAAAATTTCAGCTGATTAATTCCAGCGAACCGAAAAACTGGACGCCAAACCAACGTAACGAAACGGCGCAAAACGATTTGCTGATGGAAGAATTCCTCAAAGCCGAGGTTCTGATGATCGATGCGCCGATATACAATTTTTCAATGCCGAGCCAGCTCAAAGCCTGGGTCGATCTCATCGCGCAAGCAAGCAAAATTTGCCGCCACACCGAAAACGGCCCGGTCAGGTTGGCGGGCCACAAAAAAGCATCATCACATTGTCTCGCAACGGAAAAATTAGTGATAATAAACACAATACATTCTGAAATTGTAAAAAATAACAATCATATGTAGTAATGAAGGACGATCTGCTGCTTATAATATTATTGGCTTATTTGGCAATTCATTCACTGAAGTAGATTTTTTCGGGAAATGCTGCTGCAAATGGCTACTTACTGCATGAATTCCCTTAATTACCCCAGCTTCAAACTTGCCCAGCCGAAATGCCGATTCCATTTCAAGACAAATTTCCTCCCAGCCAGCCTTGCCAATCTTCGCGTGTATGCCACGGTCAGCGACAATTTCCACGTCACGATCGGCGAGCAACAAGTAAATCAACACTCCATTATTGTGCTCGGTGTCCCATACTCTCAATTGCGAAAACATATCAATAGCCCGCTCACTCGCAGTCTGGTTACGCCAGAGAGCAGCGAAATCGAGCGATGCTTCAACCGCAAAGCGGACTTGCCCGGCATGTTTGGCTTCGGCTTCATGAATTGCTTGCTCGATGGCGTGCAGCGAATGCGCAGGAAACGCAGCCCTCACTGCCATGCTGCCAGTAATTAAATGCTTAATGATGCGTTGAATAACCATTCACCATCGCCCCGATGCGCCACCGCCGCCAAAACCACCGCCGCCACCACCAAATCCACCTCCGCCAAATCCTCCTTGGCCGAAACCACCCCCTCCCAAAGTGCCGCGCCCACCACCGACCAAAGTGAAGATAAACGCGATAACGCCAACAATCCCCGCTATTAAAATAGGCGCAACGATGAACCAAGCGAGCATAGCTGCAGCAAAACCAATGATAATCGCCGCGGGTAGCCGTCCTAATAATTTGCGCAGTACACCGCCCACCACAATCACCAGCATAAAACCGATAAACAACAACGACTCAAGATTTTGAAAACTTCCTGATATTGCACTGCGCTCACGTGGAGGCGGTAACGATTCGCCTTCAATTACCGCCACCAGTTGTTCTATCCCCGTTGCGATACCAGCATAGTAATTTCCGCGCTTAAAGTGCGGAGTTATGGTCTCGGCAATAATACGCTTCGCAACAGCATCAGGCAGCACACCCTCCAGACCGTAGCCGACTTCAATGCGCAATGTGCGATCGTCCTTGGCAATGAGCAGCAATACGCCATCATCAACTCCCTTGCGTCCAAGCTTCCAAGCTTCAACAACCCGAATACCGTATTGTTCGATAGTTTCCGGTTGGGTAGTTGGAACCAGCAGCACAGCAATTTGCGCGCCTTTTTTCGCTTCAAATTGGACGAGGCGTGTTTCAAGTTGTTGCTTTTGGGCGGCATCAAGGGTACTGGTTAAATCGGTTACGCGCGCGCTTAGTGGCGGCACCGCTACTTCGGCGTGCACTAAACCGCTTAACCATAACAGTGCAAACAGCAGGGCTGACGCCCAGACACGCATCATGTCACTTAGCAGGCAATAGCCGACCAGGCGCGCTGAAATCAACTGTCGGCGGCTTGGCAATTTCTTTTTCGTTTTCGACTGTAAACGATGGCTTCACCTTGAATCCGAACATCATCGCGGTTAAGTTGCTGGGGAAGGAGCGCACAACGATATTGTAATCCTGCACCGTCTTAATGTACCGGTTACGCGCCACTGTAATACGATTTTCCGTGCCCTCAAGCTGCGCTTGTAAATCGCGAAAGTTGGCGTCGGATTTCAACTGCGGATAATTCTCGCTTACTACCAGCAAGCGGCTTAATGCCGAAGTCAGTTCACTCTGAGCAGCCTGAAATTTGGCAAAAGCTTGTTCGTCATTGATGAGCTCCGGTGTAGCCTGGATGCTGCCGACCTTGGCCCGCGCATTGGTTACACCCAGTAACACTGCTTGTTCCTGTGCGGCATAGCCTTTGACCGTATTGACCAGATTGGGTACCAAGTCGGCGCGACGCTGGTATTGGTTTAGCACTTCAGCCCAGCCTGCCTTGATTTGCTCGTCGGTGGATTGCAGTGTGTTGTAGCCACAGCCGCTTAAAGCCAGTGTGGAAAGAAAAGTCAAGAATAATAGCAAAATACGCATGATGCTCTCCTCATCAAAAGATTACGGAAAATAAACGGTTTAAAATTGTCCATCCCAAGTGGCACATCTTACGCTGGCGATTACTATACGTCTGAATGAAGATGACAGCAATTGGCAATTAAAATGCGAAATAGAGTTATGGGCCCTGGTGCGAACTTTGCCATGTACTAGACTGACGTCTTTTTCGGCTGGCGAATAGCAATGGCACTCACCCATACTCCGGCCATGCAGGAAATCTTCGATTCGGCCGACCTGTCGGCTCTCGAATGAGTAAAGGGCGCCTCTAAAAATTCAAGTTTCTAGGCAAGACAAGGCACGAGTAAAAA
>NZ_CAKMHQ010000010.1 GCF_927312905.1 Candidatus Nitrotoga sp. 1052
TCAAATCACCAAGTCCGTAACCGCTTCAGGCTCATACCTGAATTGGAAAATACTGCTGAATACCCGGTATGTGCTAAAGATGTCGTGCTATACGCGCCAATACGACCTCGCGTGAAAACAGCATTAATACTGCATCTACCGAGGGTGTCTGGGTTTGCCCAGTGAGCATTACACGCAACGGCATCGCCAATTTAGGCATTTTCAAGCCATGCTTACTTACTATTTCCTTGATCGTCGCTCCAATCGCCGCAGCTTCCCATGCTACATCTTTTAGTCGCTCCGCCAGTTCCTGCAAAGCAGGTATCGCTTCAGCAGACAGCTGGGCATTCAGCAATTCCTGATTGGGATGCAAGTCGATATAAAATACTTCTGCTGCATCCGCCAACTCGTTGAGGGTTATGACTCGTTCTTTATAAAGGTTAATGATGGCTTCCAATGCTGGTACGGCGCCCACTAATACACCCCGTGCTTCCAAGCGCGGACGTATTAGCGCAACAAGCCGCGCATTATCGGCCTGCTTTAAGTAATGCTGATTGAGCCAGTTTAATTTCTCTGTATTAAATTGTGCCGCAGATGGCGTGATATGGTCGAGGTCGAACCAGGCGCAAAACTGCTCCACCGAAAAAACTTCATCATTACCGTGCGACCAACCCAGTCTTGCCAGGTAATTAATCACTGCCTCCGGCAGATAACCCTCTTCATCATATTGCATTACGCTAACCGCGCCATGGCGCTTGGACAGCTTCTGCCCGTCATCACCTAATATCATCGACAGGTGCGCGTACTGTGGCACATTGGCGCCCAATGCCTTGAGTATGTTGATCTGGCGTGGCGTATTATTGACATGGTCATCGCCGCGTATCACGTGCGTAATGCCCATATCCCAATCATCAACGACTACGCAAAAATTATAGGTAGGCGTGCCATCGGCACGGGCAATGATGAGATCGTCTAACTCTCCATTGTCAAATTCAATAGGCCCTTTCACCAAATCTTTCCACGTTACCACTCCCTTGGCAGGATTCTTGAAGCGCACCACTGGCATCGTTTCAGCAGGAGGTTCTGGCAACACCTTGCCGGATTCTGGACGCCAGCGACCGTCGTAACGAGGTTTTTCACCACTTGCACGTTGGGCCTCACGCATAGCATCCAGTTCACTAGGCGAGGCGTAGCAGTAATAGGCTAACCCCTGCGCCAGCATATGCTGGATCACCTCTTTATATCGCTCCATACACTGCATTTGATAGAACGGGCCTTCGTCATAACTCAGATTAAGCCAAGCCATGCCATCTAGAATGGCTTGCACAGCCTCAGGTGTTGAACGCTCTACATCAGTATCCTCTATGCGCAGGATAAAAGTGCCGCCATGCTTGCGGGCGTAAGCCCAGGAGAATAGTGCAGTGCGGGCGCCGCCGATATGCAGATAACCCGTGGGGCTAGGCGCGAAACGAGTACGTATGGTCATAATTTTTAATCAGTAATTTTTAGTCAAAAACAGAGTGCATATTTTACGCCACCTTGCCGCTCGTGCGACTAACAATGTTAGCAACAAATAGATTTGTTCGGTCTTGCAGCAAATAAACTGTTCGCTTTTGATTTGTATTTTGTTAAGTCGCTGCATCGGACTTGTGCAGCGGCGTGGAGTTGTTGCAAAAGCAAATATCCTGGCGAATATGTCTGTGATGTAAATATCGCTTGCTGCTCACTTTGGGCGCAACATTTGAACGCGGTTTGAAATTCGGTTATAATGCCGTGCCTTGCATAGGCGCGTAGCTCAGCTGGTTAGAGCACCACCTTGACATGGTGGGGGTCGTTGGTTCGAGTCCAATCGCGCCTACCAAACAAACAAAAACAATGCATCTATACAACTCCCTAAGCCGCCTGTTAGCGGCTTTTTTTATTTGCATAAACAATTTAACTTGGTATTCAATATCATTAAATTTTTTAGTTCTGTTGCGAATTTAGCTTTGTTCCATAACAAATCAGGGAGTAGAGCATTACATTTGCATATCGCAGATGTTTACAACTTGAGCAAGCCTTGTTCTATTTTGTGATTCGATCGCCACTTAAATTTGTCTATGCCACCTTGTGGCTGGACTTTTTTTGCTATTTGGACAAAGCGACATAAGCTGCAAAGCCTGTTAAAATCCGCAACTTGATTGTTAATCACCATTGGAGAAAGTAGCATGGCTGTTGAACGTACCTTGTCAATTATTAAACCTGATGCCGTTGCTAAAAATGTAATTGGTCAGATTTACACCCGTTTTGAAAATGCTGGATTAAAAGTGATTGCAGCGCGCATGGTACAGATGTCGCGTACTGAAGCAGAAAATTTTTATGCTGTGCATCGCGAGCGCCCATTCTTTAAGGATCTGGTAGATTTTATGATTTCTGGTCCGGTGATGGTGCAGGCATTGGAAGGCGAAAATGCGATTGCAAAAAATCGCGATTTAATGGGAGCCACGGATCCGAAAAAAGCTGACAAGGGTAGCATTCGCGCCGATTTCGCTGACAACATTGACGCAAATGCAGTGCATGGTTCGGATTCAGCGGAAGCTGCCGCAGTGGAAATTGCTTGTTTTTTTCCTGATCTGAAAGTTTCATAAATTAACCCGCTCTTCTGCAAGCCATTTATGTTTGCTATGTAAGGTTTTGTTTAGGCCGCTCCTTCAAATTATCGTCTGCCAAATAATAGCCTGCGCGAACAATACGCAAATTGATGAAGCGTTCAGGCTATTATGGACGTGAATCCGCGCTAATGAGAGCCCCTATAAAAAATTTAGAATTTGTATCCTCGCCATTCAGTAGGCTTAACATAAGTTAACCTTCATTTGGTAGAGGATTCAGTTTAATCGAAGAATTTTTAAAGGTCATTTGATGTCCGAAAACCTTCTTGACTTTGATGTGCAGCGACTTACCGCCTGGTTTGCTTCGATGGGTGAGAAGCCCTTCCGTGCACGCCAGATATTGCGCTGGGTGCACAAAGTGGGAGAGCCAGATTTTGCAGCGATGACGGACATCGCTGCTTTGTTGCGCGAGAAGCTGCAGCAGCAAGCTTATGTGGCTGCACCGCAGGTGATGCGCGACGAAATTTCCGCTGATGGCACGCGTAAATGGTTGCTGGACGTCGGTACGGGCAATGCAGTGGAAACAGTTTTTATTCCAGAGGCAGGGCGCGGCACACTGTGTGTCTCAACGCAGGCGGGTTGCGCGCTTAACTGCTCATTCTGTTCGACCGGGAAACAAGGTTTCAACCGTAACTTGAGTGTGGCCGAAATTATTGGTCAATTGTGGTGGGCTAACCGCCAGATTGGCAAAGATTTTGATGGCAAGTGGCCAGTCACCAATGTGGTGATGATGGGTATGGGTGAGCCGTTGCTAAATTTCGATAATACGGTAAGCGCCTTGCGTCTGATGCTGGACGATAATGCTTATGGCTTGTCTCGACGTCGTGTGACTTTGTCCACTTCTGGCATCGTACCAGCGATGGACAGGCTGCGTGAGGAATGCCCAGTAGCGCTGGCGGTGTCGTTGCATGCATCCAACGACAGCTTGCGCGATGTGCTGGTGCCGATCAATCAGAAGTATCCTTTGCGCGTATTATTGGCAGCATGCCAGCGTTATCTGGAACGCGCTCCACGTGATTTTGTCACTTTCGAGTATGTGATGCTGGAAGGTGTGAATGACAGCGTACAGCAAGCGCATGAACTGGTTGCGTTGGTGCGTGATGTGCCGTGCAAATTTAATCTGATACCGTTCAATCCTTTTCCGCAGACGCATTACCGCCGTTCCAAAGCCGATGTTATAGCCAGGTTTCGTGATGTGCTGATGCAGGCAGATATTGTCACTACTATACGTAAAACACGGGGTGATGATATTGCCGCGGCATGTGGACAGCTGGCTGGGCAAGTACAGGATAAAACCAAAAGAACGCACCGATTATTAGAGATCCGTACATGAAATTGTTTTCACGCGTGAGAGGCCTGAGCTTTTTTCTGCTTGCTTTAAGTATGGCAGGATGTGTTGCGCAATCCGATAGTGGATACGGCAGTAAGCCGCAGCAAAATATTTCGCGGGAAGAGTCCAGCGCCAGAATACATACTGAATTGGCTGCACAATATTATGACCGTGGACAACTTGGGGTGGCATTAGAAGAGCTGTCTTTGGCTCTACAGTCTAAACCCGACTACGCACCGGCTTACAACGTGCGCGGCCTTGTGCGCATGGCTTTGCATGAAGATCAGCAGGCAGATGAGGATTTTCAGCATAGCTTGCGTTTGGATAGCACCGATTCAGATGCACATAATAATTATGGCTGGTTTCTTTGTAAGCGAGGTAAGGAACTGGATTCCATCAAACACTTCATGGCAGCACTAAAGAATCCACTTTACTCTACTCCGGGGAAAGCTTATTTGAATGCAGGCTTGTGCTCTATGAAGGCTGGCAATGCGAAAGACGCTGAGGAGTTTTTGCAAAAAGCGCTAACTGTCCAACACAATATGCCGGAAGCACTGCTGGGCCTGGCCAATCTGTACTTTACTAAAGCGGATTATGCGGGTGCGAAATCCTATTTCATGCTCTTTAAACGGAACAACGTATCCCCTTTGACAGCTGAAAACCTATGGCTGGCAGTGCGCATTGAACGTAAGTTGGGTGATAGAACCGCGGAAAATAGCTATGCGATGCAATTGCGTAAAAATTTTCCTGATGCGCGTGAAACTCAGCTAATGTTGTACAGGCAATAGTGGATAATTCGCCGGAAAATACTTTAGGCAATGCCTCCAGCAGCGTCGAGGTGCGGCCGCTCAGTGTGGGTGCCGCGCTGCGTGAAGCACGCGAGCAACTCGGGCTGAGCGTTGCTGATGTTGAAAGTCGTCTTAAGTTTGCATCACGCCAAATTGAGGCATTGGAGGCGGACAATTTTTCTCGTCTGCCGGAAATTTCCTTTGTGCGCCGCTTCGTACGCAGTTATGCCAAGCTATTGCAATTGGACCCTGCTCCCTTGCTCGCATCACTGCCAATAGATCCAGAGCAGCCCTCGCTGCATACTGCAAGCATTGCGATTGAAGTGCCGTTCCCAAATACCTACGCGACGCGCAGGCTCAAGATTATCTGGTTGGCGACCGGTCTTGTTGTTGTAGTCGCGATCATATTGGTACTTATTGTCTGGTTGAACCGTAGCAAGCCGACTATGCCGCAGGCTACGGTGGAAAAAATTGAGTTGCCAGCCGTCATGCCTACCCCCGCTTCTGTGGTGATAGCAGTACCGTCGCCTGATGCGCTCGTTGTGCCCCCGGAAGCCCCCGCTGCTGCTAAAGTTATAAAGTCAGAATCAAACAGCGCATCCAAGCAATCCGCCTCTATCCGACTGACGTTTGATGCAGAGTCTTGGGTGAAAGTGACGGACAATGACGGCAAGATATTGCTGTCACAACTTAATTCGAGCGGCAGCGAACAACATCTGAAAGGCAGGCCACCGTTTTCCGTGGTTATTGGTAATATCAGCGGAGTGCGTCTATATTATCAAGGGAAGCTTGTTGAACTCGCGCCTTTTTACAATGGCGAAATCGCGCGCCTCACGTTGGAGTAGATATGAGTCAGCATCCCATTCCGCGTCGTACGACGCAACGTGTCATGGTGGGTAATATCGCTATAGGTGGTGGTGCCCCTATCGTTGTGCAGTCCATGACTAATACTGATACCGTGGATGCCGTAGGTACCGCGCGCCAAGTGTTTGAACTTGCACAAGCTGGTTCCGAGTTAGTGCGAATTACTGTCAATACCGCCGAAGCCGCCGCACAGGTGCCCCGCATTCGCGAACTGCTCGACCAAATGGACTGTAATGTGCCCTTGGTGGGCGATTTTCATTACAACGGCCATCGTTTGTTAACAGACTTTCCGGAATGTGCCCAAACACTGGGAGGATACAGGATTAACCCAGGCAATGTCGGTCGCAACCGCAAGGGTGAAGACCAATTCGCTATGATGATAGATGCTGCCTGCCGTTATTCTAAGCCTGTGCGTATCGGGGTGAACTGGGGTAGCCTGGATGCTGATTTGATCGTGCGCATGATGGATGAAAACGCTAAATCACCACAGCCGAAGGAGGCTGCTGCGGTAATGCGAGAAGCGCTCATCGTGTCTGCACTGGATAGCGCTCAGCGCGCCGAGAAACTTGGTTTGCCGCATGATCGAATCGTGCTGTCATGCAAGGTGAGTGAGGTACAAGGTTTAATCGCGGTATACCGTGAACTAGCACTGCGCTGTGATTATCCGCTGCACTTGGGGTTAACCGAAGCTGGCATGGGATCCAAAGGTATTGTCGCCTCCACCGCCGCGCTTGCCGTGTTACTGCAGGAAGGGATAGGGGATACCATACGTATTTCTCTGACACCGGAACCGGGTGGTGACCGTACGCAGGAGGTAATCGTGGCGCAGGAAATTTTGCAAACGATGGGATTGCGTTCCTTTACGCCTATGGTGATTGCTTGCCCCGGCTGCGGGCGTACCACCAGCACGGTTTTTCAAGAATTGGCGCAAAGTATTCAGTCTTACTTGCGCGAGCAAATGCCGGTGTGGCGCGAACAATTCAGCGGCGCTGAGGAAATGACAGTGGCGGTAATGGGTTGCATCGTGAATGGTCCTGGGGAAAGCAAGATGGCCAACATTGGTATCAGTCTGCCGGGCAGTAACGAGCATCCTGCAGCACCGGTATATGTGGATGGTCAAAAAGTTGTTACTTTACGTGGTGACAATATTGCCAACGAGTTCAAGCAGATCGTAAATGATTACGTGGCGCGCAACTACGCGCGGCGTGAAGCTGGTCGTCCCCATCCTGAAACCATACCGATCCATGTAATAAATTGAGCATCAAATAATTGAAAGCAGCGCTCAGACATTGCACATGTACATAGTAGTAGGGCGAAGCTGTTTTAATCATATCTGTCATGAGTGAAGTAAAGGTTAATCGTTTTATGAGCAGCAATTCCCCGTTGCAGGCCGTGCGCGGCATGAATGACATCTTGCCGGAAGAGGCCGGCCTTTGGCTGTGGTTCGAGGATACTGTGCGTGACTGGCTGGAAGGTTATGGTTACCGCAACATTCGCATGCCGTTGCTGGAACATACTGCGCTATTCAAACGTGCGATAGGCGAAGTGACCGATATTGTAGAAAAAGAAATGTACAGCTTTGAGGATAGTCTCAATGGCGATCAGCTTACGCTTCGCCCGGAAGGTACGGCTTCCTGCGTACGCGCCGCGCTGCAACACAGCCTGCTGTACAATGCGCCGCAGCGTTTATATTACAGTGGTGCGATGTTCCGCCACGAACGTCCGCAGAAGGGGCGTTACCGTCAGTTTCACCAGATCGGTGTGGAAGCATTAGGTTTCGCTGGCCCGGATATTGATGCCGAACATATTCTGATGTGCGCGCGCCTGTGGCGAAAACTTGGCCTGCGCGATATCACGTTGCAACTCAATACTCTGGGTGATATAGCAGCACGGCAACGGCATCGCGCCAAGTTGATAGCCTATTTCGGGCAGTACAGTGGCGTGCTGGATGCTGATGCCACGCGCCGTTTGCACAGTAATCCACTACGCATCCTTGATAGCAAAAACCCGGCTATGCAAGAATTGATCATGGCTGCGCCCAATCTGATGGAGGAACTGGAAGACGACGCGCTCAAGCATTTCGAGGCGGTACAAAAAATTTTACATCGCCATGAAGTGGCGTTTAAGATAAATCCACGCTTAGTGCGCGGGCTGGATTATTATAATCGCACTGTATTCGAATGGGTTGCCACTCGCCTCGGCGCGCAGGGCACTGTCTGTGCTGGCGGTCGTTTTGATGGCTTGATTGAGCAAATCGGTGGAAAATCTGCGCCGGCCGCCGGTTTTGCGATGGGCATTGAACGCTTGTTGGCACTGTTGCAGGAAGATGGTATGAACACTCCGCCAGCACCACTAGATGTGTATGTGGTGCATCAAGGCGAGATGGCGGATGGCATGGCGAGCTTGGTGGCGGAGCGCTTGAGGGATTTCGGGCTGCGCGTTTTGTTGCATTGCAGTGGCGGAAGCTTTAAGTCGCAGATGAAAAAGGCAGATGCCAGTAATGCATGTTTTGCAGTTATCCTCGGCGACAACGAGGCGAGTACTAGGCTGGCCACGCTCAAGCCGCTACGCGGTGGCGAACAAATGCATGTGGCATTTGACGAATTGCCGGCCAAAATTAATGAACTGATTAAACAAGGATAGAGAAAATGGCTGTACTCGATTTGCAGGAACAGGAGCAGGTAGATGCGTTTAAGGCATGGTGGAAAGACAATGGCAAATGGCTGTTAATAGCATTGGCCGTGGCTGCAAGTGGTTTTGCTGCGACGCAGGGCTGGCAGTTCTATAAAGAAAAGAAGATGGCTGAAGCCAGTACATTGTATGCAGAACTGGACAAGCAGCTCACCAGCAACGATCCCAAGCGTATCAATGATGCCGAGCAAGCAGTGATCGACAAATACGGTTCTACCGCTTACGCGCCGCGAGCGGCTCTGCTGGCAGCACAGGTTAATATTCAAAATAATGATGTGCCGCGCGCTAAATCACAATTAGAGTGGGTGATCAAACATGCTGACGAGACTGGGCTCCAGAGTGTAGCGCGCCTCAAGCTGGCTAGTGTATTACTGGATGAAAAAAATTACGCTGAAGCACTCAAGCTTCTGGATGCAAAGCATACTGAATCTTTCACGGGTTTGTATGCCGACCTTAAGGGCGATGTGCTGAACGCACAGGGTAAAGCTGACGAAGCACGTGCCGCTTACCAGCTGGCATTAAATAAAACTGATGCCCAGAGTAAGTATCGCAACTTGATCCAAATGAAACTGGACGCGCTTGGAGGCGCTAAATGATTATTCGCATTGCCGGGCTGCTGCTACTTGTAATGCTGGCAGGCTGCTCCACTGTGTCTGGCTGGTTTAGCAGCGATAAAACCGGCAAGGAGCCGGCAAAGCTGGTTGAATTCAAGCCGGCTGCTACGTTTAAGGTGCGTTGGCATCACAAAATCGGTGGGAGCGGCAATTCAATTCTGCAGCCTGCCGTAACGAGTGATGCGGTGTATGCAGCAAATGCCAAAGGGGAGTTATTTCGACTCGATCCTGCAACAGGAAAACAGGTGTGGCGTGTCAACAGCGGCTTCACCATTTCTGCGGGGGTAGGGGCGGGCGATGGATTAGTGCTGGTCGGTGGTGTGAAGGGTCAATTGGCTGCCTTTTCAGTAGATGGTAAATTACTTTGGAAAACGAAAGTGTCCAGCGAAGTGTTGAATGTAGCAAAAGTTGTTGATGGCATCGCTGTGGTGCGTACTACCGATGGCCGCCTTTCTGGCATTGACGTTACGGATGGCAAGCGACTATGGTTGTATGAACATGCCATACCACCGCTGGTTGTGCGCAGCCATGCGGGGGTGGCTATCGAACGTGGCACAGTATTCGCCGGATTCGCCGCTGGAAAGTTAGCGGCAATTAGCTTGGGTTCTGGCATCGTCATATGGGAAACAGTAGTGTCTCAACCGCATGGTAATACTGAACTGGAGCGCATCAGCGACATCACGAGTTTGCCGGTGCTAGATGACGAACAGGTTTGTGCAGTGGCATTCCAAGGGCGTGTGGCATGTTATGGCTTGGCACAAGGTAGTTTGCTTTGGAGCCGGGACCTATCCAGCGATAAGGGCATGACTCTATTTCATAATTATCTTTATATTACAAATACCAGTGGTACTGTATTGGCGATGGATAAAACTAGTGGAAGTTCAGTTTGGAAAAATGATCAGTTATACATGCGCCAAACCTCGGCACCCTATGCATTCGGGGATTATTTGGTGGTGGGTGATTTTGAAGGATATCTGCATGCGCTGAGCCGAGAGGATGGTCGCATGTTGGCAAGACTCAAGACGGATTTTAGCCCCATCTTCAATGCACCGGTAGAGTTGGATGGTGGTGTGTTGGTGCAAACACGCGAAGGTAATTTGTATTCGGTTACTCTCCATTAAGTTTGCTCCCATAGAGCCGGCCATCAAATAGATTGATTAGAACATCCGGATTCCTGCCTTCGCGGGTATAACGAATCGTACTATTTAATGGCCGACTTTATAATTGAAAGTTTGAAATGTTACCCACACTCGTTTTAGTTGGTCGTCCCAATGTGGGGAAATCCACTTTATTTAACCGCCTTACGCGTAGCCGTGATGCTCTGGTAGCTGATCTGCCAGGGCTAACGCGTGACCGTCACTATGGTCGCGGGCGCGTTGGCGAACGGCCATTTCTAGTGGTGGATACCGGTGGCTTAGAGCCGATTGCCAAGGAAGGTATTCTGTATGAAATGGCTAAGCAAACGCGGCAAGCGGTGGATGAAGCTGATCTGGTGTTGTTCCTGGTTGATGGGCGTCAAGGATTGACCCCGCAGGACAGGATTATTGCCGAGCAATTGCGTAAAACTGGGCGTCCTCTGTTGCTCTTGGTCAACAAGGCTGAAGGCATGCAGCGTGCTGCTGTTGTCAATGAATTTTTCGAATTAGGAATAGGCCAGCCGTTGCCGATTTCTTCGGCGCATGGTGACAATGTAAGTGAAATGGTGGAGCTTGCGCTGGAAGAGTTACCGCCGCAGGCTGAAAGTGAAGAAAATCATTCTGATCACCCGAAGATGGCTATTGTTGGCCGTCCCAACGTTGGTAAATCCACCTTGGTCAATGCGATTCTAGGTGAGGAACGGGTAATCGCCTTCGACCAACCCGGCACCACACGCGACAGCATTTATATTGATTTTGAACGTGATGGCAAGCAATACACCATCATCGACACGGCTGGGGTTCGTCGCCGCGGCAAAGTCGACGAAGTAGTCGAGAAATTTTCAGTAATAAAAACCTTGCAGGCGGTAGAAGACGCCAACGTTGTAGTTCTCGTGGTAGATGCGCAACAGACCATTACCGAGCAGGATGCGCATATCGCAGATTTCGTTTTGCAAGCGGGACGTGCACTGGTATTAGCGGTAAACAAGTGGGACGGGCTGGACGACTACCAACGTGAGACGACTAAACGCGATATCGATCGCAAGCTGCATTTCCTCAGTTTCGCCAAATTGCATTTCATCTCTGCACTTCTTGGCAATGGCGTGCCCGCCATATTGAAATCGGTGGATGAGGCTTATGCCGCCGCCATGGCCAAGCTGCCTACACCTCAGCTTACGCGGGTACTTATTGCTGCAGTGGAAAAGCAGCAGCCTCCGCGCTCCCTGTTTCGTCCCAAGTTGCGTTACGCTCACCAAGGTGGCAGCAATCCGCCGCTGATCGTGATTCATGGCAGCGCGCTGGACAAAATACCGGACAGTTACCGCCGTTATCTGGAGCGTACTTTCTGTGCAGCCTTCAAACTGCAAGGCACTCCGCTCAGGATCGAATTCAAGGCAGGCAAAAATCCATTCGCCAATAAGACTCCCAAGCCGCTAACCGAAAGCGAAGAGCGTAGTGCTCACCGCGCTCGCATCCGTGGGCGCAGGCTATACGGGCGTTAATCAGAACTTAAGGTCGCCTCTCAAAATTCAAGTTTCTAGGCAAGACAAGGCACGAGTAAAAAATTTGAGCACTGCATATAGTTGATATGTAGGCGATAATTTTTTTCGAGTAACGCCGTATTGTGACGAAACGGGGTAAGCAGGCAAGCCGCAAAGCGGCTGCTCGCACAATTGGATTTTTAGAGGTGTCCTTAACAACATATTCATATTATTGTTGTTATCAATTAATTACGTGGTGCGCTCAAAAAGCAGATGTAACATTTCCTAACCCTTCTTTAATATCCACTAAAAAACATCTTCCCTACATATGGGGTGCGGCAAGCCGTGTGGGCCATTTTTTAACAGGTCGCGTCCCATTTTCACTCCAGTCAATTCCCGCTTAACTGGCTAACTCCAATTCGAGCTCAATCAGCGAGTGTTGTCCCTCTTTACGAGCACTCGGTCTTTACCCAGGGGCCATCTGGAACATCGACTGCTTCGATCAGTGGGGAGTGGAATTGGGAAAAATGCTGGCACAACGTATCATCCAGAGCTGGAAAGCAAGAAGGAGCATGCTCTTCAGCATGATAGCTCAACAAACCATCTGATCCGTAGCTACCGAAAATTGAAGGAGAGGTCATGACCCTCCCGCAAATCGCTGGGTCCGCGTAGTGAATTAGGCAGAAGTGATTTCATAATTATTTTTTTATAAAGGATTCTATGATGGAAATCGGAATGATTGGTCTTGGAAGAATGGGTGCCAACATGGTACGGCGCCTTATCAGTCAACAGCATCAATGCGTCGTCTTCGACAGGTCGCCGCAAGCGGTGGAGGATCTGGTTGCGGCGAAGGCTGTGGGCGCTGCATCGCTAGCGGAACTCGCGAAAAAGATGGCGAAGCCCAGAGTGGTTTGGCTGATGGTACCGGCCGCGGTGGTGGACGGTACCATCGCCGACCTGTTGCCTCATCTTGAGTCCGGTGACACCATCATCGACGGCGGCAATTCTTACTACATAGACGATATCCGCCGCGCTAAGGAACTCGCGGTAAAGAAGATCAACTACGTGGACGTCGGAACCAGTGGCGGCGTCTGGGGTCTGGAGCGCGGCTATTGCATGATGATCGGCGGCGAGAAGGAGATTGTTGATCGCCTTGACCCGATCTTCAAGACGTTGGCGCCGGGCGCAGGCGACATACCACGCACTCCGGGGCGCGAGAAGCTTAAAGGTACCGCCGAACAGGGCTACCTCCACTGCGGACCGACTGGTGGCGGCCATTTCGTTAAGATGGTGCACAATGGCATCGAGTACGGCCTCATGGCCGCCTACGCGGAAGGGATGGCAATTCTGCGCAACGCCAACATCGGGAAGGCCGATCATGAAGTCGATGCGGAGACAACGCCGCTGCGCCATCCTGAGAATTACCAGTATGATTTTAATCTGGCCGATATCGCCGAGGTATGGCGTCGTGGCAGCGTCGTGGCGTCATGGCTACTCGATTTGACATCGACAGCTCTGGCCGAGGATTCAAGCCTCAGCGGCTTTTCGGGAAGGGTTTCGGATTCTGGGGAAGGGCGATGGACGATCAGCGCGGCGATCGACGAGGCCGTTCCGGCCCCGGTTCTTACTACGGCGCTCTATGCACGTTTCTCCTCGCGTGGCGAATCGGATTACCAGGATAAATTGCTCTCGGCGATGCGTTTTCAGTTCGGCGGACATCACGAGAAACCTGCGAAGTAAGGAGGTCAGCATGAGCACGACCCATTCGGATGCCTTGGTCTTCTTCGGAGCTACAAGCGATCTAGCGTATAAAAAAATCTTTCCTTCGCTTCAGCCGATGGTGAAACTCGGCACCCTCAACGTGCCCGTGATCTGCGTGGCCAGAGCCGGCTGGAACCGCAACTCATCGAGAGTTTCCAGATCACGATGGCTGAGGATTTCAGGATCCAAGGGCGCGGCGGATTCTACGATGCCACCGGAACGATACGCGATGTGATACAGAATCATCTCTTCCAGGTTATCGCGAATTTCACGATGGAGCCTTCGGCCCATCGGGACAGCGAATCGATCCGCGATGAAAAAATGAAGGTGCTCAAGGCGATCGCGCCGCTTGAAGCAAATAATGTCATCCGTGGGCAATTCCGCGGCTGCACATCAGAGGTGGGAGTCGCGCCTGCTTCAAAGACGGGAACCTTCGCGGCGCTGCGCCTTGATATCAATTTTCTGCGCTGGCAGGGTGTTCCATTCTTTGTCCGGGCCGGAAAGAGCTTTCCGGTTACTTGTAAGGAAATACTGGTGCGCTTCCGCCGCGCGTCTGATGCCTATTCCGATCTGGCGACGACCCCCAATCATCTAGAAAAATTGAATAACTTATTAGATGTCAATAGCCCACCTCTGCTGAAAAGTTACCTGTGTCAAGGAGCTTATATTTGCGGCGCACCGGCATGGAACTCTCATTTCAATACCGCCGACTTATTTGCCATGCTACCCATATCGCACACTTGAATCCCTTGAATCCGCCTTTTCCTGGTTTTTCCATCCCAACACCTTAATCTCTCTAAGATGTTGCGGTTGCTTATTGAGCGTGCCCAACCCCTTATTGCATTGTTATGTACGGCATCACACAGACGGAGTCATAAAAGCATAATAGACTTTACCCTGCATTAATCCAATTACGATTTCCTCAACGACCAGGTTTCCCTTACGAGGTAAGGGATCAGATGAGGTTATAAAACATGAGAGGGATTGCGACATGAATATGAGAAGAGGAATGGTTGTTGGAAGCGCGCTCATCGCCTTGGTGGGATTGATGTCGTCCCCCGGGATATCGTTTGCGAGCGATCAAGCGCGCGCAAACGATATCCTCCAGCAGAACTGCGTTCAATGTCACCGGCTGGAAGGCAAGCCCGACTCACGTTTTAATCTCAAGGCTCCCGATCTCATCTGGGCCGGGAGCAAGTACCGCCGCCCCTGGTTGATTGGTTGGTTGACCGGGAAGGAAACGCCACTCTATGCCAAGGGCTATCGTTGGGATCTGACCGAGGCCTCGCCCAAGCATCCGGTTGTCACAGTATCCGAGGCCAACGCTATCGCTGATTATTTTGCCGAGCACAACAAGGACCCACGAGTCAAAGTCGGCGCGTTTGATCTTTCGAAAGTGTCGAAGTTTGAAGCCGATTTTGGTGCAATGGCCTTCAAAGCTCACGCCTGCATCGGCTGTCATACGATTAATGAGGATGGAAAAATCATCGGAGGGCCGCAGAGCACAGCGCTTCAGGCATCCGGACAACGATATGACCAAGATTGGCTCTTCCGTTTCGGGCTGAATCCACAAGATTTTGTGCCGCACAGTGGCGAGTTTTTAGCCGATGCGACGGAGCCGCAACTCCGCGCGGTGATCGGATACTTAATGACCCAGGGTGTGAATGACTTCAAGTATTACGAGCCTTGGACGAGTCCGGAATTCGGCATGGCCAGCGTAGGTCGCGGCAAAGTCATCTACAAAGAATATTGTTCGCAATGTCACGGAGCGACAGGCAAAGGTGATGGGCCGGCGGCGTCTGGTTTGGAGCCGAAGCCGGCAATTCATGCCAACATTCCATTTGAGAAGCTGCCAATAGAATATCTGTACAACGTGATCAACCATGGCGGCCCGGCAATAGGCAAGTCGCCAAATATGCCCTATTGGAACCTGACCATTGGCCAGCAAGGCGTAGCTGATGTGATCGCCTACCTCAAAGCGATATTCAAGGGCTCACCTGCCGGAGTGGCTGCTGCCAGTGCCGCACCAGCCGCGGCTGCCAGCGCAATGGCTGCCAAGGCTGCTGCCATTGCCGTTCCGGCTGGTGCTGCTGCCACTGCAACTTCCTCAAGTGGAGGCCAGTCGGATGCTTGCGTGCAGCCGCGTAAGACGGCCAAGGCACCGGATAGTTTCCTGGCCATGACGAATCCACTCGCTGCCTCTGCCGAAGTGCTTCAGGCCGGGAAAACGCTGTTCCTGAAATCCGCCAAGCCTGCCGCCTGTGCCATGTGTCATGGAGAGAAGGGCGATGGAAAGGGCATGATGGGAGCAGCACTGGTGCCACCACCGAGAAACTTTACCTGCAATGCCATGATGAAGGATATTCCGGATGGCCAGCTTTTCTGGATTATCAAGAAAGGTTCGTCTGGGACCGGCATGATGTCCTTCTCCGGCTTGTCCGATGACAAGGTGTGGCAGCTGGTTCATTACATCCGGTCACTGGCACGTTGATCAGAAGACGCCGAACAACGGCGGCAAAGCAAAGCAACAGATGCAGATAGGCGACAACATAAAACCATTTTCTCAACTAATCAATAGGAGCTACACATGAAATTTGTTACTAAATTACCGCTGGCATTGGCATTGATCGTGGGCAGCATCACTAGTCCAGTTTTTGCAGAAGCTGAGCATCACGCAGGAAAAGAAGATGGGCATCACGCGGGGAAGGTGGAGAAAAAGCTTCGTGCAGAAGCGATCATCGCCGGTCCGGGCATTACCGGAGAAGCTCATCTGTATGAGGAACACGATGGGCTCGTCAGAATCAAGATGATGGTACAAGGTACGCCTGACAGCAAGTTAACGCCCGGGCGACACGCGGTTCACATCCACGAAACAGGGGCATGCGATCCGTTCACGGCGGCAAAAGGCCATTACGATGGCAATATCGATCCGCAGGTCAACCCGGAGGCGAATGTCAGTCCAGGCCTTGGAAATCACCCCTATCATTTAGGTGATCTGTCGAATCTTGTGGTTGATGAGAACCGCAAAGGAACGTTGTATGCCATCACGAGCCGGGTCACCCTTACTCCCGGATTGACAACCCTTTTCGATGCGGATGGAAGTGCGTTTATTATTCATGGACTTGAAGACAAATTCCTTCCTGATCCTCCGACAAAAGATGCCCCAGGTGGCCCCAGGATTGCATGTGGGGTGATTGTTCTGAAAAAGTAATGCAAGGAAAATGAAAGGAAAATGAAAGGGTAGAATCATGAATGACACATGATGATGGATCTGTATTTTTTACGAATGAATGAGAGAGGAGATAAACGATGGCAACCTTCATAATATCCGGCAGTCGAGGTACAGACGATCCGACGATGGCCACGTTGCCCTTCATGGCCGCGAAGACGGCAAAGGAGCAAGGGCATGATGTGGTGCTCTGGCTCTGGAACGAAGCCGTGATGCTCGGTCGCAAAGGAACGGCTGATCATGTTCACGGCGTGAATCTGACTCCATTGAAAGAATTGCTGGCTGCGGTGCAGACGGCGGGCGTGCAGATTTGGGTCTGCGGCGCCTGTGCCGTGGCTCGGCAGATCATGGCAGAGGATCTGGTGACCGGTGCATCAATAAAAGGGATGCCGGATTACATCAAGGCAGTGGCCGAACGCGACCGCAATGTGACGTTTTGACCGTTGTATTCATTACCTGGTCGGCCAGTGCAATGGGTGGTCGATACGTGCACCATGCTGACGCATGGTGCACGTATTTTACGGGTAGCTTATGGCCGTAATCAGTTGCGCCACGATCAGTCGATTTTTTAGGAGATTACCGATGCTAATTCGAGCATTAGTCATATCACTGCTATCTATTGGATCCAGTTACGCCGTCCCTGCAATCGCGCATGCTGCTAATGAACCTATCCAACCAATCGAGGACGCCAAGCCAAAGAATTCAGACATGGTTGAACTAGGCAAGATGCTTTTTTTCGATCCGCGTTTATCGAAGTCTGGATTCATTTCTTGTAATTCCTGTCACAACTTGAGCATGGGCGGCACGGATAATCTGCAAACATCCATTGGCCATAATTGGCAGCAGGGGCCGATCAATTCGCCAACAGTATTGAACTCCAGCATGAACTTGGCTCAGTTCTGGGATGGTCGCGCCAAGGATCTGAAGGAGCAGGCGGGTGGCCCCATCGCCAACCCCAAAGAGATGGCATTTACCCATGAACTGGCAGTGGATGTATTACGCTCCATTCCCCAGTACCGAGCCCGCTTCCAGCAATTGTTTGGCGCAGATAAAATCGATATCGGTATGGTAACCGCCGCGATTGCGGCGTTCGAAGAAACCTTGGTTACGCCTGACTCTCGTTTCGATAAATGGCTCAAGGGCGACAAGCTAGCTTTGAGCCAAACTGAACTGGAGGGTTACAAGCTATTCAAGGAAAGTGGATGCACGGGTTGCCACAATGGCGCTACTGTAGGCGGTGGGTCATTCCAGAAATTTGGAATCTATGAGGCCTACAAGACTACGAACAAGGCTGCAGGCAGGTCCGCTGTAACGGGCAGGGATGCCGACCGCTTCAAGTTCAAAGTACCCAACCTCCGAAACGTGGAGCTAACTTATCCTTATTTTCATGATGGTGCCGCTGAGACCTTGGAAGACGCGGTGGACACCATGGGTAGGCTGCAGCTGGGACGCAAGTTCACCAAGGAAGAAAATGCCAAGATCGTGGCGTTCTTAAAGTCGCTGACCGGTAAGCAGCCCGAGTTCACGTTACCAATCCTTCCCCCTTCAACTAAAGAGACGCCGAAACCTAAACCCTTTGGATAAATACAGATAAGTGGAGCGCTACAATTTATTTTGTATCGCTCCAATTCGCAATAATAATAAGGAGTGTGCAATGAGTGACAAAAAGAAACTGACCACCAACGCAGGATGTCCTGTAGTCGATAACCAGAACGTGATGACCGCAGGTCCGCGGGGACCACAGCTTATGCAGGATGTCTGGTTCTTGGAGAAACTTGCTCACTTTGATCGCGAAGTCATCCCCGAACGGCGCATGCATGCAAAAGGTTCCGGCGCCTATGGCACCTTCACCGTCACCAGTGATATCACTAAATTCACCCGGGCGAAAATCTTCTCACAAGTGGGCAAGAAGACCGATTTGTTCGTCCGTTTTTCCACCGTAGCCGGTGAGCGGGGCGCCGCTGACGCCGAGCGCGATATTCGCGGCTTTGCCATCAAGTTCTACACCGAGGAAGGGAACTGGGACCTGGTTGGTAACAACACACCTGTATTCTTTCTGCGGGACCCGCTGAAATTTCCTGATCTGAACCATGCTGTAAAACGCGACCCGCGCACCAATATGCGCAGCGCAAAGAACAACTGGGATTTCTGGACACTGCTGCCGGAGGCGCTGCACCAAATCACCGTGGTAATGAGCGATCGCGGCATTCCCGCCACCTATCGTCATATGCACGGCTTTGGCAGCCACACTTTCAGTTTTATTAATGCGGATAACGAGCGTTACTGGGTCAAATTCCACCTCAAATCGCAGCAGGGTATCAAGAATCTCACCGATGCCGAGGCCGAGGCCCTGATTGGCAAGGATCGCGAAAGCCACCAGCGCGACCTGTATGAAGCCATTGAGCGTGGTGATTTCCCGAAATGGAATATGTGCGTGCAGGTCATGCCAGAAGCTGACGCCGCGAAGGTGCCCTATCACCCTTTCGACCTAACCAAAATCTGGCCGCACAAGGATTATCCGCTTATTGACGTTGGCGTACTGGAACTGAACCGCAACCCCGAGAACTACTTCGCCGAAGTGGAGCAGGTTGCCTTCAACCCTGCCAATGTGCCGCCCGGCATCAGTTTTTCGCCGGACAAGATGCTGCAAGGGCGAATTTTCTCCTACGGTGATGCACAGCGTTATCGCCTGGGCGTTAACCACCAACTGATTCCGGTCAACGCCGCCCGCTGCCCGGTTCACAGTTCGCATCGTGATGGTGCCATGCGCGTCGATGGTAACCACGGCAGCACGCTGGGCTATGAACCAAACAGTTACGGCGAATGGCAGGAGCAGCCGGATTTTGCCGAGCCGCCGCTAAGCTTGGAGGGCGCGGCTGACCACTGGGATCATCGCGAAGATACAAATTACTACTCTCAGCCCGGCGCACTATTTCGCCTAATGACGTCGGCTCAGCAACAGATATTGTTCGAGAACACCGCGCGTTCCATTGGTGCTGCGCCACGCGAGATTCATATTCGCCATATTGGAAACTGCTTGAAAGCTGATCCGGCATATGGCGAAGGGGTTGCTATTGCACTAGGCATCCCACTGAGTGGAGTTTTGAAATAAAAATTGTCAACTAATGGCCGTTATAAAGCCAGCCATAAAATGGTGCGATTCGTCATTCCCGCGAAGGTCGGAATCCAAGGGTTTTCTATAGCCCCGCTAGGCTTTGCAGGCTGAAAAAAGATATGAACAAATTATTTATGGCATTGTTTTTGTTATTAACGGGGTGCGTTGGAATTCCTGAAAATGTGAAACCCGTTGAAAATTTCAAGTTAGAGAACTATCTCGGCAAGTGGTATGAAATTGCGAGGCTGGATCACTCATTTGAACGAGGTTTATCTCGAGTTACAGCAGATTATAGTTTACGAGATGATGGCGGTTTGAAAGTAATAAATCGTGGTTATTCTGTAAAAGAAAATAAGTGGAAAGAAGCCGAAGGAAAGGCCTATTTCGTAAGGGGGTCGGATCAGGGTTACTTGAAAGTTTCATTCTTTGGTCCATTCTATGGTTCTTATATCGTGTTTGAACTTGACCATGAAAATTATCAATATTCACTCGTATCCGGTCCTGACAAATCTTATTTTTGGATTCTGGCAAGAACGCCACAAATAAATGAAAATATTAAAAATGTTCTTATAGCAAAAGCTGCAGCATTGGGGTTTGACACGAGCAAATTGATACATGTCAATAACGATTAATCAACTATTACGGGAAAAAGCTATGTCGTAATTGCCTGTTGAATTTGGTATTCAACGGGCATAAAGTGTTGTCACGGAGGTGTGTATCGTGAAAGCGACTCAATTGAGGGGTAGCCACAGGCATTTTTTATGAATTTGCTTTTAGATAACTAGAATCATAAAAAAATAGTTTTTTTGTTGTTCGCCCTTTTTATGCGAAATCCAAGCTATGTACCGATGGTGCAGCAGCGTCCAAGTTGATCGCCCTGTACGTGGGGATTGCTCATCGTCCCGTCAATGTTGCCGCAGGGAAGCAGGTGGTCGGCGGCATCTATCATATTCAGAACGTCAATACCTATGACAGCCGACTTAAACAATGGATGGCGCGATTTAATGGTGTAACCACGCATTATCTCGAAAGTTATCCTGAACAGAGGAGGGGCACACAATGATTAGACTGACTTATGCCAGCACTGCAAACCAAGAATGGAGCCCAGAGGATCTGTTAGAGCTGTTAAGACAATCTCGGACAAATAATGGTGCCAAAAATATAACCGGAATTCTCCTCTATTCAAATGGAACTTTTTTTCAAGTTTTGGAGGGCGAAGAGGCAACCGTTGAAAACTTGTATAGGACAATAGAAAAAGATCCGCGTCACAAAAATTGCACGCTCATTGAAAAGCTAAATATAACTGAACGCGCATTCCCATATTGGAGTATGGGCTTTGAAAAAATAGATCCCAAAGAATTAAGAAAAATGGAAGGGCTTAATAACTTCTTTGAACATGATTTTACTCCTGCCGGTTTTGCTTCGCATAAAAACATTATTGGTCCTTTATTGACCCACTTACGAAGCAAACTTGTAAAACAAGTGAGCACCGAAAGTCATGAAGAGCTTCCGATGGAGCATGATGATCCATTTATAAAATACTTACACCGTACTATACGAATAGGCGTTAAGTTTTTGTCCATATTAATGGTTGTTGTCATCCTGTTGAGTATTGCTGATGTGCTTTATATTATCTGGTTAAAAATTAGTAACTCGCCGCATTTTCTGATGACCACAAATGACCTGCTGGAAACATTTGGGTCCTTTTTGGCTGTATTGATAGCTATCGAAATTTTCATAAATATAACTATATACATCAGGAGTGATGTAATTCCAGTCAAACTGGTTGTAGCCACTGCGTTGATGGCCATTTCGAGAAAAGTTATCGTTTTTGATTATAAAAACTTGGATCCCGAATATGTAAGTGCTTCAGCCTTGGTGCTGGTCGCTCTGGGTATCACCTATATGCTGGTTAAAAAAAATGACTAGTGTAGTGCTTCAGAAATAATGGAACTTATGTGAAGGCTTGACCTTTAAATACTTATTGCTTAGGAGGTCAGTGCCATGCGTGTTGCCAAGCCAATCTAGTTGAGTTTTGACGATGATCGTCCCCTGCTGAATTCTTTTCAAGCGCAAACGTGTGGTAAGAGGCCATCAGGAGAATAAGTTGCTTCAATCTATCCTCCCACGACAAGGAGTGTCGACCGGAGGTTGAACAGCGACACGTTTTCGAACTATCTCAAGCTGACTTTGTCGTCCAGCCGATAAAGGTTGTAACGCGCCTTGTAGAGGCTCGGATCGAGTTGCAGTGCAGTAGTGAATTCGCGCCGTGCTTCATCATTGCGTCTGGCTAGCATGTAAGCATAACCAAGATTGTTGTGTACGCGTGCCTTGCCAGGCGACTTAATTACGGTATCTTCCCACAAGCGGATCTCGTTGGCGTAATCCTGATTTCGCAGAACGGTAAGGGTAGCAAAACCTAACAGCAGTAGCGCAGCGATAGTCTGGGTTCTTGTTCCGTCCGTCCACAGCCTCAACTCAATACACAAAGCGAGAGAGAGTGGCCATCCGGCCAGATACATTTGTCGGTCGTTGGCGATATCGATACGCGGTAGAAACAGATGCAACGGGATCAGTTGTAACATCGCCCATGCCAAGGCGAAGCTGATCCACGGGCGTACACGCCAGCAGGCTACCATGAGCACAAATAGCGCAAGGAAGAAGACCAGTGGCAGCAACATGGCGGAAAAATTGTTTTGCAACGGCAGGTCCGGATCAATGTTCAGCCATAACGGTAAAGCCCATTGCCGCATCAGGTAGGAAAAAACAGCAACTTGATTTGTTATGTTGCCTTGCATGGAATTGAGCTGGGCACTGCGTTCCATATGTGCCAGGTAGCTGTCGCTGAACAGAAAAATCAGTGCGCCCAGAATCAGCACCAGCCAGCTTGGCCATTGCGGCGTCAGGGCGCGTTTCCATGTGCCGCCACAAGAATATTCCCACAACAACAGCGCCAGCGGAAACGTCACGGCGGTTTCTTTGACGCCCAGGGCAATGACGAAGAGCAGCGGAGCCAGCCCATACACTTTGACGTTGTTTTGCTGTGTGCGTCCGCTGATGTAAGCGAGCAGCCCTGCCAGATAGAACAGCGTCATCAATGAGGTGGAACGACCGCAGATATAAGTGACGGCCTCGGTATAGATGGGGTGAGCGGCGAACAGCAACGCGACGAGAATCGGAACTTGCCGAAGTTTGTCCTGCTGCCATTGTTGCTGCACAAAGGCCTGCGCTAATCTGTAGACCAGGTAAGCATTTGTCAGATGGATCAGCAGGTTGGTGAGATGAAATCCGATTACACCCGTGCCCATTATCCAGTTGAGTGTGTAGCTGAACTTGAGCAGGGGTCGGATGCCGAAGGACAAGCCTTCTGCCCAGCCTGCCCAGGAGTGCACGCTCGGATTGTTGACGATGACGTTGTAGTCATCGAACTGGAATGTGCCGTTAAGTGCATTCGCGTAGCAGATTGATACTGCCAGCATGAGCCACAGCAGTACGCCGAAGTGCGTTTCAGGGAGCCGCGCGGGCATGATCGAAAGCGAGATCGAGGATGTCTACAGCATCCCACCAGCGGTCTTTGCCATGCAACATCACGAGCAGCACCTCGTGACCACTCCGTTTGGCAAAGGCTACGAGACACTTGCCGGCATTGGGTGTGTAACCTGTCTTAAGGCCGAGTGCCCCGTCGTAGCGACCGATCAGCGCGTTCTTGTTTTCTAGCGTGTAAAGTTTCTTGCCGTCTAGCGTGGCGATCTGCAAGTTTTTTTGCGAGGTAATCTCGAACAATGATGGGTGTTTGAGTAACTCATGCGCCAACCGCGCAAGATCATGTGCGCTGGAATAGTGTTTGGCGGCATCGTGCCCGCAGGCGTTGGTGAAATGTGTATCGCGCATACCAAGCTCTTTTGCACGGCGATTCATCCGAGTTACAAAGCCTGCTTCACTTCCGCCCAAGTGATCGGCCAGCGCATGGCAGGCATCATTGGACGACGCTATCATCGTAGCGGCGAGCAGGTCTTGCACACGGAAGCGTTCGCCAGCCTTGAGCTTGATACGCGAACCCGTCTCAAGTGTAGATGCTAGGCTGATCGATGCTGCTTCTTGTAACTGTCCTTGTTCAAGAATCAGCAACGCGGTCATCAGTTTGGTCAGGCTGGCAGGCGGCAAGCGGTCATTGGGGCGATGTTCCCAAATGGACGCGTTATCCACTTTGACGAGATAGGCGTTAGCGGCCTGTGGAAAAGGATCGGGCTGCCCCTGTGCAGCCAAGATGTGGCACCACAGGAGCAGCCCGACCAGATACTTCATGCTTTAAAAACCGAACATACCCTTCAGTTTCTTGATTCCTTCCAACATATCGTTCGCTGGGTTGTTTGCAGAGGGCTTGTCGTTGGTTGGGTTGTTCGCAGAGGGCTTGCTCGAGTCACGCGGTGCATCCGCTTCGCTTGAATTGTTGTCATCCGCAACGTCTTTCATGCCGCTCATGCATAATCGAATGCTCTCGGCGCTAGTTTTGCCGGTGTAGCTGCGTCCCTCGCATTCTTTGCGGCGTTTTTCCTCGCGATAAACCTTGGCTTCTGCCGGACAGTATGCAGATAGCTGCTGATAATTATTGCTGTTGAACCCCTTGCAAATCGTCTTGGTGGTGGCAGCCATATCCAGCTTGCACTCTTTGGCGATGGAAGCGCTTTTTGATTGTTGATCATGCTGAAGTAGCAGGGTATAGGTTTGCGCATCTTTGGAGGCATCCTTGCGCACGTTATCGCACAATTTTTTGCGCTGGTCGGCGCAGTTGACAAAGATGTGATCAGCACTGCCTATCCAGACAGCCGTGCTGTCGTAACCTGAGGTGTCACACATTTGCGCTTTTGCTTTAACAAGCATCTCTTCTGAATCGCAAGCTCCTCCAATGCGCTTGCCGCTGTAAGCCATGTCCATACTTACGTCTTGACCTTCTGATTTGCCTGATAGCTGCATTTTGCCGGCATAGCTGTTGGCGGTAGCAGTTTGCTCGCCGACGCCTGTCATTATTTCACCGTTATGGTCGCAACGTGCTTTCCACGAGACTTTGTTGCCGACGGTTTTGATGTCAGACATCTTGCAATTCTTGTCGCCAGAAGTCTTTCTGGGATCGCTTTCCCCGCCTTTGGCGATGCAAATCTTCGTCGGAGTAGCGGGCATCGAGAAAGGCATGCCAGGTATTTCCATTTTGGTAGTGACTTCCCAGTACTCACCAGGTGCGGCATATGCTGCAGCACTCAACATGCTGGTTATCATGGCTAGAATGGCGGTAAGGTGTTTGTTCATGATCGTTCCATAAAGTTGATTGGTTACTGAAATGGCTATAAATCTGAGCCTGGTTGCGCATTGAATTTTGACCCGTTATCAGCTTACCTCACGGGTTTAAGTTCGAAGTGCAACAACTAAAGGGCACTTCTACAAATTCAGATTTCGTCACAATACGTCGTTGCTCTCAAAAAATGTTTCCTTACATATCAATTATATGCTGCGTCAACATTTTTTATTCGCGCCTAGTCTTGTTTAGAACTCTGAATTTTTAGGGGTGCCCTAAAGGTGGCCTACTATAGCGCATAGTTTTTCCGAAGAATACTCTTTCAATTTCGCGTCGATTGTGGATGATCTGAGGCCCTGCGTTGCACTTGAAATCGATGTGAGCCAAAAATGTGGCGTTAGACACGAGCCCGGAAGGTTTCAAATACGAGACGTTACAACTCTTACCCGTGCATCTAGGCTTGCCTGCAGCCTCCTCAATGCGCCGCCGCTGCTCCTTCCACAACGCTGACGGACCGACTGCCACATCAAACAGCATGAGGTAATTTGGTAAGGCATCGTCAAGGATCGCAACAATGATGCGCGGTGCAGGGGTAGTCAGGTTCACTATCCGGTTGATGTAGCTGCGGTCTAATCCCAAGCGCTCGGCGATCTCCTTCTGCGACTTAATCTGCCTGACTTCAGCTTACCTCATAGGACTATTGTGGCAGCTAAAACAGCTAACCTGGTAACCTGCCGCCCAATTTTTGGTCCCAAAGGGCCCGGCATTGATGGTTTTCGCCACTTTGATTGCACTCAACGGCGTACCGGCACTGGTTGTACCGTGGCAATACGTGCAGCTTGGTGTTGTTGCGGTGCTGATTTTACTGGCTTTTTTATGCGCTTTAACCCAGGCATCGCCAGTTGTGTGCATACCATGCGGGCCACCATTGATAGTCGTCGGCACAGTGGTATGGCAAGCCTTACACTCGGCTATGGTCCCGGTATGCCCCTGGACAGCCAGACTCTGGGTATTGTCATCAACATGGCTGGATGGATATTCGGCATGAGTCGATCCGTGGCAAGCCTCACACTGTAAACCACCATGCCCTGTGCTAAAACGGTACAAATTCAAACCTGGCAATGGTGTATCGGCATTGGTGGCAAAAGTATGGTCGTTAGGCACGATTGCCACACCACTGGCATTAACGGCGGAGATTGCCCGTCTGTTAGGCGCGGCACTATTATGGCAAGACTCGCAAACCGGCTCATTATACCAACCTTGACGTGCTGGACTGCCCACTGCCGCCATATGGCCATGACAGCTTTGGCAACTCATTAATTTACCGCTGGTATCCACTGCTTTACTCATTGCGCCACGCAAACATTGGGTCTCTGAACCAGGATGGCACAAATAACAGGCCGTACGATCACCCTTGCTATCCAAGGTCAGCTGGGAGGACGGATCTTTTACTGTCGCATGTTTGGTATGCAAGACTTGAGTTAACGGTCTAATTCCCATCATGCCGCTCATCACTGATATCTTATTTTGCTTGTCGAAATAAGCGTTGCTGGTATGACAGCCCGCACATAATATTGGCTTGCCGGAATCTACTGTCGCCAACAAACCACTGGAGTTGTAGTTGCTTTTAATCAAGGCTGATTTGTAAATCGGATTGGACAATTGCTTTTCATCATGCAGGCGAAAAATGTTTCTCTTCCAGTCCTTATCAAGATTGGCATCGTTCACCCAACCCACAGCAGGCTTAGCCGCAATTTCAGCAGGATTAGTTGAAACAGTTGACGTATGACAGGCTTTACAAGTCATTTCATCGCTCACTGGCAGCACCGTGATGCTGGTCGCTAATTGTTTGCCAGTCAAATCTTTAGCCACAACTTTGACAGTCGGGTAGAAATTCTTTTTACCCTTATCATCAAAAGGCGTAATAGGGATGCCTTCCGCTTCAAACCAGCGATATTCCGCGTTATAAGTCATTGGGGCAGGAACCAAAGAAGGTGTTGCATTCCCGGGTGCGGGATTACCAGTGGCAAGACCATCCAAGTTGAGCCCAATATTATTGGCAGGATTTAGGCCAACTAATCTGCCAACCCAATCCCAGAAATTAGTCTTGGTGTGGCTATAGGTATTGATTGAGCCGGTACTATCTGCCACGGCTTCATAAGTCAGCGTGACCCCGCTGCTGACCAACTTGCCTGATTTATCCTTCAGCTGGGCATGGAGCGTGTTATACGGCGGTAAAATAGCGAACACAGAAAAATCCAGGCCATCCATACAGTGCATACCCAGGTCATTCCACGCCAACAACGTGTAATTACCATTACCGGCTACTGGGGAAACAGAGTTTGCGAGGATAGAAACCGGCAAGGTCAGGGTTGTCTTGCTGTCTTTAATGATAATGGTCGTAGATCCAACCGAAATACCCTTCACAATGGCTGTGCCGCTGGAGTAGCTTAAAGTCGCCACGGATTTATTGGCAGTACTTGCGGTTATTGTGCCGGAAGCATTAGTGACAGTGATACCCGTCGTAGCGCCCACTTTCATCGTGATCGAGGCAGGGCTAACAGTCAATGACGAAGACGGGCTATGCTGATCGTTCTGGGCAAACACATGAGTAAACGTAAATAATGCGTAAAGAAACACAAAAAAACGAAATACTGGGATATGGAAATTCATAATAACCTCTCTCATGTATTGGGGATCAGAAGCATCCAGCAATATTGTTCAGATCATTCTATAACAATATGATTGGTAATTGGAAATTGTGGACCCATTTCAAGATGTCAGAAGGATTGTGGTATTTCCGCCAAGGAATATGTCTGAAATTAAATTTGTGAATCGGTCATTAAAAAATTCAAATCAATATCCAACGCCAGTCAGCATCTCAAAGCTGACGTGACCTTCGAACAACTGGATGCACAAGCAGCATAGTTGAGCGGAAATGAGGCCACCTTTCTCGTGATAACTTCATTTCCAGCTCAGCCAGCGGCTTCTGATTCTTGCCTACTTCTCCCAACTTGCAGGCGAGTAGCATCAATCCACTTATTCAGCGTTAAGTACGGTACCGCACCGACCAGGTTTAGTATTTTGCGCATTATTCACATTGGAGTTCCAGCCATATCGGCAATCATTTTTCAGGAGATTATTATGAACAAAGATCAAGTTAAAGGTCGTATTGAAGAAATCAAAGGTAAAGTTAAAGAAGTCACAGGTAAAATCACAGATGACAAGGATCTGGAAGTAGAAGGGAAGATTCAAAAAAACATTGGTAAAGTCCAATCTGGCTTTGGTGATCTTAAGAATGATCTTAAGAATGATTTTGAGAAAGGCAGCTGAAGCGAATATGGCGCAGATGCATGAACAAGATTAATGACCGAGTGCATGGCAACAGACATTATCTTAAATAAAATTGGTTACTGGAGATGAATTATGAGTGACGAAGATAGTAGTGCCTATGGGATAAACAAAAACAACGATTCTGGACCTGGCCCTCAATTGATGGGGGCAGATACGCTCATTGGAAACGACGTCTATAATCAAGCAGATGAAGATTTGGGTGACATCAAGGAAATCATGCTGGACATGGAGAGCGGCAAAATTGCTTATGCAGTATTGTCCTATGGAGGTGTTCTTGGTATAGGAGAAAAGCTTTTCGCGGTGCCATGGGGTGCATTGACACTAGACACGAAAAACAAGCGTTTCATACTTAATGTCGAGAAAGATAGACTCGAAAATGCGCCGGGATTTGATAAGGACAAGTGGCCCGATAAAGCACACCCGTCTTGGACGTATGAAGCATAGCAATCGTGATTTGATCTAATACCGCACTTGCAAAAGCAGAAGTTACGATTCTGATAATCGTACGTCCAACAACAAAACTGTTGGCGAACACTGCAAGCCGAATGGATTGCAGTTGTATTGTTCATTCGATGACTGGCCATTTTAAAGTGGAATGAGAACGAGCAGAGGGAAGGTTTCTTTATCATCATCGCCCGTTCAATTTTCATTGAAGATGGCTGGTCAATTTTCAGTGCTCGCCAACACTCTCCTCTTCATTTAACGTGAAATAACGTGAAAGAAATCCCATTTTAGGCGAGCAAAAAGCTGGCTATCGAAAGCTATAAGATATTGAAAATATTCGGATGAAACTGGTTTCGTAAGACCCTCTGTCGATGCCGATTTCCATCGGCAGTATGGCTGCTCCGATCAGATCTACGCCAAGCACGGTTTGCAGCAAGACAGTTTGTTGTGCTCGTCCATCAATTCCTCAAGCAATCGAGCATCAAGGTTAGCATTGCATCTTCCATGTCGATCACGCATACCTTGCGTCATGATCGATTCAGAACTTCAGCCGCTCAGAATCATTTCTCGTTGGAAATTCGATCCGCTTTAAAACTTATTTCATATTGGATAATGCTAAGTCTTGCATCTCATTAAACATGAGAATACAATTACGAACTATTATCACTTGCAGTATTAGATAGATTAAAGCATGAGCAAGCTGGGTATTGCTTCGCTGATGGTATCGATAAGTGCAAAATTATGCTTGATCGAATTAAGCATTCGCAGTGATGCCGTGTTTTGCATGGGGACGAGCTGCTCATTCAGCATCTGGATAAGCGTACCGTTTGGATGTACCAGTTTTAAGTATGTGGCACCGAATTTTCCCGCCGCCAGTAATGCATTACGTACCAGACATTTTTTATTTGATATTAATTATTATTTTGGAAAGGCAATAATGTATACACATAACCGCAAATGTATTACTACCTTGGCGCGAAAACATGCTGGCATCCAAACTCGATGCAACCATCGCCAAACTAAGCTCGCCATCGCAATGAATAGCGCGTTAATCTGCTTTGGAGTAGCCACTATTAGTTTATCGGGTGCTGCAGTTGCGCAGTCAAACATTGTTGCCAGCACTGCCGTGCAGACATACAACGTTTCCGCGGGTTCGTTGAAAACTGCACTTATTCTTTTTGTAAAACAGGCAGGCGTTAAAGTCTTCGCTGATCCTGCCGTACTCAGCGAAAAAACGACACAAGGACTCCAGGGAAATTACACTGCTCAGGATGGACTGAACCACTTGCTTGTCGGTAGTGGCCTGCAAGCAGTGCCTCAGGATAAGGGGTATCTTGTCCAGAAATTACAGATAGCTCAATCAGACATTGGTCAAACGGAAAAAGAATCAACGCTGCCAACGATTACGGTGTCGGCAAAAAGTAGCTCTGGATACACCGTACCAAAAATCTCCACTGCAACCAAGACCAATACTCCTTTAATTGACGTTCCGCAGTCTGTTTCGGTTGTTACGCAGGAAGCGATCAAGGATCAGAACGTTCAGAGCATGTCCGACGCGGTGCGCTATGTTCCGGGTATGGGTATTTCTCAAGGGGAAGGTAACCGCGATGCCCTGGTTTTTCGCGGTAATCGCTCCACAGGAGACTTTTTCGTTGACGGCATACGCGACGACGTCCAGTATTATCGCGACATTTACAACATAGAAAGGGTCGAAGTTTTGAAAGGCCCCAATGGAATGATTTTTGGTCGGGGCGGTTCCGGTGGGGTAATTAACCGGGTTCAGAAAGAGGCGGACTGGATTCCGGTCCGGGAAATCAATGCCCAGATTGGTTCATGGAATGCAAAACGTGTTGCTCTCGACGTTGGCCAGGGCATGAACGAAGTTTCCGCAGTCCGGCTGAATGCCATGTATGAAGATTCGGGGAGCTTCCGTGACGGCGTAAATTTGAAGAGATATGGAATTAACCCGACCGTTACGATCCTGCCTTCGGACAAGACCAAGGTGGTGTTGAATGTGGAGTATTTCAAGGATGAGCGTACAGCTGACCGCGGTATCCCTTCCTATCAGGGGAAGCCATTTATCACCAACCGGTCAACCTTTTTTGGTGATCCTGAACGCAGCAATTCGGACACCGAGCTAAAGGCAGCCAATGCGCTGATCGAGCACAAGTTTGATAACCAGGTACTGCTCCGCAACCGTACACGTTATGCTACGCAAGACAAATTTTACATGAACGTGTTCCCATCAGGTGCGGTCAATGCTGCGGGAACCCAAGTGGCGGTTGGCGCATATACTGATACGACCAATCGAGACAATTTCTTCAACCAGACGGACCTGTTGTATACCTTGAATGCAGGAAATATGAAACACGATCTGGTGGCTGGCCTTGAATTGGGCCACCAGTCAACGGATAATGTTCGCGCTACTGGACTTTTTAATGGAACTGCCACTTCAGTTAATGTTCCCGTTACCAATCCCATTACCCATGCTCCGATCACATTCACGAATCGGCCAGCAGATGCGAATAACAATAGTACCTTAAAACAAATATCGGTTTATGTACAAGACCAGATTACCCTCATGCCTAAATTACAGGCGATTCTAGGCTTGCGCCACGATTCGTACGATGTGGATTTTCGCAAGAATAATGCAACTCCTCCTCAAGATTTAAACAGTAAGGATAATTTCTGGTCCCCAAGAGCCGGCCTGGTTTACAAGCCAGTCGATAACGTATCCATTTATGGCAGCTATAGTCTGGCGTATGTGCCCAGATCCGGGGAACAGCTTACTTCGCTTACGGTGACCACTGCGACACTGGAACCGGAGAAATTTAAGAATATTGAAGTCGGGGCTAAGTGGGATATACATCCAAACCTGGCTTTGACCAGTGCCCTGTTTCAGCTGGATCGTACCAACGTGATTGTCCCCGATCCGAATAATGCAGCCGCCTCTATTTTAGCCGATGGCCAGCGGAACAAGGGTTTTGAATTGGGTCTGGCCGGCCGGATTACCCCGGCCTGGAGCGTGATGGGGGGATACACCTACCAGGATGGGACCATCACCAGCACGCAATCTTCTACCATTAAGGCAGGTTCCGTTTTAGCAGAACTTCCAAAAAATACTTTTTCGCTGTGGAATCGGTATGACTTCAATGCAATGTGGGGTGCCGGGCTGGGTGTGATCAGCCGTGACAAGATGTACACGTCTACAGACAATACTGTTTACTTGCCGGGCTTCATTCGGGTGGATGCGGCAGTGTATGCCAAGATTGATAAAAATCTGCGGGCCCAGTTGAATATCGAAAACCTGTTTGATACTAATTATTACTCTTCCGCCCACAATAACAACAATATCTCACCAGGTTCACCATTAGCTGCAAGGGTGTCACTGATAGCTAATTTCTAGATTTGCCAGGTAAATAAAACATGTGTCAGTCCCCGCCGAACAGGCGGGGCGCTTTTATAATTGAGAGGATTTTTTCCTCATTCTGACTTTCTTCAGAGACTCACTATTGCCGAACGACATCAATATCGACCACTTCTGCATGCGAAGAGATGGTTATAAGCGCGATCGTCAACAGGTTTCATGATTTCTTCTCGTCAGGTTACTTGATAATTGACCTGCTCGTGCGCAATCGTAGCGCATTCCCAATCACCGATACCGAGCTGAAGCTCATCGCCAGCGCAGCAATCATGGGAGACAACAGCCACCCTGTCAGCGGGTACAAAATACCGGCGGCAATGGGTATGCCCATCGCGTTATAGAAAAAGGCAAACATCAGGTTCTGCTTCATATTGCTCACCGTGGCATCTGACAGAGCACGCGCCACCGCGATGCCGCGCAAGTCTCCCTTGATCAAGGTGACCTGGGCGCTGTTCATCGCCACATCGGTGCCCGTGCCCATCGCGATACCGATATCCGCCTTTGCAAGTGCCGGGGCATCATTGATGCCGTCGCCCGCCATGGCCACCACACGTCCTTCTTTTTGAAGTTGCTCCACCAGCATCAGCTTGTCGGCTGGCTTGACCCCGCCATGCACTTCGGTAATCCCTAACCGGGTGCCGATTGCCTTGGCGGTGGTCAGCCCGTCGCCTGTGGCCATGATGATGCGCAGTCCGGAGGCTTTGAGTGCCGTTAGCGCCTCCAGGGTACTGTTCTTGATCGGATCAGATACTGCGAGCAGTCCCGCAAGCTGACCATCAATTGCAAGGTGCATCACGCTGGCGCCTTCTGTACGCAGGGCTTCGGCCTGCGGAACCATGCCGTCTACCAGCACACCGATCTGCTGCATCATGGCGGTATTGCCGAGGGCGAGTTGGTGCCCCGCAACCTGTCCCCGCACGCCGATACCCGAAATTGATTCAAAGGTATCGGGCTTGTCCAGCGTCATTCCACTCTCACGGGCTGCGCGCACAATGGCATCAGCCAGCGGGTGCTCACTGCCTTGGTCCAGACTCGCGGCCAGACGCAGCACCTCGTCAGCGCCAAAGCCCTGTGCCGGGATCGCCCGGTCGAATGCAGGTCGGCCTTCGGTCAGCGTGCCGGTTTTGTCGACGATCAGAGTGTCGATCTTGCGCAGGTTCTCGATTGCAGCCGCGTCCCGGAACAGCACGCCCTGCGTCGCGCCTCGCCCAGTGGCCACCATGATCGACATCGGCGTGGCCAAGCCCAAGGCGCAAGGACAGGCAATGATCAGAACCGACACGGCATTGATCAAGCCGTATACCCAGCGCGGCTCGGGCCCGAACAGCCCCCAGCCGAAGAAAGTAAGCAGTGCAACCGTCACCACCGAGACCACGAAATAGCCTGCCACCACGTCGGCCATACGCTGCATCGGGGCCCGGGAGCGCTGGGCTTGAGCGACCATCTGGACGATTTGCGCCAGCATGGTGCCCGATCCGACGCGCTCGGACCGCATCACCAGCGCTCCATTGGTGTTGAGTGTTGCGCCGGTTACCTTGTCGCCCACACGCTTGGTCACGGGTAGCGGTTCGCCGGTGAGCATGGACTCGTCGACCGCGCTACTGCCTTCGATCACTACGCCATCAACGGGTACTTTCTCACCAGGACGAATGCGCAAAATATCCCCCACATGCACATGCGTCAGCTGTATGTCTTCCTCGGTCCCATCGGCGCGGATACGGCGAGCGGTCTTGGGTGCCAGGCCGAGCAGGGATTTGATCGCGGCAGACGTCTGCGAGCGGGCTTTCAGTTCCAGAACCTGGCCCAGCAGAGTCAGAGAGATGATCACGGCTGCCGCTTCGAAGTAAACCGCCACGCGGCCCATTGAGACGAACGAGGCCGGAAATGCCTGGGGCGCAATTGTGGCCACCACGCTGTAGACGAAGGCTGCACCAGTCCCCAAGCCTATCAGCGTCCACATGTTCGGGCTGCGATTGACCACTGACTGCCATCCGCGCAAGAAAAACGGCCAGCCCGCCCACAGCGCAATGGGCATCGTCAGCACCATTTCGACCCAGCTTTGGGTAGCCATATCCATCCACTGTAGCCGATGGCCGAACATGGCCAGCACAAAGACGATGCCTGTCAGCGGCAGCGTCCACCAGAACCGTCGCTGGAAGTCGCGCAGCTCAGGGTTGTCATCCTCGTCGAGACTGGGCAACTCAGGTTCCAACGCCATGCCGCATTTGGGGCAACTGCCCGGATGATCCTGACGCACCTCAGGATGCATCGGGCAGGTGTAAATCATGCCCGCTGCGGCCGGCAGGTCTTGTTGCGGGGGCGACTTGGGTTCGAGGAAGTGGCCAGGGTTCGCACTGAACTTGATTTTGCAATGCGGGCTGCAGAAGTAGTAGAGTTGGCCTTCGTGCTGATATCGATGTTCAGATTGCTCTGTGACGGACATGCCACAAACCGGGTCTTTCAGGGGTTGATGTTCAGCTGGCATGGCAGTGTTCCCGTTGTTTGCAAGTTCGTGATGAGTGTGTTCGGGCGGATGCGCCGGGTGCGTGTGAGGGTTCATATCGGTCAAGCTCCTAAATTTGGCTTTTATTATAGGGCACTTCTAAAAATCAAATTTTGCGAGCAGCCGCTTTGCGTCTTGCCTGCTTACCCCGTTTCGTCACAATACGGCGTTACTCGAAAAAATATCGCTTACACAACCTCATGCTGGCGGCCAGACGCCCGAAGTTCGTCCGCAGTGAGCGCAAAGTAACATAATGGGCAGTAGCATGACACCTCAACTAGCTTTCTGGATGCCCGCGCACAATACTGTTCAAAGGGTATCGCAGGCCGGGATGGCGGAACGGCTGGGGCGAATGAATTGGCAGCTTGCTAACCTGCGGGATGATCTGACTGGCGAGGTGTAAATTTGTTTCGCAAAATTAGGGTTTCTGGCCGTTCGTTATGACGATTCGATCCCTCGTCTTTGTCCAATATTGTCCATGTGGTAAAGTAACTGCCATCCGTGCTTGGCACGGCAAACCCAAGAAACAAGCCCATAAATCTTTCCGGCCGCAATCATCCGCTGTGAACTGATGAACGAAGCGGAGCGAAAGCGATAATGGACCAAGCAACTCATAACAAGATCGTCTCTTTCATCTGGGGCATCGCCGACGATGTGCTTCGCGACCTTTTCCGGCGGGGTAAGTACCCCGATGTAATCCTGCCCATGTTCGTCATTCGGCGCATGGATGCGGTGCTTGAACCGACCAAACAGGCGGTGCTCGACACCAAGAAAATGCTCGACGAGGCGCGCATCACAGAGCAGCGCGCTGCGCTTGCCGCTGCTGCGGGGCAATCCTTCTACAACACCTCGCGCTTTACCTTGCGCGATCTGAAGTCGCGTGGAAGCCAGCAGCAGTTGCTCGCAGATTTCGAAGACTATCTCAACGGCTTCTCGCCCAACGTCCAGGACATACTGGAGAACTTCAAATTCCGCAACCAGCTCACTACACTCTCCAAGGCAGACGCGCTTGGCACGCTGATCAACAAATTTCTTGATCCCGAAATCGACCTTTCGCCTGCGGGCATCGACAACCATTCAATGGGCACTGTCTTCGAAGAACTGGTCCGCAAATTCAACGAGGACAACAATGAGGAGGCGGGCGAGCACTGGACGCCGCGCGACGCAGTTCGGCTGATGGCAAACCTCGTGTTCCAGCCGATCGAGGCAGAGCTTAAATCCGGCACCTATCTGCTCTATGACTGTGCTTGCGGCACCGGCGGCATGCTCACCGTGGCAGAGGAAACGCTCATGGCAATCGCCGCGAAGCGCGACCAGCAGATCTCCACACTCCTCTACGGTCAGGAAATAAACCCCGAGACCTACGCCGTCTGCAAGGCGGACATGCTAATCAAAGGCGAGGGCGAGAGCGCCGACCACATCGTCGGCGGCGCGGAATGGTCCACGCTTGCGCATGACGCTTTCCCGGCGCAAGAGTTCGATTTCATGCTCGCCAACCCGCCCTACGGCAAGGGCTGGAAGAAAGACCTCGAAGCAATGGGCGGCAAAGACGGTATGCGCGATCCGCGTTTCAAGGTGGTGCATCAGGGCGAGGAACTCTCACTCGTCACCCGCTCCAGCGATGGCCAGATGCTCTTCCTCGCCAACATGGCGTCGAAGATGAACCACCGCTCTGCGCTGGGCAGCCGTATTGCCGAGGTACATAACGGCAGCTCACTGTTCACCGGCGACGCAGGGCAGGGCGAGAGCAACATCCGCCGCTGGCTCATCGAGAACGACTGGCTTGAAGCCATCGTCGCGCTGCCGCTCAACCTTTTCTACAACACCGGCATCGCTACTTACGTCTGGGTACTGTCGAATAGAAAGCCCGCACATCGCAAGGGCCGGGTGCAGCTCATCGACGCAAGCCAGTGGTTCAAACCGCTGCGCAAGAACCTTGGCAAGAAAAACTGTGAGCTATCACCCGACGATATCGAACGTATTAGCCGCACCTTCCTCGATTTCAAGGAAATGCCCGAGTCGAAGATATTCCCCAACGCCGCCTTCGGTTACTGGAAGGTCACGGTCGAGCGACCGCTACGCCTGCATAGCCAACTCTCGCTCAAAACTATCGAGACGCTGCGTTTTGCCTCCGGCGACGAAGACTTGCGCGCTGCACTCTTTGATGAGTTCGGCGACGACATCTTCACCCATTTCGCCAAGGTTTCCGCCGCGCTAGAAACGCGCCTTGCCGACTGGGGTAGCGATGAGGACGAGGGCGACGAAGAAGAAGGCGGCAGCGCCAAGAAGGGCCTGCCCGAGAAGAAGAAAAAGAAACTGCTCGATGCCAAGACCTGGGAGCGCGACGCCCGGCTCGTCGAAATGGCGATGGCATTGCGTGAAGCGCTGGGCAACAAGCTCTTTGAGGACCACAACATCTTCCGAGATCGCATAGACGCCGCGCTCAAGAAGGCGGGCATCAAGCTCCCCGCAGCCGACCTTAAGCAGATACTGAAGGCTGTGAGCTGGCGTGTCGAGACAGCGCCGCCGGTCATCGCCAAGGTACATAAACCCGGCAAGACCAAGGCCGACCCGCTGAATGGCCTGTACGAGGCGACTGTGGATGGCAAGGCCATGATTGTCGAATACGAGCCCGACTCCGACTTGCGCGACACCGAGCAGGTGCCATTGCTGGAAGAAGGCGGCATCGAAGCCTTCATCCGCCGTGAAGTGCTGCCCTACACGCCTGATGCGTGGATCAAGCAGGACGCCACCAAAATCGGCTACGAGGTGAGCTTCACCCGCCACTTCTATAAGCCGCAGCCGCTACGCACGCTGGAAGAAATTCGCGCCGATATTCTGGCCGTGGAGAAAGAGGCGGAAGGTCTGCTGAGTGAAATTGTTGGAGGAGACTCACAGTGAATGCTGTAACCACTTTCCCAGAAGGTCAGATTGAGGCTCTTGCGCGATTGCTCGGCGAATGCGGATCGGGTACAGACATCTCTCGCGTTCTGAGTGATCGTGGTCTAGTAGATGCATCGGGTGAGTCCACGAAGTGGCGCCGTCTGTATAGGGTGTTTCTTGAATCCCAGAGGCAATATCACTGTGCGAATCGCGTACTCGACTTCATACAATCTTTTTTGATCCCCGCTCGCTTCGTTGGGCGGAGCGCGGAGTTCGAAGCGCATCGACAGGAGCTCAATATGATCCTGTCCTTTTCCGGTCTTGAATATGGCAGTGATGGGAAGTTCCGGCAACATGAAGCAGTACAAACACTTGATGAAGCCGAGAGGCGTGTTCGAACCATCCGTGCCAAGTTCCAAGGCAGGAGTATGCACCACGAGGTGTTGAAATACTGTCGATCCGAGCTACTCCAGGACAACTACTTTCACGCAGTTTTTGAAGCCAGCAAGGGGCTCGCTCAGCGAATTCGCGACCTATCTGGGATTCAGAGTGACGGTGCTGCACTGGTTGACCGGGTCTTTTCGATTGAGCGACCCGTCCTCGCCATCAATACGTTGCAAACTGAAACAGAAAAGACGGAGCACAAAGGCTTCGCGGCACTGCTAAAAGGATGCTTCGGAGCCGTTCGAAATCCCCTCGCGCACGAACCGAAGATTCTATGGGATGGTGAAGACGATGCTGCGGATTATCTTTCGCTGATCTCTCTTCTGCACCGGAAGCTGGATTGCTGTACGCCAACAAAGTTGGAGCCCAGATGATCTCCGACCTTAAACCGTATTTGGAATACAAGGATTCGGGTTTGCCTTGGTTGGGGCGGGTGCCGGGGCATTGGGATGTACTCCCACATCGTGCTTTGTTTGAAGAAGTAAAAGAGCGCGAGCAACCGAACGAACAAATGCTTTCCGTGACAATTACACGCGGAATAATCAAGCAGCGGGATTTGCTGGCGGGTAGTTCGAAGAAAGACAGTTCAAAATTGGACAAGTCGGCATACAAGCTGGTTTGTCCGGGCGATATTGCCTACAACAAAATGCGGGCTTGGCAGGGCGCTATTGGCGTGTCGGCTCTACGCGGCATCATCAGCCCTGCTTATGTCGTGCAGCGTTTGCGAGATGCGCATAACCCGCGCTATTTCCACCACCTGTTCCGCACACCGGGTTTTGCCAAGGAGGCTGAGAGCTGGTCTTACGGCATCACTTCGGACATGTGGAGCCTGCGCCCCGAGCATTTCAAAGCCATCTATTCGCCACTTCCTCCTGACGAAGAACAAGCCGTCATCGTACGTTTCCTCGACCACGCCACACATCGGCTGGACAAGGCGATATGGGCCAAGCGCAAGACCATCGCGCTGTTAAATGAACAGAAGCAGGCCATCATCCACCGCGCCGCCACGCGCGGTCTTGATTCCGATGTGCCGCTCAAGGATTCCGGTATTCCCTGGCTGGGGCAGATTCCGGCGCATTGGAAGGTGATGCCGCTAAAACGAACATGCAGCCTAGTTCGTGACGGCACGCATCTACCGCCAGCTCGGACGATGACAGGTTACCCTCTGCTGAGCGTGAGAAACATGATGGGTGGTCGCCTTGTTCGAAGGGCGGATGACAGCTTCATCTCGAAGGCAGATTTCGAGCAGCTGAACTCTTCGTTCGTCGTGCGACCAAATGATGTGTTGATGGCGATCGTAGGTGCGACGCTCGGGAAAGTTGCGGTCGTAGATGACATCGGTCCTTTTCAGATCCAGCGCAGCGTGTCGATTCTCCGGCCGCGCTCTGAACTCATGTCGCACGCATTCTTGGTGACGTTCCTTCGAAGCCCAAGATTGCAGCAGCACCTGTGGCAATCAGTGGCGTTCTCCGCTCAACCTGGGATTTACCTTGGTTTTGTGGCCAACATTCCCGTGCCAGTGCCGCCGACCATCGCCGAGCAAGTTTCCATTTGCGATAGTCTGCAACGAGAACTCTCGCCGATTGACACTGCAATTTCTCGCATCGAACGCGAGATCGAACTCTTGCGCGAATACCGAACCCGCCTGATCGCCGATGTGGTCACCGGCAAGCTCGACGTGCGCAAGGCCGCTGCGCGTCTGCCGGAGTTAGAGTGCGCACCAGCCGATGAGCCTGTTCTTGCGGAGATGGAAGAAGCAGGCGATGAATTGGCGGAGGACAATGCGTAATGACTGCACCAGCCCAACCCAAGCTCTATCACATCACCCATGTGGACAACCTGCCAGCCATTCTGGTGGCGGGTGGTCTCTGCTCGGATGCGGCGATGATTGCGCGGGGCGGGCCGACTGCCAGCATAGGCATGAGCACCATCAAACAACGGCGGCTGGGGTTGCCGGTAAAATGCCATCCCGGCGATCACGTGGGCGACTATGTGCCCTTTTACTTTTGCCCGCGCTCGATCATGCTGTACTTGATCTACTGCGCGAATCATCCAGACATGACCTATAAAGGCGGGCAGGCGCCTATCCTGCATCTTGAGGCAAACCTGCATGAAGTGGTTCAATGGGGCATACAGCAGGGTCGGCGCTGGGCTTTTACCCTCTCTAATGCCGGGGCGTTTTACACCGAGTTCCGCAACGATTTGGGACAACTTAACGAGGTGGATTGGGCAGCGGTGGCTGCGCCCGATTTTCGCGATGCGCAAGTGAAAGAAGGCAAGCAGGCTGAATTCCTGCTGCAGGAGTTTTTCCCTTGGCATCTGGTGCGGCGCATCGGGGTGTTTGATGCTACGGTCTATGGTAAGGTTACCAACGCAACACAAAATGCTGCGCACCGCCCTGCGGTGGAAGTGCGGCGCGAATGGTATTTTTGAATGGGGAGAATGCGATGATTCGCTATACAACAGGCGACATTTTGAAGGCTGAAGCCGAGGCGCTGGTCAACACGGTCAACTGTGTGGGGATCATGGGGCGCGGCATTGCGCTTCAGTTCAAGGAAATATTCCCGGCTAATTTCAAGGCTTATGCCGCTGCCTGCAAGCGCGAGGAAGTGCAACCGGGACGGATGTTTGTGTTTGATACCGGAGAACTGACTTTCCCCCGTTACGTGGTTAACTTCCCCACTAAACGGCACTGGCGCGGCAAAAGTCGGGTCGAGGATATCGAAGCCGGACTGGTGGCTTTGGTGAATGAAGTGCGGGCGCGTGGTATTCGCTCCATTGCCATTCCGCCGCTGGGCAGCGGCTTGGGTGGGTTGGATTGGAGCCAGGTCAGGCCACTGATCGAGCGTGCCTTCGCGGCATTGCCAGAAGTGGAGGTGCAGATATTCGAACCAGATGGCGCACCTGCCGATAGCCGCGCCAACCGCTCGACCGAGGTGCCGAAGATCACCGCCGGGCGGGCGGCGCTGGTAGCGCTGATGCGCCGCTATCTGGGGGCGTTGCTGGACCCGAGCATCAGCCTGCTCGAGGTGCACAAGTTGATGTATTTTCTGCAAGCGGCGGGTGAGCCGCTGCGCCTGCGTTATGTGAAAGCGCCCTATGGCCCCTATGCCGAGAACCTACGCCATGTGCTGCGGGAAGTCGAAGGCCATCTGGTCAGCGGATATGACGATGGCGGTGATGCCCCGGATAAGCCGTTATCTCTGGTACCCGGCGCCGTGGAGGAAGCAGAGCAGTTCTTGAATGCTCATGCTGCCACACACACACGGCTCGACCGCACAGCAGCACTGGTGGAAGGCTTTGAGACTCCCTACGGACTTGAATTGTTGTCCACAGTGCATTGGGTGGCAACCCGGGAAGGTGCTGCAAGCATCCCCGAAATTACCGGGGCTGTTCACCGCTGGAGCACACGCAAGCATCAGTTTACAGCAAGCCAGATCAGCCTGGCAGCGGAACGGTTACGTGAGCAGGGATGGTTGGCTGAAGCTGCTTGACTTTTACTTGATGGGTACTTGATGAATCGGCAATCTTAATCAGGAAAAAACAAATTCATGGTTGCAAAACAAACAGTTGCCTAATTGACGGGTAATTGACAGGGAGCACTTGGATGACCACGGACACCAGCGAAAAAGGGCTCGAAACGCTCATCATGCGCCACATGACCGGCACGGATGGCCTCGTCGTCATGCCGAATAGGGCCACCGAGGCGCCAGCACCCTACGGCGGCACCGGCTACTTTGCAGGCAGCGCAAAGGACTATGACTGCGCTCACGCGCTCGACGTGTCGCAACTCTTCGCTTTCCTGCGTGTCACCCAGCCCGATGCCTTCAAGAAGCTGGAGATGGTCGACGCTAATGACACCAAAGACATCAACCGCATCAAGTTTCTAACACGGCTCTCGTCCGAGATCGGCAAGCGCGGCGTCATTGATGTACTGCGCAAGGGCATCGAGCACCACCCTGCCGGACATTTTGATCTTTTCTACGGCACCCCCTCGGAGGGCAACGCCAAAGCAGAGGCATTGCACGCGCAGAACCGATTTTCGATTACGCGCCAGTTCGCCTACAGCAACGATGAGACACGCCGCTCCCTCGATCTGGGCCTGTTCATCAACGGCCTTCCCCTCGTCACCTTCGAGTTGAAGAACAGCCTCACCAAGCAAACCGTCGAGGACGCGGTGGAGCAGTACCGCCGCGACCGCGACCCGCGCGAGAAGCTCTTTGAGTTTGGCCGTTGCGTGGTGCACTTCGCGGTGGACGACAGCGAAGTAAAAATGTGTACCGAGCTTAAGGGCAAAGGTTCGTGGTTTTTGCCTTTCAACAAGGGCTACAACGATGGCGCGGGCAATCCGCTCAACCCGTATGGACTTAAGACCGATTACCTGTGGAAAGAGGTGCTCACACCGGCGGGATTGACCGACATTCTCGAGAATTACGCCCAGATCGTCGAGACGAAGAATGCGAAGACCGGCAAGAAGAAACGCAGCCAGGTGTTTCCCCGCTACCATCAGCTCGGCGTGGTGCGGCAGGCGTTGGATGATGTGTGCACCAATGGTGCTGGCAAGCGTTATCTGGTTCAGCACTCGGCGGGTAGCGGTAAGTCGAACTCCATCGCGTGGCTTGCACACCAGCTCATTGGCGTGAAGCGCTGCGGCAAGGAGGTATTCGACTCGGTGATCGTCGTCACCGACCGGCGCATCCTCGACGACCAAATTCAGAAGACCATTAAGCAGTTCATGCAGGTGGGCGCGACGGTGGGTCACGCCGAGCACTCGGGTGATCTGCGCAAGTTTATTCAGGAGGGCAAGAAGATCATCGTTACGACGGTGCAGAAGTTCCCCTTTATCCTCGACGAGATTGCCACCGAGGGCGGCAAGACCTTCGCTATTGTCATCGACGAGGCGCATTCGAGCCAGGGCGGCAAGACTTCGGCGGCGATGAGCAAGGCGCTGGGCGATACGGCGGAGGGCGAGGATGAGGAGAGTGACCCAGAAGATACGGTGAATGAAGCACTCGAGAAACGTATGGCGGCGCGCAAGATGCTGACTAACGCCAGCTACTTTGCCTTCACCGCCACGCCAAAGAATAAGACATTGGAGATGTTCGGCGAGCCGCTGCCGCCCGATGCCAAGGGCAAGATCAAGCACAAACCCTTCCACAGCTACACCATGAAGCAGGCGGTCGAGGAGCGTTTCATCCTCGACGTGCTCAAGACCTACACGCCGGTGGACAGTTACTACAAGCTAGTCAAAAAGATCGAGAGCGACCCAGAGTTCGACACCAAGAAGGCGAAGCAAAAGCTGCGCCGCTATGTGGAGAGTCACGACCACGCGATCCGGCTCAAGGCCGAGATCATGGTGGATCACTTTCACGAGCAGGTGCTCGCGGCGGGCAAGATTGGCGGACAGGCACGGGCGATGGTGGTGTCCAGTGGTATCGAGCGCGCGATCCAGTATTACCAAGCTTTCAAGGATTATCTCGTTGAGCGCAAGAGTCCGTATCAGGCCATCGTCGCCTTCTCTGGCGAGTACGAGTACGGCGGGGTCAAGGTGAGCGAGAAATCGATCAACGGGTTCTCGAGCGGCGACATCGCCGACAAGATTCAGGAGGACCCATATCGCTTCCTGATCTGCGCCGATAAATTCCAGACCGGCTACGACGAGCCGCTGTTGCATACGATGTACGTGGACAAGCCACTCTCCGGCATCAAGGCGGTGCAAACATTGTCGCGGATCAACAGGGCGCACCCGCAGAAGCATGACTGCTTCGTGCTCGACTTCCAGAACAACAGCGAGGCGATCACCTTCGCCTTCCAGGACTACTACCGCACGACGCTGCTCGCGGAAGAGACTGACCCCAACAAGTTGCATGACCTGAAGGCCGCACTCGATAGTGCGCAAGTGTACTCACCGGCGCAGGTGCAGCAGTTGGTTAGGTTGTTTCTCGATGGTGCCGACCGCGACAAGCTCGACCCGATTCTTGATGCGTGCGTGTCGGTTTACACAGATACGCTAGACGAGGATCAGCAGGTAGAATTCAAGGGCAAGGCGAAGGTGTTCTGCCGAACCTACGATTTCCTCGCTTCGGTAATGCCTTACACCAACCCCGAGTGGGAGAAACTCTCGATCCTGCTCAACCTGCTCACGCCCAAGCTGCCCGCGCCGAATGAAGAAGACCTCGCCAAGGGCATTTTGGAAGCCATTGACATGGACAGCTACCGCGTCGAGAAAAAGACGGTCATGAAGATTGCGCTGGCGGATGCAAATGCCGAGATTGAACCCGTCCCGACGGATAACGGAGGCGGCAAAGGCCAGCCCGAGCTCGACCGTCTGAGCAACATCCTCAAAACTTTCAACGAACACTTCGGCACGCTGTTCACCGACGCCGACCATGTTGCGAAGCGCATCCGCGACGACATCGCGCCCAAGGTCGCAGCCGACAAAGCCTACCAGAACGCCAAGGAGAATACGCCGCACACCGCGCGCATGGCCCACGACCAGGCGCTGGGCAAGGTGATGCAACTACTTCTCAAGGATGACACGCAGGTATACAAACAATTTGTCGAGAACGAGTCATTCAGACGCTTCGTCGGGGATATGGTGTATGAGCTCACGACTTAGTGACGATGAGAGAGTGGCTCGGGGTTGCAGCAGCTCGGCGCTACGCTCTGCTATTGAGCGTAATCGTTAGCTTTCGCGCCGACATAGCTCAAGGCAAGGGCCGATCATTTGGGCTTTGGTGGGTTTACGGTGTAGCGTGGTGCGGAGGGCGAGGATTTATACCTGTGTCAATTCAGGCGATAATATCAATTTAATTTTTATCGGTTCTAATCCTTTAGCGTGCAGTTTACACAATAAAAAACGGATATCAAAGCGCATTGACGGGCTTCAAGCCCATACAGAACAAAAGGATAGTAGCAATATGATGCTTATGCTTAGCAATGATGATGGTTATTTTTCACCTGGCTTGGCTTGCCTTGCGGAAACGCTGTCTACTATTGCCGAAATAATAGTGGTGGCGCCAGAGCGCGACCGCAGCGGGGCAAGCAATTCTCTGACGCTGGATCGCCCGCTCAATTTACGCCGTGCAGCCAATGGTTTTTATTATGTAAACGGAACGCCAACCGACTGCGTGCATTTGGCGGTTACCGGGATGCTGGATAGTCAACCGGATATGGTTATTTCCGGCATTAATGCGGGTGCCAACATGGGTGACGATACAATTTATTCAGGCACAGTGGCAGCTGCCACGGAAGGCTTTTTGCTGGGCATTCCGGCCATTGCCGTATCGCTGGTGGGCAGAAAGTTGGCGCATTACGATACTGCGGCACGTGTGGTGGCTGATCTGGTGCAGCAATTTAAAAAGCGTACCCATCCTCTTCCATGGTTGCTCAACGTGAATGTGCCAGACATTCCCTACGAGCAATTGCAGGGCCGCCAGGTGACCCGCCTGGGCAAGCGCCATAAGGCCGAGCCGGTGGTAAAGAGTACCAATCCGCACGGTGAGACTGTGTACTGGGTCGGCGCGGCCGGCAAGGCGCAGGATGCGGGTGCGGGCACGGATTTTTATGCCATTGCTCAGCACCGTGTATCAATTACGCCGTTACAGATGGATTTGACGCAATATAGCCAGCTTGATGCGGTAGGAACCTGGCTGGCAGGTGACGCCGCATGAGCGGACGCCATAGTGGCATTGGCATGACCTCGCAGCGCACACGCGGGCGGTTGATAGAGCGGTTGCGTGCGCAGGGGATTGAAGATGAGGTTGTGCTGGCTGCAATGAATGCAGTGCCGCGCCACGTATTTATCGACGAAGCGCTGGCCAGCCGTGCCTATGACGATGTATCGTTGCCGCTGGGTTTTGGTCAGACCATTTCGCAACCTTACATTGTGGCGCGCATGATCGAAATTCTGCGAAATGGCAGGGCACTGAACCGCGTGCTGGAAGTGGGTACCGGTTGCGGTTATCAGGCTGCGGTGCTAGCGCAGGTGGCGCATGAGGTATATTCGGTGGAACGCGTGCAGCCTTTGTATGAGCGCGCGGCAGGCTACATGAAAGAATTGCAGGTAAAAAATGTTACTTTGCGTTATGCGGACGGCAACATTGGTTTGCCAGCAGTCGCACCGTTTGATGGCATCATTATGGCGGCAGCAGCTACGCATGTATCACAGGCATTGCTGGAACAGCTAGCCGTGGGTGGTAGAATGGTGTTGCCATTGGGCGCACAGGAACAGTTTTTATGCCTGATTGAGCGTGGGGCACAGGGCTACCGTGAAACTCGCCTGGAGGCGGTGAAATTCGTGCCACTATTGATGGGGAAAGTATGATACTTAAAAAATTCACTTTTCGATTACAGTCCATAGCTATTGCAGTTATTGCCGCAGCGCTGGTGGCAGGCTGCTCTTCCAGCGGGTCTCATGCGCCTGTAGTGGAACGTGGAGCAGAACACGAAATAGAACGCGGAGCAAAATTGAAAAAACCGGCTGCACCGGTAGCTGTGCCAGCCATGAAAGCTGTGTCACGCGATAAAGACGGGCGTCCGCAAGTTTACACAGTACAAAAAGGCGATACTTTGTATAGCATAGCCTTCAACTATGGTCTGGATTATCGCGAAATTGCTGAACTGAACAGCATTCATAATCATGGCATTATCCAAGTTGGCAAGGAATTACGCTTGCCCTCTGCCAGCGCTTCGACCGTGGGTAAAACTATGGTTGAAAGTAAGCCTCTGGAGATTCCCGTCAAGAGTCAACCTAAGGTGGCCAAGCTGCCGTATACCGAGCAGGCTGTGGCACAGATTGAAAAAATGCAGGAAGACCAGCAAAAATCTGAACCCGTGATGGTGGCCAAAGTTCAGGCTAAACCCGAAATCAGACCCGAGGCCAAGATTGATGGTATTACCGATGACGATGGCAGTTCGTTGGAGTGGAGTATGCCAACATCTGGAACGTTAATAAGCGAATTTTCTGAAAGCGCCAGCCGCAAGGGAATCGATATTGCCGGCAAACTGGGCCAGGCGATAGTTGCCAGTTCGGCGGGAAAGGTCGTATATAGTGGCAGTGGCCTGCGCGGATATGGCAAGCTGGTCATCATCAAGCATAACAAGACTTATCTCAGCGCTTACGCCCATAACGACCAGTTGCTGGTAAAGGAAGGGCAGAACGTAAACAGAGGGCAGAAGATCGCAGAGATGGGCAACACTGACACCGATCAGGTCAGCCTGCACTTCGAGATACGCCGCTTTGGCAAGCCAGTTGATCCTGCCAAATATCTGCCACTCGTAAAGTCTTGAGCAACACTGGTCTTGATGTAACCGACCACAGCCGCGACAGCGCGGGGTTGCGCTATGTCTATCCCGTGGTGTCGCGGCGGGCGGGCGGGGTGTCAGTTGGCATCAATCTCAATACCAATAATGCCTGCAATTGGCGCTGCATATATTGCCAGGTGCCGGAACTCAAGCGCGGCGCAGCTCCGCGGGTTGATCTGGCGCTGCTGGAGCAGGAGCTGCGTGGTTTCCTTCATGAGTTACTGCACGGTGATTTCATGCAGCGCCGAGTGCCGGAGGGCGCGCGGCGCATTAACGATATCGCCTTGTCCGGCAATGGTGAACCGACCAGTGCCAAAGAATTTGAGCAAGTTATATCACTCATCGGCAAGCTGCGACAAGAACTGGCGCTGCCCTCCCATATCAAACTGGTTCTCATCACCAATGGCAGCCTTATGCACCGCAAAAATGTGCAACAAGGTCTGCGCATGATGGCGCAACTTAATGGTGAAGTGTGGTTCAAGGTTGACCGTGCCAGCAAGGCTGGCATGCAGCGAATCAACAACACCCGCACGAGTCTGGTTAAGGTACGCGAGAACCTCGCCACCTCCATCGCGCTGTGCCCGACTTGGCTACAAACCTGCTGGTTCATGCTGGATGGCGAGCCGCCGGGCAAGCAGGACGAGGACGATTACCTGAATTTTCTGGCCACATTGCTGCATGACAATATCAAACCTGAAGGTGTGTTGCTTTACAGTTTGGCACGCCCCACGTTACAACCGGAAGCACCGCAACTGGCCGCGCTGTCAGAGCAGCAATTGGAAGCGTTCGCTACACGCATTCGAGCGTTAGGAGTAGAAACGAAGGTGGCAGCATGAGTAGGGGAAAAAAGTCTCCGACCGTGCAAGCTTTTTTCGATCCTGAAACCTGTACCGTTATATATGTCGCATATGAAGTGCAGTTATCGAGATCATTCAGCTTTTCAGATTTTTGGAAAAAATAAATCCGCTGCAATTAACTACACACTTAGAGAATGGCTTGCCTGCCTTTAGGTATAATCCGCGCCTCATTTATTTCTTGAACTCACCATGAGCATTTTGGTCTGGATTATTACCACCTGCATTGTAGGCGGCACGTTGAGCGTAGCATGTGCAGCATTGTTCGCGTTCAACAGCCGTACACAGAATTATCTTGGTGGGATGGTGAGCTATGCAATAGGTGCGTTGCTTGGAGCAGTATTTCTCAATATTTTGCCCGAGGCAATCAACCTAACCCCCAATGTAGCTATTTTGAGTGGTACGGTGTTGTTTGGCATTCTGTTGTTTTTCATCCTGGAAAAACTGGTGCTGTGGAGGCACTGCCACCATGAGCATTGCGAAGCGCATTTAACAATCAATACAGAGCATGGGTCTGACCATGGACGCAGTGGCATGATGATTATTATAGGTGACACTTTCCATAACTTTGTGGATGGCATCATCATAGCAGCGGCTTTTCTTACTGACGTGCATCTGGGCCTCGTCACGGCGCTGGCCATCATCGCACACGAGATTCCGCAGGAAGTGGGTGATTTCGCTATCCTGCTGCATTCTGGTTATAGCAAACTGCGTGCCTTTCAATTGAATTTGATATCCAGCTTCGCCTCTGTAGCAGGCGGCATACTTGGATACTTCACCTTGCAGACCATGCAGTCATGGATACCATCGTTGCTGGCGCTGGCAGCTGCGAGCATGATTTATGTTGCTGTGGCGGATCTGATACCCGGATTGCACAAGCGCGTGCAGTTACGCGATACCGTGCAGCAAGTGGTGCTGATTGTATCGGGCGTAGGGACAGTGTGGTTGATGAGCGTGTTATTGGTAGAGTAAAAAAACGTTCCCTCCGGCATTACCAAATACCACTCTTTGCGCAATTATTGAGAGCGCAGCGAAGATAAAGCTGGCTGCAAGAATAAATATGTTCAATCCAATATATAAAAGTTAAAACATGAGCAAACAGAACACAGCGCCACGCGTCGGCTTCGTATCTCTCGGTTGTCCCAAGGCGACGGTGGATTCCGAGCATATCCTTACTCGCTTGCGCACTGAGGGTTACATCATTTCTCCCAACTATGCGGATTCCGATCTGGTGGTCGTTAACACTTGCGGTTTCATCGACAGTGCGGTGGCAGAATCACTTGAAGCAATCGGCGAGGCGCTGGCCGAGAATGGAAAAGTTATTGTTACTGGCTGCTTGGGTGCCAAGGGCAATGTGGTGAAAGAAACGCATCCAAAAGTATTGGCAGTCACGGGTCCTCATGCGACAGATGAGGTGATGGAAGCCATCCATGCCCATTTGCCCAAGCTGCATGATCCATACAGCGATCTGGTCCCGCCGCAAGGCATACGGCTGACACCCAAGCATTATGCTTATGTGAAAATTTCCGAGGGCTGTAACCATCGTTGCACCTTTTGCATCATCCCCAGCATGCGCGGCGATCTGGTGAGCCGTCCGGTGGGTGACGTTATGCAGGAAGCGCAGAATCTGGTGAACGCAGGCGTGAAAGAATTGCTGGTAATCTCGCAAGACACCAGTGCTTATGGCGTGGATGTAAAATACCGCACGGGTTTCTGGGGCGGTCGGCCGATCAAGACGCGTATGACCGAGCTAGTGCAGGCGATGGGAGAGTTGGGCGTATGGGTGCGATTACATTACGTTTATCCTTACCCACATGTAGATGAAGTCATCCCGCTGATGGCGCAGGGAAAAATTCTGCCTTATCTGGATATCCCTTTTCAGCACGCCAATGCGCGCATTCTTAAATTAATGAAACGTCCCGCCAGCAGTGAAAACGTGCTCACTCGCATTCAGCAATGGCGCAAAATCTGTCCGGACATTACCTTGCGCAGCACTTTTATCGTCGGATTCCCCGGCGAAACAGAAGCAGAATTTGAAGAGCTGCTCGATTTTCTCGAAATGGCTCAGCTGGATCGCGTTGGCGCATTTATGTATTCGCCTGTGGAAGGTGCTGTGGCCAATAGTTTACCGGATCACATCCCACTTGAAGTCCAGCAAAAACGCTTGGGCCGTTTGATGCAATTGCAGGAAGAGATCAGTGGCGAACGCCTAGCATGTAAATTAGGCAAGACCATGCAGGTATTGGTGGATGAAGTGGACGAGGAGGGTGCAATTGCACGTAGTTCAGCTGATGCACCAGAAATCGATGGTCTGGTTTATATCAGTAACGGCCAGACATTAAAGGTTGGTGATTTTGTGAATGTCCGAATTACTGATTCTGATGTACACGATCTGTGGGCGGAAACGATTTAACCTGTCCGCTACTGATTTGTCAGGTTAAATTCAGCCCTCAGGTGCGAAAGAGATGAGCTGGGTGAAATTGCTTCAGGAAATAAGGAAATCCGGTTTTGTATCTTTAAGTAAGATTTTGTTGCCAGAGTTATCGACCGATCAGTGTGCCTTCCTTGGCTTTAGTTTGTTCGTCATTTATTAGACTTAGATCGAGGATCTCTTTAGCCGCCTTTGGCGGGAAGCCTTTCCGTGGCACGGCACGCGTGTGTAACATCAGATCGACGAAATATTGATTAATTGCCGGCAAACCCCATAGCTCCAATATTTTGTTAAAAACATGCGGAAACTGCTGTTCCAGTGTATGCGGATATTTATCTTCTGCGCCATCCAATAACTGCAAAAGTTCTTTATTCATAAGTGACTCCTAAAATAACAACCAGCAGCTTATTTTGATCTAATTAACTAGAAAATACAATTCACGCAACCAGTGCTGTGATTGCTCAATGTTGCTGGAAAATTTTTTGTTTGCAGATATTTTTTTGGGGCTCAACGACAATAATGTTTGATGGCCTGATATCAAATCATATGTACCGGTACGTAAAAATTATTTCATGCACTACGAAAAAAATCTATCGCTTCACTTAAATCCCGCGTGCGCTTGAATGGCGGTAAGCTCTGCCATATGCGCTTGCCGTAGGATTTTGCTATTAAACGCGGGTCACAAATCATCAGCACGCCGCGGTCGGTCTCATCTCGGATCAAGCGTCCCGCACCTTGCTTAAGATTAATGACCGTGCGGGGTAACTGATATTCCATGAAGGCGTTACGTCCCTGGCTGGTGATCTGTGCAAGGCGCGCCGCCAGCACCGGGTCATCCGGCGGAGCGAACGGCAGTTTGTCTATTACCACTAGCGAAAGAGCTTCGCCGCGCACATCCACTCCTTCCCAAAACGACTGACTGCCCAACAGTATGGCGTTGCCGTGTTCGCGGAAGCGGCTCAACAGCTCATTACGCGAACCTTCGCCTTGCAACATCAACGGATAGTCAAGTTTCTTGCGTTCGAATTCAGCCGTTAAAATCTCATGTGCGCGTTGCATGGCGCGCAGGCTGGTGAACAGCAAAAATGCACGTCCCTTGCTGGCCTCGATCAATGGAAGAGCCGCCAGCACCACCGCTTCGGTATAGCCAGGGTTATTCGGATCGAGCATATTTTGGGGCACATATAGCAGCGCCTGCTCAGGGTAATTGAAAGGGCTGTCCCAGCAGGCGGTTTGAGCCTCAAACAACCCCATTTCGGATTGATAGTGCGAGAAATCCTGCTTCACTGTAATCGTGGCTGACGTGAAAATCCATGCACGCGGGTGGCCATTAATTTGTTTGGCGAATATTTCTGCGATAGACAACGGCGTGGTGTTGAGCTGCACGGATTGGTGAAATATTTCCAGCCAGCGCACCATATCCACTTGCTCTTTGTCCTGCCACTGTAAAATTTTTTGCGCCATTACCTGCCCCCGTTGCCAGCAACTCTCCAGTCCCTCGCTGCGCTCTGCTTGCTTCTCCAGCAGACTGTTAACCTGCTTGAGCTTTTCGTTCAGCACGACCATGGCATCCGTCCAGCCGGATAAATCTTCAATGGCAATAGCAGTCATGCGCCCCTCGCTCTGTTTGAACACCAGGCGCAAGTCACGCGCGGCTTTGTCCAGCGAGTCGGTGGCGGTGGGAAGCGCGGCAAAGTCTTTAGCCGAAATCGCCGCCTCCAACCGCGTATCTCGTGCCAATTCGATGATTTGTGAAGTCGAAATACTTTCGCCAAAAAACAAGCTGGCGGTCTCGGGCAATTGGTGTGCCTCGTCGAAAATAACCGTGTTGCAGGCTGGTAGCAGTTCCGCCAGACCTTCGTCGCGCAGCATCAAATCGGCAAAAAACAAATGGTGGTTCACCACCACCACATCGGCCCGCATCGCCTCTTTGCGCGCCTTAAGTACAAAGCAATCTTTATGATGGGGGCACTCCTGCCCCAGGCAGTTATCGCGCGTTGAAGTCACCTGCATCCAGATAAGTGCATTCTCAGGCACATCGCTCACACCACTCTTGTCGCCGGATTGGGTAATTTTCGCGTACTTCACAATCTTGGCTAGATGGCGCGCATCCTCGCGTGTGGTAAAGCGGCCATCAGACTGCGTGCGTTCGAGGTGATAATGGCACAGGTAATTGGAACGGCCCTTGAGCAATGCTATCGAAACCGGTACTTTGAGCGCATCACGCACCGTAGGTAAATCGCGTTGGAACAGTTGGTCTTGCAAATTTTTCGTGCCGGTGGAGATAATCACCTTGCCGCCAGCGAGCAGGGCAGGGACAAGATAGGCAAAAGTCTTGCCTGTTCCTGTACCTGCCTCTGCGATAAGCTGCCCATTCGCGGTGATTGCCTGTGCGATGGCTTGCGCCATTTCCACCTGTTGTGGACGCGCGCGGAAATTGGGGATGTGCTCGGCTAGCGCACCATTAGGCGAAAATAGGAATGCGATTTTTTTATCTATCATTGTTAAAACAGTAGTCCAACGAGTCAAGCTGCAAATTGATTTGCATGGTATCACTGCATGAAAGCAACGGGTGACGGATAACCGGGGCAGGTCTATTTCCGTTGCCCGGTTATGGATGAGTCATATGTCCCCGGTGATTCCCTGTAGCCTGATTCCGGGAACGATAGCGCCGATGTGGTTTGTACCAGAACCCATTACCTTCTAAACGGCTATTACCATTAATTGAGAAGGTACGGAACTTCTTCCGCTTTTGCTACTCATAACTGCTACAATCTGCTAAGTTTTGTAGCAGATCATATCGAAACCGGGGGCGACTTGGCTTCGACGTGGGTTGCAAAGCAGTGTAGGGCATACCGAGGACCCGCAACCTCGTAAATCAGCTGGAAAACCAATAGTCGCAAACGACGAAAAGTACGCTTTAGCCGCGTAAGTGGTTAGACCTCACACCCTGCTGTCCGTGGAGGGGCTCAAGGCCGCAAGGCCGCGATGAGTGAGGTCATATACACGGAATCGTGTCATGCAGGGTTACTTTGTATGGCATTAAATTTAGGTAACTCGTTCGGTAGCAGCCTGTCGGTTGGCATCTACCGGATAAAATTAAAGAACTTGACTAAGTATGTAGAACTGCCTGTAGAGTGCTTGCGGACGCGGGTTCAATTCCCGCCGCCTCCACCAATCTAAAGGTCTCCAGAAACCATCGGAGACCAATGCAGCCAAGCCATTACAGTGGTTTGGCTGTTTCTTTTTTAAGTGGCGAATTAGTCTTGGAAGGGCTGATTTTGTCCTCGTTTGGTCACAGAACGGTCACAGCCTTTATTGGCTGATCGATTTGTTCGGCCTCGTTGGCATCAAGGATGTGCTTTATGCGCGTCTTTGATACCTTTATTGATAATCAGGAAGAGGCGCTCCGTAAAAATGGGCATCAAGACTGGTATCGTTTAGTACTGCATGATTTCAACGATGGGAAACAGTTCGAAGGTTTAATCCACAAGTGCGAGACATGGTCTGAACCATCAGAAATTCCAGAACCACCATTTCGCGGTGTCCGAGGTGAGGGTGACATTGAAAAAAATAGAGCGCGTGCGGCACGCCGGGCAAAGAAAAAAATCCGTCACGCCTGTAAGTCAGCGAAATTCGACCGGATGCTCACGTTAACGACGAGCGAAGCTATCTTTGATCGTGATGAGTTTCAAAAAATGATTGAAAAATTCATTCGACTTACGCGTAAAGCTACGGGTGATGCCATGCCCTACGTTTTAACAGTTGAAAAACATGATAGCGTAAAAACCAATGAGGCGAAGCGCGGCTCGCTACATGCGCATGTGGCAGTAAAAGGGCGTCAAGATTACAAGCTGCTCCAAACTATCTGGAATTTTCGTGTGTGTGGAGGACGGGGCTACGTGAGGGTGAGCAATGGAACGAGGAAAATGAATCCTGGCAGCATCGCAGGCTATATTTCGAAATACATCAGCAAATCTATTTCGGATGTTGCTGCCAATAAGAAAAGCTATTGGATATCTCACAATATAGCAGCGCCTAGTCGTACCGTTAAGCTCTTCAGAACTTTCGAGGAGGCATTGTCATGGCTAACCACCTTTTACAACTCAAAAGGGGCTTCTTGGGGCTTTAATCGGTGGCGCTACTGGGAAGATAAGTCCTTGGGTGTGCTCTGGCTTCCTGCCGGATAAAGAAACGTACTTAAATTAAGAAAGGAAAAGCATGCAACAGAAAAATACCAGCCAACGTTATAAACCTATGACGTCCATCTTGTTTGGTAGTCGCTGGCTACAATTGCCTCTGTACCTCGGTTTAATCATTGCTCAGTGCGTTTACGTGTTTCACTTTATGGTTGAACTAGCGCACTTGGTTGAGAAAGTACCGCACCTTGGCGAATCCGACATCATGTTAATTGTGCTCGGCTTGATCGACGTAGTAATGATTTCCAATCTTCTAATCATGGTGATAGTAGGTGGCTACGAAACTTTTGTTTCCCGCCTAGATTTAGCGGGTCACCCAGATGAGCCGGATTGGCTATCACACGTCAATGCAAACCTGCTTAAAATAAAACTGGCCACCGCCATTATTGGCATCTCGTCCATTCACCTGCTTAAGACTTTTATCAATGCCCCTAATCTGGCCGAAAAAACCATGTTATGGCAAACCCTGATTCACATGGCATTCGTGGCTTCAGCGGTTGCAATGGCTTACATTGATCGCCTCATGTCACCTCACATTGCAACGAGTAACGTCCATGAGCACTAACTCATAGTCATAGGACTACGTATCGTTTCAACTTCATATGGGCGTGTTAACTACTAAACTTGGTATTTACACGCCGTCTAAAGGTTCATCAACCTTAAGCTTACCGCTTAAATAATAAAATCTTTTTCAGAACGAGATTGCGTAGCAACCCCACAGGGGGCGTCAGCGTCCCATTTCCTGCAAGCAGCTTAGGTTTATCTCCTGGATGATTGCTGCTGGGACACGCATCTTGGCGGCCGCGCTTGCGCGGACGCTAGAGGCGGGCGCAGCCCGCTATACTTGTATAAGGGACACATTACCTTCCTAATTGCTATAAAGGTTAAGTAACTAATGTCTGTCTTGCATGATAGGGAATTTAACTTGCCCACTCGTGGCGACTCGCTTGTAGATGGGTGGGTGGCATGTGCAGATTTAGGCAGAACTTGCGTAAGCTGCAGAGAAGGTTATCTTAGGTAGTGGTGCACCCCAAGAGTACTAAGCGCCTTATTTTACTTCCGCCGATTTGATCATAAACACATAGGCTAAGCATAAAGTGAATATCCGCTTGGGTATTTGATGTAGTTGATGTAAGTTTAGACAAATTATTAAATAAGTCAGTTTACAAATATAAGTAAAGGTCATCCATGGATTCCGTAATAAAGCCCAGTGATTTACAAGGACTAAATGCTACCGAGCAGAAGGAACTAATGGAGCGATGGTTTCATGAGAATTACGAGGATCCAGCGGAGAGGACTCCATACGAATCTGCGGAAGGCGGTTACATTTGGATCTGGGGTGGACCGTACTATGCCCGTGATGAGCTAGAAAATTATTTCCATGAATACGCAGATCAATCCGTTATTAATGAACTTACAGAAGAACTAGAGCGATATGGCTGGGAATGGGCACCAACTGAACGGCCCGGTGACTACGATGATTATGACTATGACAATTTCATCATCGGCAATATTTCAAGCATCTCAGAAGCCCATCAAAATTTTATTGGCGCAATTGGGATTATAGAAACGCTCCTTGAAACGGAAATAGCCTCAAAAGTTCAAGACCAATTTTACAGGCTTCTCTTTGTCAACGTAGTAACCGCACTCGAAACCTTCTTGTCGGATGCATTCATTTCAAAGGTGTTAGGAAATAAAGTATTAGGAGGTCAGGATTATTTTAAGACGTTCGTCAAATCTAACCTAGACTTTCAAAATCAGAAGTTTTCTCTTTCTGATGTTTTAGAGGTTGTAGGCGGCCTCGAATCAACCGTAAAGACGCATCTACAAGAGGTCGTATGGCACAACCTACCTAAAGTATCGAAGATGTACAAGACCACCCTTGGACTCAAATTTCCCGGCAAACTTGGCGAAATAATTAAAGTCATACACATCCGCCACGACATTGTTCATCGAAATGGAAGGAACAAGGACGGGATAGATATTTTTGTACAAAAAGCTGAGGTTTTAGCATTGATTGAGAAGATTAAGCAATTTGCTCAACCTATCGATGAACAGTTGGCTATAATTGACTTCCCAATTATTACTACAACTAACGAATAAAAGCGCGATGGTCTTTATCAAAGAAACGATAGAGAAATAAGGAATTTAAAAATCATTGCTATTACGCATTTTGTACTTTGACCATCGAAACAACAAATCGGCTTGGAAGTAAAGGCATACATTGCAATTCACGTAGCAATCTCGTTTGGGTTGGAGATTTTCGCTTCTGTTCTTTGTGTAACATTTATCGAAATAGAGGAAATTATGGACAATTCAATCGCTGTTTTATTTAGTACTGTGGCATGTGTTTGGTGTGGGGTAGCATTACTGCGGAGACTGGTTAGAAGCATTCCCAACCCAAGCGAGAGATTAGCGTGTTATGTGTGTTGACCAAGAGTAATGCAGGGGGGTTCGATTCCCCCTCTCCGCACCCTCACAAATCAAGAAACGAAGGTAAAAAAAGCGAGCTAACAATATAGAAGAGCTGCTTCGCTGCATTCAAAACCATACGAACGTCTGAGTTGATCACGCTTGAGTGGGGCGATGTAGATTTTCAGCGTGGTGTCGTTCGTGTTCGGCGCGCCAGTGTTCGCAAGGTTGTTAAGACTACCAAAACCATGTCCGGTGAACGTGATGTTAAGTTGCTTACTCCGGCTTTAGAGGCATTGAACGCGCAAGTGAGTTTTACCTTTTCTGCCAACGGAAGAATTTTTCACAATCCAAAAACGAACAGCCCTTGGGAAACTGACGGGCAGATACGCAAGACCGCTTGGATTCCAATTCTAAAGGCTGCGAACGTTCCCTATCGCAACCCATATCAAACACGGCATACCTACGCCAGCATGCTTCTATCGGCTGGCGAAGATCCTATGTGGGTCGCTCATCAAATGGGACATGCTGACTGGGGAATGATCCGCAAAACCTATGGCCGCTGGATACCCGATATGAACCCGGTCGCAGGAAGAAAAATAGAGCACCTTTGGTCACAACATGGTCAAAACGAGAACAAAGGCTTGTAAACAAATGAGATCTCGTACCTTCAATTCCCGCCGCCTCCACCAATTCAGTGTTTTAAGAAGTCCAGTAACATCCTTAAACCCGCCTAAGTGCGGTTTTTTTTCTTGCCTTTCGGGAGTGGGAATTTCGGTCGAATGATTGGATGCAAACTAAATAGAAAGGATTGAAATCCGTCTCCCCAAACGCATGGATGATCGGCGTTACTGAGAAGCAAGTGTAGTGAGCAGTAGAACGACTCAACCCCGGGCCAAGCAAAGTGCTGGGTCAGGTCACCGCATGAAGTACTATTTAAGGTGGGGTGTGCTACACGGCTGGGGAAATTACTGGTGAGGTGTTATGTCTTTTTTTGGGGTGACGTCAATAACTTTTACACCCAGCTCCTTGAATCTGTCATCAACCTCCTTGCCTTCTTTTTTCAGAATGGTTTCTGGGGTATCGGCCCTCGGTTCTCCCACTGGGTTATAGGTAACGGTTCCGTCAGAGTTTAATTTCTTAGTCATAACAGACTGCTCTTTTATTTCAATGATTTTTACACCTGTGTCCTCTGCTTGTTTTTCGATATCTTTGCTTTGTTTATGTGGAACAGTTTCGGGGAAATCGGCCTTTGAATCACCTACTAAGTTATAGGTAACGCTTCCGTCAGAATTAGCCTTCTTGGTCATGACGGGTTGTTCCTTTATATCAATAATCTTGACACCTATTTCCTTAGCTTGTTTATCAATTTCTTTACTTTCCTGTAGTGAAATTGTTTCTGATAAATCCGCTTTCGGGTTCCCCGATGTTTTATACGTAATGGTCCCGTCAGAGTTGTCCCTTTTTGTGAGTACGGGTTGTCGAGTTATGTCAGATTTCTTGCCCCCTTTTTTCTTAGTATGTTTAACAAATGCTTCGCTTTTCTTTTGCTGAACTGTTTTTGTTGAACCTACCTTTGGCTTCCCAACTGAGTTTAAGGTAACGGTACCGTCGGAATTGACTTTGTTGGTCATTACGGGAGAGGCAATTGCAATGCTTGAAAAGACAATAATAAGGAGTGGTAAGAGTATGTTCATTTTAATGACCGGTAAAAAGAAAATATCATGCGCTCGACATAGTCGCGCAAAAATGGTTATCTCTGGATTGTAAGCAGCCTGGGATTACGTCGACATTTCTCATGAAAAAGATGGCGCGCTAATAGTAGAGTTATCAACAATACCACATGTGTACGATAATAATCTCAGTGAGAAATTACATGGAGCTTTTAAAGAAGAACGTCAAATCGGGTGAATTTTGGACGCCACCTTATGGTACCAATAACCCCGGAGGAGCAGAAAGAGATAGATTCGATTGAATTGTAAAACAAGATACTTAAAAATTGATTGTCGCAAGTTGGGCAGCAGATATTTTTTAGGGGTAACTATCGGGGTAACCGCATCTTATAAAAACTGTCAATGCCTGTATTTATAAGACTTCTGGCCTATTATTCGGTAGACGCCGCCCCACTAATCTAAAGGTCTCCAGAAACTACCGGAGACCATTGCAGCCAAGTCATTTCAGTGGTTTTGCTGTTTCTTTTTGTGCGCCGGCAGGGCACACTTACTTTGAGGTGAAAGTCTTTTACAGGGAAGTTTTGTCTGATGATATTTAGTGAAGATTCAAGAGTCAAAATCCCCTGCATTCTGCATCTGGTGCGGCTTGGCTACCGCTACCTCTCGCTCAAGAATGCCGTATGGGACGAAGAGACCAATATCTTTTCGGACTTGTTTCGTGCCGCCATCGCCCGGATCAATCCCGGCATTGAGTGTGACGACATCGACCGACTGTTGACCGACGTCAAACTCCTGCTGGATAACGAAGACCTCGGCAAAGCCTTCTACGAAAAGCTCACGGAACGCTCAGGTATCCGGCTGATCGACTTCGAGAACTTCAGCAACAACAGCTTCCATGTAGTCACCGAGTTGTCCTGCAAGAATGGCGACGACGAGTTTCGGCCCGACATCACCCTGCTCATCAACGGCATGCCGCTGGTCTTCATCGAGGTCAAGAAACCTATCAACCGCGAAGGCGTCCTGGCCGAGCGCAACCGCATCATCACGCGCTGCCGCAATCCCCGTTTCCGTCGCTTCATCAACATTACCCAGCTGATGGTTTTCTCCAACAACATGGAGTACGAAGACGGCTCGCCGCACCCTATCGAGGGGGCGTTCTATGCCAGCCCCTCGTATGACGCGTCGATCTTCAACTACTTCCGCGAAGAGGAGGAGCTGAATCTGGCAGACCTGCTGGCCGTCGAGGATGACGCGCTTGAAAACGAGGTGCTGCGTGACAACAACCTCAACGTCATCAAGCACAGCCCTGAATTCATCAGCAATAAATCGCCGGACACGCCAACCAACCGGATTTGCACCTCCCTGTTCAGCCGTGACCGTCTGGCCTTCCTGTTGCGCTTTGCGCTTGTCTATGTGAACGAGGCCGACGGCCTGCATAAGCACGTCATGCGTTACCCGCAGATCTTCGCTACCAAGGCGATTGAACGGAAACTGGATGCCGGTGTACGCATGGGGATCATCTGGCACACTCAGGGCAGCGGCAAAACCGCGTTGGCCTATTACAACACCCGTTTTCTCACCGACTACTTCCAGCGCAGGGGCATCATCCCCAAGTTCTACTTCATCGTCGACCGGATCGACCTACTCACCCAGGCGCAGCGTGAATTTTCCGGGCGCGGGTTGATCGTGCATACCATTGATAGCCGCGATGCCTTTGCCCGCGACATCAAGTCCACACAAGTGCTGCACAACAATACCGGCAAACCTGAAATCACCGTGGTTAATATCCAAAAATTTCAGGACGACCCGGATGTGGTGCACGCCGAAGACTACGACGTCAGCATCCAGCGCGTCTATTTTCTCGACGAGGTGCATCGCAGCTACAACCCGCAGGGCAGCTTTCTCGCCAATCTCAGCCAGTCAGACCGCAATGCCATCAAGATCGGCCTCACCGGCACGCCGCTGCTGGGCGACGACTACAATTCCCGCGCCCTGTTTGGCGACTACATCCACAAGTACTACTACAACGCCTCCATCGCTGACGGCTACACCCTGCGCCTGATCCGCGAAGAGATCGCCACCAACTACAAGCTCTCGCTGCAAGAAGCGCTTGCGGCCGTGGAGCTTCAGCAAGGAGACATCGACCGCAAGCTCATCTACGCGCACCCGAAGTTTGTCGAGCCCATTCTCGACTACATCGTGCGCGATTTCGAGAAGAGCCGTAGCGCACTGGGCGATGCCAGCATCGGCGGCATGGTCATCTGCGACAGCGCCGATCAAGCCCGCCAAATGTTCGAGATTTTCAATGCCGTCTATGCAGCCCAGCCCACACCGGCTTACGCCGCGCAGGATTCCGCGCAAGAACTGATCGCCGCCACGCAACCGGAAAGCTATGCCGCCCGCACTCTGCTTGCAAATCGCGCCCGAAGCGCCGCGCTGATCCTGCATGACGTGGGCAACAAGGAAGAGCGCAAGCATTGGGTGGAAGACTTCAAGGCAGGCAAAATCGACCTGCTGTTTGTCTACAACATGCTGCTCACCGGCTTTGATGCCAAGCGCTTGAAGAAGCTCTACCTCGGCCGGGTGATCCGCTCGCACAATCTGCTGCAGGCGCTCACCCGTGTGAACCGCCCCTACAAGGATTTTCGTTACGGCTACGTCGTCGATTTTGCTGATATCAGTAAAGTGTTTGAAGAAACGAACCAGCGTTACTTGAAAGAGTTAAATGAGGAACTGGGCGACGAGCAGGAGCATTACTCCAACCTGTTTAAATCCGCCGAAGAGATTGCGCAGGAAATCGAAACAATCAAGGACATCCTGTTCAGCTTCAATATCGAAAACGCCGAGGAGTTTTCACGGCAGATTAGCCAGATTCAGGACCGTGCCACTATGCTGGCGCTCAAGAAAGCGCTGACCGATGCCCGCAGCCTCTATAACCTGATCCGCCTGCAGGGCGACTACGGCTTGTTGCAACAGCTCGACTTCCACAAGCTCAACCAGCTCTACCGCGAAACCTGCAACCACCTTGACCTGCTCAACCTCAAGGAAAGCATCGAATCGGCCACCGACACCAGCAATCTGCTCAACGTTGCGCTGGAAGATGTGCTCTTCATGTTCACCAAGATCAAGGAAGAAGAGCTGGTACTGGCCGACAAGCTCAAGAACACATTGCGCCAGACCCGCGAAGCGCTCGCTGACAACTTCGATCAGCAAGACCCCAAGTTCATCACCCTCAGGGAAGAGCTGGAGCGGCTGTTCAAGAAAAAGAAACTCAACGAAGTCACGCAGGAAGAAATGACTGCCAACATCGGCGCGCTGGGCGCCATTCATGACCAGGTGAAAGAACTGAACCGCCAAAACAACCAGCTCCGCGCCAAATACTGGGGCGATGCCAAATACACCCGCATCCACAAGCGCCTGCAAGAGCGCGGCGCGCTTACGCAAACCGAGCGAAATCTGTTTGACGCTCTCTTGGGCGTCAAACAGCAGGCTGATGAACAGGTGCTGCAAAACACCCAACTGCTGGATAACGAAAGCTATTTCGAACGAATGATGCAACCCATCGTGATCGGCGAGTTTCAGACTCAACAAAAAATCAAACTTACACCCGATGCCTCCCGCACCATCAACCACTTGGTTGTGGCCGAATACATGAATGAATTTACCGCCGGTTCCCGAACAGGCAGCCTTACCGGCAACCGCACAGGAGCACCCCTTTGATAACGCAGGAATTTGAACAACGCACGCGTGAGCTGATCGACAGCATAAAAGCCATCTGCGCCGCCTATGGCTTGGGCAACGACGGCAACGAATTCAAGATCATCACCCAAGTCTTTCTCTATAAATTCCTCAATGACAAATTCGCCTTCGAGGCCAAGAAAATCCGGCCCGACCTCGCGCAGGCCGACAAGTGGGAACAGGCCATCGCCAGCCTGAGTGCCGACGAGCTGGACATGCTGCAAATGCAGATGGGACCGGACACCGCCCGCCTGAAACCAGAGCACTTCATCGCCCACCTGTGGAACCGCCAGACCGCGCCGGAATTCGCCAAACTGTTTGACGATACCCTGCGCGACATCGCTATCAGCAACAATGAAATCTTCGCGGTGAAAACCGATGGCGGCGCCAAGATCACCCTGTTCGACCGGGTCAGCGAATTCATCTCCGACCCCTCCAAGCGCGACGCCTTCTGCCGCGCCCTCATCAACAAACTGGGCGACTTCAGCTTCGAGCGCATCTTCACCCAGAAATATGACTTCTACGCTGCCCTGTTCGAATACCTGATCAAGGATTACAACAAGGACAGCGGCGGCAAATACGCCGAGTACTACACCCCGCACGCCGTGGCCAAGATCATGGCCGCCATCCTGGTGCCGGAGGCGGTGCGCGGCAAGGTGAGCAACGTGGGCTGCTATGACCCCTCCGCCGGCTCCGGTTCACTCTTGATGAACCTGGCTCACGCCATCGGCGAGCAGCGCTGCGCCATCTACTCGCAGGACATTTCTCAGAAGTCATCGAGCCTGCTGCGTCTAAACCTGATTCTGAATAATCTGGTTCACTCCATCCCCAACATCATCCAGGGCAACACCATGCTCCACCCCTATCACCGGGAGGGCAAGTCGCTAAAGAAGTTCGACTATATCGTTTCCAATCCGCCCTTCAAGATGGATTTCAGCGATTTCAGGAATGAGCTGGACGCCAAGGAGCATCAGGAACGCTTCTTCGCCGGGGTGCCGAACATCCCCAAGCAGGCCGTGGATAAGATGGCCATCTACCAGCTCTTTCTCCAGCACATCATCTATTCGCTGAAATCCGGCGGCAAGGCGGCGGTCGTGGTACCCACCGGCTTCATCACCGCTCAGTCGGGCATCGACCGGAAGATCCGTGAACATCTGGTGAACAAGAAAATGCTGGCCGGCGTGGTCTCCATGCCGAGCAACATCTTTGCCACCACCGGCACCAATGTTTCCATCCTGATCATCGACGACGCCAACAAGGAAGGCGTGGTGCTGGTCGATGCCTCCAACCTCGGCACCAAGGTCAAGGACGGCAAGAACCAGAAGACCCTGCTCTCCGACACCGAGGAAGACCACATCATCACCACCTTCAACCATAAGCAGGCGGTGGAGGATTTCTCGGTGGTTGTCAGCTACGACGAGATCGCCGCCAAGAACTACAGCTTGAGCGCCGGACAGTATTTCGAGGTGAAGATCGAGTACACCGATCTAACGCCAGCGCAGTTCGCCGCAAAGTTACAGGGCTTTACTGACAGTCTGGACAAGTTGTTCAAGGAATCAGCAGGGCTGGAAAAGGAGATCAAGAAGCAGTTGGCGGGGTTGCGGTATGAGTAAATCTATTCCGCTCAAAGGGGCTGTTTCATTCGGTAAAGAGAGAATCTCTGTCAATTCGGCGAGTATTGATAGCTATGTAACTACAGATAATTTATTGCCAAATAAACTAGGGGTAATTCGTGCAGTTAGTTTGCCACCTCAAGCTGGGAATATACCTGCTTATAACTGCGAGAATATTCTCTTCGGAAATATTAGACCCTATCTAAAAAAAATATGGTTCTCCGACAGGAGTGGAGGCTGTTCAGCGGATATTTTGGTATTTCAGGCCAAGCCTGGATATTTTCCAAAATTTATTTATTATGCATTGCTTAGGGATGACTTTTTCTCACACGTAATGAAGGGAGCGAAGGGTACTAAAATGCCTCGTGGTGATAAAGCTCAAATACTTGAGTTCACCATCCCCACAATTGGTTTCAACGATCAACAAAAAATCGTCGCCGTCCTCTCCGTCCTCGACGCCAAGATCGACTGCAACAACCGTATCAACACCGAACTGGAAGCGATGGCCAAGACCCTGTACGACTACTGGTTCGTGCAGTTCGACTTCCCCGATGCCAACGGCAAACCCTACAAATCCTCCGGCGGCAAGATGGTCTACAACGCCACCCTGAAACGGGAGATTCCGGCGGGGTGGCAGCACTCGACAATTGGCGAGACTTTCAAAACTCACCTCGGCGGCACGCCATCAAGAGAAAAGGAAGAATATTGGACTCCGAGTGAGGTGAATTGGTTGAGCTCTGGTGAGAACCCAAGCACGTTCGTCGTAGATCCTGACGAACGAATTTCAAACTTGGGCTTGCAGAATTCACCCGCGAAACTTCTACCCGAAGGAACTGTGATTCTCTCTATAGTCCGCCACCTTCGGGCATCAATACTTGGAATTGAAGCAGCAACAAATCAATCAGTCGTTGGTATTGTTGAATCTAGCGCCTTCAAACACTGCTTTATCTACCCTTACCTTGTTCGTGAAATACCACGTTTAATGGTGCTGAGAACTGGGGCGCAGCAGCCACACATTAACAAAGGGGTGCTTGATGAGTCTCTCTTGGTGGTTCCTGATGCATCAACTTTAGAGGCCTATACGAGTCTCGCGGCCCCACTGTTTTTGCAGATCAAGAATTACCACCAGCAAAACTGGGAACTCACCCAACTCCGCGACTGGCTCCTGCCCATGCTGATGAACGGCCAGGTCACGGTGGCGTGAAGGAGGGTGCCATGACCGAGCGCGACAAGAAGCCGACCCGCAACCGCAACGCTAAATTTCTGATCTTCACCGGAGAGGCTGACGAGTCGCGCTCTGCTGATGATGATACAACCAATTCGGAACGCACTGCGTTCCGAATTGAGTTGGACGCACTATTATTTGCTGCTGGGCGTGGATGATGCCCGCGCGGTTCAAGTCCAACGGCATCCAAAAACACTGTGTGGTAACCAAAAATATTTGACGCCATTACTTTTAGTCAATACCATATGCAGACAACTCTCCCCTATTGAAGTCAGTTTTCTGATGAACAACTGGGGCGACGGAGCCGCCGAAAGGCGGCTTTGTCATTTTTGCTTATTGGGATTCCATGACAACGCAACGTGCCATCGCCTACATTGACGGCTACAACCTTTACTATAGCCGTTTGTGAGGAACCGCCTATAAGTGGCTGGACTTGGTTGCGCTGTTTCGCGATCAAATCTTAAAGCCGCAACTACCAGATATTCCGCTCAATGTCGTAAAATACTTTACTGCTCCCGCGATGGGTAAGTTTGCTTCGCATGGAACAAACTCAGTTACAGCCCAGAATGAATATCACCGCGCACTTAACGCCAAGTATTCCGGCGAGATCGAAATCATTTCTGGATACCATACAGCAGAAGAGTCTCTGCTAATGGCATACCTTGAACCGCCCGACAAGAACAACCGCCTTTCGGTGTGGCGCATTGAGGAAAAGCAAACCGATGTGAACATTGCGCTTGCCATTTATCGCGATGTTGCTCAAGGTGAAGCTAATGTAGTGGTCATCTGCTCAAACGATTCCGACCTTATCCCAGCAGTCAAAGCCATCAAGGCTGACTTCCCAGAATGTATCGTCGGGATTGTTGCGCCGTTACACGAACCAAACGGCAATCCTCACCGACGCGGTAACACTGAACTGGAAAAATTAGCCGATTGGACACGCCACTACATTCGTGACGAGGAATTAGCAAAATCTCAATTGCCAGATGTCGTGCCGACAAGAAAAAAGGCATCGAGGAAACCCCAGCATTGGTAACTATTAGAGAAGCATTCAAATCCAATTAATGTCCAACGTCCCCAATCACACCGGGACGTAAATAATATGACCACCCTGCGCTTGAATATTGGTAACGTATACGTTACCGTAAAACTATGAAGATCAAGGTTGAATAATATATTTGCCAAGATGGCACAAACCCATATAAGGCATGGTTTGACAACCTTGATCCACACAGGCCGCCGCAAAATCGTTACTGCCAAATTGCGCTTGGAGCTTGGAAATACGTCTAGCGTGAAATGGTTTGACGGCATCGGTGAATACGTCATTGACTGGGGGCCGGGATACCGTGTTTACCTTGCCAGGGATGGTGACACACTCATCATCTTGTTTGGCGGTGGCACCAAGCGCGGCCAGCAGAAGGATATTGATAAGGCAAAGGCATTGCACCACGAATACAAGGTGCGAAAGAAAGCCAAGTCTACCGCCAGCAAAATTGAAAAAACAAAGAGGTGATCACATGGCACTAACTCGAAATTTTAAACAAACAGTTATTGAGCGCGTTGAACGCGATCCTGAGTTTGCGAAAGCACTGCTTGATGAAGCGGCAACTTTGTTTCTGAGTGACGAACCGGAAACAGCGCGCCTCATCCTTCGTGACCTTGTGAATGCCACAGTGGGATTTGAACAGTTGGCCGTGCTGACTGACAAACCCAGCAAAAGCCTGCACCGCATGCTATCGCCCAAAGGCAACCCAAGCATGGATAACCTCGCTGCAATTTTCGGTGCTATCCGTGCGTGTCTGAAAGTTGGAATTGAAGTTCATACGGTTGAATTAGCATAGCAAGTTGCTTTGCATTTGTTGGGTACGAACTGTGCTTATTTTATTCCTGCGGGACGCCGGTTCAATTCCCCCACTGTACATGGCTGCCCCTGCAGCCTTGCCATTATTATTGATGGCTAAGGCTGTACCATTCCCAAGGGTGGTCGCCGTTGTGCCATTCCAAATAGTGGCGTGGTATGCATTGGAACCTGCCACTTGGCCCGCATCGTTGATGGCATTAGCATCATCGTGATTTGTACCTAATGTTCTGTTGCCCGTAAGGGAGGCGCCATTCCAAATGGTGCCATACCAGTCATTGCTCGTGGAGGACATATTTACACGGCCTACTATCTGGCCGGCATTGTTGATGGCAGTGTGGAAGGCGCGTGACAATGTTCCACTACTGGAGACATAACGCCGCGCCACGCTCATCTCCGCCACCGTCACCGTCACCGGCAAAATCGACATTTGCGTACTTGCGTCAGCATGACAATGTGTTATAACATAGTTAAAACATTTACAAGGAGATTGAGATGCGTACTATTTTAAGAAAAGTCGGCAATTCGCGCGGGGTAATTATCCCCGCAGCACTACTGGCGGCGTGCGAAATGGCCGATGAAGTGGATATTCGTCTGGAAGGGAAAAGTCTGGTGATTGTACCGGTGCATTCGCCACGTACTGGTTGGTTTGTGGGATATAAACCGGAAGCAGATGTCGAACCCTTGGCCGCGTTGCCCGTGGACGACTCAACCGAGGAATGGGCGTGGTAGCACGCGGTGAGGTGTACTGGGTCAATCTTGAACCGACTATCGGCACTGAAATCAAAAAAACACGTCCTGCTCTGATCGTGTCGCCGGACGATCTTAATGCAGCATTGCCGCGCGTCATCATTGCCCCAATAACCAGTAAAGGTCAGCCGCTCGGCTGTCGCCCTGAAGTTGTTTTCGTGGGGAAAAAAGCGCGCATTTTACTCGACCAGATACGTTCGGTAGATAAGCGCCGCCTGACAGGGAAAATGGGTGAGATCGAGTTATCGGTATGGCATCCTGTATTGCTGGAAATGCTGAGTTAAGAAATAACATGAGCCTCCACAAAGAAATCAGTTTCTAGATTGTATGGTTACAACTTCTTAAACAAACTTACGGAATTATGTTCACGCGCACGCGCGCGAGGACATGACTTTTGTGAGCAAGGTAATCTAATGCAAGCAATGAATTGCACTGCTTGGTGAGCAACCGCGCCAGTAGAGTAGTTGAGAACTGTAGTTCGATTGAGTTGCAAATAAGCCATGAAAACGGGTTGGCGCAACTTGAGCAGCAGGCAAACCCAAGGGGCAACTTTGGGGGCAACAGGTCAAGTACGAACGTCATGCTTCAAGCATTCATGCGGGTTGACGCTGTGTATTCGGTGACGCCGCCAAACTAGGTCTCCAGAAACCACCGGAGACCAATGCAGCCAAACCATTTCAGTGGTTTGGCTGTTTCTTTTTGTGCGCCCGGCAAGGGCACAATTACTATGAGGTGGAAGTCTTCTACTCGCCCTGCAAGAGGAAGAGTTAGCTGAACGGCAAGGGTGCAAACCCAAGTGCGTACCTGGTTCGCTGATTTGCAGCAGATTCGGTAGAAACGGTGACCCGTGGAAACCCAGCGCTGGCGCTAGTTTGCAGCCGATTCGAAGGCGGAAACAGGCAAAACGACCATTGCGGTCGGCCATCAAGTGCCCCCCCATGAAGCAGCCACCCTCTGATAGACTGATGAAGATTTAAAACGACTTTGAGGTTTATCCTGAGCGCCAATGCCATGAATGCCGAACCGTGGGTCACCGCAAGAGAAGTCGCCCAGCATCTGGGCGTTGTGAAGGACACCGTCTAAAGCGCAAAAGGCTTCCCCCTTTGTAAAAGGGGGGTGAGGGGGATTTTGTCGCCGCTTCTTGGCGTGCATGACGGACGCGGCATCTACCTGCTCTACAACGGCATCCTCAAGGATAAATCGATCGGCGGCGGCAATGTGCTCACCGGGTCGGTGTTCGAGGTACTGCCGAAATTTTCCGGCTCCAAAGTGATCTACGCCGCTGCCAACCGTATGGGCGGCCGCGCTGCGCGCGAAGGCATCACCTTCAAGCAAACCCCTTACGCGCTGGAGGTGTGAGTGAAGAACTCCTTTGAGCTTTGCCGTGACAAAGATTTGCGTGGTTAGTGGAATGCGCTGGTGCGGGCTGGCCGAAGGGCGCGTGGTTTGTTGGTGACTGCGTCCAGTAATAATCTGGAGTTGATTGATAAGAGAGGTGCACAAATGGATACAAAGACACTGATTGATTCGGCTATGGAGCTTGACCCTGCCGAACGCTTTAAGCTGATTGACGAGCTTTTGCATAGTCTCGACCGTCCGGACCCGGAACTTGACCGCGTCTGGATCGAGGAGGCGGAGCGGCGACTTGCGGCCTATCGCACAGGCCGAATGCAGGGTATTCCGGCCAGCGACGTGGTCGGCGAATTGTAATGCGCGAGGTGATACGCATCGATTTTTCCCCGCAGGCCAAGGCGGAATTCGAGGACGGCGAAGCGTATTATGAACGGCAGGTTCCCGGCCTGGGGGCACGTTTTCGCGCGGAAGTACGCCAGGCCTAACTGCGCATGCGCCAGTGGCCGTTAGCGGTACCGGTCGAGCGTGGGGATATCCGGCGCATGATTCTGAGCCGATTTCCGTACAAGCTGCTGTATTCGGTTGAGCCGGATTGTCTTTTCATCATTGCCGTGGCCCATATGCACCGCGCCCCGGATTACTGGATCGATCGGGAACCATCGTGACGAGCTTCACCCCGAAAACCTACCAGTCGCAAGTGCTCGACAGTATGGAAGCCTACTTTGATGAGATTCGCCTCGCCACCTGGCTTTGCCGCAACCTGCCGGATCAATCCCTCACCCACGCGAGCAAGCAGGTCTTCGTCGCCGCGTGGCTAACCGATCTTCTGCGCCGAGATGATGTCACGCTGGCCCGCGCCAACCTGCAAAAGTTCTTGATCCGTAATCGCCTTGAAGCGCGCATCCGCGACTTGCGCAAACAGGCGGTGGGCAAGGCTTTCCAGCAAACGCTGTTCGGTGACGACGACGCATACCGTGTCGCGGTGAGTGATATCTATGCTTTCGATTTTCACCCACATGCTTATGCGCCCAGCCGTGACTACGACGGTCGCTTCGGTCACTTCGATTTCAGGAAGCATTTTTACGGACGCATTGGCGATTTTGACAGCAAGGAAGAGTTCGAGTGCGCTTGCTGGCTGAATATTCAGGCGCAGCAGGGCCGTATTCAGTTCTGGGTGCGCAACCTGGTGCGGCGCGAAGGGAGTTCGTTCTTCCTGCGAAAGACCGACGGGCGTTTCTACCCGAACTTTCTATGCCAGCTTCCGGGAAATGATGACAAGCCCGGATCGGTTCTTGCCGTCGAATACAAGGGTGCTGACCGCTGGTTATCGGCCGAGGATGACCGATTGATTGGCGGCCTGTGGGCCAATCTTTCCGACGGGCGTTGTCGATTCGTGATGGTAAAGGACAAGCGGTGGGATTGGATTGAGGAGCATCTGAAATGACGTCAGATCAGATCCTGATTCCCGCTACGTTCCTCATTAATGTGGAGGTGTGGCGAAAATGAATGATTTGAAGAAGCAATACGAGCTTTGGGATGAGTTCCTCAACGTCTGGCCTTTGGCCCCAGTCTACCGCCAGAAAAACTGAAAAAACAATGAGGTGATCACATGGCACTAACTCGAAATTTTAAACAAACAGTTATTGAGCGCGTTGAACGCGATCCTGAGTTTGCGAAAGCACTGCTTGATGAAGCGGCAACTTTGTTTCTGAGTGACGAACCGGAAACAGCGCGCCTCATCCTTCGTGACCTTGTGAATGCCACAGTGGGATTTGAACAGTTGGCCGTGCTGACTGACAAACCCAGCAAAAGCTTGCACCGCATGTTATCGCCCAAAGGTAATCCAAGCATGGATAATCTCGCTGCAATTTTTGGTGCTATCCGTGCGCGTCTGAAAGTTGGAATTGAAGTTCATACGGTTGAATTAGCATAGCAAGTTGTTTTTCCTAATGAGTCAGAGCTGGTGCGGCAACCTTTCGTTTGCTGGCGTATACTGAAAATTATGAATGAAAAGGAAACTAGTCGCATTGAGGCTTTCAGCGACGGCGTTTTCGCTATTGCATTGACGCTACTTGCGATTGATTTGAAAGCTCCGGTGTTAGAAACAATTAACAACGCTAGTTTGACGGCGGCGATAGCCGAGCGGTGGACGGAATACTTCGCTTTCTTCAACAGTTTTATCGTGGTTCTGTTGATGTGGATAAGTCATCACGGTATTTTCAAAATCGTTCGCAAGACTAATACTCAGTTTATGCTCGCTAACGGTTTGGTGTTGTTTTTTGTAGCGGCCGTGTCATATCCGACAAGCGTGTTGGCGAAATATATATTGACCGATGCTGCGCCAGCAGCAGCTGCATTTTACGCGGGGTATTCGGTCTTTGCGAACGGCGCATACATCATGCTCTTGCGCGTCGTTTCAGGGAATAAAAACTTATTGAAGGACAACGTAAGTGACGACGAGATAAGAAAATTATCGCGGGGTTTAATTATGGCTCTGCCGATTTACGTAGCGGCGACATTGCTTGCCTTTGTCAATGTTTGGATAACCGTTTCGATAACCACCCTGCTTTGGATTTATTGGGCAGCAATACTAAAAAATGACACTGCTGTCTGATTAAAATGTGAATAGATTCATCTCGTTGTGAGGCGCGCCCTCTGGTGGAATGTAGTCGCCACCCGGAAACGCTTGCTGCAAGGGCATCTTCTCGAATAGGGTGAGCTACAATATCTGTAACAATGTGTAGAGCGCTTTTTGACGATGGCGACAAGAACATAGACCGACATTGCAATCCATATTTGCGACTTCACCGCATTCTCTGAATTGCCGTAGAACTTTTTGATACGCAGATGTTAGTACATGCCAGCAATTTCACGTAGCGGTTGCCACCATGTCGCTCGACGATTCGGGTAAATGTGGTCCAAGGCAGAAAATCCATCAGTTGGGCGAACAGCGTCTTGCCAGTATTCATGGCAGCCTCCGGGAGAAAAACCGGAAGACGGCCAGAACCGCCTTGCGCCGTTCAAATCGACACCACCCTTCGTCGCTTGGAATTCAGCGTCCTTCGTGGCTTTCAGCGGTTCGCCCTCTCGTTTAACCGGACAGCAGTGATTGTCAATATCATTTGGTATGGGTTCCGAAGTACAGATTTCGGATGCTTCAAGGGCCGGTAGGTCGATAAGTCAAGCGGTTGATTTTCAGCCTTGGTCAGCGGAGGCGACCGCCCCGATTCAACGTGTGGAGAGGACATTTGTTACGCACCGGGCCCACAATCCATACAACGCTTGATTATTTCCGGGCCCATGTGCAGGTTATGGTTGAGATCCCGTAAGGCGGTGCGCAGTCCTTCTTCGATGACCGGATGATAAAAGGGCATTTCCAGCATCTCTGAAACCGTCATGCATTTCTGTGCTGCCCAAGCCATCAGGTGTCCGATATGCTCGGCGGACGGACCGAACATTTCCGCCCCCAGGAACAAGCCGCTGCCCAGTTCAGCGTAGACTTTAAGCATGCCTTTGTTGCGCAGCATCACGCGGCTGCGGCCCTGGCCTTCGAAAGATACCTGGCCCACGGCGTAGCGACTCTGGTAATGTTGGCGGATCTGCTCCAAATTCAATCCCACCGACGCGACTTGTGGTTCGGTAAATACCACGGACAGCGGCGTTCGGCGCAAGCCGGCCCGCACATCGGGGTAACGCCCGGCATTGTCGCCGGCTATGCGACCCTGATCGGCAGCTTCGTGCAACAAAGGAGCCTCATCGCTGGCATCGCCGGCAATAAAAATTGCGCTGTTACCGCACTGCATGGTAAAGCGGTCAAACACTGGCACACCCCATTTGTTCAATTCCAAGCCGGTATTTTCCAGCCCCAATCCGGCTACATTGGGAGCACGGCCGGTCGCCGCCAGCACATATTCGAACGACTCGGTTTTCCACGTGCCGTCCCGGTGCAGGAAATGGACATCCACTCCGGTGGCGGTTTCGGCGACCGATTTCACCAAAGACGATGCATCCAAATAAAACTCTTCATTGAAGGCTGCATTAGCATAAGCGCGCATGGCTTCGTCACTAATGCCGACAATACTGCCGCCTACGCCGAAAATCTTGATGTTTACCCCCAAGCGGCCCATGGCCTGGCCCAATTCCATACCGAGAATGCCCGAACCGAAGACCGCCAGACTTTTCGGCAAAGTGGGCAAATCGAACACCGATTCATTGGTCAGCAGGCGCGTGCTCAAACCTTTTAGCAATGGCGGCAAGACCGGGATGCTGCCACTGGCGATCACAATTCGCCTGGCATGAATCAACTGACCATGCTCTGTCACCAGGGTATTGGCATTTTGAAAACGCACCTTTGCCGATAAACGGTTAGTTTGCGGAAAGGATTCGATGGTCTCCAGCACGAAACCGACAAAACGGTCCCGTTCTCGCTGCACTCTCGCCATCACCGCCGCACCATCAACAGATACGCGTTCCACATGCACTCCGAATGGATCGCTGTGACGGGCGTGGTGAGCGGCTTCCGCCGCGGCAATCAGCAATTTACTGGGCATGCAGCCGACACGGGCGCAAGTCGTACCGTAGACCCCACCTTCGATCAGCAAAACGGATACGGTATGGGACAGGGCGGCGCGGTAGGCCCCCATACCGGCGGTGCCTGCGCCGATAATGGCGACATCGACATTGATTGGATTCATGAGGAAACATTCCTATGCAAGAATTGGGCACTTCGCAACAGCATAAGGCAGACGCGTCTCGGGTTTCAGTCCGACCCGCGAAAATTCACTTCGCCAACCAGGCTTCCAGTTCGTCCGACCCACCAATATGTTGACCATCGATATACACCTGCGGCGTGGTACCTTGTCCGGTCACCGCTTTCAGGGAGCTGAAACTGATGCCGTGGCTGCCCAGTTCGATATCTTCAAAGCGATAGCCCTTTTCGGTTAGCATCTTGCGGGCGCGGGCGCAATGTGGGCAGCCAGGCTTGCTGAACAGGGTTATCTGCGCCGGCAGACTGGCATTGGGGTTGATGTAGTTCAGCAAAGTATCGGCGTCCGAGACCTTGAAGGGATCGCCCGGCTCTTCCGCTTCGATAAACATTTTTTCAATCACACCATCCTTCACCAACATGGAATAACGCCAGCTCCGCTTTCCTAAGCCGATATCCGATTTATCCACCAGCAGGCCCATGCCTGCGCTGAATTCACCGTTGCCATCGGGCAGGAAGTAGATGTTTTCGGCATGCTGATCCTCCTTCCAGGCAGCCATCACGAAAGGGTCGTTTACCGATAGGCAAATGACGCTGTCGATGCCATTCTTCTTGAATACTTCTGCAAGCTCGTTATAGCGTGGCAAGTGGGCGCTGGAACAGGTGGGGGTGAAGGCTCCCGGCAGTGCGAACAGCACCACGGTTTTGCCTTTGAACAATGCATCGCTGGTTACTTTCTGCCATTCATTATCGACTCGTATCGGAAAAGTAACCTTAGGAACTTCATGACCTTCTCTTGACTGCAGCACGGCATTACCTCCTCTTTATCTAGAATCAATTGTTCTTTCAGTTTTTTGTCTGCCCTTGCCAAGTGGTTCCAGCTAGACTCAACGCGTTTTCTGTTTGTACTATGCGTCTATTTGTACACAATATTCCTTGCAGCACAGTACGTCTGTTCGGTGGCGTACCGAGGCCAGGAATGGTGCGTTTGGGGGGGCGGGAATTGATCTGGGTGGAAATGAGTCATATTGGTAGATGCGAATCGCGCGTGCTATTCTGTCCGCTCTGCTCTTGTTTTTGACCAAAACAAGTTGAAACCAGATGCTTCAGACACATGGCTCAATGTGACAGATGAACGAACGCCAAACGATGCCTAATAGACCAAGTGCGCCGAAAGCAGCGGAGCCGTCCGCGAAAAATTTCCCTGTCGTTTGCATCGGCGGTTCGGCAGGAGGTCTCGATACATATATCCGCTTATTGCAAAATCTTCGCGCTGATATGGGTGTTGCCTTCGTTATCGTCAATCACATGACAACACTGCCCACTCAACTCCACGAAGTTCTTCCTCGCTTCACAACGATGCCTGTTGAGCTAATCACGGAAAAGTTGTTGATCGAACCTGACCACGTATTTATTATCCCATCGAATCGGGATTTACATGTCCTCGATGGAGAATTTCGTCTCAAGCCGATATCCAAACCGCGCGGCTGGTCCGATGTAATAACGGTTTTTTTGCGATCACTTACGAGTTACTGGGACGGCAAGCTAATTGCCATAATTGTTTCTGGATATGATGGCGACGGGGCAGCTGCGTTATGCGGCATTAAAGAAGTAGGCGGCATTACGATCGCACAAAAACTTAGTACCGCAAAACAGCCAGACATGCCGGAGAGCGCAATTGCGAGTGGATGCATCGATTTTGTGCTATCGCCAGAAGATATCGCTCAAAAGCTTTTACAGCTGTGTTCGAATTCTAGTCCGGACAAAAATCAACCGTCCAGAGCATGAAAATTGTGCCAAATTTAGCAAACCAAATTATCATCGTTGATGGCAATAGCACTTTCGTCTGCGCTCTGTTTTAGCTTGTTTTTTCGATAAACACTAATAACATGAGGTTGGTTGTCAATTCTGGCACCAATAATTTCATCCCTCCAATCTATTTTCATAGAACTGGCGTTCAAGCGTTTCGGTAGGAAAATTCATACATATTGGTTTCCGCCTGTTTGCGGGATTATTGAGGACTCCGCCCTTCGGTCATACTACCCCCCTGATTTGAGATATATTCCCCATGCTCATCGTGGCTAACTGTTTTTACAGAAGGGCGCCTCTAAAAATTCAAGTTTCTAAGCAAGACAAGGCACGAGTAAAAAATTTGAGCGCGGCATATATTTGATATGTAAGCGATAATTTTTTTCGAGTAACGCCGTATTGTGACGAAAATTGGATTTTTAGAGGTGCCCAGAATGAATTAACGCGATGCTGCCTGTTGATAAAACAGCGTCAGTTGCTTGTGGACACTGGGACAGCAGTTTTTCAAAATATCCGGTGCAGTAAAAAAATACTCACTCAATACCGCGAAAAATTCCGCCGGGGATGTGGCAGCATAAGGCTTGATAAAGGCTGATTCTCCCGCTGCCACTTGCAGGCAAAGTGTCTCGTAGGCCCCACTCAATGCCTCGGCCCATTTTCCCCGGCTCATGCCACGACGCAGTGGCGGCATGCCATTCGTTACCCCATTGAGAGCATCCAGTTTATGTGCGAACTCATGCAACACAACATTGTGGCCGGCATGAAAATGATAGGTATCCCGCTCCACGTCATCCCAAGACAAAATTACCGGACCGCGCAACCATGACTCGCCGCTTAAAATACTTGCTTCGTTGTGCACCAGGCCAATGGCATCCGTCTGTGCATGATTAACGCGAAACGCACCTGGATAGAGTATGACCTCGACCCAACCGTCGAAATACTCCACTCCCAGATTCAGGATTAACAAACAGGCTTGGGCGGCCACCGCCACCCTCATTGAGGGCGTCACTTCCAAACCCCGAGCGCCGGTGATTGATTTCTGATCCAGAAACCAAGTCGTCAACTCCCGCAGGTGCGCCATTTGCACCGCATCCAGTCCTCTTAACACCGACACGCGCCGGGTCACACTTCGCCAGATGCAGTGAGGTATCGGATGGCGTTTAAGAATCCTGCGCATGCGCCAGCGCCGTAGCACAGTGCCTAGTGGACGCATCTTGTTTTATCTGTGATCAGCGACATGATGTTGAATGAGCTTCTGGACTTTACCCACCTCAGGATTATGGCATGTCATCTTGATCACCTTAGTCAGGAATGTGGCTTGGAAATTGTGATCAGAATTATTCAAAATTCTGCCGATTATAGTGCGTACTGTTCCAAATGCCGAGGTGGAGGCGTGCTGGCATCACATACGCGTGGGCTGCGCAGTGAAGAGGCTAAAAGATCCGTCTCCAGCCATCGTCGAGCGCGCCAAAATTGATGTAGCAGCGTTCCATATTATTTTTAATTTATATATTGAATAAGAATCATTATTAACTGTATAATCATTCGCTACGGCTGGCAACTCTCTTTGTGTATACCTTTTACTGGAGTTTTATTTATGAAATTACGAAGCGTTGTTTTATCAATATTGATGTTGGTCAGCTTTACCACTCAAGCCAAAGATCCGCTGAGAGATGTGCAGCAACTTGGCAAATTTTTATTCCAGGATAAAAATCTGTCTCTGAACAGAAACCAATCCTGTGCAAGTTGTCACAGTCTCCAGCCGGCAGGGGGTAATGACTTGGCTAGTAAGGTGGTCCCGGGGTTTGTTGACCCGGATAACGTCAAAAATGGCACTGCCATTTCGAAAGGCTCGATTACCAGTGCCACAGGTACGTTAAATACTCCAAGCGTAGGTTATGCGGCACATAGTCCTTCATTCCATTGGAATAAAAATGCAGGCTTGTTTGTAGGAGGTCAATTCTGGAATGGGCGCGCCAAAGACTTGAGCGAGCAGGCGCAAAAACCTTTGCTGAATCCGCTCGAAATGGCAATGCCCAGCGAACAGGCGGTGGTTGACCGTATAAAGGAGGATAAAAGATACAAGGAGTTGTTCCGGGAAGCCTATGGTATCAATCTGGATGTTATTAAAGCTGACAAAGTCTTTAATCTTGCGACAAAAGCCATCGGCGAATTTGAAAAAACCTCTGTTTTTAATAAGTTCACGTCCAAATTCGACTATGTGTTGGCTGGGAAAACCACTTTAACCGCTATTGAAGAAAAAGGCTTAGAGCTATTCAATGGCAAAGGCAACTGTGCCGCTTGCCATACCAGCGAGGCTACCCGTAACAAAAACGGCCAACTAATGCTGCCGCTGTTTACCGATTTTACCTACGACAACATCGGCTTGCCACGTAATGTAAAAATACCGAATAACCCGGAGCCTGATCTGGGACTCGGTGGTCGTAGCGATATTGCAGCCAAAGACCCTGAAGGCAATGAGATCGGCAAGCACAAAGTCATGACGCTGAGAAATATTGCACTGACGCCGCCTTATGGTCATAACGGCGTCTTGGAAACGCTGGAACAGGTCGTGCATTTTTATAATAGCCGCGATACCTTGGGTGCGGTACGGGATAACACAGATCCAAGGTTCGGCAAGTCCGGTTGGCCCCAACCCGAAATTCCCCAGAATGTGAATAGCAGCGAATTGGGTAATCTGGGCTTGAGCTCTGAAGAGGAAAAGGCAATTGTCGCCTTTCTTAAAACCTTAACCGACGACTATCAATTATGGGGATTAGATAGCCGTGTACCGCCTGATTCCCCCCCTCCTTTCTTGCTCTCTCCGTAATAACAACCGTAACGGGTGGGCAAATTCACTTTGCCCACCCAAATAAACAAGGAAAAATTGATATGGCAATTGTTATTTATAGTGTGAATACTGAAGAGTTCAAAAACCACTATGTGAATCGGAATGATTTGCATATTTACAAAGCATTAGCGGCTAGTCAGCTTGTATTTAATTGCGGCTCTCTAAGAGAAGCTCGGGAGAAATTAATGAAGATTATGGGGTCAAACTTTATCCTGTATGAAGGAGGACATCATTTAGCTATCCTTTTAAGACAAGAAGGAACAACAGAAGGAATCCCGTTAGTTAAGCTGTACTCTACTCAAGATAAAGGGCCCCATCAATGGGGAGCCCTGCAAGAACTATCTCAATTGGCAGCTATTTAGTGCTTCGCATCGGGGAGTGGTAGAAAGCTTGAACACAAATAATTTATTAGCCGACTTTCATCTGAACGGGCATCAGTACATCCTCTACGCTTCGCGATTTCCACCTTTGAAAAATTGTCTTCTGATTGATCGCCGCGCTGTGTGTAAATGTTAATTTAGGAGAAAACTCAAAACTCATCTCCACGGATCATTAAAGGTATCAGCCCCAGCAAACGGTTCGCACTGTTTCCAGAAAATCCTGCATGTAGGGAGCTTGTGCAGCCTCCAAATGTGTGACGGCATACAGCTCACCGAACAATCCATCCTTGCCTAGCAGCCTGTCGGACTTCCCCCCATTAAAAATAACAAATTGCAAGTGTAAAA
>NZ_CAKMHQ010000011.1 GCF_927312905.1 Candidatus Nitrotoga sp. 1052
ATTTTTTACTCGTGCCTTGTCTTGCCTAGAAACTTGAATTTTTAGAGGCGCCCTTAAGAGTCTTCTTATGGGATTTCGTACTTAGCGTCATTGTCCTATTTTTCTGAAAATATTTATTTCGGAGGCAACATGCCACTCAAGGCTTACGGCGTTTTGAAAGGTAGGGCCATTTCCCGTCGTTTGGGTTCAGGGTCTTCACCGCACTACCAAGTCCACATTGTGGATGAGATTGGTACTAATTACCGTATTGCAATCAATGTGAAATCGCAATTGGCTCCTTCGGAGCTGATGTACTATGTCAAGTCGCATTTTGTGCATCCGCTCACATCCGTTGTCGCCGTTTTGCCAAGTGGCTTCAGCCCGCTTGCGCCAAGTCCCGCCTCAGGCGCGCTTGACCTGATCCGAGGCAACCTGATGCAGCCGGGAATGATGACGCCGCTTCCACACTCTCTGCCCGGCCCTGATAACGATCTGAACGAGAAGCTTGATCAGATTGTGCAGCGTGCAATGGCTGATGAGGAGGCGCTGGTTTATGCTTTCGGCGAACGCTGGGGACCGGAAAACAACAAGGCGGATAAGTACTTCGGCTTCGTGCCCGGCAATGGCATTCACGACATTCACATGAACCAGGGCAATGTGGGCAGCTTCATACAGGACGACGGTGTATGGCAGGATGGTGGCCTGTTGTTTCAATTTCCCAACCAACAACAGTGGACGGCCGTCTTTCTGAAGTTCCAGTCTCAAAGCTGGCACACCAGCGATGTCACGGGACACACATTAAGTGGCCCGGACGATGGCGAACCAGTGAATCCCGATCCGATTGTGCCGCAACCGACAGATACAGCACCCGATGGCTTGGTCCGCATTGTCGCGGCGATGGTTAATTCGAAGGCTTCGCCAGAAATGGAGTGGGTTTACATACTGAATGCAAGTGACCGCGCTGTCTCGCTGGCTGGCTGGCATATGGCCGATAAGCAGAAAGCGAAAATGCCCTTGAGCGGCACTCTCGACGCTGGCGCCATGCTGCGCGTCGATGTGCAATCACCCATGGTCTTGTCTAACAAGGGGGGCATCATCACCCTGCTGAACCAAAACGACTTGAAGGTGCATGGTGTTTCCTACACCAGGGAACAAGCCAACCAACCCGACTGGACAATTGTCTTTTAGGAGTGTGTCATGCGCATTACCAAGCAGCTTGGCAAATTGACGGTACAGGCGGTCGCGGGTACGCATGTGGTGCTGCTTGGCTGGAGCATGACGAAAGCCGATTCGCGCCACGTGCTGGGGTTTGCCGTTCATCGCACGGACCATACCGAGGACGAGGCCTATTGGCTGGAGGGAGTAAAGGTATTTGCCGAAACCGATCCAGGTACGGACAAAGCTTCGTTACGTTCCCACCCGGTGCAGGGTTTCACTTGGTCCGACTTCACGGCCAAGCCGGGGCACGATTATACCTACCGCGTAGTGGCGCTGAAGGGTTCGCCCAGGAGCCTGATCGAAGATGATGAGATCGAGGTGCGCGTGCAAACCGAAAAGGAAGACAACGGCCTGCACGAAGTGTGGTTCAATCGCGGCGCCGCCGCCAGCCAGGAGTACGCACGCCGCTTCAAAAACAAGAGTCCCGAGGCGGTGGGTAAACCAGCTTTCGATTGGCTTTCGCGCGGTTTAATGGAAGCGCTGCTCGAGTTTCTGCTGCGTGCGAAGAACAGTCAATGGAAGTTGCGCGTGGCCGCTTATCAGTTCACCAACGAAACTGTTTTAAAAGCTTTGAAATCGGCCAAGGATCGCGGCGCTGATGTAAGCATCATATACGACGGCCGTGACGAAAAAGTTTCAGCGCTCAATGATGCAGCCGTGCTTAACGCGGGTATCGACAGTCTATGCAGGAAGCGGACCGCAAATCCGAGCGCCATCGCACACAATAAATTTATCGTGCTGTTAAAGGGTAGCCAGCCGCAGGCGGTTTGGACGGGCTCGACGAATATCACTGATGGCGGCATCTTCGGACATTCGAATGTCGGGCACGTAGTGAACGATATGGACATTGCAAGCAGCTATCATGATTACTGGAACTTGCTTGCGGCCGACCCTGGTTTTTCCTTGTTGCGCCCCGATGTGGAAGCGCTGACGCGGACGCCCGCCCCTGGCAGCTCGCCAGGGCATGCAACGAGCGCGTTATTCAGCCCCCGCTCTGGTGTGAAACTGCTCTCATGGTATGCCGAACAGGCGGCCGCCGCGCAATCGATGCTTTGCATGGCCTTTGCTTTCGGCATCAACAAGGCCTTTGTCCCCGTATTTGATACGCCCTTTGGCGGGTTGCGTTATGCCTTGCTCGATAATGACGGCAATCGGCCCGAACCAGAAGCGGAGGTGTTACGGCTGCGGAAGCTGCCCTTTAATCGCTTCGCTATCGGCAGCATGATTCGCGTAAATAGTTTTGATAAGTGGCTGAAGGAGGGATTGAGTGGATTGAATTCGCATGTGCCGTATATTCATACGAAGTTCATGCTGGTCGATCCGTTGGGATCGAATCCAATTGTGATCTCAGGATCGGCGAATTTCTCGGATGCGTCGACCAATGCCAACGACGAGAACATGCTGGTAATTCAAGGCAACACGACTGTGGCAGACATCTATCTGACGGAGTTTTTCCGTCTCTGGAACCACTATGCATTTCGTGAATGGGCGGCAAAGAATCAAGGCAATCCCGACGTGAAACCGCAGTTTTTGAAGGCGGACGATACCTGGCGGAATATTTATTTCGGTAACACTGAACAATCACGGCAAAGAGTATTGTTTTCCGGCGCAACCAGCTAGTACGTGGCCGCGAAACCATTAGGGAATTTCTTTAAAAGCAAATGATCAGCATGACAGCTCACGCGCCAGTTCGGCTGGACGCGGGTGGGCATGTGCCCACCCTACCGGTACATCCCATCAGATGGAAAAGGTCTCACAAGATCCACCAGCAATACAACAGCTTGCAACACCCAAACCCCAGCAGCAGCATGTCCTGCCTTTCATGCTGTTGAAGCAACCACAACCGATGGCTCTCATGGCGGGGTGTATCATTCCTTTTCCCCCTTGTTCGAGACCAGCCAATATAGCACCTGCTTGGTAGTGCACGCTACTCTCATAAAACGAAGCTTCCGCTGAAAAGCCCGGCATTCTCGTCGTATTCATTTTAGTCTCCTCTTTCATTCGGTTGGTTAGACCGTAGGTTAGCAACTTTATAATATTCATGTATTAGCCTGGGCGGGCAACGCTTTTTTGTCCGTCATTTTCGGCATTTGCGGTGTTCCGCGCGTCCATCGTAGATAGCGACACTCATTTTGCGTGGGCATGAAAAGTATGTGCCCACCCTAACTAAAGCAAATCCACCCAATTTACCGGCCGTACAGCCGCTATGAGAACCGCATCAATCGCGATGGATGCGCTTTGTACTTCAGCGCATCCTATGCTCGTTCTGCTATCAGGAGGCCACCGATTGTGAAGGGACGAAGCCCGCAAAAGAAACGGCATGTGAGATCGTCTACCCCATTTCCCCTGCATCTCCAGTAGCAGGCGGCTCCCTCCGGCTGGAAACGAAGTTGCGGTACAACTCCGCTGCCTTCTGAAGGAAATCTGCCGAAATCGGCCTTCCCTCGGTATATGCCCATGGTTGGGCCAAGCGATGATTCTGCATTAAATCCGGGCACGTTCATTTCGAACCTCCTAATCGTTTTCAGGTTTAACAGTTATGGCATGTGGCCCGAATGCAGCTCAACGTTATCCGGGCACACACATTGCCCTGACTCCACTCCCTGGCTACACTGGATACCAACACACTTCTATCTGATTCACTTCACATATCCAGCCTGGGTCAGCAGGATAAGGAGTTCCATCACTTGGGGGGCGATGGCACTCTATTATGGGAACGTAGTTGCACTTTTTTGAACCTGAGCCTGAGCCAGAACCAGAACCACCGCGCGCGAACATTGCTCCACCCGTAAGCTCTTGCCATCGTACTGAGGAGTCCATTTCGCGCCCCGAGATTCTTGACCGGAAGCCCAGCATGGGCAAAACTTCAACCATATTTGAATTGCTGAAACAAGCATTCCCTCGATATCTCCCTATGGATGGGCCAAGCGATGATTCCGCATTAAATTGAGGTAAGTTCATGATCTAAATCTCCTTTTTATGTCAAATAATAACGGAAACCCCTCAACCAAATCCACTAGCACAAAAACACTAGTTGAACGAGGAGTCACGATGCACCTTCCGGATCGAGTCAGCCTTAACAGCTCTGTTCCCACTCCCTAAAGATTTCAGGTTCGCAACGTACGTGACCCTGACCTGGCGGAATCCCTAGCTCTGAACTCCCCGGTGCTCCCTCTACGACCGTACATTCATATCCCCACAAGAAACACTCGCGCGTCCCGTTCACACAAGGTCCGCACTGGCGTCGCACCCGACTACGAAACTGAGGTTGGACAACTGCGACACTATCGGCAGAGCTACCAATAAAGCCGGTTAAGTAAGTCGCGGTCGATTGGTAGATACTTACCTCTGCAGTAAATCCAGGCATATTCATAATGTTCATTTCATATCTCCTTTTGGTTGGTTAGGTTCAACGGTCATAACCCGCAGTTGGGATGTCCTCAGAATCCAAACAATACGGTGGTATCAAGTGTTGGGGTTCGTTGCCTCGCCCCAACCTGCGCGCTGTGTTATGGTGGATTGCTAGCGCGAAATTACCCTGCAGCTCACCCGCCGAACAGCCGTAAGCACCGAAGGTATTGGCGCTGGTGGCCGTTCTTCATCCTACAGCCAGAACGGTTGGCAATTACACTAGAGAAAAAAGGCCGCTCTGGAAATTGCCAACAGTATCTAAAATTCTAGATTTCACGGCCCTGTCATAGCATTTGTTGGGGTAATCACAATCTATGCAAACTGGAAAGCTGTTTGGCGAAGGAGCGGTGCAGCAACGCCCCATTGAGTCGTAAGTACCACTAATAACGGTGCCGGAGATCCGTCCATAACATTTGCCGCCGGGTGTGTTCTCGCTATTCGGCTTCTGCATGTACACTTGGTTGTCATTTTTTCCACTGCCGAAACTTCGAGCTGCTTCAGACTGGAAATGACTAACAGTGTTGTAAATCGAATTCTCTGCAGTAAATCCTGGAATATTCATTTAACTTGCCTCTTTGGTTGAGTTAATGTTCATAGTTTATTATTCCTCAAGACATTGATTTTAAACAGACAGCAACTTCCGTTTGGATTACCGCTTTGCCTAGTCCAACCTACGCGGGCTTGGGAATGGACGATCGTCTTGGCTAACTCTGTCGCCGCATTTCATCTGCTACCTGGCGACAAAGCCACGGATTAACTAAAGCACTGCACCCTCCTTCCCAAAAGTCTATACCTGTGCTCGACAGAAAGTCGTTGAACGAATTGCGTGGTGTACTCAGATCAACACCTGCGAAGGGGTCGCGACAACGTTGTGCGCACTGGTTACGTGTCAATTCAGGGTGTGCTTCCAGGCAGTCATTCTGGCAACCCGCGAAGCCCTTGAAATCCCGGCCTCCGAGTTGAGAGATAACGGCAGTGCTTTGCAGTTCACCCTGTTGTCCGAGAGAACAGTAGCGGTTATTCGTCCTGTAGAGAGAAGCTTGTGCTGTAAATCCTGGCATATTCATTTTAGTTGCCTCCTAGTATTTTCATGTTTAACGGTCAAAGTACGGTGACATCTTGGCGACGAGGAATGGAAATTCCTCGGTCACATCGCAGCGCACAAAGAACTTCTCGGTGAAATCGGTGTTGCGATTGGTGTAAGCGAAGATGACATCGACGATGTTACGCGTGCTGCTCAAGGGCGAGGGCCGCACTTCCACTCCTGTCAACGAAAAGTCCCGCCCAAACTCCTCGGCTGCCTTGGCATAAATAGCCGGATAGCGCATGGCCAAGTAGTTCAGGACGCGGTGCTCGTCGGTCGCGCCGGCGTTGTCCGTCAGCTGCATGATCCTGTTGAACAGCTCCTCGGCTGCCGGGCCGAATTGCGCGGCCGTGGTCTTTTCCGGCTTTGGGATGGCCTTGATGAGTGCATCGCGGTTGAAGGAATAAATTTGGTCGAATGCAACGATGGGAATCATTAGCCCATTGCACATTTCCGGCGGGGAGATAGGTCCGCGCAGGCCGATGACGACATCGATATCATTGGGGCTGGGGGCAGGACGGATGGCCTCCACCAGCAGATCAATATCGGCCGGATCGCGTGGTTGCAGCAGATAGGTTTCCAGCCCCTGGATGCTCAGAACCCAGCACAGTTGGCGCACCAGGTAGCGGTTCTCGCGCTTGGACAGAACGGTGTGGAAGGTCTGTTGATCGGTTTTTCCGACAGTTTCTGTCCGCCCGGTCGCTTGGGCGAACTCCTTTTCCACGGCGAGATTCGGGAAGCGCGCTTCGACCCGGCCGATGGCATATACATAAGGCACCATCCCGGTACCATTGGGACTCAAACTGGCAGCCCCTGCGCAGCCGCAGGTTCCGCCCTGCGGAGCGATCGTCGAAGTTGTACGGGCCTCGGGATAAGTCGAGACAGAGGCAATTCCCCCATCATTTTTCTTGACCTGCCTGCTGTCCATCGACTGTTCTATCGATTCAGTTTGTTCATTCATAATCGTTTTCTCCTTGGGCTAGTAGTAAATTTAAACCGTGCTTAACAAATATTGTCGATCGCTAAAAAGGCGATTCCCCTACTTCGATTGTCGATTCGAAAAAACCATCCTGCGATTGAGCGCGGCGGCTCGCTGTTCACAGCCTCCGCAGGGTTGTATCCCAAAATAGGAGGTCGCTCGTTTAATTACATCACCAAGCCCGATTTCCTCAACAGTGATAAATCCAGGCAGGCGCATTCGGCGAGGCGGGTGTTCGCTCTGGTCTGGGGAATCATTGTCTTCGCTTACATTTGACATGGCTATTCATCTCCCCGCATTCGTTATTAACAGGATTTGGTAGGCCGCTGCAGCGTCCAGCAAAGGCGGAACTACCGAGGCTCGCCGCGGTGTGGAAGCTTGGGTGACGGCAAGTTTGATTTGTGCCGCGGTCGCAGAAGGAAATTCCGACCACAATAGCGCAATCGCTCCAGTCACAAATGGCACAGCCACGCTCGTGCCTCCAAAGGTTAGCGATTGGCCTTCACCGCCGAGACTGGTGATGGCATCACCGGGCGCGCTTAAGCCCCGCCTGCCAATCGAACTTCCCAGATTCGACTCGTTCATCGGTCTGCCTCGAAGGTCACAGGACACCACAGGAATGACCCACGGATGGCGAGTGATGGCGGAACTGCCTAGGGTGCCTTGATTGCCCGCCGCCGCAGCAACGATCACCCCACGCCTGACGGCCTGATTGAGCGCTTCTTCCAAGGACTGCTCTCCTTTGGTGGAAGGTTGCGCAAGGGCGAGGCTCAAGTTGATGACGCGCGCGCCGGCGTCGATGCATTCGATGATCGCCGCTGCAAGCTCCTTCGGCGTCGCACTCGGCATGTGTTCGCGTCCCAAAGTCATCTCGGCAAAAATGGGGCGAACCAAGAGAGTGCAGTTGGGACAAATGGCGGGGGCGGGGGAATTGCGCTTTGCGGACAAAATGCCGGCTACAAAGGTCCCATGCAGGCACGCTGTGCTGTTGGCATGCGTGCACGTAGCGCCATTATTTCCGGGAATCTCGCGGAGGAATTCGCTCGCCAGATCAGGATGTTGGGTAGCGACAGGCCCGTCGATAAGCCCGATCTTCACTTCAGGGCTACCGCTGGTGCGCTCCATCAACGCTGTGAGCTTGACTAAGTTCAAAGGATCCATAAAATTTTACACTCGTTGTTCTGCCTAACAAATTATTATTTGGTTTTAGATGGCATATGCTCTTTTCAAGTACAGGCGATTGCAGCACGGCTTCTGCGCATACATCGCAACCTTGCTTCATGGTCGAACATTAAATATTTTATCCGACCGATGTCTGTGCGTTATCGCACAGAGAGGCGGGCGTTCTTCATGGAATTTAAGCGGTAGTTGGCGCGGATGACTTATTGAAGAATGTCATTAGCCTTGTCGGTCCAGACGAGTGGATTCGGATTCTTGTGATGCATGGTTATCATCTATCAGGCCGACGGATGGGACACAGGACTTATCGCGTAGTGCGGCAGACGGTCAAATGCAAGAACACGCCGGGTAACGCCGGCTCAGTTTGCTGACGATCCAGACATTCAAGGCTGGCGTTATGGTGCGATGGTGACTAGTCTAAGCCTGCCGGCGGCGGAAGTATGGCACAACTATCGGGGTCGTGCGGACTGCGAGAATCGCATCAAGGAATTGAAAGAAGACTTTGGGTTGGACAGTTTCAATCTGTATAGTTTCTACGCTACAGAAGCTGCACAGGGTTTTGCCATGCTGGCCTACAATCTGATGAGTACGTTCCGGCAGGCGGTGGTGGTGCGCGCCAAGATACAGCTTATGCTAACGACGCTGCACCAACAGGTATTGGCAGTAAGTGCATTCTGGCATCATGATCCGAATCAAAACAAATTGTTGCTTGCCGTCTCATGACGGTGAAGAGCTTGGCTCGAGGGATTATGGGCTAACGCACGGGCATCCGCCTGTGCTGCCCGTTCAGGTGAAAATCGGCTAATGGATTCGGGTAATACGTTATACCCCAGTGTGGTTTGACACAATACTTTTTGTTTTGCAATGGCGAACAGCTGCATCAATCGCTGGAACAAAAAACACTGGTGTGATGTACCATACAGCACCCGGTGGTGCGAAGATTGCGGATAAGTATCAGCACGTGAGAGACATCATCCCCAGTGAAGCTATGTTCCATGGGAGATGATGTCTTTCTTGAAAAATTTTAGCACCGCCATTTAGCTGTAGCGAAAAGTACCGTTCAGACTTAAGGGACTAAATACCATCGCACCATTTGTTGATCGGCCACCCCCACTGAATTCAACTTAATTATTGTCTGGACTGAGGAAAGAGGCACTTTACACTTTCATATTCCATTTATAACCGAATTCGTCATTGCCAGTTTCAACCGGCACTATCTTGTTAGGTGTATGCGGTGAAGCAGGTGCGGGCTCATCGAGAGAAGGCCCCTCCTTGGTCAAGGTGAATACTACTGGCTCAGGTTTATCATCCTGAAGTGGTGAGTAAAGTAAAGGTGCGTTCGCTCGAGTATCAGGGTTTAAGAACCGAGCTTCATCCGCATCTTTCAATATTCCAAGATATTTTTGCTTGGCTTCCCAGCTAGGCAGCAAGTCATCATTGTGCTTGATCTCTTTGCTACTTGCTACAACGAAACCATCACCTTCCACTTGGCCCAGTGCGTTAAGTGCATTCTCGGAATACTCATACTTGCCCCCCTGATTTTTTCGCGCCATAGCATCAATAGAACAGTGATGTGGTGCAAGCAAGATATTCCAACTGAGCTTGTCGGTATTGTTTTGATAATTCTGCCAAATACGATCCCAAACCTCGACCGTCGCATCGCCTCCTAACATAATGCGATTCGTCCCACCAAAAACTTTAACTGTCCAACGTATGACTAAGCTACTGTCATTAACGTCACGTTGATCTTCACCCGATATGGCTTTGGACATTTCGCCTTCTTTTTGGACAGGAGAAAGAACATACGCTTCAATATTTCGAGAAAAGGTTTTTACTAAACCGGATGATGACGACGTTGCTTCCAGTATGCTAATTCTATTGCCATTCAATTCTGAACCCTTACTGCCTTGAAGATTCAGCCTACGTTTAATCTCCTGAAATACTGGTTTAGATTCATCAGTCTCATATTTGGAGTCTGTAAAACAAGGGTTGATCCACATCTCCTCAATAAGAATCAATTTATCATCTTCTCTTGGCCGATCCTCGAATTCAGCAGGGTCACCGCGATAAAAAAGTTTGTCAAAACCGGTCAGGTTGTTTTTATCTGGGTGAGTCAAAACCAAGAGCGACAATCGATACTCTCGATTACTCCGATAACTGGATTGATAACAAGCATATTGAAGATCAAGAGCAAAGTCGTAGTAGATCCACTGAAACGGTTTTGACGCCTCCTCATGCCCAAGAGTGGCGGCGTTTCCTATATTACCGTTAACATCAATGGAAGTTCTAAAGCGATCTGTATATCGTTCGCAACGATAATTGATATCAGTAAGTATCGTTTTATCATTCGCTTCGATTAAGGTGGTATCTCCATTGCCGACTGGGAAGAAAGTAACACGATTTATAGACATTATTTGCCTTCCTTTTTGTGGATTTTTTACTATAACAACTCGTTATTATACTTGATTAACTTAAAAAACATGAAAATATTAAGCAAATCAAAAAACCTGGCTACCCAGCTCAATTCATTGTATTTTTGGACATTATTATGCAGATTTAAATAAAGGGATCGCGCTTGTCTGGATAGCGGTCAACTCGTTGTCACTGTGGCTATTCTTGCCCACCACAAAAAATTTTTATGGGAACAATTCAGCCCTGGCAAAAAGCGAGCCCTCTTGGTCTTTTTTGGACAAAATAGGAGCGTTCTGGTCAAGATGCCAATCAATAGCCAAGTCGGGATCGTTCCATAGGATAGAACGCTCATATTCAGGTGCCCAATAATTGGTTGTTTTATAGAGAAATTCTGCATATTCGCTAAGCACGACGAAGCCGTGGGCAAACCCTTCCGGCACCCATAGCATCCGTTTGTTTTCGGCAGAAAGAACGACACCCGCCCATAAACCGAAAGTGGGTGATGATTTACGAATATCCACTGCCACATCAAATACTTCTCCTGCCACCACACGAACCAACTTGCCCTGTGGTTGTTTGATTTGATAATGCAGTCCACGCAGCACATGCTGAGCCGATCGGGAGTGGTTATCCTGGACGAAGCTGACGGATAGTCCTGTGATACTCTCAAAGACTTTTTGATTGAAACTCTCGAAAAAAAACCCACGGGCATCACCGAACACTTTGGGTTCTATAATTAAAAGGTCGGCTATTGCAGTTTGAATAACGTGCATATTTAATAAACTTTCTCTTTTAGAATGTCAAGCAGATACCGGCCATAACCATTCTTTGCCAGTGGCTCTGCCAACCGTTCCATTTGCTCTATCGTAATGTAACCTCGGCGATATGCAACCTCTTCCGGGCAGGCAATCTTCAAGCCTTGACGCTTCTCTAGTGTCTGAATAAACAGTGATGCTTCCAGCAACGAATCATGCGTACCAGTATCCAACCACGCATAGCCACGCCCCATAACCTGCACATCCAGTTTTCCGCTATCGAGGTAAATCTGATTGACAGTGGTAATTTCTAATTCACCACGTGCAGAAGGCTTAACGGATTTGGCAATCTCAATAACGTTGTTGTCGTAAAAATAGAGTCCCGTCACGGCATAATTGGACTTGGGTCTTTTGGGCTTTTCTTCCAGACTGATTGCACGCCCCGCAGTATCGAACTCCACTACTCCGTACCGTTCTGGGTCATTGACATGGTAGGCAAACACCGTGCCGCCCTCTAGTTTGGTTCTGGCGGCTGAAAGATTTTTTTCAAAGTCGTGGCCGTAAAAAATGTTATCCCCCAGCACCAACGAACAGGAGTCATTTCCGATAAAAGATTCGCCAATAATAAAGGCTTGCGCGAGCCCATCCGGTGAAGGCTGTATAGCAAAGGAGAAATTCATTCCCCACTGTGAGCCATCGCCTAACAACTGTTCGAAACGCGGTATATCCTGCGGAGTGGAGATGATCAGGATATCCTGAATGCCGGCCAGCATAAGCGTGGTCAGCGGATAATAAATCATTGGTTTGTCATAAACGGGCAATAATTGTTTGGAGATGGATCGGGTAGCCGGGTAAAGTCGGGTGCCGGAGCCACCTGCGAGTATGATGCCTTTCATGATGTTTCCCTGTCACCGTAATTTTGTTGAATCCAATTCTGGTATTCTCCACTAATTACGGCATCAACCCAATCTGTGTTTGTCAGATACCATTGCACTGTCTTGCGTAATCCGGTTTCAAAAGTTTCCAGCGGCTTCCAGCCCAGTTCATGGGCGATTTTACTGGCATCGATCGCGTAGCGATGGTCATGCCCGGGCCTGTCCTGTACGTAGGTGATAAGGGATGCATGCGGCGCACCTTGAGGGCGGAGCTCATCAAGAATAGCGCAAATCGCATGAACCACTTCCAAATTGGTTTTTTCATTCCAGCCGCCGATATTGTAGGTTTCCCCCACCCGGCCCCGCTCTAGTACCAAGCGCAAGGCACGCGCATGATCGTCCACATACAACCAGTCGCGGATGTTGTCGCCCTTGCCATAAATAGGTAGCGGCTTACCATTGCACGCATTCAGGATGATCAACGGAATGAGCTTCTCCGGGAAATGATAAGGGCCGTAATTATTGGAGCAGTTGGTAGTGACCACGGGTAAGCCATAGGTATGATACCAAGCACGCACCAGATGATCTGAAGACGCTTTGCTTGCCGAGTAAGGTGAGTTTGGCTGGTAAGCTGTATTCTCGGTAAAAAAACCGGTTTCACCGAGGCTGCCATATACCTCATCTGTGGAAATATGGTGGAAGCGAAAAGTATTTTTTCGTTCTGCAGAAAGCTCACTCCAGTATTCCCGTGCTGCGTTCAGGAGAGTGTAAGTGCCGATAATATTGGTTTCAATAAAGGCGGCCGGGCCGGTGATAGATCGATCGACATGCGATTCCGCAGCCAAATGCATCACCGCATCCGGCTGATGTTCATGAAATAGGCTCGCGACTGTAGCAGCATCACAAATATCCACATGTTCGAAGCGGTAGCGGGGGTTGTCTGCAACCGATATCAAGGACTGTAAATTGCCGGCATAGGTCAGCTTATCGACGTTTATGACTGTAGCGTCGGTTTCCGTGATCAGTTGGCGAATAACCGCGGAGCCAATAAACCCGGCACCGCCGGTAATAAGGATTTTACTCATGGTTTGGAGGATTGATATGTCGTTTTATTTTGCGTTATTTTACTGAACGTGGTTATCAAGAAAATGGGTTATATGCCGCAGTGCTTGCTCTGTTGCGCCACGATGGGTGCGTACAAAATGCAGTCCGGCTTGGCCAATTTTTGTCAGCTGACCGGGGTTGGCAAGCAAGTTTTGTAAACTTTGCGCTAGGTCGGCTGAATTCTGAATGCGCACGGCTGCTCCGCATTCGACAGCAAGCTGGCTGGCTTGCTCGAAATTGTACGTGTGTGGACCGATAAACACAGGCTTGCCTACGGCGCAAGCCTCAATGAGGTTTTGTCCTCCAAAGGGCAGTAAACTGCCGCCAATGAAGGCAAGGTCGCAGGCGGCATAATAGGCAAACATCTCTCCCATACTATCACCCAATACCACTTGGGTGTCTGGTGCAATCGGACAGTTTTCACTTCTGCGCTGAAAGCGAATTCCTTGCTGGGTGAGCATGTCGGCTACGTCGTCGAAGCGTTGTGGGTGGCGTGGCACAATGACGGTTAGCAGATGGGGAATGTCTAATTGCTTAAGCATGGATAGCAATAGTATTTCTTCTCCGGCGCGTGTACTGGCTGCCAGAAAAATCTTCCTGTCTTTGCCAAACTGGGTGCGCAATTGTGCACCCAGTTTCAGCATCGCCGATGGTGGTTGAATGTCAAATTTCAGATTGCCCATGATAGATACATTGTTTGCACCTAATCCAGTCATGCGTGCAGCATCGACTTCGCTTTGCGCAGAAATAGCGCTCAGCTCGTTCAAGCCCAGTCGCGTCAAATTCGGGTAGCGTGCATAACGTGCAGCAGATTTCTCGGATAACCGTGCATTAAGCAGCAGCAAGGGAATTTGCATAGTGTGGCAGCTGTGGATCAGATTAAACCAGATTTCAGTTTCCATCAAGATTCCGATGCGCGGACGAAAGTGTTGTAAGAAGCGCTTGACAGCAAATGGGTAGTCGTAAGGCAAATAAACCCGCAGAACATCACCGCCGTAAAGCTGTTCACTAGCTGCGCGGCCGGTCGGAGTGGTGTGTGTAAGCAGAAGTTGATGATGCGGGAAATTTTCCCGCAAACGTTGCACCAAGCTGACCGCTGCATGTGTTTCTCCAACTGATACGGTATGCAGCCAGATCAACGGCTTATCACTGCGAGCAGAATAACGCCCAAAACGTTCGCCAATATGCTGCAGGTACTCACGTTGTTTGTGTGCACGCCAGAGCAGATGGAAAAATATATATGGCAAAAAAAGCCACAGCAAGAGAGTATAAATCCGACGAGGGTTCAACATAGATAAGCGAATATCATACAACCGAAGTTGATTTGGCAGGCCAGCAAGAAGTGCGGGTGAGTCATCAAGAATGAGGGAGTTAGTGCAAACGGCATTCATAATCTTCACACGCCGAATTTAGTCCGAATCTTTTGTGTCGTGCGATGACCGCGCGCAATATTTTTTGCTCTGCAACATTATTCAAAGACAAGCGAGAACGTATATCAAATATGAAATATTCTGGTTATAAATTTTTTGCTACTTTTGAATTAGCCAATAAAACTGGAAGGGGATTAACTACGTTTATAATCGTCGTCATACCGCACAATATCATCTTCGCCGAGATAAGAGCCAGACTGGACTTCAATCAGATAAAGCGATCCTGTGCCGATATTTTCCAGACGGTGTTTCATGCCAATAGGAATATAAGTGGATTGATCCTCTTGTAGCAGCAGGATATCCTCTCCGCGAGTTACTTTGGCATAACCGGAAACCACAACCCAATGCTCGGCGCGACGATGGTGCTTTTGCAAAGACAATTTTGCACCGGGTTTCACCATAATGCGCTTGGCCTGGAATCGTTCGCCTATATCAATGCCTTCATAATAGCCCCAAGGGCGATAGACACGACGGTGAATCAGATGCTCGGTGCGTTCGGCCTGCTTAAGATATTCCACGGTATGTTTTACATCCTGGGCAAAGTCCTTATGCATCACCAATACTGCATCAGCAGTTTCCACAATGATCAAGTCACGCACTCCGATAGTTGCCACCATACGACTTTCGGCGCGAACATAAGTTTGTGTGGTTTCCGCGGTATAAACATCGCCACGCAAAGCATTGCCTTGCTCATCTTGTGCGCTGACGTCGTAGAGTGATGACCATGAACCGATGTCGCTCCAGCCGATGTCCACTGTCACCATGGCCGCCGCCTGAGTATGTTCCATCACTGCATAATCGATAGAATCCGATGGGCAGGAGGCAAAAGCCTTTTCATCCAGACGACAAAAATCCAGATCGTGAGTGCTATGTTGCCATGCTTGCTGTGCAGCTTGGTAAATGTCCGGGCGGTAGCGTTGCAACTCATTCAGGTAAACGGATGCCTTGAACACGAACATGCCACTGTTCCAAAAAAATCTTCCTGAAGCCACGAACTGTTTAGCCGTATCCAAATCTGGTTTTTCCACAAAACGCGCCACCTCAAAGCTGTGTTCACCGGGTCCTAATATTGCACCGCGTTCAATGTAGCCGAATCCTGTAGCAGCTTCATTGGGTGTAATACCGAAGGTCACCAACTTATCTTGTTGCGCCAACGCGAATGCTGCTTGAATCGCCATATGAAAGCCTGCAATATCCTGAATTAGATGATCTGCAGGCAACACCAACAAAATTGCCTGAGCATCTCTAGCTTGTGCGGCGAGTGCAGCAATCGCCACTGCAGGTGCAGTATTGCGACCTAATGGCTCAAGTACCTGCATTAATGGATTAATGTTAACGGCACGCAACTGTTCGGCAACGAGAAAGCGATGCTCGTTGTTACAGATCACTAATGGCGCAGCTATGCTGGGAAAGTCTTTAAGGCGCAGCAATGTTTCCTGAAATAATGTGTGTTCGGAAATCAGTGGCAAAAACTGCTTGGGTAATGCCACGCGAGACAAGGGCCACAAACGGGTGCCAGAACCCCCGGACAAAATAACGGGATAGAGCATAGTGACTTTCAAAAGGTTGATGACAAACATTTCTTGAGATGCACGGCTTGAATTATAATCCGCAATCCAGTATCCAAGGAGTGGAAATCTTGCGCACTGCAATCATTATGAAAGTTGATTATTGAACGAAGTAGCGCTGATTGCTGGCATCACTGGACAAAACGATGCCCATTTCCGATTTCCTGCTGAATAAGGGTTATGTTGTACATGGCATCAAGCGCCGCGCCTTCTTGTTTAATTCTGACCATACGATCACCTTGTGAATGCCGCGGTCTGAAGAGATGAGTATTGATATGCACTGAAAGTATTGGGGTTAACGCAAGGTTATAAACCGCATTGCCAGCGAAATCATTTGTTCCATATGGATCATTCAGCCGAAATGTCATGCATGGATTTTGGCAATGGGATAAACCTTCTGCTGTTTACAGAAGGTCATAAAAAAATCTACACACGCTTTAATATTGGAGATAACGCTTGAAAGTCACAATAGTAGGGACCGGCTATGTAGGTCTAGTCAGTGGCGCATGCCTCGCAGAGGTTGGTAACCATGTCCTCTGCCTTGATCTCGACCCAGCAAAAATACGCATTCTGGAAAACGGTGATATCCCCATCCACGAGCCTGGCTTGATCGACATTGTGCGCCGCAACGTCGCTGCCGGCCGCCTCGGCTTCACCACAGACATAGACCGCGCCGTTGCTCATGCCCGCATCCAGTTCATCGCCGTCGGCACCCCCCCTGATGAAGATGGCTCCGCCGACCTGCAATATGTTCTGGCAGCAGCCAGAAACATCGGCAGCCGTATGACCGAAGACAAAATACTCGTTGATAAAAGCACGGTTCCGGTTGGCACCGCCAACAAGGTCAACGCAGTCATCGCAGAAGAGTTGCAAAAGCGCGATGTTAAGCTCAAACATAGCGTCGTCTCCAACCCCGAATTCCTTAAAGAAGGCGCGGCGGTCGAAGATTTCATGCGCCCGGATCGTATCGTCATCGGTGGCGATGATGCGTATGCTATCCAACAGATGCGGGAGTTATATGCCCCGTTCAATCGCAACCACGACCGTATTATTGTCATGGATGTTAAAAGTGCCGAACTCACTAAATATGCTGCCAATGCCATGCTCGCCACCCGCATCAGCTTCATGAACGAACTGGCCAATGTCGCAGAAAAACTCGGTGCCAATATTGAAATGGTAAGACTAGGCATTGGTTCCGACACCCGCATCGGTTACCATTTTCTCTATTCAGGTTGCGGCTATGGAGGATCCTGTTTCCCCAAAGATGTAAAAGCACTCATCAAAACTGCCAATGACGACGCCGGCATCACCCTTAAAGTACTCAATGCCGTAGAAGCAGCCAACGATGCACAAAAAGAAGTCCTCACGAACAAAATAAAAGCCAGATTCGGTACTGATCTCATTGGAAAAAACTTTGCCATTTGGGGCCTTGCTTTCAAGCCCAACACTGATGACATGCGCGACGCCCCGAGTCGCAAGCTGATTTCAGATTTATTAGAGGCGGGTGCCACCGTCACTGCCTATGACCCGGTAGCCATGCCGGAAGCACAACGGATCTTTGGTAATGACCCCAGGATTTCTTATGCAGACAATCCGCTCACAGCCTGTAAGGATGCGGATGCATTGGTGATCGTCACTGAGTGGAAAGAATTCCGCAATCCGGACTTCGCAATAATTAAAGCCAAGCTCAAAAACCCACTAATATTCGATGGCCGTAGCTTGTATGAGTCGGCTGCAGTAAGTGCACACGGACTGGAGTATTTTCCCATTGGCCGTTAACGGGGATTGGTTGTAAATATGAAATCCATAAAGAAGCAATAAATATAAAAAACCTGCGCTCGTAAACATCGCCACGTGCCTCTAGTCTTGAACCCTGCATCTTTTGCCCCTTGCCCCTTGAATCCAAGACTTGCATTGTGGGTCATCGTGGATTGGCCGGTAGCACGGGTCAATGGACACCCCAACGACACGACTCTCGCGAATTTCCCAGCATGAGGCTGAGCGGAAACCTGCTTGCAGGATTAGCAAACTCGATCTGGTCGGCACTGATCGGCTTGGCAGTAGTTCCCTTTTATCTTAAATACCTCGGAATAGAAGCCTATGGTTTGATTGGTTTCTTTGTAACGACGCAGGCATTGCTCTCCCTTCTTGATATGGGATTAGCCCCAACGATTAACCGCGAGGTCGCACGATATTCGGCATCGGGAAATTTGCAGGAAGCAGGGAAGTTGCTGCATACCCTTGCCATTGTCTATTGGAGTATGGCTGGCGCGATTGCTTTATTGATCCTGGTGCTCGCGCCATTGATTGCAGAATACTGGCTGCAGTCCAAACAATTTTCTCCGCAAGCTATTTCACATGCCGTGGTGTTAATGGGGCTGGTAGTGGCGTGCCGCTGGCCGATCGGCTTGTATCAGGGGGCATTGATAGGTGCGCAACGCTTGACGGTATCGAGCGGTATTAATATGGCCATGGTGACGATCGGGAGTTTGGGTGCGGTGGTGGTGCTCGCGTTTATATCGCCGACGATTGAGGCCTTCTTCATTTGGCAGGCATGCGTAGGTCTTGTTTATGCGATCACCATGCGTTCGGCTGCATGGCGAGTAATTGGTAATGCGCAGGTTAACCATTTTGATATTGACAATATTAAACGGGTTTTAAAGTTTTCTCTAGGTGTTAGCGCTATTTCATTTGCAGGGCTTGTATTAACGCAAATAGACAAGCTAATACTTAGCAAGACGTTAGGGCTAGAAGGGTTTGGGCAATATATGCTGGCCACAATAGTGGCAAGCAGCCTCTACATTATAATTACCCCAATATTTAACGCTATTTATCCCAGGTTTTCATCTTTGGTGGCGCAAGAAAATTTTGAAGAGCTATTAAAACAGTATCGCACTGCCAGTCATTTGCTTGCCACTATGTTGTTCCCAGCTGCCATGATAATGGTTTTACTTTCTCAGGTATTAATTCGATTGTGGACGGGCAATACTGATCTTGCGGCAGATGTGGCCCCGTTAGCATCCTACCTATTAATTGGCTATGCATTGCACGGTGTAATGCATATACCGTATGCGTTAATGCTGGCGCAAGGCGAAATTAAATCGATGTCCATAATATATGTTTTGCTAATAAGCATAGTTGTACCGCTTACGATCGTTTTTTCTTTGACCTATGGCGCAGTCGGTGGGGCGATAGCACAGCTTCTGCATTTCATTTTTTATGTATTGTTGGGAACATGGATTATGCATAAAAAATTTTTGAAGGGCTATGCTCGGAATTGGCTGTCTAAAGATGTTGGTATACCACTAGGAATTTCGTTGCTCATTGGCGTATCGGGATATTTTGGCATGCCGATCGTAGGAGAGGTTGTATATGTGAAGCTCTTATTTGGGGTTATTCTTTGGGTTGTCGCGACTATGTTGAGTATCTTGTCATCACAATCATTACGCTCAATTTTTGTTAGGTATTGGAACCAATTTTGTTGTAGGTAACAAGGGGGAGATATGTTTGGAAGGTTGTTTAATTACTTATTAAATACTCGGGATCGTCAGCGTATCAATATTGCATTGAGCAAAGGTGCGGCGATGATGCAAGCTCGTAATATCGATTTGAAACAACCTGCATCGTGGGAGTTTTCAGGTTTTAGCCAGAATGGCGAAGATGGCATACTGGATGTATTACGGAAGAATCTATTGAACAATAATCGTTACTTCATTGAAATTGGTGCCGCAGATGGAATTGAGAACAACACGGGCTGGCTACTTGTCGCCGAAAAATATAATGGCCTGCTGATCGAAGGTAGCGCTCAGCTTGTTGAAAGAGCGAGAAGGACTGTCGTCGGGTATAGCATCGGCGCTGAATGCCACAATATGTTTGTGACAAAGGAAAGTGTGCATGACATGAAGGCGATGGCAATGCACCATGACCCTGATGTGTTCTCGCTTGATATCGATGGCAACGATTATTATATTGCACAAGCCATTCTGGAAGGCGGGTTCAGGCCAAAGATATTTGTGGTTGAATACAATTCTGTCTATGGGCCCGAGCGTAGTATGACCATTGAATATCAGCCTGATTTCGTGTTTACAAAGGCACACCCAACTCATCTTTATTATGGGGTCTCTATTTCAGGCTGGCGGAATTTCTTTGAACGATACGGTTATCGTTTTGTGACCGTGGACAGAAATGGTGTGAATGGTTTTTTTGTAGCCCCTGAGTTCTTTGAGGAATCATTCATAGACGAGGTGCAAGGCTTGATATTTGCTGAGAATCAATATCAATACAAAAAATTCAGGGTGTCTAGTGAAGATCAATTTGCTCTGATTGCAGATCAAAAATTTGTTTTTATCTGACAATACCTATCAACCGCAATTTAATCAGGGCAAAAGAAATGTCAATTTTGCCGCGTTGAGATGGGGGACGTATTGAAGAGGTAATGAAATGGCTAATAACAGTGAATCTATAATATTATGTCTATAAAATTATCCATCTGCATTACAACTTACAACAGAGGGCGATTTATCGGTGAGACTCTGGATTCCATCCTTGGTCAGATGGTGTCTGGTGTTGAGCTTGTCATAGTGGATGGTGCTTCACCGGATAATACTCCTGAAGTGATGGCGCAGTATTTGTTGCGCTATCCTGAAATTCGCTATTTCCGTGAGCAAACAAATTCGGGTGTAGATGGTGACTATGATAAGGCTGTTGGCTATGCAAGGGGAGAATACTGTTGGCTGATGACCGATGACGATCTATTGTGTCCCAAGGCTATATCTCGTGTTCTTGAGTCTATCAATGGAGAATTTGACCTCGTCGTTGTGAATTCCGAAGTAAGAAATGTCGATTTTTCAAGGGTGCTTGAAACTCGTTTACTCAAGTTTACTAGTGACAGGGAGTACGCAACAAAAGATGGAGAAGAATTTTTTTCCGAAGTAGCGAATTATCTTTCGTTCATCGGTGGCGTCGTCATGAAGCGCAGTGTATGGTTGGAGCGGGATCGTTCATCCTATTACGGAACACTGTTCATTCATGTCGGCGTCATCTTCCAGCATCCGCCGATAAACAGGGTCAAGGTTATTGCAGATCCGCTGATAATAATACGTTATGGCAATGCAATGTGGACATCGCGGGGCTTTGAAATTTGGATGTTCAAATGGCCCCGGTTGATTTGGTCGTTTCCCGACTTCTCAGATCAGTCGAAGTTTGCTGTATGTGCCAAAGAGCCATGGAGGCCAATTAAAAAACTCATTTTATATAGAGCTACTGGAGGGTATACCGTTTCCGAATACCGCCATTTTATAGCGGTTAGGACAAAAGGCCTGTCTCGGGTGGTGTATATGGCAATTGCAATGTTCCCTGCCGCCATTGCAAATGTATTTGTCAGTCTTTACTGTGTTTTCGTGAATAGAAATGCTCGTTCAGTATTGTATGATCTTTCACGAAGTCGGAATGCTACCTGGATCAGTCGCTTCTTGGCCCGGTTTCTCTGATAGATACTATGAAAACAGCCTTAATCACCGGTATGACTGGCCAAGATGGCTCATATTTGGCCGAGTTGTTGCTTACCAAAGGCTATCATGTCGTTGGTGCAGTCAGAAACATACAAAATGCCAAAGAGTTGCTTACCACAGCACTAATGCAGAGTGTTGAGTTGGTCGAGTGGAATATGATGGATCAATGTCGAATGACAGAAGTACTAGCTGAATATCGCTCAACGGAGATTTATAACTTGGCCGCCTACTCATCAGGAGCCGGAATGTTCAACGATGCTGTTGATATCGGAGAGGTGAATGGGCTAGCGGTTGCTCGTATCTTGGATGCCATTCGCGCAGTGAATACCAATATTCGCTTCTGCCAGGCATCAAGCAGTGAAATGTTTGGTAATGCACTCGAAAGCCCTCAATCAGAAGCAACGCAATTTCGACCTCGTACCCCATATGGTGCCGCAAAGCTTTACGCGCATTCGATGATTCAGATTTACCGCCAGCACTATGGATTATATGGGTGCTCGGCAATTCTGTTCAATCACGAGAGTCCACGCCGTGGATTAGGTTTTGTTACAAGAAAAATAACACATGCAGTGGCGATGATTAAACTGGGACTGGTGAATGAGCTTTGCCTGGGAAATCTTGATGCGTGTCGTGATTGGGGCTTTGCGGGAGATTCTGTGCACGCAATGTGGCTGATGTTACAACACTCGCACGCGGATGATTATGTGGTGGCCACTGGTGAAACGCACTCGGTGCGAGAGCTGTGTGAAATCGCCTTTGGACATTTCAATTTGGATTATCGCGACTATGTCCGCGAGGACTCTGCTTCATATCGTCCCATTGAATCAGTGCAATTAGTGGGAAACTCCAAGAAGGTGAAAAATCAACTTGGCTGGATACCTGAGGTAGGGTTTCACGAGATGATAAGCATGATGGTGGATGCCGATTTGCGCAAGCTCATTGAGCAGAATCGCGCAAAAGGATAGGGATAAGATAGTGTTCAAAAAAATTGAAAAATGCAGAATTTGTGGCAATAAGCAGCTGGAGCGTGTGCTCGACTTGGGAGAGCAGATGCTGACCGGGATATTCCCGCGCGAGAAGAGTTCAAAAATCACGGCTGGCCCACTGCGTTTGGTGAAATGCATGGGGGGGGATGATATCTGCGGGCTATTGCAGCTTGAGCATTCCTATAATTCTGATGAGATGTATGGCGAGAACTATGGTTATCGCTCCGGCCTCAATGCCAGCATGGTAGCCCACCTCAACGACAAGGTTAAAAAAATCCTTGAACAGGTTGAGTTGCACAAAGGCGATCTTGTTATTGATATTGGTAGTAACGACAGCACTACATTGCAGGCGTATCCGTCCTCTGGGCCGGATCTGGTAGGCATTGACCCGACTGGAATAAAATTTCACAGCTATTACCCACCGCACATTCAACTAATCCCCAATTTCTTTTCTTCAGCTTTAGTGAAAGAACATTTTCCAAAGAGAAAAGCCAAAGTAGTCACTTCGTTCTCGATGTTCTACGACCTAGAAGACCCAACGGACTTTATGCAACAAGTGTATGACATACTTGCAGAAGATGGGATCTGGGTATTTGAACAAAGCTATATGCCAACTATGCTCGAGATGAATTCATATGACACAGTTTGTCATGAGCATGTTGAGTTTTATGCTCTGCGCCAGATTAAATGGATGGCTGACAGAGTGGGCTTCAAGATTATTGATGTGGAGTTCAATGAAGCTAATGGTGGTAGCTTCTCAATCACGGTATCGAAATCGCATGGCGATTTAACACCAGCTCCTTTGGTGAAGAAGATTCTCGATCACGAACTCGCAGATGGGCTAGATACGCTCGTGCCTTATCAAAAATTTGCGGAACGTGTAGCTAAAACGAAGCACGATTTACTGGCTTTCATCAAAACAGCTCATGCAGAAAAGAAAACTGTCGCCGCACTCGGCGCATCTACAAAGGGAAATGTACTGTTGCAATACTGCGGAGTGTCAGAAAAAGATATTTCGTTTGTTGGCGAGGTTAACCCAGAAAAATATGACTGCTACACCCCAGGCACATGGATCCCCATCATTCCAGAAGCAGAGTTACTATCGCAAAAACCGGATTACCTAATCGTGTTGCCATGGCATTTTAGAAAATTCTTCCTGGAGAATGGTAAATATAGAGGAGTAAACTTGGTGTTTCCGCTCCCAAACATCGAGATTGTTAAACGATAAGTGTATTTGAGACTTAAAAGTGGCGATGTAATAATTAAATTAAGAGGCATAAAAATCCCTTATTCAGGTAGATTTGTCAAGGGTGGAGCTAAACGATGACGCCAGAGGTATCCAAGCCAAATAAGGTCACAGTACTACTTTCTACATACAATGGAAGCAAGTATCTTCAGCAGCAGCTGAATTCATTGTATGAGCAAACCTATCCAAATATTAGGATTTTGGTAAGGGATGATGGATCGTCAGATTCAACAAGAAACATTTTAGAAAATGAGCAATTAAGTGGGCGTATAGATATATTAAGAGGGCATAAAAACCTGGGCCCAGCTCTGAGTTTCTTTGAATTACTGCATAACGCTGCGCTAACTGAAACAGAATACGTTGCTTTTTGTGATCAAGATGATGTTTGGCATCCTCATAAAATTGCGCACGCAGTTTCAGCTCTTGTGGTAGTCACCGATAACCGCCCGGCATTATTTTGCTCCAGGTTAGAAATTGTTGATGAACAGTTAAACCATATTGGATTTACCAATACACCAAGAAAAGTCGGTTTTGGCAATGCTCTAGTTGAAAATGTTGCTACCGGCTGTACGATGGTACTTAATCGAAAAGCAGTGGAACTTATTTGTAAGCATCTTCCAAGTAAAGTGTTGATGCATGATTGGTGGTGTTATTTAGTTCTATCTTGTTTTGGCGAAATAATTTTTGATAGTAACGCCAATATAAAATATCGACAGCACGGCAATAACACGATTGGTGCAACCGTGAATATGTTTGATGAATTAAAAAGAAAACTGCATAGATTTATTTACAGCGGAAAAGGATTGCTTTGGTTGCAGGCTTCTGTTTTTTCAAATATGTTTGAAAATGGCATTCCGATATCTCAAAGGCTAGTTCTCAATAAATTCATCGCAGCAAAATCATCATTGTGGTGTCGTGTTCAGTTAGTGTTATCCAAGGAAATATGGCGGCAAAAATGGTTTGATAACTTGATCTTGCGATTCATTATATTTATTAATCGAATTTGAGCTCGGCGATAACCGGCATTGTAATCCGCTGAGAATTGATGATCTTGCTTAATTTTTTTTCTTCCTGAGGATGCTTGTGATTGGCGCTCCTAACCTGCGGAATAAAATTTATGAGTAAGAGTCTAATTGCGAGGCAAGTTACTCGAGAGTCTCAGGTTCATTATTTGTGATGGACAAAATAGCTGCGCAGCAATTGCCTGAAATTTCCATTTCTGTTGTCAGCCATGCACAAATTCAGTTGATTGAATGTCTGCTGCATGATATCAATCAGCATTGCCGGGCCTCATTGATCGAATTGATTCTCACACTTAACCTGGATGAGATATTGCCGTTCGCAGCAGATAGATTTGAATTTCCAATAAAGGTTATTCGCAACCCCATTCCTATGGGATTCGCGACCAATCACAATCAAGCATTTACATACGCAGAGGGACGGTTTTTTTGTGTAATGAATCCGGATATCCGGTTGAATGGCGACCCATTTAAGGCTTTGCTTGCGTGTCTACAGGATTCTGCAGTTGGCGTGGCAGCGCCGCTCATATTGAGTACGAGCGGCGAGATAGAAGATAGTGCCCGTCGTTTTCCGACACCTCTCAAGATATTTTGCAAAGCATTTGGCAGATGTAGAGGCAGCGACTATCTTGTAAAAGATACTCCGATCTTTCCTGATTGGGTTGGCGGGATGTTTATGTTATTCCCGCGCGACGTATTCAAAAAGTTAGGTGGATTTGATCAGCGATACTTTCTTTATTATGAAGACGTAGATTTATGCGCCAGGCTGAGATTAAAGGGTTATGAAGTGGCCGTATGTCCTGATGCCAAGGTAATTCATCTTGCACGCAGGAGTAGTCATCACAGTTTCAAGTACTTGAAGTGGCATCTTATGAGCATGATGCGATTTTTTTGCTCCTCCTTGTTTTTAAAAATATTCTGGTTGCGTTTGACAAAAAAAACCCCATGAACAAATGCACGATGAAAGCTTACCCAACTTAATCATGCTTAATCGTTGGTTATTATCATGAAATTTATGATTTCCGGGGCTGGCGGCTTTGTTGGTAAAGCACTCTGTGCTGAATTGTTCCGGCTAGGACAATCTGTAAGCGCGGCGGTGCGTTCAGGGAATTCATTGATTGAAAATACTGAAGTCATAGTCGTCGGCGCAATTGATAGTGAAACGAATTGGGCTGATGCATTACGCGATGTGGATGTAGTGATTCATCTTGCCGCACGAGTGCATGTAATGCGCGAGAGCGCTACGGATCCATTGGCGGAGTATCTCAAGGTCAACCTGCACGGCACTTCAAATCTCGCTCGGCAGGCTGCTTGTTCTGGGGCGAAGCGGCTCGTCTACGTTAGTTCGATCAAGGTGAATGGTGAGCAGACTAGCGCAACTCAGTCATTTACAGAGTTGGATGAACCCAGTCCACAAGATTTTTACAGTGTCTCGAAATGGCAAGCCGAACAAGCGTTGTGGCGCATTGCCCAAGAAACCGGCTTGGAAATTGTTGTTGTGCGCCCTCCATTGGTTTATGGTCCGGGTGTGAAAGGCAACTTTGCACAAATGCTGGCGGTGGCCGCCAAACATATCCCTTTGCCATTTGCTTCTGTGCATAACCGTCGCAGCCTGATTTATCTGGATAATTTGGTGGATGCCTTGATAGCCTGCTCGACCCATCCTGTCGCCGCAGGCCAGACTTATTTGGTATGTGATGGTGAGGATGTTTCCACTCCGGATTTGTTGCGCCAGTTGCGCAATGCGATGGGATGTCCGGCGCACTTATTGCCGTTCCCGCCAAGCTGGTTAAAAATATTGGGAAAATTATCCGGCAAATCTGATCAAGTCGAACGTTTACTCGGCTCGTTGCAGGTCGATAGTGGTAAAATTCGCCGTGATTTAAACTGGGTCCCTCCTTATACCTTGCAACAGGGGCTGCAAGCGACTGCAGAATCGCACCGACGCTTAGATAAAAAGAGTTAATAAATTTGCTATTTATGCTGTAATTCATTGCTTTTAATAAAGCATACCAATTTAGCCGAGGATTTGTTAAGCAATTTTCCATACGGTAACTACCTCGCATGAAAGTGGATTGCGCGGAAATTATTAATGTTGTTTTAGAGTAAAAGTCTCCATGTCGCATTACGCCCCCCTGATTGCAGCTCTAATCACCATGTTGGTGATCACTATTATCGTATTCAGCAAAGCAGGTAAAAAAATTCAAGATATCCCCAATGAGCGCTCATTGCATGAGGAGCCGATTCCGCGCATTGGCGGGGTTGGGTTGATGGCAGGTCTACTGTCCGCCTGGGCATTGATGGTGATGTCATTAGCTTGGTGGGTGGTATTGCCCATGATTTTACTGTTCGCTGTATCTTTGCTAGATGACGTGCGCGGCCTGCCAGTACGACAACGCTTGTTGGCGCACATCGCTGCTGCTGCAATTCTGGTGTTCGGCTCCGGCTTGCTGGCGCAGGGTGTTGCGCTGGCTTTACTCGTGTTGCTGTGCGTAGTTTGGATGACCAATCTATTCAATTTTATGGATGGATCGGATGGTTTGGCTGGAGGTATGACATTTTTCGGTTTCACGATGTATGGCGTAGCAGCACTGATGCATGGCGCTGATACTCAGGCCATGCTAAATTTCTCAATAGGTGCCGCTGGCTTGGGATTGCTTTATTACAATTTTTATCCGGCTCAAGTATTTATGGGTGATGCAGGATCCATTCCTCTTGGTTTTTTATCTGCCGCGATGGGGTTGTGGGGCTGGCAACTGGGGCTATGGCCTGGATGGTTTCCGTTGCTGGTATTCTCTCCTTTCATCATAGATGCCAGTGTCACTTTGCTGAAACGTATGTTGCGTCGTGAAAAAATCTCTCAAGCACATCGCGAACATTATTACCAACGCTTGGTGCAGATTGGTTGGGGACATCGTAATGTCGCATTAGTTGAATATATTTTGATGTTCGCGGTGGGCGCATCTGCCATTTGGTGTTTGCGTCAATCCACTGAATGGCCATGGCTTCTGTTCCTGATATGGGGGGGGGTGTATGCGGGGTTAATGCTGATTTTGGATAATCGCTGGAAAGCATTTCAGCGAAGCCAGCGTGGCTAAATTAGATTTGCGTACTCTGCTGGCCATGCTGCATGATTTTGTGGCGGCCGCATTTGCCTGGAGCTTGGCTTATCTGTTGCGCTTCAATTTCGAGCCACCACCGCATTTTATTGATGAGATGCTGCATACCTTGGTCTGGGTAGTACCCTTGCAAAGTATTATTTGCTGGCGCTTTGGTTTGTATCGTGGCCTATGGCGCTATGCCAGTGTAACTGACTTGCGCCGAATTTTTTTGGCGGTGTTGACGGCTGCTGCGCTGATTCCCTTCGTGTTGTGGATGTTTCGTATCAGTGCTGTAATACCTCGCTCGGTACTGGTGATTAATCCTGCGTTATTGCTACTTTTAATGGGCGGGAGCCGATTCATTTATCGTCTCTGGAAAGAGCATGGTTTTTATCGCAATCTAAAATTAAATTTAGAGCCAGTGCTGGTGCTAGGAGCAAGCGATGCAGCTGTAGGCTTGTCCAAGGAACTGGCACGCAGCCGCGATTGGCGGCTGGTGGGTTTTCTGGACGATAATGTGGATAAACATGGGCGTATCCTCAATGGGATCAAGGTGCTGGGCGCGCTGGATAGCCTGCCGCAATGGACGGAACGCATGAATGTAAAACAAGCCATTATTGCCATGCCATCGGCCTCGCACCAAGTGCGCAAGCGTGCGATTGAGATTTGTAATCAGGCCAGAGTCAAGGTGCTGACGGTACCGTCATTCGATGACCTTTTAAGTGGACGTGTTGCCATTTCGCAATTGCGTGCCGTGGAGCTGGACGATCTGTTGGGACGTGATCCGGTTCAATTAGATGCGGCCGGGTTGCATGAATTATTCACCAGCAAAACCGTGCTGGTAACCGGTGCCGGTGGGTCCATCGGCTCTGAATTATGTCGCCAGATCATAAACTTCAAGCCACGTACTTTAGTGATGTTCGAGTTGAGTGAATTTGCACTGTATAACATGGAACAGGAGCTGGCCGCGAAATTCGATGGCGTCGACATTGTCTGCCTGATTGGTGATGTGCGTGATGCTGCCCGTCTTGATCAAGTTTTTTCTGAGTATAAGCCTGCGGTGGTTTTTCACGCAGCCGCATACAAGCATGTCCCCCTCATGGAGCAGCATAACGCTTGGCAGGCGATACGCAATAACGTGCTGGGTACATGGTCGGTCGCCACTGCTGCACAGCGTCATGGGGTAGCGAAATTTGTATTGATTTCTACCGACAAAGCGGTCAACCCAACCAATGTGATGGGAGCGAGTAAACGTCTGGCAGAAATGGTATGTCAGGGATTGCAGCAGTCTAGTGGAACGCGCTTCATTATGGTGCGTTTCGGCAATGTCTTGGGCAGCACCGGTAGCGTCATTCCAAAATTCCGCGAACAGATTGCGAAGGGTGGGCCGATTACTGTCACACATCCAGACATTACACGCTATTTCATGTCGATTCCGGAGGCTGCACAATTAGTATTGCAGGCCAGTTTAATGGGCAAAGGTGGAGAAATATTTGTATTGGACATGGGCGACCCAGTAAAAATTGTTGATCTGGCGAATGACCTTATTCGTCTTTCCGGCCTAAGCAAGGATGATATTCGGATTGAATTCACTGGCCTGCGCTTGGGTGAAAAACTGTACGAGGAGCTGCTGGCCGACAACGAGCATACTTTGCCCACCCCTCATATAAAACTGCGCATCGCACAAGCGTGTGAAGTGGACGCCGCATGGCTGGGAAATTTATTAATTTGGTTTAGCGCGCACGCTACGCAGGACGACGCAGAAGTTAAACGTGCCTTGACACAATGGATACCGGAATACTGTCCAGATTCTAATGGCGTTAAGAAGCCAAGATGATACTAAATGCATCGCGCCGCAAATTTACTGCATATATATTCGGCATATAATTCCCAGAGCTTATATTCATAATGCACAGGAAATCCAAAACTGACTGATTGCAAATAATGGCAACCTACGCGGTAGGCGACATACAGGGATGCTACACCGAGCTTTTGCGGTTGCTGGAGCAAATATGCTTTGACCCTGCAATAGATAGGCTATGGCTGGTGGGTGATTTGGTTAACCGCGGGCCCGATTCGGTGAACGTACTGCGTTTGATAAAATCGTTAGGAAATGCCGCCATCACCGTGCTGGGCAACCATGATCTACACTTGCTTGCAGTGGCTGAGGGCGCTGCTAAATTACACCGCTGCGACACGCTGCATGACATTCTTGGCGCGCCCGACCGAGACGAACTTCTGACGTGGCTACGTGCGCAGCGTCTGCTGTATGTGGAGGGTAATTTTGTGTTGGTACATGCCGGCTTGCTACCGAGCTGGACAGTGAGCCAGGCACAGCAGTTGGCGCATGAAGCAGAAGCCGCATTAACGGGTCAGCACTACCACGATTTTCTTGTGCACATGTATGGCAACCATCCTGACCATTGGGAAGAAGACCTCAGCGGTTACGAGCGTCTGCGGGTCATCACCAATGCCTGCACGCGCATGCGCGTTTGCACCCTGAGCGGTGAAATGGAGTTCAAATTTAAGGGTAAGGTTCACAATGCGCCTGAGGGATACATGCCGTGGTTTGATGTGCCAGGTCGCGCCAGCGCCAATGCCACAGTGGTGTGCGGACATTGGTCGGCACTGGGGTTGAAAGTTACCCCTCGAGTCATTGCGCTTGATACTGGTTGTTTGTGGGGTGGCGCGCTTTCCGCCATCCGTCTCGAAGACCGCGAACTGTTTCAGGTACCATGTGTACCCAAACCGATGGCAAAGCTGTGACCGTAATTTTAATTGTTATTGCTTAAAGTTGGGTCCTTGAGAAAGCTTCAGAGATAGTTTTAAAATTGTCGAACTATCTATAGCGGCCTAATTTGCAGTGGTTGATCTTCAACCGTGGCTCGCTGATTATCTGAAGAGTTGAAAGCGACATTTTCAATGTCTTTTTTTGAAACAAAAAGAGCCATTAATGCAATTAATTAACATAAAAATCAAATTGATAACAAATTTTCATGGTGTCTGTTATGATGGCTACCATTAAAATAACAGACAGGGGGAGCGGGGTTTTACTCCGCCCTATGAATAGCAGTAGTGATCGTTTGCTTGCATATATATCTTCCACTGAAATTAGTAAAGGCATAATAAACGGGGAGAAGTCCTTATCAGAGAACTTATTTTGTTATCTGCTCTCCCGTCTTTTCTCCTTACGAATCACCATCGCCCTTTGGCTGTGCGGAAAAGAACGTAGAGGGGGTATTTGTTTACTGTCATCGGTAATTCCCGAGACAATAGCAAACCCAATAACTCGGGCGTTGTGTTTCCGCCCACCTCTCATTTGGCAATACCTCAGCCAAGGCAGCAGTTCCGTTATTTGCATGTTATTTTCTCACCACCATTCTTTCGAATAATCTCATGGATATACTGGTCCTGATAACCCTGATTTTGCTAAATGGGATCTTCGCCATGTCGGAGATCGCCCTCGTGACCGCCCGGCATGCTCGTCTAGCGCGTCTTGCGGCAGACGGCGACACCTCGGCAGAAGTGGCGATGCGTCTGGGCGAGGATCCAACTCGTTTCCTTTCCGCCATCCAGATCGGAATCACCTCAATCGGCATCCTGAACGGTATCGTCGGCGAGGCGGTATTTGCTGCCCCCTTCGCAACATGGCTGCAAACGCTCGGCGTTGATCAGCGCCCAAGCGAGCTCGGCGCAACCGCCTTGGTAGTCGTGGTGATTACCTATCTATCCATTGTTGTCGGCGAACTAGTACCCAAACGCATCGCTCAATTTAACCCGGAAGGGATTGCGCGCCTAGTGGCAAGACCCATTCACATCTTGGCATTAATTACGCATCCGTTCGTGCGATTGCTGTCGGTATCTACTGATGCTCTCCTGAGAATGATGGGAAAGAGCCAGCAAGTGGAGCCTAGCGTAACGGAAGAGGAAATTCACGCAATGCTGGAAGAAGGTTCCGAAGCCGGGATCATTGAGCAGCACGAACATGATATGGTTCGCAACGTTTTCCGCCTGGATGAACGACAAGTTGGTTCCCTCATGATCCCCCGAGCGGATATAGAATATCTGGATATCAACCAGCCATTGGAGGCCAATCTCTTACGCATAGCGCAATCCGATCATTCGCGCTTTCCGGTTTGCCGGGGTAGCTTGAGCGACCTGCTGGGAGTGACTTCCTTTAAGCAACTGTTCAATCAGACCATTAATGGCGGACGCCCCGATCTGACCGCACAGCTGCATCCATGCGTTTTTGTGACCGAATCGTTGACCGGATTGGAACTCCTGGCACAATTCCAAGGGTCGGACACCCACATGGTTTTCGTCATAGATGAGTATGGTGAAGTCCAGGGCTTGGTCACCCTGCAGGATGTATTGGAAGCGGTTACCGGCGAGTTCATACCGCCTGATAATGAGGATCGTTGGGCGGTACAGCGCGAAGACGGTTCGTGGTTACTGGACGGAATGATTCCAGTGCCCGAATTGAAGGATCAATTAGAGTTGAAGTCTGTCCCTGAAGAAGACAAGGGCCGATACCACACACTTAGCGGCATGGTGATGTGGCTGCTTGGGCGGCTACCTAAGGTGGCTGACGTCGTGGTGTGGGAACAATGGCGGCTGGAGGTTGTAGATCTGGACGGTAAACGGATTGACAAGGTACTCGCAAGCCGTTTGTCAGAACCAGCTCAGGTTTCGGACGCTAGCGAAGTGCCCCCGCAGACAGAGCAAACGGATTAAAGAGCTTGTTTTAATTATTAGGCGTTATAGCCTTGACGCTTGCTGGTTAATAAATTTTTGTTTATATGATAAAACGTAAAATCATATAGTTAGGTATAATTATGTTGCTAATGATAGACAACTACGACTCCTTCACCTACAACTTGGTGCAGTATTTCGCCGAGCTAGGCGCAGATGTGGTTGTGCATCGCAATGACGAGATTACACTGGAGCAAATTGAGGCACTACAACCGCAATATATCGTGGTTTCACCGGGGCCATGCACGCCCAACGAAGCTGGAATTTCGGTCGCCACCATTCAGCGCTTCGCCGGACGCATCCCCCTTCTTGGTGTGTGCCTCGGCCATCAGAGCATTGGTCAGTCATTCGGTGGAAAAATTGTTCACGCCAAACAGCTAATGCACGGCAAAACCTCGGCCATCTTTCACAACAACAGTAGCGTTTTCCGCGGTCTGCCTAACCCATTCACCGCTACACGCTACCATTCGCTGGTGATTGAGCGCGCCACGCTGCCCGACTGTCTGGAAATTACCGCATGGACTGAGGACGGCGAAATCATGGGAGTGCGTCACAAAACGATGGCGGTAGAAGGGGTGCAATTTCATCCGGAATCCATACTCACTGAATATGGTCACGAGTTACTTGCTAACTTTTTGCACGGTGAACGCTAATGAACTATGCCAGCCTGCTTAATCGCCTGCTTAATCGTGAAGACTTGCCGCATGACGATATGCACGAGTTGATGCGGAACATTATGGGAGGACAGCTTACTCCCGCTCAAATCGCAGCAGTTTTGGTCGCGTTACACATGAAGGGAGAGACTGTCAGTGAGATTGCGGCGGCAGCGCAGGTAATGCGCGATTTGTCGATCAAAGTGACGGTGCAGGATGATAGACATTTGGTTGATACCTGCGGCACTGGCGGTGATGGTGCGCAGACCTTTAACATTTCCACTGCCAGCGCGCTAGTAGCGGCGGCAGCGGGAGCGCGCGTAGCCAAACATGGTGGACGTTCAGTTTCCAGCACCTGTGGCAGCGCCGATATCCTGGAAAAGCTTGGCGTCAATGTCAACCTTACGCCGCAACAAGTGGCGCACAGTGTGCAGGAACTTGGTGTGGGCTTCATGTTTGCGCCCAATCATCACAGCGCGATGAAATACGCTGCACCAGTGCGGCGCGAACTCGGCGTGCGCACGCTCTTCAACCTGCTGGGCCCGCTTACCAACCCGGCCGGCGCACAGAATCAAGTAATGGGCGTATTTCAGCAGGATCTGACGGTGAAATTGGCGCGCGTACTGCAGCAGCTCGGTAGTCGGCACGTGTTGGTAGTGCATGGAGTAGATGGTATGGATGAAATTTCCATCAGCGGACCAACTTATATTGCGGAACTGAAGGATGGTACGGTACTCGAATACTTGGTGCAACCGCAAGATTTCGATTTACACGCAGCGCCGCTGGATAGCATACGCGTTGCCAATGCCGATGAGGCGCGCACGATATTGTTGTCGGTGCTGGATAACCAGCCCGGTCCCGCACGTGACATCGTGCAGCTTAACGCTGGTGCGGCCATTTATGTGGCGGGGCTGACTGCAACGCTACAAGAGGGTGTAAAAAAGGCCAAGGAAGTTATCGCCAGCGGCGCGGCGAAAAATAAGCTGGAAGCGCTTGCCCATATTCATATTTGAGACTGTGGAAAACCATTTTTTCGGGTGGGTGTAAATGGTTTTCGCCGAACGTGCCTGTTCCCATCCCGATTAATTCCATAGCTTCTACTTTATCAATAAAAATTGGCTTTGCGTCGCCTGTGGTAAATCTGTAGTGGTTGAAAGTAATGTTCCAACAGCATCGATCAACGCTCTGTTTTCGGGATGCTTCTTAATATGGCGGATTCAACTCTGAAGTGCAACTTTTGTAAGTGAATTTAGGTGGCGAGCTG
>NZ_CAKMHQ010000012.1 GCF_927312905.1 Candidatus Nitrotoga sp. 1052
ATAAAAAACAATATGTTACGCTGCCTCAAAACTCGAAGTCCGACAGTCTGCTAGGGTGGTACATTGCAGAGGTGGGCGGAGTCAAGCGCGCGGTATATTTGCCTTTGGATGATGCTGTAAATTCGAGCATCAAAAAGGAAACGGTCATAAGATTGGTTCCAACCGCCGAGTTGACTGAAGTATTTACGACCGTGTCAGAGTTGGATGGCAACTTGAAGTCCACGAATATTTTGCTTAAATCTCGTAAGGAACCCGGCAATTATTACCCCCCTAAAACTCCGTTCGACATCACATTGCCACATGATCTTCCATCTGGACAGATTTATCTTGTCGTTGTTTCGGCGACTATGAATCCTGAAGGATCCACTATAGTAAGACTTCTCGTTCAGAAATGACCTATGCTGGATGAACACGATAAGGCCTCGCAGCCAGCAGAAAATGAACTCGTCAACTTAGATATGTTGATTAAGAAGCGTACGCGGGAGCTACGAGGCCAAGTGCTTGCTAATCGATCGCTTTCTGAAGATGAAGTTCAAGAACTTGAACAGCTGGTAAGACTTAGCGAGATCGAGCATGCCGGGCTATCAGACCAAAAGCCCCCTTTATGGCCCGTTATTGTAGTGTTCATGTTTTCTATGGTTATCGTCAGCTTGCTAGCCTTCACCCGTGTATCGAAGACGGACATTCAGGTGAATGTTGAGACGACAGCATTCCAGTCTAGGTCAAAAGAGTCAAGCGAGATCTCACCCATGATGGTTTTGAGTGAACTTTCGGTTCAAAACGGTTCTGCGTTGTTCATTGACGATGTCCCTTTACTTGACGCATCGGGAGCTGGCGATATTAGCGCAGTAAAAGTTCTCTCGGCTGCCAAAGGCAGCTCAGATATCTCGTTAGCCCCCTTATTGGCAAAGAAGGATCAAGTAGTTGCATTCGAAGTGCCCGATCGGACACACATTTTAATCGAATATTTTGCTTCTCTTGGAACTGCTGAGGCTTCGTTACGCGGTAGAACAACAGTCAAAACGGCGACATCCAACGAATCTCGAGTATTTTCAATACCGACGTTGCTACGGGTGCAGGCAACTGGCAGCCCTCTGGAACTGAGGTTTACGCAGGAAGACGCCAAGAACAAGACTCTTCTACGTGGAATAGAACTTTCGTCATTAACGTTTAATCAACTCCATAGCCTAGCGAGCGATGAGGCGCACACTTCTTCTGTACTCATATCACCTATACTCGGAGGAAATCTGGTCTTAGAGGATGTTCGGGGCCGGATGATTCCTATTCAGGATGGAGAATTCGTCCGATTTGGCAATTTCAGGGGAGTAGTTCATTCAGTAAAAATAAAAACAGGACGGATTCTCCTTCGCGCAACAGGGACTGTCGATGCGATCGATTTTAGGACTGCGGGACGTTGGCGATCCATGATGCCAACGAAGTTGGAATACCTTAGAACTCACCACGAACTAAGTTTTCTCTGGGCAAGCTCCCTTTATCTGTTCGGACTTTTGGTCGGTCTGCTGAAGTGGTTACGATGGATAACATGAAGATTTTGAGCCGACAATGGTGCGACAACATCGTGCGCGCTCTTACGCTCGTGGTTATTATGGTCGCGACAACGGACGCGAGTGCCTCCCGATCCCGGTACTATGAATCCCCAGAATCGCAGGTCCGATTAGACGTCGAGCGTTTGGTAGCTATGGTGACAGCTGAATTCCCGTCCGGCGGGACTAGACTTGGGGCTGCAATCGCTGTGGGCATTGATAGTGAGGCAATATATCTCATAACTGCAAACCATCTTGTGCGTAAAATAAACGATGCGGGCATCCCAGAGATTGCCACGGTGCGAGTGGCCTTGCGAGTCGCCGATGACAGAAACCCAGAAGTCAGAGGTCTAGTCTTGCAAGAGACTAAGGCCCAAGAAGTGTCCGTCATGCCAATGTTTGTCGACACGATTAAACTGGACATCGCTGTCCTTCGAATGGTATTGAGTCCTAGGTATCTCGAGATGATTCGCGGTTACCGTATTGATGTGCTCTCTCCAAGTGACGCCTTACAAGAGGACGATACAATCTACATGCTCGGTCAGCCACAAGGCCGACATTGGAGGATGAATGGTTCGCCGGAGCGCCTTAAGCTCACTAGTGGCCCCCTCTATGAGTTTGAATCAGCTCTTTTAGATGCAGGACATTCTGGCGGAGCATTGCTAAACGGCGAGATGCTTATATTGGGCATGATACGCAGTGAAACTGCTCCATACGGTTACGCAGTCCCATTAGAAGGCGGTGCCGACTCGGTGCCTTCAGACAGGCCTGTGGATCTTTCCACAGCGTCGCTTCGTACCTTGCTTGAAATATGGCGAATTCCTTTCATCTTGCGCTCAAAAAGACCGCACTTGTCAATTGGAGTTGGCTTTGTCTGCATCAATAATGGAAGCGGGACATCCCTGTGGTGCTCGGACACTGTTCCGTGGCAACGAGTAGGGGTATCTTTCATTGGTGGGCAACGCCCTTTAGCGGATGAGCGGGTGCGAAACTTTGGGGCGGGCCGAGAACATCTTTGTGCTGTCACGGTTAACTCGGAAACGTTTTGCGTCGGACGAGGACCTAATGGTCAGCTTGGAATACCGAGCAGCAATCGGTTATATTCGCTGCCAGTAGCAGTCCAAGGGGGGCCAGCGTTTATGACCCTTGCCGTAGGTCACTTACATACCTGTGGTCTCACAGCACGAGGCGCCGTCTACTGTTGGGGCGATAACACTCACGGACAACTCGGAGATGGCACTTTAGCCCCATCTCACATTCCTATCCGCGTTGCCGGAACGGAATATTTTCGTTCAATCAGCGTGGGAAGCAGCCACTCCTGTGGAATATCGTTCCAATACTGGTTGCTGTGCTGGGGTGATGCTCAAACGATAGGTGAAAGTAGAGGCTTTGTGGAAGATAATGATACATCCGTTCCCATTATATTGCAATTGACTTTGCCCACCAACAGAAGAACCTTTAATTCTGGAGTGGTGCCGTCCACTCCACATGTCAGTTTAGTCGATTCTGTCAGCGTGGGAGATCGATACACTTGTGCCATCACCCCGGAAAGTGAATTATTCTGTTGGGGCATAAATACCTCAGGTCGTTTGGGTCTCGGGCACTTGCACGATGAATCGAGACCAATGAGAGTCGGTTCCCCCGAAAAATTCCTATATGTTGCGACTGGCATGGGCGAACACACATGCGCAATGTCGACCACAGGTAAGATATTTTGTTGGGGCGACAATACATACGGGCAACTTGGAAACGGCACACGAATTCCAAGCCTCACACCGGTAGAAATACAAACAGAGCAGCGCTTCAGCTATCTATGGGTCGGTGAACGAGCGACATGCGCTTCAACTGACGCTGGCATTATTTATTGCTGGGGCCAAATTGCGATCGATCGGCCCAGCCAAGAGCCCCGGCTGAAGCCTACACTGCTATTCGACCAGACTCGGTAATTGTCAATCTAGTTACGTGTAGTGAACTTAACGCTGCTTATAAAAGCGGCGAAACTTCAGGATATTTTTGTGCTGGAAGACTTAAGGTTCAGCGTACAAATAGCTCCAGGAAGCGTTTTGACTAGCGAAAAAGTAGCCTCGTTGACAAGTAGTTCAGGTTCGTTTTGCTCAACGGATTGCATCAGGGTCAGATGCGAAATGCTTCATAATGCATCCGGATGTATGGCCGCTTCGGCAACACGAAAACCATATTTCTCAATTTCGTCTCGTTGGAGTTGGGCGCGAATACGTGAGTATGTCTAACAGAGGTGTTGCTGCTCTTGGCTGGGAAGTGTGCCGTCGAATTTTTAATTCTGCTTACAGGATATTGACAGGCGCTGGCACATGCCGAGAGGGACAGGTGACGGGGATGAACACAGCAATGTGTTCAAGTTCGTACGCGATGTATTCAAAGCTATATATATGCGCCATGAGTTCATTGCGGCAGTTTTTTGGGTTTTGCGCGTGTCGTCGCTTACATACGTGCCAAACTGTTTATGCACTAGGACGAGATTGATGGCCTGCTCCACAACCGATACAGCCCACCATCTATCACCCATTCTCCTAAATTCGAATCGGGCCAGTCTCCTCCGCCTGCCAATGCTAAAATCAAACCGCTTTATTAGTCCGCATGTAACTTATTGATTATAATTGCGTGGTTGGCGACCCTTTGCGGACTTCGACTCTATTTACGAAAGAAGACAGAAGAGAAGAATAGCACTGAGAGAGTGGAATATGACTCTGAATAGCTGAGGTAGCCGAACGGCGAAGTCCACAAAGCTACTAAAGAACCCTCACAAGTGCGCGCGCGTTGGCGCAAACAGGCAAGAAAAACCCCCAACCGAGAACGGTTGAGGTTTGAGTATTGGTGGTGGGGCGGCACCCCGCCTCCCACCACGTCAACTCAACTCTTTCGGGTTTGTACAAGCTGCACGGACAATTGCGGAAAGCACCCGCACCAGCAGCCAGCCTATGAGATGCATCTTGATTAGTTTACCCTTAACTATGCTTGATCTTTTCAAAGGCAACCATGTGATGCAGTCTCATACCGTAGTCATCTTTCATAATCTCCACAATGTATTCTCAACTAATAACTTTAATCTCTGCGGGTAAATTCCCCGCCGCTTGCGACGCATAGATAACATTGCAATGAAAATCTATGATTTTCGAGCAATTCATCACAATACCCCGCCGCTTGGGGCGAGGCGATTTATTGAGAGAAACGATGATGAGATGTCGCATATCGATACAACCTTATAGGTTCTCTGTTGCAGTTATGGTGCTAATCATGTTGAACGGTTGTTCCACGACGGCTGAATACAAAAAGCCAATCAGCGATTTCTAGAATGGATCTTCAGTTGTTACGGAAAGTGCTGGTGTCGACATTACCCAATTGAATTAAACACAAAGGGATGCATATATAGACCGGCAGGTAATTGAAGCTAGTCAAATAAAATTATCTGAGGTTAGAAAAGTGCAGGTGTGACAAACTTTGCCCTGATGAGTTCTTTCATTATTGTAATAATTAAGCCAACCTCATAGATCTTTCTGAAAGGTTTCCACATCGGCATAAAAAATTTCTCGGAATGGGACTTAGTAAAATATCCGCACATTACTTTGGAGAAGCATTCGCATATAACGTTAGTCTGTGAGGGGGCATCGCCTTGGTTTTAGTATAAGTCGATGTCATTGAAAATAGATTATATCTTCATATATTTGCGCGTTGTGAACTTCCACTTTATAACATTGCTGCTTGAAAATGCATAAAATCATAGTTGCGAGAATCTCCCATATTTACCCAGCCTTCGTTTGCGAAAATCGTAATGACTTCTTTGGGCATGGTGGCTTGAGTACGGGGCATAGTCAGCGTGTTGTGATCTGGATCAAGATCAATAGCAGTCCCCCAACTATGGATGCTCCAATTGGTTCCGCCACGTACTTTTCGCACATTCAGACACCCGCCGAAAAGATCCATGCGCGCCTTACCTATTTCCTCTATGCTTCCGTAAAGCGCAAAGATGTCGGACAGGATTTTTCCAAGGCTGTCATGCACCTTGGCATGACAAGAAATGCTGTTCACTGTTTTAGAAGTGTCCCATGCCAAGCGCATTGGGTAAGGCAGTGCAAGTCTCATTTGATTTTCGCCAATATTTCCATAGAAAGCGATCATGGATGAAAAATTTTGCCTAGGCCAATTGTTCACCATTACCAACGCTCCCCTAGTTGAACCGGCCTGTAACTCTCGTCGGTCTTATTAAGATTACTGTGTAAGTTCACAATTGCATTGCGCTCATCAACAATTTCTGATGATTGCTGGATGGGTTGAAATGTGTTAATTGTTATTGGAGAGTTTGGGGTTGATGGCTCTGTCTGGTTTGACTGATTCGGTTTGACTCCAGTACCACGGACGCGAATCAGTCGTTGCAATAGATCGAACCAGAACGGCGCTCCAAAAAGAGCTGCCGATGCCGTTAACAACCAACCTATTAATTGAACATAGGAACCTTTATCAGTCAAAGCGTCCCAGTGAAATTTCGGACTAGCATCCGGCCAACCGATAGGCATTTTCTTAAGTTCATCAAAGATTTCTTTAATGTCCGTCCCGACTTGGGTCGAAATACCGGATGGTAAATTGATCTTTGCCGCAATTCCAGGATGTTCCCAAAGAGTCTTGAAAAGATGGATACTATCGATATTGAAGAGAAAGGCAATTCCCAATGAGATTAAAAAGCAATACACTTGGGTGTGGCGCTTATAGTTACCGGATACTCGATCCATTCCCGCATCAAACCAATCTGCCAGTTGCGTGTGTAAATTCTCAATGTCTCCCGATGCTCGAGCATACATGCCTTGAAGTAATTTTTTTAATTGAGTGTCTTGTATCGCGTTGATATCATCACCTAGTTTTTGGAAATTACCCGGTATGGTTTGTATTGCATCAATAAATGAAATGGCAAAATCTTTTGGTTTGATATAAGACGGCTTACTCTTAAGGTCTTTTTCAGATTTTGCCGTTCCAGGGGCTATTGGATTCACTAATGGGTGGTTGTATATGTTAAGCGCAAGGCCATCAAACTTTGGGTCATTGAGGATGGCCTTGATTCCTTCCAAAAGTGTCCGCGAGCGAAGTTTCAATGCTGATGCAATGGCTTCGTTGATTGAGCTAGCGATGAGAGCGACAGAGGCAAAACAAAAAATTAGTCCAATCGCGACTTCCAAAACGGTACTATCTAACATGTAATCCCCTTTAAACAGAAACTGTTACTTGCGAAGATTCCCGTCTTTGCAGAAATCCATTTTCTTGGTTAGTATATCTTCTACTCCACCACACTTCTTCCCACTACTTCACTACCCTTACCGTCCACAAGTCATCACAAAATTTCCATCAACCAGATAGGCTTCTGCGGCTACAAAGCGAAATGTCACTGAATCGTGGGTAGTGTTCTCCAGCTTACGACATGAAAACACGCCCGTGGCGTAGCTATAAACCAGACCAGAATAGACATCACAGTAATGCGTGATACGACGGCGCACTTCCACTGGTATCGTAGGCGCGTTTTATGTGCTTCAATTCCCGTCGTTCGACGATTTAAACGATAAATCGTGCTAAGTGATGTTCCAGTAGCCCGTCGTTCATAGAAGGCGGGAACAAGTAGTTTATGTCACGTGTGATTGACTTAAATCGGCTCACGAAATGACACGTAATATATTGATATATAATAAGTATACAATTTTATAATTGCAGCTTATTGTTTTTTAGTAGGTAAGACCGACAGGACTGCTAGCATCTGCGATAATACACTTTCGGCGATGATATACCTCAATCGTGACGACTGTAACACGCACGCCCAGTTCGGCGAAGCGATTGGCATCGAGTAATAGCGCTTGCCCACGTCGACGTGTAGTCGATGCCGACACGGACGATTTGCCTTCGTCTGTGCGAATATTCAGCCACAGGACTTCCACCTGCGGAGTTGCCATGCACGGCGCACCATTCAAGGTGAGGAGTGCACCGATTTTGGCACATCCCGCTCGATCGACTTGTTGGGCGGAATGACAGTTACGGGTTCTTGGTTTTCCTTGTACTGTGCCCGCAGCTTAATTAACCTCTCCTCCTTTAGAACCTCGAGGTAGACCTTTTCATACTCCAATAAATACTCATTATATTCTCTGTCAGATTTGTCTCTTTCATTTCTGTAACTTCCGCCAATACTCAATCCAGCCAGACAACATACAATTAGTAAAATAATCGCATATGGAATGTGATTTCTCCATTCTCTGAGAGATTCTTTGCCAAATAAATAAGATAGGAGGGCAGTAACAATGCCAAGCAATCCAGTCAGTAATCCTTGGACAATTGACTCACGGCTAACCCCAGCGATTAAACCTGTAACACCACCAAGCAAACCGAAAGCCATCAGAAACACTGCGTAACCCTTAACTCGTGAGGCGACAGTAAATCGAATTGTAAGTACGGATACTCCCCACAGGATTACGACAGTCACCATTACCGGGAGGAATAAATGGGTTAGCGACAAGACAATTGACTGGAGCATTTCCTAATTAATTTTGCGCGGGAACAGTGTTGTTATTTCGGTAACTCTCTATGCCCTTTTTATAAAGATCCAATCCTTCCTTGTAGTCTCTCAAGTTGTTCGACGAGGGTCCTTGCTGCCTAAATCGTTCTAGATTTATTCGATAAGACTCTAAATCCTTCCGGTACTCTTCCTTTCCAGCGGGCATCCAATTTGGACCGACTGGACCATTAGGAGACTTTGGCTTGGGATTGATTGGCTGTGAAGCAGGCTTGCTAGAAGGAGTCTGAGCATTGCTCTGAGGTTCAGCGCATAGTGGGTGAGCACCATACGACAAAAATATCATACACGTAAACAAAAATAATGCACCGCGATTCATTTTGTACTCTCCTGATTCATTGCGCAGTATATGCGGATCCTTGCGGCTTACTAACGAAAGTTGAGAATTGTGTCAAAAGTAAAAGGTATTTCGTACTAATTTGATCTTATTCCATTTCTAATTCAATATTCATGATTAGCAATAAGCGACCAATTATGACTTTCCGCAACCATGGCTACCGGTTGAAAAATTCAGCCCCGCCTGAATCGCCTTGTCCGGTGCGTCTTACTGCGATCAATCCTCAATAAGCGAAGCGCTAAAACATTTAAACGAACACAATATTTAAGGAGCGGGCTCTAGTTTGCACGATAACGCACACAGGCCAGATAGTCTACAACATGCAGACATCCGTCTAGTTGGCTTTTCTAGCCAACGGGATAGGTTCGCCTGCTAAGTAAAAAGCAGGTGAAATCAAACCAGAAAAACCTGTTCTGGCGTTTATTCAGAGCGGTAAACCGGTGGTGTTCTAAAAAACCAGTAAATACTTAAAGTTGGTGAGATTCGTCGCGATTTATAGAGGTGTCCATTAGATAACACCACAACAAAGTTCAAGGCGACGACAAACTTTAGTTACCTCCAAAATCAGGAGAAGTCATGGATACTGAGACTCGTAAACCGAGTACAGGTTATACGGTGACAAAGCTGTTAACGTTAGTTTCGCTGGCAATCGGCGTATTTGCAGCCTTGAAAGCACTCACCTTTGACGCAGATATAAAAAGGCTTCAGGCTGATACTGCAAAATTGGAACAATCCTTAAAACAATCTGAGGCTGACTTAAAAAGTCCCGAGTCCCACCGTTGAGATGACATTGGACCTATATCTAGAGGTCAAAAAAATTATCGAAAAAAAGAACAAGGGTCCTCGCGAAGAGGACCCTATTCGGGTGCTCGTCGAATCTTTAACGGATGATCCATTCAGATGGAAGCTACTGCAAGTTCTGGCTATAGGTGCCACCGCGCCAGAAGCAAAGCGGGCCGCGGCAGAAACATCAAAATACTACGAGGAAGATATGCTTAAGTCGTCCATTCAGTCAAAAATCTCCGCACAAACAAATACTGCCAATAGCGGCATTAGCACAGGCCAGATCAATTTGGACTTCTTCTACTGCGAAAGCCAACGGGGTACATCGGAGCCAATAGTCAAGGCTGTCTGTAATCTTAAAGGGAAAAGTGACTCAGGTCGCTGGAGACCGCGACTTCTGACAGAATCAATCAACCAACAGCCAGGTTACGGAATTGTAAATAGTGAAATTCGCTTCACCACTCCAGATGAGCGAGGCGTTGCTAAGTCAATAGCCAATGCCCTAAGAAATAAAGGCGTTGATCTTAAATACCACGAAACCGCCTATCCTACGCCAAACTATATATAAGCGTCTTTATCTGTCAATAGTTGAAGTCTAACGAATAAGGTTAGATTGTGCGAGCTGAGCTAAGCCACGATCTGAGCCGTTTGTTGGAGAAGCCCGGCCCCTGCTTGCGGGCCAGACCCCATAGAAAATATCTTTTAGAGTTCCTTTGTTTGTTGTGGTCTAATTTACACGGACACCTCGATAGGTGGAAAATCCACCATCAGAGGAGTACTAAATGACAAAGCAACGAAAAAAATTCGACACCAGTTTCAAACTGGAAGTTGTGCGCATGATCCAGGGACAGGGACTGAGTGTTCAGCATGTCAGCCAAAGCATGGGAATCGGCCTGACTGCGATCCGTCGTTGGGTAAAGCAATATAAAGCCGAGCAAAGTGGACAGCGTGGCATCGGCAATCCACTCACTGCTGAACAACAGCGTGTCCGCCAACTGGAGCAAGAAAACCGTCGACTTCGTATGGATGTTGATATTTTAAAAAAAGCGTCAGCCTTCTTTGCCCGGGAACTGAAATGAGCTACCCGCTTATTTGCCTGTTGCAACAGAAGGCGATCCCTGTTCAGCAGAGTTGCCGCGTCTTGGAAGTGAGTCGTTCCGGTTTTTATGAGGCTAGAAGCCGTCTCGCCAAACCAATGATTTGCAAAACAAGCACTCATCTGCGAGCTGCTTTCATGGCCAGTCATCAAAGCTATGGCAGCCGTCGTCTGGTCACCGCATTGGATGCGCAAGGTATTCAAGTTGGTCGCTATCGGGTGCGCCACCTGATGCGCCAGGCAGGCTTGAAGCCAGTATGGAAGCGTAAATTTATCCACACAACTGACAGCAAACACAATCTGCCAATTGCTGCCAATATTCTGGATCGGCAATTCAATCCGGTCGCACCCAATATTGCTTGGGTGGGCGATATCACCTATATCCGCACCGGGTCAGGCTGGCTCTATTTGGCGATAGTGCTGGACTTATTCTCGCGCAAGGTGGTTGGATGGGCAATGGCGCCGAGCATGTCTGCTGAATTGGTCTGCACCGCACTGTACATGGCAATACAGCAGCGTCTACCAGCGCCGGGGTTGATCGTCCACTCCGACCGTGGCAGTCAATATGCCTGCGGCCAGTATCAGGCTTTGCTAGTGAAGCATGGCTTCGTCTGCAGCATGAGCCGTAAGGGCAACTGTTGGTGCAATGCAGTGGCAGAATGCTTCTTCCTGAACCTCAAAATGGAGCGCGGTTGGCAGCGCGAATATGCCAATCAAATGGAGGCTAAAACAGATATCACCGCATACATCGTGGGATTCTATAACTGTAATTGCATACACTCAGTATTGGGCAATCTGTCGCCCTCCGGCTTTGAGCGGAACAGGGCAGTAAAAAAACCAATCGTTGTGTCCGAAATTACTTGACCACTACAGTTTGAGTCCTACGAGTAGTGTTGCGCTCCTCTTCGGACTAACCCATATAGCTGTGATTAGTTGCCAATAGGGGAGGATACTATTTAAGTAGCGAGCTGATTTTCATACTACCGCTGTGTGAAGACAGTGGGTACAGGTAACCAACACAAACCTATCCCGCTGTAGGATGTAAAACATTTTTAGTGTACTCTGAAGCGAGCATGGCAAAAGGATGATTGGCACGCTTGATTTTTACTTATAGGGAGGTGCAGCTAAAAACTCTTCAGGGAAAAGTTTGTAATGGCAGAACGCCGTTGGAAACGTTACTCTCAAGAAACAGCTTTTTTACACTCATAAATTCATAAAGTTACAACATTCCCGGTAATAGTCAAAGAGCCATCAAACGGCATTGATGGGCTGCATGGTGAATCCGAAAGCCGCAGCTTTGCGCTTCAAGTAAGCCACGGTTCTTTTGTGCATTTGGTTCTCGTATTGCTCCTGCGATCGTTCGACATATTCACCGCCTTTCGTCAGCATTGCAAAGATTAAGCGAGCAAGTTTATGTGCAGTGGCGGTAATCGCTTTGCCTACACCCATGCGGGCTGCCATCCGTCGATAATAGGCACCAAGGGCGCAGTGACTTCGATGCAATCCTTGTGCGGCCAATTTGAGTGCCTGTGCGACCCGATTTGGGATGCGTTTCGATGCGCTCGAAAGTTTTTTTCCGCCCGATATCTTGGTGCCGGGACACAAGCCTAGCCACGAGGCAAAACGTTTGGCATTCTCGAATTTCGATAAGTCCGGGCCGATCTCGACCAACACCTTGAGTGCGGTACTCACGTCGATTCCGCCTATGCGCGTCAAGTCTACGCCTACCCACTGGTACAACGCATTGCGTGCATCAAAGGTCGGGGCATTTTTGCCTCGGCCCTTGTTCTTGTTTGCGGCCAGTGCGTCTTGATGTTGACGCATCGGTTTGATCATTTCCTCCAACTTGACGTCTACCGCAACAATCAGCGCTTGGTAGGCATCGAACAATGACAGCGCTTGTGACAAGCAGAATACATGCTCTTCCCGCCAGTTACCTTCGAGGCTCTTCGCAATCGTCTCTGCGCTGGCGTGAATCCGGTAGTTGCGCAGTTTCGCCAGTTTATGCGGGTCACGCTCTCCGGCAACGATGGCACGGATGATGTCTTGTCCGGTCTTGCCGACAATGTCGGCAATCACGTTGGTCAATTGCACATTCATTTGCGTCAGCGCTTTCTGCATGCGCTGTACCTGTCTCGCCTGCTCGTTCAGCAAGGTATCGCGCTGCCGCGATATGGCGCGTAACGCGCATATCTCTCCAACAGGCCGGAACGCGCCCGACAGTAATCCAAAGCTCATCAATTGCTGTAGCCATTGGCAATCCAACACATCCGACTTCCTGCCAGAGACATGCCTGACATGCCGTGCATTGACCAGATAGACGATGAGGCCGCGCGATTCAAGAATCTCATAGGGGGCGATCCAGTACACGCCCGTCGATTCCATCGCCACCACATCTACCCCGCACTCGATCAGCCAGTCGGCCATTGCTTCAATATCTTCGGTAAAACAGCCGAACTCCTTGACCGGTTCCGGACTGTAGCTAGGCAAATAAAAGCATTCGATTTTTTCCTTGTTTTTTTCCAGCCAAGCCTTCACTGGTTTGCTGTGGTGCACTCTCAAATTATCCAGAATCAAGAACACTTTTCTCCCCGCATCCTTGATCAGTAGTTCAAGGAATTCAATGAGCCGATCCGAGTCGAAATTTCCGTCGATAATCTGCCAGCGTGCACAGCCTTTTTTGGTTACAGTGGCAATCATCGACAGCCGCTGCCGCGTACCGGGCGCATAGGCCACCGGCGTTTTTCCCTTAGGCGCAAAACCACGCCCGCGTACATCGGTATTAACCAGTGCCGTCTCATCACCCCAGTGAATTTCTCCGCCCTCGGTACGGGCACGCCTGGCAATCTCCGGATACTGCTCGTCGAGCCATTGCTTTACCGCCTCAGGTCGCTGTTCGTAAGCTTTCTTGATCGGCTTTTGCGGTGTAAATCCCCAACGTTTGAGATAATGTCCCACCGTCCGGATCGGCATGGAAATAGGGCACTCCTGCTTGATTAACTGACTTACCGCAGCACGATTCCACAACGCAAAATCCATTTTCATCTGCTCAGGGCGTTTCTCGCAAATGAACTGTTGCAATAGCCGCTCTTGCTCTTTGGACAGGCTGCGGTTCTCACCTGCACGACGGCCTCGCTTACCGGGTTTTATTCCAGCGGCGCCCCTTGTTTCATAGAGCCGTATGATCTTCCTTACAGCGGGGTAGCTTAACTCCGAAACTTGAGCTATTTGCGCTGGACTACCACCACACTTATGTAGTCGGAGGACTTGTCTGTGGCGTTCATGCAGTGCTTCGTCTTTGAGGGTTCTGGCGTCTATTTTTTCCATGCAACTATGATATTCAAAATCACCAAAATTCTAAAACTATTTAATGGCCGGATCTATAGGCTTTGCCGCAAGCATCTCGGCTAGGACGCTGGACACTGCTTGTTTCTGATCCTCAGTAGACGCGAGGGCATTCAATATAAAGACTGCATCCTCAAAGATTAACATTTCGGTCTGAGAAGATTTCAAAATTCTGATTAGCCGATCAAGTTCGCCAACACTTAGTTGATTTAAAGAATTATCTCTAGACCTACCAATTAGGTACTTGCTCGCTTCGCTGTTATCCGGTGATTGCTGAACGCGCTAAAGCAGAAGGAGCTGAAATCCACTGGGGAGATGAAACTGGATTGCGCAGCGATGACGTGCGCGGACGTTCTTTCGCACCCAAAGGAAAAACACCCGTGGTGCGGGTCAACAGTAAGCGCGAGAACGTGGGACTTATCTCTACTGTCACGAACCAAGGCAAGGTCAGGTGGATGCTGCTGAACGGTGGGTTGGATTCAGATTAGCTCATCGTATTTCTGAAGCGGTTGGTGAAAGATGCCAAGCGCAAGGTATTCCTGATTCTGGATAACTTGCGAGTCCAACATGCCAAGCTGGTTAAGGCATGGCTCGCGAAACATCAGGACGAGATTGAAGTGTTTTATCTGCCGAGTTACAGCCCTGAACTGAATCCAGATGAAATGCTGAATGTCGATCTCAAACAGGCAGTGACGACCAAGGCACCTGCCCGAACAAAGGGGCAACTACTCAAGACGACCACCAGTCACATGCGCAAGCTACAGAAATCACCCGAGCGTGTAAAAAGCTATTTTGAACATGCTCCGGTAAAGTATGCAGCTTAAGTTCAACAATTTATTGCCGGATCAATAATGTTTCGTTACCAACAGTTTTTGGAAAATTTTCCTGACGGCAGTTAGTCTGCTTAAGTACACGCCAATATGTTGCCGACTTCTAATTAATAGTACCTATTCTGCTTGAAGGGCATCTTCGTCAAGTAAACTGCATAAAAACCATAGTATTGTTTCACTTAATCCCTTGTCATAAATGTGTTTAAAGCGGGGTTCAATGAGATAGTAATGGGGGCCATATTTTCAGCGGTCTTAGCGAAGTGCCCTAATGGGCTTTACCATTGATCTCCTTTATTCCATCTGAATTGAAAAAGTTAACTCATCCTGCACCTGCATCCTTGTCCAGCACGTTTATCGGCTGTCATTATCAGCAGGCACAATATACGAAGAGCTATAACGTTAAGAATTTGCGCAATATTATACTGTCGGCATCTGGTCTGCACGGTAATGCACACAGGCCAAAAATAGGGAAATTGCTTATTTTATTTTTTATATATCTCATTATTATGGTTAACAGCTTAAGCTCGTTCACTAAGGAGAGATTATGAGAACAGTGATGTTCGCAATTTCATTGCTGGGATGCTTCAGTTCGATACTATTCGTCACCGGTTGCTCGACTGGCGCACAGCTTCATCGACCTGCGGAGGAAAAGACGGCACAAGTGGCGAAGGATGCACTTGACGCGTCAAAGATCACCAGTGGACTGAAGGCTGAACGAATACTCCTAGCGGAACTTACCCAGCGTGAAGCAGATATCATCCGCAGAAGTGAACTGGCGCTTCGTGACCGTTGGCTGTTGTCGGTCTTTAAGGGCGAAGATGGATTATCGTCATGGACTGAGATTAATAAGGAAATCCTCCAACGCGTCAAGTTTCTCCTCGGGCCTAGTGCCAATTCCCAGACCGCAATCAAGATCGGAACCGACATAGAGCGTATCCGGTTTTTGCAGGAGCGCTTGGACGTACAACAGCGGATGTACAACCTCGCCTCGCAAGGAAAGGGGAGTACAACCTGCCCCGCTCCAGTCCAAGCGCCAAAGCACGCGACGCAAGACGCGGCAGATTTCTATGCGGATTTCCTGGAAGCTTGTGATGGTTACACCAAAGTCAATAAGGAGTTGGAGGATGATATCAAGAAAGTTTCTGGACTGTTTGTCGCAGTGACCAACGAGCTTGCACTTCTGAAATCTGAGAGGAATCAGGTCAAAGTTAACTTGGCGGCCAAAAAGGAGGCTTACAATGCGGCGCGCAATGAATACGAGGAAGCCATAGCTAAAGGCAACGAGAGCGTAATCGCAACGAAGGCCAAAGCGTTGCAAGATAAGCTAAAGGCACTTGGAGAGAAGGTCGACACTATCGGTGCCACGGCGCAAAAACTTCACTTTCCACAGCTTGGCGAGGAAGGCTATCTTGAGCAACTGAAGATCCAATCGAACTCGATAAGTCAGATCCTAGACGCCCTGCAGGGTGCTCAATCTAAGGCTGTGCCTTCCGCGAACTTTAAGCCAGCGCTTCTTGTCGCGTCCACGCTAACCGGCTTTGAAAAAGCCTTCTCAGCAGTGAAGCATCCCGAGGTAGGGCCCGCGCTAATCCAATCTGAGCATATTCGCTTAGAACTTTCGGCCCTAGAAAGACGCTTAAGCCGCATCGATGAGCGCGAGTCGCTGCTCAAAAAACGCGTGGATGCTATCCTTCTTGAACTTCAATATTTGGCACCCTCAATGACGAACCTTACCGTCTACGTCGGAGACGGGTGCTCTAAGACGGCTCCTATTTCCGACGCCTTCAAGCCAGCCGGGGACATAAAATGCCGCCAGTCCATATTGAATGCCCTAGTCCGGTATTCGGTTTCTTGGGAGCTTGCGCGTGTCGAACAGGAACTACTCCATTACCGCATGCGAGCACTGGAACACGAGATCGTCCTCGATCATTCGGAGAACCCTCTGGCCCAGAACCAGAATCTTGTTCGTATCCCCTTGAGAAGCTCCTGGAGTACCACGCCAGCGGGATTCGCTCGGAAGATCTGGCCAACTTGATCCATGCACTCGGGCTTTCCTGAACCGGCTATCGACATAACACCGGCGGCTACGATAAACGCAGCTTTCCGCCTGTCGAGTACGAATACACACAGCCCATCGTGCAGGTCAACAGTGCATGAGGGGATGCCGCCAGTTTGGAAAATCTGCCCATCGGGGTGGAAGGTGCGGTTTTTCAGTGTACCGACCTCCACGGCGATGGTATCCCCGGCATCCTCATCGAGCAGTTCCGGCTCTGCCGCAGCCTGCGCGAGACGGAGACGCTGGCTGGAAAACTGGTCAGCGCCGTCAGCGCCAAGGACTGGTAGGCCTTGCTGCAACAGATGCAGAGCATACTCGCAACCAAAAGAGGAAGTGGCGCTGTTCATCAGCCAGCAGTTCCAGCAAAGCTTGGGGGACGCCCGCTGCGCTAACCTGGACAGCGAAGAAAACAAGAGCCATTAGCGACGCGTTGGCGGCCTTCCTCACCGCACTCATCATTGAGCGGCCAGAACTCATCAAGCAAAAAGGAGCACGTTACGCGCTCGTATATTGGCTACTAAAGACCTAGGAGGAATAGACCATGAACAAAATAACCTTTTCGCTGAATGATCGCATGACCGGTGCGGTCGTGGCGGACCTTCAGGATGCGCTACAACAGATCCTCGAACGGGGCGTCATCCTGCGGGATGATGAGGGTACCCGGCGCGAACTAGCGGCTGCTCTGCAACGCGAACGTGCCGAGCAGACCTACGGCAGTGCCACGCGCAAGCTGGTAGGTATCTTCCAGGAATCGCGGCAAATCCAGGCCGACGGTGCGGTGGATGAGCCGACCGCAAACGCAATTAACGCCTTCCTGCGCGAGGCGGGGCTGCTCGACAGAGCGGACGCGCCGAAGTCCTACATCGTCAGCGGCCAGGTGCGTCGCGAGGACGGTTTGCCCCTGCAGGGCGTGCAGTCGCGCGCCTTTCACGAATCCGATCGGGGAGGCATCCGCTTGGGTGACGATGTTACCGACGCGGCGGGGCGTTACACCATCCGCTACGAGTTATTGCGTGGGGTTGATGGCATCAACCTGCGCGTCTCGCTCATGGACGACGATGGCGAGCTGCTGCAATCCTCGGAAGTTATTCGCAATGCGAAGCCCCTGGAGATCATGGACCTCACCTTGCCCATGGATCGCAAGCCTGCGACGCAGCGCCGGCTCGAAGGCCAGATCATGTTGCAACACGGTATGCCCGCTGAGCAGTTGAAGTTGCGCCTGTATCGCCTGGACTATGGCGGCAACGCGACGTTGCTGAACGAAACGAGCACCCTTGCTGGCGGTCAGTATGCTTTCACCTACGATCCAGGCGGGAGGGCAGTGAGTCTCGAGGTTCGCGCCGTGAACGGTGCGAACGAAGAGAAACTGCTTTCAAAACCGTTGAATGATCTAAGCGGCGAGTCCCGCGCGGTATTGAATCTGGTCGCGCCCGGTGCCTTGCAACCGCTAGCGGCGGAATACCGGCGCCTGGCGGCCGACCTGACACCGCATGTCGGTCAGATGATCAAGCTGGCCGAGGCGAAAGAGAACAACGAACGCCAGGATCTCACCGTACTGAACCGCGTCACTGGCTGGGACGCGCGCCTGATTGCGCTGGCAGCCACCACTGAACGGCTTAGCGCGGATGCAGACGTACAGTTGCCGCAGGAGTTCGTGTACGGTCTGCTGCGCGCAGGCTTGCCCTTCGACAAGTTAATGTTGGCGCAGGTTGAACCGGATGTGGCCGAACAGGCGCTCAAAGCCGTTCGCGATGCCGGTATCGTCGAACTCAGCGACCAGCAGATCGGCAATTTCAAGAAGCAGTTTGCTACCTTCGCAACCACCGTGCGCCTGAACGTCCCCGCGCCCGGCTCACGCTCGACTTATGGCGAGTTGCTCAAGGCATCGGGCTTGAGCGCTGATGCGCAGACCAAATTCGCTCCCGTCTACCTCCGCCATCGCGGGGATGCTTCTCAATTGTGGGATGAGGCGCGTAAGGCCGGGCTGGACGATGAACAAGTCGCCAAGCTGCAATTGCAAGGCAAGCTGATATTTCTGACCGGCAATAGCGAAAGCATGACCGCGCGGCTGATAGAAAAGCAGATTTACGGCCCCGAGCAACTGGTGGAGCAGGGCCTCTACCGCGCCGAATTATGGGTCACGGAGGTGCTTGGTCAAGCTGGAATTCCTTTGAAGCGTCGGAATAACCTGATGGACGCTGATAGGAAGAAGCTGGACGCCGTGATTCCTCCTGCTTACGCGGGCGAGAAAATCGAAAGCCGCCTTAATGCTTACGCCGAAGATATGGCACGCAAAGTGCGCCTGAGTTATCCCACCCAGGTGGTTGGACGATTGATCGAAGAGGATGAGATCAAGCTGCCTACGGCCCGCGATGCCACGGTCACGCTGCTGAAAGCTGCGACAGCGCAGGGTTTCCGCCTTGGTGAAACGCCGGTGGCCGCCTTCCTCAAATCACACGCTGGAATGCAGGCTGGCATGAGCAACGCCGAGTTTCAGGCGGCCGGCCAGCAGCTGAAAGTTCTGCAGCGCGTATACCAGATTACCCACAGCAACGAGGCGATGCCTATTCTCATCAGTCTGGGCATGACCTCCGCCTATGACGTGATGGCGTATTCCGAGTCGGAGTTCACGGCGCTCTACGAGCGCAAATACTTTGACCTTTATGGCAGGTCCCCTACCCGAACTGAGTCCCGGCTGGTATACCGCAAGGCGAAGCAGGTCAGCGTCGTGACATACAACCTGTTCACCATCGCCAAGAAACTGGACAGCGAACCGGCCGTTGCAGGGATGTCGGCGTCGGCGGAAGTGCGCGAAAATGTGCGCAACGAGTTAATCAAGCACTTTCCCACCATGGAAGCTCTGTTCGGCTCGTTGGACTTCTGCGAGTGTGAGCACTGCCGTTCAGTGCTCAGCCCCGCTGCCTACCTGGTGGACCTGCTGCAATTCGTTGACACCGAGCCGGGAGTGTGGAGCAATTTTCTGGCACAGTGGAAAGCGACCCATCACAATCAGGAGTACCCACACAAGGATAAGCACGGCAATCCAGTTAAGCCGTATGACGTTCTGCAGGAGCGCCGTCCCGACCTACCGTACATCGCGCTCGATTGCCAAAACACCCAGACTGCGTTGCCCTACATCGATGTCGTCAATGAGATACTGGAGTACTACGTTGCCAACGGGAAGTTAGAGAAAGAAGCCGGGCACGACACGGGTGAGGCCACCACTGCAGAGCTGCTCGCGGAGCCGCAGAACGTGATCCGCGAAGCCTATGACACACTTCGTGAGGCGCGCTACCCGCTTACTCTGCCGTTCGACCTCTGGATCGAAACAGTGCGGCAGTTCTGCAATTTCTTTGAAACGCCACTGGCGCGAGTCTTGGAGGTGCTCCTCCCGAACGACGGTCTGTTCGCCCCCACGCAATCCTTAGACCGCTTTACAATTTTCATGGAGTCGCTGGGATTTTCGCTGGGGGAAACGGCCATCTTCATCGACATTGATCCGTTGGCTAAATGGCATGAGTTGTATGGCTTCATGACGGCTGCAGAAGCAGTGACCGTTGCAACTGATCCCAACACCAAACAGCGCATTGACCTAAACTCGGCCAAAGCCCTTTCCCGACGCCTTGGGGTCAGCTATAAGGAGATTGCGGAAATTGTCCAGACCGGCTTTGTGAACCCCAAGCTTGCGAAACTAGGCGTGCTCTACAAGCTTGGGGCCAGCATTCACGACGCGCGTTTCTACCTTGCCCATAAGAATGACCCCGCACCCGTTTCTATCGAAGATAATAAACGGCGCCTAGAGGTTGATGCCTTTACGGAGGAGATGCAGGTGCTGGCCCTTGCGTTCAACGTTTCCACAGCGCAGTTGGAGGCCGAATTGCAGGCCATTCCCTTCGATGGGGTGTTAGTGCTTGCGGACCCCGATGCGGGGTGCAATTTCGATCTTACCACTCTGCAATACGCCGACGGCACAAAAGCAGATCCAATAGCCTTTTTGCGTATTAATCTGTTTGTGCGCTTGTGGCGCAAGCTTGGGTGGAGCATAGAGGAGGTCGACCGCGCCCTTTGTACATTTGTTCCCAAAGAAGTGCCGTTCGACGATGATCCAATCAACCTTGGCAAGCAACCGCTCAGAACCGCGCTGATTTACTTGTCGCACCTAAAGGCATTGGACGAGAAGGTGCGGGTCGGCAAGCAGAGCCGTATCAAGCTCATCACGCTGTGGTCGAACATCGCGACCACCGGCAGCATGCCACTTTACACGCAGCTCTTTCTGACCCGCAGCGTGCTGAAGAGCACTTCGGTATTTGACCATCCGTTGGGGCGATACATGTCCGTGGCGGGGATCAAACTCAAGGATCATGTGCTTGCCCTGCGGGGCGCCTTAGGCCTCACCGCCGACGAGATCAGCCGCATCCTCGTAGATGCAGCAATACCCCTCGAAACGGCCGAGTTATCGCTGCCGAATGTGTCACTGCTCTACCGGTACGGTCTCCTAGCGAAGGCGCTTAAGCTGTTGGTTTCCGAGCTGATTGCGCTTAAGCAGCTCTCCGGCCTTGACCCGTTCACGCAATTGCATCCTGAGCCGCTTGCGGACGCAACTGTGGGAGTCGAACCGCTGAAAAAAGCGATCGAGTATGACTATCCCTTTTCTCAGACCCTGCGCTTTGTGGAGGTGGCAGAAGAGGTCAAGAAAAGTGGGCTGAAAATCGAAGACCTGGAATACCTGCTGCGCCATCGCTTCGACGAAACAGGCAAGTACCACCCCAACAGCGATGCCACACTGGCGTTGCTAAAAATGATATCCGAGGGTATACGCGTCATCCGTGCCGAACACACCGTGCCAGATGATTCTGGGGCCATGAGCGAAGAAATGCTGCGCCAGAAGCTCGGACTGGCGCTGCCGTCCGATGTGGTGGAGCGCTTCCTGGCAATGATGAACAATACGGCGGAGTTCACCGCCACAAAATCCCCCGTCGCGGAAGCAGACCAATTGCACGCAACAAATTTCATTGGTGAACTTGCAATCAGTCAAGTGGACTACAACAGTTCGAGACAAGAGCAAAAACTTGTGTTCCGTGGCGTCTTGTTCGATCGACAGAAGGCGGACTTGAAGGCTAAGTTCAATGTAACACTAGCAGCAGGGCAACAACTGACCTTCACTGATTTGCTGGAAGAAGTGCAGGTGCAAGCAAAGCAGCAAGCAAACAAGTTCTTTATCAAGCATTTGGAGAAGCACGCGCTCAATCCATCAGTTACAACAGGCTTCATGGATCTGGCTGATTTCGACCTACTTTTTGATCCGAATCTCGCGCTTGCCGCAGGCGAAACGGAGCAGGATCGGGTCCGAAAAAAGCGAACGAAACTCGCCAACGCCTTTCTGCCTTTCCTGCAAACGCGGCTGATCCGGCAGTTCATAGTCCAGACGATGACGGCGCAGACTGCAGCCGATCCGGGATTGGTTGAGAGCCTGCTTACCGACGAGCGCTTGATCGCTATCGCAGGGTCCAAAAACTTGCTGACCGCGTTAGCGTCTACTTCTGAACGTTCGGTCACAGCGACATTCTTCGATGGCGCAGAAACAGCCCTGACCACGCTTTCCCTTGCCGATGCGGACACCAGTTCCCAAGACAAGGACGGTAACCCGCTCAAGCCCGCTACAGCGGAAGGTGCGCTTCTGGCAGGTTATCTGGAGGTGCCCACAGCGGGCGCTTATCGTTTCTCAATCGAGCTCGATAAACAGCACACCGAAGCAGAGTTGCGGTTTCCAGATATGCCTGAGCCTGTATTCCTGAAAGGCAAGGCTGCTGGGGACCACGCCATGCTCGGGAACCAGCCCAAAGAATTTTTGGAACTGAAAGCCGGCGTGCTCTATCGCTTCGCGCTTAACTTGAAGAAGCTGAACGGCGGTGAAGCTAGATTGCGGGTGCAAGGCGAGACATTGCCCAAGGGACCGTTGTCGCAACTAACACTCTACCCCATTGCCGCCATAAACGCGGCAGAGCGCGCTGCGCTGTTACTCAACAAGGCCCTGCAACTGGTGCAGAGTCTGAGTCTGAGCGAACGGGAAATTCGATATATCCTGAGCCACGCCGCCGACTTCGATGGTGTAAGCCTGAGCGAGTTGCCGACTGAGACTGCTGGCGACACGCAAGCTGAGAAAACAGCCGCAACAGAACGCTTTGCTCGATTCCTGCGCCTTGCTGCCTATGCACGACTCAAGGATGATTTGGCTGGCGGAACGGACGCCATAATTGGGATCTTTGAAGCTAACGAAACGGCTGATGCTGACAGGCTGGACAAGAAGGTTTATCCGCTTGTCTCCAAGCTCACTCGTCGGGATGAAGCGACGGTAAAAGCCTCTGCCCAGGAGTTAGTCGCCGTTCCCTCGTTCCAAAACGAGAAACCATTGCAGCGGCTGTGGGAAGCGCTGCAGGTCGCAGAGCGCTTTAGTGTACCGGTGGCGTCACTATCTCAGTGGACCCGCATTGCCAGTTCCGCCGCCACGTCCGCCCAGCGCTTTGTGATAGCCAGCGACGTGAAAGAAGCGATTAAGGCGCGCTTTGAGCCGGAAACCTGGCAGCGGTTGGCCCAGCCGATCTTCGACAAGCTTCGCCAGCGACAGCGCGACGCACTGGTGGCTCACGTCATGCACCAGCACGGCTTCGCCCGCATGGAACAACTTTACGAATACTTCCTGATTGACCCAGGCATGGAGCCGGTGGTGCAGACTTCACGCATCCGGCTTGCAACCGCCTCAGTGCAATTGTTCATCCAACGTTGCCTACTGAACATGGAGTTGCTGGTGCATCCTTCGGTCATCAATTCCAAGCAGTGGGAATGGATGAAGCGCTACCGCGTGTGGGAAGCGAACCGCAAGATATTCCTCTTCCCCGAGAATTGGCTGGAGCCCGAGTTCCGCGACGACAAGACACATCTGTTCTCCGAGATGGAAGGTGCCCTGCTGCAGGGCGACATCTCCCGTGACCTGGTGGAAGACGCCTTCTTCAACTACCTTAAGAAGCTGGACGAACTGGCGCGGCTGGATATCGTAGCCATGCATCTGGAGGACAATGCCAACCCCGCCGGTCGCTGCCTGCACGTGATCGGCCGCACTTACAGCGAGCCGCACAAGTACTTCTACCGCCAATACGCCCAACAAATGTGGACACCGTGGGAACCGGTGAGTGCCGAGATCGAGGGAGATCACCTGGCTCCAGTGGTCTGGCGTGATCGTCTGTATTTGTTCTGGGTGACATTTATGGAAAAATCGGCCGAGAACGCGCAGCCGGGATCCCTACAAGGGTCGTTGGCTCAAGCCGGACTAGCAGATATGATGAGAGCTGTGAAGGTTGCAGGTGAGCCGAAACAAATTGATGTGCAGCTTCATTGGAGCGAATACCTTAACGGTAAATGGAGTACGCGCGAGTCGAGTGGTTTCAATGCACCTAGTCCGATCGTTAAGGTTGGGGTGTTGAGCTTCGACAGCAAATCCGTATTCGTCCATGTCTCAAAAGCCTATGAGAACGGTGAGGAGCGCGGGGTTTATATTCACCTGGGTGGTGCGATTAACCAGGCGTTCCACTTGGCAGGTCGCAACAGCACGCCGGAAAAGGATAGCTATGCCACCAAGCCCGACAACCCTTACAACAGTGCGAACATGGGACTTGCCAATCGCTATTCTGGCAACAGCGAATTCAAAGTCAGCTTCCAGGAGCGCATCACCACAGGAACTGTGAACACGACCCAGAATGCAAATCTAAACATCCTGCAACAGGGCGGCGCTTATACACTACTGCCGTGTGACAACAACCTCATGGCACTGGGAGTTTCCGAGGAGGGTTATATCAATCCAGCCGTCGCTAAGGCCGCCATTGAGAGCGGTATTGGAGAGATCGCGTCGCTCATGAAACCGGTCTTTTACCAAGACAATGCCCACACCTTTTTCGTCGAACCTAACGTAACCGAGCGGACTATCGAGGAATGGCAGGAATGGGTCATGCTTCCGCCGCGATATGAGCAACCCTGGCTGGACCCGGATTGGTGGAAGAAGAACGTAGTGATTCCAAAGATTCCCAACAAGGGGCCCACTCCAGACCCCGGAGAACCGAGAGGGGGCTTCCGTATCAACCAGCGGTCGCTCATCCAACCAATCCCAAGCCGTGACTGGCTTGTGAACTCTGGCACGGGCTTGATGTTTGATGGTTCATTGATTGGCCCTCGCGGACAACCGGGACTGCAGATATTATTATCTGGGGGCGTCGGTAAGGAAGGAGTACCGATAAATGTAAATCCAGGGAGCGGCTTAACATCGGGCAGCACCGTTGTTCTTACGGGAGGGGCCACTCTCGAGCAGTCCGGTCTGACCCAGGTCGGTGGTGGCTTAAACATTGTCGGAGGTGGTGGCTTCAACTCGGCGCTAGCACAGAATCTCAATGAATGGAATCGCTCAGACTTCGGCACAGGCATGCCTGACGTTGGTCGGTTAGAACGTTAAAAAACAGGGGATGTCATGAAAAACCTAACAATAGCTAAGGCCGATCGTTTTCATGGCCACCTGGATACAGAGCTCGCCTTTAAGCCCAGACGCTTCATCGAAACGGAAGAAACCAAGTACCTGATCATTCAGGAACGCGAACTCAGTTATCGCTTGTACCTGCACCAGCATCCCTACGTGCAGCAATTAACCCAGCGGCTGCTCCGCAGAGGCAGCTCTGGACTGCAGGCTGCGGATACGGAATACGACACACGTGTTCAACTTACCAACGCAACAACGGCGAAGGACGCGAACGGTAAATCGGTTCAGCTTGCCGTCGGAACCATTTTGCATCTTTCTGATGGGGCGACGGTCACGCTAGATGGCGGCATAATCCGTTTTGCAGGTAGCAAAGTTCTCAACCTGTCGGATGAATCACCGCTCACGCCCGCCGTAAACAAGCCGGTGACCATTCCCAGCAAGACAGTAGTCCGCCGCGATGGCCGCGATAGTGTGACGCTGGATGTCGATACCAGTGCCACACTGGTGGATGGTGCACCATTGCCTGTGCTGTATGCGGACATCTTTACGCCGGCACGCTACAACCCATCGGCGCTGGTACAGCGGCCATACCCGGTCAAAGACCTCGACTTCACCTCTGGCGGCGCCTATTCGGCTTACAACTGGGAGTTGTTCTTCCATGTGCCCATCACCATAGCCATCCACCTCAGCAAAAATCAGCGTTTTGCCGAGGCGCAACGTTGGTTCCATTACTTGTTTGACCCAACCGACGACAGCGACGGCCCCACTCCTGAGCGTTTCTGGAAGGTTCGGCCCTTTCAGACGACGGATGCCAATAAGATCGAAGAAATTCTGGTCAATCTCGCGACCGGAACGGACGAGACGTTGCGCAAAGAGACCATCCGCAGTATCGAGGCATGGAAGGACGCCCCTTTCCGCCCGCACGTTATCGCACGCTATCGGCAGCAGGCGTACATGTACAAGACAGTGATGGCTTATCTGGACAACCTGATCGCTTGGGGCGACTCACTTTTTAGGCAGGATACTGGCGAGACAATTGACGAGGCGATGATGGTGTATGTGCTCGCGGCCAACATACTTGGCCCACGCACGCAGTCAGTAACTAAGAAGGGCACGGTCCGCCCGCAGACCTACGCCAATCTGCGGCATGACATCAGCCAGTTCGGAACAGTGATGCGCGAAGTGGAAGCGGATCTGCCTTTCGATCTCATGCCATTCCCAACAGACGATGCCGCCGATAACGACCGTCTAGCAACCGTGCGTAGCCTGGGTAAGGCACTCTATTTCTGCGTGCCGCGAAACGACAAGCTGCTGGGCTATTGGGATACGGTGGCCAACCGCCTGTTCAAGATCCGCAATAGCATGAACTTCCAAGGCACCTTCCGCCAGCTCGCCCTGTTCGAACCGCCGATTGATCCCGCCATGCTGGCGCGTGCGACGGCCGCCGGGCTAGACGTAGGGGCGATCATCAACGGTCTTAATCAGCCCTTGCCGCTAGTGCGTTTTCAGCTCCTGGTGCAAAAGGCCGCGGATATATGTCAGGAGGTCAAATCACTAGGCAACAATCTACTCTCGGCGATGGAGAAGGAAGACGGAGAGGCGATGGCGATCCTACGCGCCCAGCATGAGCGCGTGGCTACGGAAATGGTCGAGCATGTGCGCTACGGCCAGCTTCAGGAGTCTATTAAGTCGAAGGAAGGTTTGATCCAGTCATTGGCTCTGGCGGTGCAGCGGTATAGCTATTACGAGCGACAATTGGGCAAACAGGCAGATGAAGTCGAGAAGGCACTTCCTGACCTGGGTGAGTTGGATAAAGACAGCCTGAATAAAATGAAGTTCGCTATGAAAGAGCCGGAAATCATCAAGCGTGAGCTCGAAGTGGACATTGCCAAAGACCTAGGTGATGAAGGCGGCGGGAAAAGGATAAACACGCAGGAGGCTGCAGAGATCAAGAAATTAAAAGAAGCGCGAGGCTTACAAAACGATGCTGCAGACAAAGACAAGATCGCCGCTGGGCTTAGTCTCATCCCTGAGTATTCAATGTTCTTAGCTTACTGGGGAATTGGTGGCACTTCTGAGTTTGGTGGTTCTGCATTGTCCAAGTCGATGTCCTTTTGGTCGAGCTTTGCCAAGTCGGATGCTGACAAGTTGACGTACGAAGCGGGCACCACAGCCAAAATTGGTTCCTATAGCCGCCGCGAGCAAGACTGGGCCTTCCAAAGCAACTTAGCCGCCGGTGATATCACTCAGATCTTCAAGCAAGTTCGTGCTGCGGAAATACGTCAAGCCATTGCCGAGCTGGAACTGAAGAACCACCGCCAGCAAATCAAGCACGCGAAGGAGATCGAGCAATTTCTGAACGAGGAAGGCACTGAGAAGAAGGGCAAGAAGACTAACAAAGCGCTCTACGTCTGGATGAAGCGCGAGGTGAAGGGGCTGTACGCCCAGTGTTTCCAGTTTGCTTTCGATGTTGCTAAAAAAGCCGAGCGCGCCTTACAGCACGAGCTGGGCAACCAGGAACTAAGCTATCTCCAGTTCGGCTACCTAGCGGGCAAGGAGGGCTTGCTTGCCGGGGAGAAGCTCTACTTCGACATCAAACGTATGGAAATGGCCTATCATGATCTCAACCAGCGCGAATACGAGCTCACCAAGCATGTCAGCCTGTTGCAGGTGAATCCGCTGGCGCTACTTCAATTACGCGCCACTGGGCGCTGCACCGTGATGCTGCCAGAATCGCTCTTCGATATGGACGGACCGGGTCACTACTTCCGTCGCGTCAAAACTGTAGCGGTGAGTATCCCCTGCGTAACCGGTCCTTACGCCAGCGTTAACTGCACGCTGACGTTGTTGAAGAGCAGCATTCGCAAAACACAAGTCCTAAGTAATGACGGCTATGCACGTGCGAACGCCGAGGACGACCGCTTCAATGATTATTATGGAAGCTTGCAATCCATTGTTACTAGCTCGGCGCAGAATGACAGCGGCCTTTTCGAGACCAACCTGCGCGATGACCGCTACCTGCCTTTCGAGAACTCTGGAGTGATCAGCGAATGGCAGTTGGAACTTCCGGCCAATCCCAGCAATGGCCAACCGCGCCAGTTCGATTACAACACGATCAGCGACGTAATCCTTCACCTCCGCTACACGGCGCGCGACGGTGGAGGCTTGCTGCGCAAGGAAGCAGTGAAAAACGTTGCGGCCACAATCGAGGCGGCGCAAGCGGCAGGATCTGTGCGACTGTTCTCTGTACGGCACGAATTCCCCAGCGAGTGGGCAAAGTTCCAAGGGCAAACGCCGGGCGCCAGCCAACGCTTCGAACTGGCCCTCAACTTGCGCGAGGAGCATTACCCGTTCTGGAGTCAAGGGAGCCTTGGCAGTGTACTGCGAATGGACCTCCTTGCGCGCAGCACAAAGATTCCGGTACCCGTCAGTTTAGATGTATTCGACAAGGCTGATCAACACGATGCAACAGCTAAGAAAGATACCTTAGCCAAGGATGCTGCGATGGGAAATCTACTGGTCAGTAAGCTATCTGAAATCAGTCTGCCTGCCAGCCCGATCAGCAAAGTGAGGTTCTTCTTTGAACAAAGGGAGATCAGTGACCTTTGGATTGGGCTAACATGGAGCAAGTGAGTGCGTTCAGTTTCGTGGAACTGCTGCGGAAAAAGCGAATTTTTTGGTCTACTCGACTCATACCGCAACGCCGATCCCTTAGCAGTAGGGAGTTAACTTGAAGCCAAAATGACGCAGTATGTCCAACCTCAACGCCTCGTTGTATCCTGCGTCAAAGGCCGAACTTGGCCCAAGTTTCACGTCCGAGAACCCTCTTAACCGGGCAGGCCTCGTCCGCTTTACTTTGTTCATAAAGAAAAATAATAAAAGACTGCTACTTCTCTTGATTTAAATAATTACCGTCAAGTATTAGCGATAACCGTCGGGCCACAAGAAGTTTGATGCCCGTCTGGGCAGACTCAACGTTTAATGCAATTTTTTGACGCCCTTTGAGGTAGCTCACACCAAGCCATCATTAGGAATTTTGAATTCGATCTTGTAATGCCTGTCTCCTCCCTTTATTTGTTATTCAAAAGAGTATTATCAGCCGTTCACCTAACCAAAAAACTTATTCACTAGCGCGAGACCGGGCTTCAAAATCCCCTTGCCGTCCCAGTGCGTGGAAGTACCAAGTCGAGGGTGGGGGTGGGGTACAGATTTATAATCTCGTACCGAGCCGATTTCCTTGACACTCACCCACGTCCCCTATGGCTCCCAGTCAAAAGTTACAAACTCGCCACTGTTCTCTCTGAGCCTGTCAGCAATACACTCGCCGAGATATACCTTGACCTCTTCCACTGTCAGATTAGAGATAAAGATTGTTGGATAGCGTTTCTCGTAGCGCTCGTTGAGCAGATCAAATAAGAACAACTTTTCTGTCTCGCTGCCAATTTGCACGCCCACCTCGTCAAGAATTAACAGATCAGGGAATGTCATCGCGGCAACCGCTTGCCTTTCTGTTTCGTTGCTGTTTCTACTCCAAGTGTCCTTGATGCGTCTGATTGCACGTAGCACAGTGGTGAATAGTGCTGAGCAACTATCCCGGTGCATGATGCGCAGACCGATACCCACGGCCAGATGGGTTTTGCCTGTGCCGGGCTTGCCGACAAACACGGCACAGCGCCCGCCTTTCAGCACATCGTCAAATGTGTCCGCGTAGTTGTCTGCGAAGGCAGCGCTATGCGTTGCGGTTCGGTTTCCGCTATAAATGATTTCAAGCTGCGATCTTGAAATCGGTAAGGGATCCCCGCCTGACCCACCCTGTGCTTCTAGCAGAGTAATTTTCTTCACGTACCCTGGTTTCCTTTTTTGCTTTTTTTCTCGCTTCAACCTCTCCATTGCACATTGGGCATCTTGACCAGACGGCGCTAAAAATATGTCTGCTTTCAAACTCGCCGTGGGTCGCGCGGATTGATGGAACAATAATCAATTGTGTGTCGCATAATCACGGTCATCGCGAGTCCCATGCTCCCAAAACCGGCGTTGCCACAAGCCGCGTTAACCCGCATTCGCTGCGCACCTTTGAACACCGCTCAGTTATGTGCAAGGACTTCGTAAAATGTTGTTTAATCAAATGCCAGCGGTTGGTAAAACAATCATCGTCGGGCGGTACTGTCCGCCCTACGACCTGCATGTAGCAAATCTCATTCCGCGGTTCCTCCATGTGGCAGAACCTTAAACGGTTCCCGCCTTACGGGGGTTACGCCAATCCAACGTACTGCCGCATGATACTGCGTTATCTCTTTTCATCAGTATGAGTATCAGGCACCCCAATATCTTGGAATTGCAAATACATGTATATATGTGGATCAAGCAAATGTTGCGTGGCATCCATCAAGGAAGGTGCCACTAATCTCGCACCGGCAGTCAGTCCCGTTGGTAATAACCCTGGTATTTTGAGGGGGTTGACAAGCCTGAGTGTCCCTCCCAACCCTAAAGACTCTAATTCACGACCACGCGCCATGGGACTTAGGTGTGCTAGACTACCGTATGCGCCCTGTCTAAGCGCAAGTTGTCCTTTTTCGTAAATTCTTCGTTGAGCACTATTCATTGCTTGCCATTCTTTTACAGATGCCTCGGCAAGAGGCTCTGGGAATAGTCCAGGTCCTGGACGCAAGCGAGAGCAAACTACACCGAGTGAGAATGCCCCCTCAGCAAGTCCACCTATAAGTGCGCCTTTTTCCATGCCTTTTTCTCCGCCAAACATCAGTCCAGTTGCTCCTCCCACCAAGCCACCGGGAGAACTCAAACTTAAGACAGTTCCTACCGCTTTGTTGGTTTCAAGATCTTGCTCCTTTGTTGTTTTCCCGCTGTAGGAAGCTCCAAGTTCCACTGCGCTCACTAATGTGCTAGCCGTACCTCCAGCAGATAGCATAGCTCCTGCTAATGCAATGCCCCAGCCTATAGGACTAGAAAGTATAATGGCACCGCCAAGAATGGTTGCACTACTACCAAGTAGTAAACCTGCGCCTCCACGACTCCAAAAACTTCTATTTTCAGCTGCTTTGGGATAAGTAGAATCTATGTCCTTCGGTACATTATTTCGCTGAGGACCAACTCCACGAACTATAGTTTCATAAACAGGAGGTTCGGTTGGAGCCTTTGGAACAGGAGCTTCAACCACTGACGAAGGATGTTCAGGACTTTCTAAGAGAATGGCTTCATGTTGAGTTCCTACAGGATCTACATGTATAACAGGATTATTTGCCGTATATTGATAAATGTTTAATCCATCCCCCACGCCAATCGGATCGCAACCCACCCATCGCCCCAACCACCCCGCATAATATCTAGCCCCATGATAATTAAAACCGGATTCCTCATCCCGCTCCTTGGCCGTATATCGATACCGTTTTGGCACCTCAGTCTGTTTCCGAGTCGCTTCATAAGCCGTCGTGCCATAAGGGTGAAATTCCTCATAAGAGATAATCTGCGCCTTGTCATCCAGTTCTAACGCCGCCGAACCGAGGTGATTACTGTACTGGTAGCGGTAAAGAGGACCTGTTTTCAGCCTGGCGTTATCGGTTTGCAGCACATCATCAATCAGCAAAACCCGTTGCTGGCCTTCAAATACATGAACCGATTCGATTTCTTCCACCAAAGTACCGTTCTTAAATTTGCGGTAAATCTCCAGCCCACCCAAGTCGATCCGTTCCTCCACAGTGCCGAGCCCCCGTTCCAGCCGCTTGCGCGTGCGTTGCTTGTCCGCACCGTAATTGTAATAGGCCAACCCGCCACCTTGTAAATTGAGAAAATGGATCATGTCGCGATAATCCCAGCGGATGTATTGGACTGGGGCAACATTGGCGACATTGAGCATGTTACCGTGCGGGTCGTAGTCGTAGCGGATAGGATCCTCTATTTTATCGCCTCTTTGGGTGCTCATCAGGCGATTGCTGTTTTCCGCAGTGGCGTAATCCCGCGTCCAACTTCCCGCCGCTCCAGCCTCATGGCGCATGCGCTCAAAGTTACCGACAGCATCGTAGAAATATTTCTGGGTATAGTTGCGCAAGGCACCGGATATCACCGGAAAATCCACTTGCTCGGGCGATACCGTGATTTGCGGCGGCGGATCTGGAGCGGTGGCGCTTTCGCGGCCACTGGCTTCGGTTAACCGGTAGAGCGAATCGTAGGTATAACGACTGACTGGTTCAACCATCTGATTCTTAAAAAACACTGGTTCATAAGCATCATCACGTATTTCTGTGATATTGCCCACCGGGTCGTAGATGTAATAGAGATTCTGCAGGACTTTGTCGTCCTTCAATCCACTCGCCGCTTGCGGTAATGGCTGCTCAAAACCGGTACGGGTTGTGCGCAATTGCTGTAAGCGGAAAGTTTCCTCATCGTAGTGGTAGCGAGTTACCGTGCCATTGCCGTATTGGATACGTTGTTTTTGCCCTTTGGCGTCGTACTCGATCCCTTGAAGGGCAACGGTTCTTTGCGCTTGCGGCCCTTCGGTATATCCAGTTGCGGTCTTGGTGGCATGAAGGATCAGTGTTTCACTGGCCAGTACGCCACGCGGGCTATACTGGGGTTCATAAACCGCAACCCGGCTGCCGGGTGTGGCGTTGTGCCAATTGAAGAGCCGCGACATTCGGTTCAGGGCGTCGTACTCGGTAATCTGGGTAAAGGTCTCGATCTCCAGCACCGCCGTCGCCGAACCCGGCTGCCAGTCGATCATTGGCGCTTTGAAAGCTTGCGCCAACTGGCGGCGCAGTTCCAGTGAATTGCCCTTGAAATCGAGCCGCTCGACCTGCTTCAGACCGCCGGAATCGAAATGCTTGTGAAGCTGTCCGCGTATATTGCGGATATGGGCATCAGCAATGTTATCTCTTGTATCGATGTATTCGAAGCGCTCGATCATCTGCGCAGCGCCGCCATTGATCACGAGCCAATTCGCTACAGGACGATGCAATGCATCGTATCCGGTAAAAAATACACGATGCTCGGCGAATACGGTACCTTCTTCGTCCTGCCGGTCATTAAAATCCCACGCCACCATCGGCTTACCTGCCGCATCGTTGATCATCCAACGATCACCGGCATCCATGCTGTGCTGGAACAGGAGATTGCCGGCGATGTCGTAAGAGGGCGCGAAGCCACTAATCGGGTCTATGACTTGATTACTCGGCACTGGCGGCTTGATGTATTGCATCACCCGATTGTTCCGGGCATCGCGAATCCACAGCGGCTTGCCTTCAGCGTCGAGCTTGGTGAAAGTAAGATATTTTTCGTCCTTCAGCGCACCGGCCGCGTCTTTCACGCGATTATGAACGATGGAAATGACGTCGCGGCCAAGGCTGTCGAGTATCGTGAGCGCGGGGGTGTTGTCGTGCTGAGCCGCGAGCCAGGCGGCCCGCTGATCTGGCGTGGCTAAGAGTTCGCCGGTTATTGGGTTGCGCGGTAACAGTTGGTCAGGATCGAGTGAATTGCGGTCGGTGTACCAATTGCTCTTTTTTACGGTGTCATTCTGGTCGAAGTTGAGAACATGCCAGGGTGAGAACTCGACCCGGCTATAGCTGCCATCTGGCATTTCGGTGCGCACCTTGCGGCCGACGGCATCGTAGTATATGACCGGCGTGACGCCTTCTTCCTTAGGCTCTTCGAATTTATGCCCGGATGAGCTGAAATAAGGTTCGTATTGTTTGACCGGTTTGCCCTTGTTGTTGAGAATGGTCTTGCCGTTGGCAATCCAGCGCAGGGGTTGTCCTGGTTTTTCGGGCTCCGCCTGGACTTTCTTCACCACCACACTACCCATGCCGTCGGAGTATTCGAAAGCGGTTTGTAGCGGGCTTTGCGTACCCAGTGCAAGCTGGCTGACGTGCTGCTCACGCACAATGCCGCAGGCGCAGGCGGGGTGTGTGGCCCAGGTGATCTTGCCATCCTTGATAGTTTCGCCAAAGTAGTATACGTGGCGAACGGTGGCGTGGCCCAGCCAGGTGCGCGCTTGCGCCTCGTCGAGGTCAGCTTGATCGAAAAATTTCGCGAGGTCGGCTAATGGCAGGTTGGCCAGAACATTGGTAAAGCCCGTGAGGTGATCGCCTTCCGTTCCTTTGCCCTTCACCGCCATCGCGGTGGGCAGGCCCAGTACGTCGAAGTAAATCTCGGACAGGTTGTCGTTGATGTCCTGCATTTCGCGTGGAGCGAGTACACGAAAGTCGAACTGGGTAACTGCGGTTGTATTCCCCATCGCGTCCGTGCTGGACTTAATAAACAGATCGTATTCCCCGTCGTATTTCAGCGTGGTGACGTTATCAAAAGGGTCGGTGTAACGTTCCGGCAAATAGAAGTGCTGCGCCGCATCGTCGGCAAAGCCGGCGATACCGGAGCGAATCCAGCATTGGCCTGTTAGCTCGGTGGCCGGAATGGATGCAAAGCGCGTAGCGAGTTTCGCGCCGGTGAGGTAGCCACTGCTGGCGGGATCGTTAAGCTTGGTGCGAGCAGTGGTAACGCCGTCGATGGGTTGATCAAGCTTATTGTTCCCCGCAGTGTCTTTGAATACAGCATCGAGCAGTTCCTCGGTCAGCGCCAGCTTGTAGCTTTCGTAGGTCAGACCCAGTCGGCCGTGTTCACCGAAAGGCAAGGGATCGACCAGGTTTTCAGCAAAGTATAGCGTCCGCGCGTGTTCGACCAGGCGTTTCTCCGGGGTAGTCCTGTTCGGTAGCTGGTGATAGGGAATGTCCGGCACGGGTGTGCCTGATTTCTGATACACGAAGCTGAGTTGAAACACTCGCAATTCATTAAGCGTGAAATACGTCTTCTGCGGCTTTATCCCTGTCAGCTCATAGTTCAGCACCTCACAGGGCAAGCGCAAGCGATGGTTGTCCGATGCTGTGTTCTTGTCCGCCGGTTTGATTTCGAAATCCTCCGTGTAACGCGTCTCAGAGTACGCTAAATGAGTTTCTTCCTTTTGGACTTGGCGGATGAGAAAAAGCGCATCGGTGAGTCCATCGGCCAGGCCAGCATCGTCCTCAAACTTGCCGAGGCGTGGATAGACGACGGCAACCGATTGCAGGACATTGGCATACTCGTCGAATTGAAGATTCAGGGTATGGGCAATGCGCGGATCGGGGCTGAGCTTAGTGAGTGCGGGTTCCCGAATGTCCAGTTCGTAGTGGTAGGTGATGGCTTCGCTTTCGGCGACCAGGAAAACGGCATGGCGGTTTCCGGCCAGCGGTTGCAGGCAACGGACGTGGCAATTGTGATAGGCGGTGGAAAATAGTTTCACCGGCAGTTGTTCCGGATCCTTGGGCCGTTCCAGCGCATCGATATCCAGTTCGACCACTTCCTGGCGCAGCATCATGCCTTTGCAGGCGCGCAGGGCTTCGCGCCACTCTTCGGCGCTGAGCTGTTGGGCATCCAAGTCGGGCTGGGGCAAGACAATCTCTTGAAAATTATTCGGGTTTTTGACTTTGCCTGGATATTTTTCTTCAAGCCAGCTGGGGAAGTATTCGTGCTCGAAGTGCGAGAGAATTTTCTCGCGGTCGAGAAAAGCGCCCGTATGATACCAAGTGACGGTTTTGACCGGCGGTTGGTAGAGCGTCTTGTTGTTAGTAATATAGGGGCTGGCGGCATTGCCTTGTTCGAATTCGCCATAGGACTCTACATCCACTTGCTCCACTCGACCAAAACCGCGAAACTCCCGTTCGATACCATCGAAATAGCCGTGATGATAGGAATAAGTACTGGAAAAACTGGTCTTCCGCCAGTGGTCGGTAACGGTGGCTTTCTCGACGCAATGGACGGGGAAAGGCAGCTTGGTGATCCAGGGTTTCCCTGCAAGCTTGTCATTCAAATAAAACTTGGTGGAGGCGGCATACTCTACGCGTGTTTCCGCCCCTAAGTTGTTCACGGTTTTGATCAATAGATGCGGTTTTTGTCCACCCATCAGATCGATGTAGCGCATGGGACAGCGTGCATAGTTTGGTAATGGCGATGACCAAACCAGGCAAGCGGTACCGTTACCCAGGAAATCCATGGCCTGGATAACGGCCAAGTTGTCAATTGCGGGGAGGGCCGGCAGTTCTATTCGTAGGCTCCAGCTATTACCCGATTGATTGAAATAGATATGAACACCCTGGCCGTGCAAATACAGGATGTCCGTGGTACCTGAGCCGTCAATGTCTGCAAGCCGTATACGGCGCGGATTAAACTGATCGCAAGCATCAAACCAAGGCGAATTGTCCATGGTGACTTTGGCACCGAAACGGCAATAACCCAGGTTGGGCCAGTAGCAGACTTCGCCATTACGTATGCGCACAAGATCGGTGAGGCCATCACCTGAGAGGTCTGCTAGAAATATGGACTGTTCGCTATCGGCAAAGACGAGACGAGGGCCTTTCTCTTCATCGAATTGTTGCTGGACCCGTTGCGCCACTCCATATCCTGATTCCGCCAAGGACGCATACCAGATGAAAGCCTGATCCTCGGAAATGAGGATATCGGCGTGGCCATCGCCCGTGAGATCAATAAATTTGAGATTCGGATCGCGGGTATCGACATTCGGCCAGGAGATAAAAGGTTGAAAAGGTTCCCAATCCTGATCAAAAGTACGTTCATAGAAACCGCGTACAGGTCCTTCCATTTCCACCAGATCAGTCCGGCCGTCCCCTGCCAGATCCATGAATTGGGCATGGCCCCCGGCGAGTGTGGTGTTAGGTTTTGTGTCAACGCGTTCCAGGGCACCGAAATGGGCGGCTGTATACTCAGCTTTCGTATCAGCATCAATGACTTGATGGTTGGCGCTGAGATTGCGTTTATAGAACCAGCCATCGGCCTGTTCGGTCAGAATGCCAGAGAGACCTTCACCATCCAGATCCGCCCATTGATAATTCGATCCATCCAGACCGCAGGGAAGATTTTCCAGACTTTCCGGATCAACTTCATGAATCATCTCGTTAATAATTGGTTGGGTGTATTCAAATTCCACGGGTGGCAGTGATTTTGACAGGTAACCACCACCGTCATTACGCTTATAGCCTGTTTGCGTTGCTGCAAGCAGGAAGGAAAAAATGGGGTTTTGTGTACTGGTCGGGTCTTTTTCGTAGGAATAGGTAAAATCTGTTGAACGCACCAGACAGTTCTGACCTACCCCCTGTTCACCAGGAAAATGATGGAACATCAAGACCCGTTGGCATAGGCGGTATGTACGCACTTCAAATCCGGCTCTATAGTTAGAGAACGGATCATTCCGAACCGGCCATTTCTTGTTGGTTTCTCTCGGCAGCGGATTATCTTTGTCGTGTTCGCCGTAGTCAAAGACCACCTCGAACAACCATTTGTCGTCTCCAGGCAAGGCTGGCCAAGCATCAGTTGCCGTAAGGATAGGTATATACGATTTGAGATTTCCGTATTTAATATACTTCAGATAGCGGTTTGCTTTTCTTGTCTCTAATGAACGGTTTTTTTCGTGGGCTTGAGCTTGAGATGGACCGGTGTTATCCGAATTTTCTTTTGCATATTGATAGGCAATGGCATTGCCTTTGTCATCGTAGCTCTCGCAGATCAGCCAAGAGAAGATACGACCAGATGCGGACGGATCAGCAATGCAGCTTTCTTCAGTTTTGCCATACCAAGTGGTGATGTTGTCTTTAGAGATGGAGCGCCAAAAGGTATCAGTCAGGTCAGTTTGATTGGTCCATCGCTCGATTCGGGCAAATAAACCTTCGATGCGAGGGCGGTAGCGCTGAATATTGTATGTCTTACCTCCTACGATCCGAGGGGGGATAATCTCTCTCTCCCACTTCCCTTCTTTCTCGATCAGTACTGGAACCAAGTCTTCCAAGCCGGACAATATAAATACGTCGGACTCGTCAGCATCTTGATACTTGGGTAATCCCTTGTCGGTCTTGCGGGTAATAGAGGGAGTAGAGAGATTCCAGCCCAAACCAAACGAGCCGTTACCAGTGCCTGAGTCATATGAGATAGAAAGTCCCGGGCCGAAACCAGAACGACCTGGAGATGTTGCAATCGGTATGCTCATCGAGCCAGTACCGGTAACAGGATTGACGGCAAACTTCTCACCCATGCCATTAATGGCTCCGCCACCTTTCGGAAGCGTAATTGTGGGCGCAGATACCCCTTGTTTTTTTTCGCCAGCTTTCGCAGTTTCTTCAGTCGGAACCATAGGTTATTCCACTGTAAATTCGTAAACTCTGCTTGATGAACCGCTTTAAAGCTGATTTAAATTCAATATCTTGGACGATAATAAAATCTATTTTAAAAACAAACTGTTTCTAAGCGTTAGAATTTAGCCGCTGTTTATTTGTTCCGATTATCAAAACAACTAACTTTCAGTCGTCTTCGCTTTAATCGGCAGCTTAGTCCGCCGAAAGCCATAATAAAGTAATGCTAAAAAATGAAAAATAAGCAAATTCCTTATTTTTAACTAAGGAAAATCCTTAAGATCACCTCTATAAAAAATTGCGACGAATCCCGCAAAGTTTGAATATTTCCCGATTTTTCAGGATGCCACCTAATCTCCGAGCTGACTAAAACGCCAGGCCAGACCTTATTCGGCCGTAATGGGCATCCTGGCGCACGAGCTCGGTCATCTGCACAAACGTCACTTGATGCGACGCATCATCCAACGCTCAGCCATCGGTGCTAGGGAAACAACGCGTCCGTGAGCTTCTGAATGATGTTTTGCGCTACCTTGAAAGTCACGTGTTACCTTCCGTTATCCGTTATTTACTAACCATTTACCTAAATAAAAACTTATTCACTAGTGCTGCTACGTGCTTCGAAATACCCTTGACACGCGAGTCCGGGGAAGTACCTAAGCCGGGGGTGGTCAAGCAACAACGACCCTTGCATTGCGCATTCATCAGCCAAGCGTTGCTGCCATTAGCATCGAAGTTCTTGTCGACGACGCGTTGAGGCAGCTCAAAATAGTCGTAGCGTGGCCTGTCGGTCGAGGGCTCTAAAATCAGATTGTTTGAGGAGCCAATCATTTTGCATCGGTAACCAATTCGCGTTCTTCGTGCTAGTTAGCTGTGTCGCATCGAATTCCATGTCAATCCATCCTTATCGACTAGGCAGTTTTCATCCATAAACACCAAAGTTTTCAGGACTGCCCGCTGAGTATATAGGTCAGTTGCTGTAAATCGAGCGCATTTTTCATTATAGACAGACGATTATGCCACCTTGGCCCGTCCATCCTATTTTTCACCTGATTTGGCGCGAGCTCCCCCGCGCCATGACTGGCATTTTCAAACGCCCCCCACTTTGACGCGCTATAAACCTTGTCGCGACAGTCTGGCGAATAGCTTGAAGTTATACGCCAGCACAGCCGACATCACGTAAGACTGGAAGTGCTCAAGCCCTCTCCATGCGCAGCAATCCAAACCAAACACCCGTTTTAGCATCGATGTTGCCTTCGATCCCGGCACGGAAAAGTTTGAGTTTCTTGTATATCCACTCGCTGCCTGTCATCTCTTCGACGTTCATGCCGCGCTTCTTGGGCAGCCCCACTTCTTTGATACCCAGTGTTCTGACCTCACTGATGTTTTCCTTGCTGGCATAACCCGCATCCGCCGCCCTTGGGCGCGGTAACTTGCCATAACATGCCTGGATGCACTTGATCATCGGAAGCAAACGGCTGCTATCTGACGTGTTGCCTTATTCCAATCAATGTCGCAGTCGATGCAGTGTCGAGGCTTAGCGCAGCGCCGGCCTGGGTTTAACCTGAAGCGTCTGTGCAGCGAGCATAGAAACTCCCGCGAAGTCCTGGTAGCGACTCTTGTGTACCGAGAACGTGTACAGCACGGCAATGTTGTCTTTAACAGTGGCCATGTACCGCGTGTAGTAGTTCGGTACCTCTGATCCCAGCAGGGTTGCATCAACCCACAGCGTGCCTTGCAGATTCACCCGAGCGGATGGTTTGACCACGCTTGCACCTTTCGCTGGAGCAATCTTGCCAAGGTGCTCCATGTAGGCCGCTAAGGTATCGTCCGGTCCAGGCACCTTCGCCGTCATGATCATCATCGCTGCGTGATCTCTGTTGGATGGATTCGGGGCGTGACAGACGAACTCCGTGCCCTCTCGCTGGCATTTCCATCCATCTGGCAGGTTGAAGGAGACATACAGGTTCTCGAACTTTTCCGCCCAGGCGAGCGCCGACACGCCGGCAAGGCAGCACACCAACCACTGAAGGGAGTGATTCATGAGATCTCCTTGGCTCGAAGGGTCGGTAAAGGTTCCCGAGCGGACCAGCACCTGGTCAGGTACGCCCAAAAGTCGTATTTTTCGTGGCCCTCTCGGGTAGCCCGGAATGCTTCATATAGCTCCACACTGCTCATCGGCGTAGCGGATCGCGCGAGCAACGCTGTGCCTTGGTCCGCAGTCAAGTTGGCAGTACGCGCTTCTGGTGCCACGCCGACCTGTGAGTTTAGGACCACAAGCTTGGGCACGTCGCTGCGTTCGATGCGGGCGAGCAGCAAGTCGACATGAAATGGGCGGATGCCTTCGCTTTGGGTCAGCGCCACTAGCAGAAAGTCCTGTCCATCCGGGGCGGTCAGTGTGGCACCGATGGGCTGCTGGATTTTTGCTTCGCTGGCCCCCATGGCCAACAGCATTTCGCGCGCGAGCGATACCATTTCCGCCGAATCTGCGGTCGTCAGGACGCGAGTTATTCGCCGCGAGGACGCTATCTGCTCGCGCAAACGTCCCATGGCTGCATCCAGATCAGACCGCTTCTGTGCTAGGTTGGCGTATTCGCTGTCAGCGTACCTTGCGGCCGGCATGTCGTAAGAAAGCATCCAATCCGGATCTTGCGCGGCAAAACGCTGTCGCCAGCTGAATTCCCGCATGAAGCTGTCGCTGACCCGATGGTCTTCGATGTGCGCGGCCACAGTGATGAGCTGCTCGCGTAACGCTTCAGCGCTTGCACAGGGCATCGAACGCGCCAGGTACGGAAACACCCCTGCAAACCGGGCGTCCTTGGCGTGGGCGGCTTGCTCTTCCGGCGCCATTTCCAAAAGGACGAAGTGCGTGAAGAAGTCCCTGATCCTATCATGTCGGAAACGAATCTCCTGTGCCGCTAATTTTCCGGAGGGCTCACTGAACGTACGCACCTGCGCCAGCTTCGCGTGGACCAGTTCCGCCACCTCAGGTTTGAAGGGCAATCCGCCAAGATCTTCCTGGTCGGCGAGCCTTTGCGTCAGCAAGGCACTTGAGAACCCCAGCGTGCGGAACTCAAGGCCTTGCGCCTGCAGGTACCGCTTGACCGTGTCGAACTGCTGTTTCTCCAACGCGAAGAGATCCGGAACCCCGCCTTGAGATAGCAGCAGCGCCACCGAGGTTAGGTCCATTGGGTTGGCCAGGATTTCCTCGAACGCCTGCACCTCCTCCTCGGTCGCCGGCCTAGCCCAGACGTCGTCAAGGAACGCGCTCGCGGCCCGTTGAAATACCTCGTCGCGAATCACCGCATCTGCCGGCAGCACTTCGGAACGCGTCGTAAGAAAGGCTCGCACATGTTCGCGATCCAGTGGCAGCAGTTCGAAGGTTTCGATGCCGGTAAACCCACGCAATAGGATTTGGCTCGTGACCAGAATGTTTGCGTGCGGATAGTCCCCGACGAAGGACGTGATGGCGTCTTGCGTCGTCAGGTCCACTTCGTTGTAACCATCGATATAGACCGACATGCGGCCTGCGTAGAGAACTGACCGCAGCAGGTTCTGGTCGCTTCCGACGCTTTTCATACGCTTGACGATCTCAGCTTCGACGCCGGCCCTGCACTGGTCTGCGCGCAGATAGACCATGATGTCCTTGCCCTCGGTCGCTCGGCTGGACAGCCAGAATTTGAGAAAGCTCGACTTGCCTAGTCCAGACTTACCAAGCAATAGGACGCGTCCTCGGTGGGTTGCCAGCGCCGAAGTTATCGGTCGTGGCTGAGCCCGGATATCGAGTGTGGCCCCTGAACGTGCAGGCCAGTGCTGCACCATGCTTCCGTCGAAATACCCCTGCGCCTGCGATGCCGGTCCGCTTGCGTCACGTACATCTCGGAGGAAGTCTGACGCGAAGGGTGCGAACAATCGCCGTCTTGCGAACGGCACGTAAAGCAGAACGAGATCGATATAGCCAAAGCCTATCACCTTGCGGACGAAGGGATTCCAGAAGACGACTGCTTGAAGCGTTGGCGACTTGGGATAGCCCGCCAGGAGAACGGCCCAGACACCTAAATGCAACAAGACAGCCGCCGGAACGGCAATTAGGGCGCCCAACACCAAGCGCTTCCGGCGCTCTGTTCGGACCTGAGATGCCACCGCGGGAAGTTCCTTGTCAAGCACATCCTCCCACCATGATAGCGTCGACTGTGACTCTAGTTGATATGGCAAGTCACCTCCGGCCGCCGCTGCCAAGGCTGCCACTTTCTTCCTCAGCGGATTGCCGGCGTTCTGGAACGCCGTCGACTGCCACAGCTCCTTGAGCGCAGCCAGTATCCGCGCTGGATCCACGACGGAGGTCGCATCCCATTGCCGCGCTATGATTGCCATCGAGCTGTTGGTATCAAAGAGAATGCCAATGCAGGCCCTGAGCACATCGGCAGAAGCTTCTGTCGTGACCGCGTCGAGGATTGCGAGGCCGACATCCGTGCCAAGCGGCCTTGCCGGCACAAGCGAAAAGCAACTCTTCGAAGGCTCTTCAGACCATTTCGCCCTTTCGGTCTGCCATCGCGCGTATGTTGTACCGAAGCGCACTAACCTTGGCAGCCAATCAGGTGTGTCGTTTGCGAGCTCAGGCCGGGTCAACACCGTCGCTATTATTTCTTCGTCTGGGCTCTTGAAGGCGGTTCTGGTGAGCCCTTCGTCATAGGCTCGGCCTAGGAGCAACATTGCGGTTCGGCTGATGAGCTTGCTATCGAGGAGCGCTTTGTTGAAAACATCCTGGTGTTGCACAACTCGCCCAACAGAAGCCAAGGCAATGAGTGCGGTGGCGCGGGCAACTTGGTCCAGCCCGGGGTCGATGGCTGCCTGTGCTGCGAACTGCACAATCGACTCGGGCGCAGCTCCCGCCGCCTGTAGGACGCGAAAGAACCACTCATGGTTCAGCCCGGTTAGCGAAGGCTTTGTATTGATCCAGAAGCCCTTCTGTTCGAGCAAAGTTGGAGATGGCCTTACGCCGGCGAGCATCAGTTGCTTGGCCACTGTCCAGTCGGAGATCATCAGCCGTCGCGTAAGCTCCCGGCTGAGAGCCCGCGAAAGCCCCATCGAGCGTGGCTGCCAGTCGGGCAATTGCCCGAGGCCGTTTTGTCGGACAAAGGCGGCCAGCTCAATGCCTAGATCACGCCCCTTGCCAGCTTCTGCGAGGTAGGCATCAATCTCGTCACCGAACGAATCGCGACAGTTGTGCATCTTGTTGGCTGCTGTGGTCCAGAATTCCTTCAACGTAGCTTGACCTGCACTACTGCGCACAGTTAGCAGGGCAAACTTATAGCGAAGGGCATTGCAGTCCGCTAATTGGCTGAGCGGGTCGTACAGCTCAAGTGGGAAGTTGGTGACCAATGATGCTTGTACAGAAGTCGGAGCTCGCCTGAGCCACTGGGCCGCCAATTCTGCGGGCCAAATCACGGCGACCGATGCCGGGGTTGTCCTCCGGTAGTGCTCCTCAAGGACTGCAGGGCTCCGGTCTCGCAGCAGTTCAAAAGCTTCTGACCAATCGCCGATCTGCTTCGCAGAATCAAGCAGACGTACAACTTCGTCCGACTCGGCGCGAGACAGCGCAAGCGGTGTTGAAGCTGATTGGCCAAACGCTCGAAGGTACGCGACGGCCGCTCTAGAGACCGCCAGGTCGGCCGATTTCAACGCGGACAAGATCTCTTCGTTGGGTAGCGGGACACGAAGCGACAACAAGGCCGCCAACGCTAGATCGCGCTTCTGCGTCACGAGGGGGTCTTGGGATCGGTTCACCCGCCAACTCTGGAGTTGCGCCTGCGCTGGTTTGAGGTCAAGGGGATGGCGGCGCAACAAGGCCACCAGCTCACGCCGCTGCTGGTCTCCCAGTTTGCCCGTCTCCAGCGCGGCTACGACCTTGCTCACCACCTCGGTCGGAAGGTGGCGGAATCCTTCAGCCGTGGAAACCACGGCCGCTATCAATCCGATGTCACCGGCGGCCAATGCTTCATCCAGCTCCGAGATGAACCCCGCGGGCGCGAAGTCCAGCAACTTGGCGGTGTTCATCGCCGGCGCGTTCCGGACTCTGCCTCGGACTTCTGGACTCGCGTTTGCCAGCACGCGTGCGAAACGGTCCGTGCCGGACAGCTTCGTTGCAATGGACTCGATGACTGCCGCGGGAGCATCCGCCAAAAGATAGATAGCACCGGGTACCAATCGCGGATCGTTTGAATCGAGTTGCGCGAGCCAAGCGTCAGCTAGCTGATTGGCTTCCAATGGGGTCAACTGTAAGGAGACAGTGCGGAGCCGCAGCTGGGAGGGCGTCGCGAACGCGATTGGCTCGCCGACACTACCTGCCGCCAGTACCGGTCGCACAGACGCCAAGGCCACGCTGGTCAGAGCGATCGTGATTGTTGCACACCTCGACCACGTTGCCCCCAAGGCCCCCTCCGTCGCTACATTTTAAGGATAGGGAAAGAATAGGAAACTCAACCGCGCAAGTCAAATAAACTTTTCCCCACATCTCCTCGCCAATCCGATTTCCATCCTCAAAACCATGACAGATTCTACTTTTCGCCCATTCCCACTGTAAGAATTGATTGCGTTAACACCAAAAAACGGCACACGCCAAACTCAGCGCACAAGCCTACCCAAGGTGAGCAAAAAAATTGCTGTCACCAGGCGATGCGCTGATCGAACTCGAACTCCGGTTCTGGCTGGGCCGGGACTGGAGAACGAGGTGACGGTGAAGCGTCTCAAGCGCCGAGGCGGGCGCATCGAGCTGTTGGCGGAGAACCCAGACTATGCGCCCATCGTGGTCAACGGCCACCTGGCTATCGAAGGCCTCATGGTCGGCTTGATCCATGACGGACGGACGCTGCCACGGTGATGCGATGGTGGACTGCCCCTGCACCATGAGCACGTTCAGCAAGATCGCCAACAGCATTAACGATGACCTGATCGCCCGGGCCTCGATGTGATACTCAAGGAAAACGCACATCACGCCTCCTACCCGTTATAGCGACGATTTATCATTCTTCACTCGCAATGATTTTGACCACAAACGTGCATTCCTACTCTTCCCCGAGTGAAAATCCCACCGACTGCTAAAGGACAGCAATCAGCTTGAGCGAAGGGCAATGTCGAAGTGAGTCAGCCAGGTTTTAGCAACACCGTAGGGATTCCCTTCCTTTTGGGAGGGAAAGATGTCAACCTGCTTGAGCCGCTTCCTAGGCGGCACTTACGCGCTGCATCAAACTTGGATGAAGCACACCGAGCTTTGATGTTTGGCCGTTTGAGGCGCTGGGCGGCACCTTGAGCCATTCGCTGTTGTATGGCAGTTCAACCGTGTTATGAAAACTGAATTTTATCGAGTAGCTTAAGCCTGCAAGTCGGTACGCCGGCGTCTCGCGATCAGCAATAAGAAATTCTCCCGAGCGGGGTTGGTCAATTTTCTGGCTGGTTCCCTAGGCCACCAATACAATGAAATGGGGCGCCTGATCGTCAAATACCTTGACTATTAAAGCAGGTCCAGGCTTCGGCCCCGGCTTAATTCCTTTATTTTCTGAAAAGTGACACCATACAATTTCGCCTGCTTCCGGAGCCGGCCACCAATATTTCCCCATTGCTTCAGAACAAGCTCGATTTGAACGATTTTGTGCGGCCTTGGGGTATTGCTTTGCGAATTGCGACAAACTATGTCGGCGTCAGTTCGCCGTCGTCTGCTTCATGGGCCGGAATCATTTTTTTCGCCAGCTTGCGTAACGCATAATGAATCACTTGCGTTTCCCCTGTGAAACCGAGATATTCGGCCAATTTTTCCACGGTTGAACGGCTGATGCCGTTCTGCGTGTCGGTTGGTCGGAAACGGAGTAATAGTTGATCTGGTTTTGATGTGGTCGTCATGATATTCTTGATGACGGAGAAAGCTATATTCAGTATATCTTTACTCTGTTTGTCAGTTGACCAAAACCTTTACCAACTTCGCCAAATCCATCCCTTCGCTCGGGGGCGTGCCGTTTCGACATAAATTCAGTTCATAATTCAGCGCAAAGTCCGTTTTACCGCCCTCTTTGGTTGGCGTGTTAGGCTGAATTAATTTAACCGCAAGGCGGCTACACCCTTCCTGGTTAAATTTCTTGATTGTTGATACCTCCGCTCTGATTGGATCGGACGCGCCGGTTGCAGTGTGAATTGCATCTGCTTCTTTGTCCTCTATAATCCCTTTGGCTGTGCCATTTGGCGCATTCAATGCCTGCATGAACAACGCCTTCGCGCTAATGCTTTCCGCTGCGTTTGCCGCAGTTACCAAAAGAATGATTGTGGTAATGGTGATAAAGTATTTTGTTACGATCATTGACGACCTCGCGTGTAGTAGTTATTCAGCTTGCGCTGCATGGTGGCGGTGCTATCGGTGTTGATAATGGTTGCGCTTGGCATTCTCACGTTCGCCATAATCTCGTTAAAGAATTCGGTAAGGTCAATTCTCGAAAAATCAAGACTGGAAAACTCGGTTGGGGTGAAGCCTGTGCAGTCCGTGACTGGCTTACCAATTTGCACTCCGCCAGATGTATTTATAATTCTTGCCAAGCGGGAATTGAAGCAGCAATAACTTTCTGTTGTCTGCATACAGGAGCCGATAATTGGAATCTTTATTGAACAATGGCTCCCTGTGTAACGACAAAGGTTCTGCCCTTTTTTCATGGCGAGCATTTTTTCTGGCTGGTCGCATGACAGAAGTTCCTGAAGAATCATCAGTCCTACTTGGATCGCGAGTGAGGTGGGGTCGAAAGCAAAACTGATCCCACCAAAAGAACCCAGTGCCCCCGGCATTGCGCCCCACGTTGCGGTAAAGCCGTAAAGCGAAAAAGACGGACTGAATGGCATCGACGACCCACCGGCGAGTGATCCGATCGGGGTTGATGCAAGCACCGAGTCCAATCCTCGCACAATGTGGAAGTTATCAAACAGCGTGTCATACATGTAACTGCTGCCATATTTCAGTGTCTGTCCACCGGCACTCACGGCATACCCCATGACGGAAGCATTGCTTACTGCCGCACCACCTCCACTCGGCTTGCAGCAGTTAACCAAACCAAACAGTGATTTTTTACAACTAGACCCCTGCCCTCCAAATATACGCAGGCTCACTGCATCCATGTAATTTCCGCCCTGTCGCATGACTTCCATCATGGCGGCTGTTTGAGCAAAATCCGTGTCCGGCACATGACCGGTATTGAAACAGTTGCCGCCTGTGCAGTAGGTGTTTCCACCGCAATCTGCAACAGTGGAAGATGATCCGGGCGCGCTTTGGCAGCGATAGGTTTTTTCGGTGAGACTGCACTGGTTGTTGATAGCTGTTGTCAGGCATTGCGATGTGCTGAGCGCGCATCCTCTAGCCAGCAATGCGCCGCAGTCCGTTTGCGGCGTCCCCAGACACGAATAATTGTCTTGCCAGCTCCAGCAGTCTTTGTACACCGGCAATCCGTTAATTATGCGGGTTGCCGCTGGCTCAATGCAGATGTGCGACGCAATCGCGCAGGTTGGGCTGTTTGCGTACGATTGGCACTGGGTGTTATTGAGGGTGTCGGTCACAATGGTATAGCTATCAGCTACCCTTATTGTGTTCGACGGCGTGGATAACGCCGGGTTGCCACACCGCCATGTGTTATCCCATTGCATGCAGCCTGTGCCAAACGTGGTGTCGGTAACCGCACACGTTGAGCTGACTTGCCAACACCCTGAAATTTGCCCGAAGGCTGAACAATTATCGACAGCGTTGGGTTTGATGCAGGTATAGGTGTCCTGATACTCCCAGCAACCGCCAGCCTCAGCCAGCGTCACCGTGACACCGGAAATCGTTTTGCTGGCCGTGTTATCGACGCAAGTGGAACTTGCCAGCCGACAATCAGCGGCAATTGCACGACCGCAGAGCACCATGGCGAAAAGGATCACTATAGAGCCGACCAATATATAGTGTGCCGTGCGCCCCGAGATTGTCGAAGAGGCAGGTGGTTCGACAAGCTCACCACGAACGGATTTCAATACGGATTTCAATCTGTTTAATGACCGAATCACCAACGATAGCGCCTTCATTACAGTGCCCGCTGTTGCAAGACGATGCACTCATTGGACGTCCAGGTACTTACCGTCGAGGCACCTCGCCGACAACTCAGGGATTCGTAGCTTATTGCTGTCTGGCTGCATTGATAGTTGGCATCGGCATCCACCACAATCGTGCGTCCGACAATACACATGTGACTGGTTGTGGTCAGATACTCATTGCAGACTTCGGTGGTAAAGGTTGGCGGCTTGGTGATGGTTTGAGTCGTGCATCCGGTAAAAGCCCCGATTGCGGATGGGCTGGCATACCCCAATGATGTTGCTGCAAGTGTTCCGGGATTGGCTTCTATGATTCTCGATCTTGTGACATTCGGATCGCCCGAGGTAAGGGTGAACTGCGGTCGCGTTGTCGGGTTGCGCGCCATGTAATTGATGGCTTCACAGTTTTGCTGGAGGAAGGCGTTTGGGTTGACCGGTCCGGTCTGACAGGCGCTCACTTTCCCTGCCCCTGCCGTAATCGTATCTCCGCTTCCCCCCATGAAATAGCCCGCTTCTGGCGCGGTACGGCTGTAATTGTAGTAGCTCGGATTGAAGCTGTTAACCGTAGCCGCTATCGTGCCGTTGGTGATGTTTGTCGATGCATTGGGTATGGCACTTTGCGCAGTGGCTTGACCATCGATAAACGCCTGCTCCACGGGTGTAACGGCGTGTGACAGCAGCGGGATTGCGCCACTCAGATACAAGACCATGGCAAACTTTCTGCACCCTGCTCTCATTGATGATCCATTTTGACTTTGTCGCCAAACAAGCGCGCAGTCGCCGCCCATTGCGGTGACGTGCGCTCGATGTATTCAAGTGCGTAGTCCTGGCTTACGTCGCCCGTAACCTTCACATACCGATCCGGTTGAGCGTAGCCGCTCTCCAGTTTGTCGCCAGCGTCGGATTGAGCGAGCACCAGGGCAGGTACTTGATTCACTTTGAACTGAGTAAACGCGGGCGGATGGATGACTGCTTCGACACGATGATTGCCTAGCAGCGCGCTGATGCGCTTTGACATGTCGGTCATTTTGTCGCCATTGAAACCACGGAAAATCAGTCGCGCACCGGTTTTTTCCGACTGTTCAACAATGCGCAGCAAACTTTCTCGCGGCATCGAGAACGACACAAAGATCATCATCTCTGGTGTTGCTGGCTTTGTTTGCAAGGGCTGCTGGTGGAATTGCTTTGCCACGTCTTCCGGGTTTGCGGTGGTCGCCGGTTGAGGCAATGCGGTTACATCAAGTGCGGGGGAGCGGTATTTATTAACAACGCGCTCGTTGATCTCCTGGAGGATCCGGTTTGATCTTTCCAGTACAGTTTCCGCGCTGGCTTGCTGCACCAGCAAAACAAGCACACAGGCCAATGTGATACGCGACGCGACATTCACCATCAGAATGGTCCCTGGCAACAGTTCCGCTTGCGGAAGATCATGTAGGCAAAATCTTCGCCAGCGGCCGAAATTTCTTTACCAGCGCCCCAAATGACAGTTGTGCGGCCTAGCGGCTGACAGCATTTACCATTGATCTTGTCTTGCGCTACCGGAAAGTGCATTTGGTATTTGTAGTTGGTCTTGTCCATGAGCAGTTGCGGGTAGTATCCACACAGCCCGGAACTCCCCGATGCGGCCCACATCAGCCCTTCGCGATGCATTTTGGCAATGATGCGCGACACCAGCAGGCTCGATGCCTGCACGCCGCCAATATGTGAAGCGACATGTCCGTTCAACGGATACATCGAACCCTGACAACCGGCACACCAGAATAACGTGTTGCTGCCAAATCCAAGGGAGGACGCAACGCAATCCGCGCCACAGGCGAGTCTGGCTACCAGGTTGCCAAACAGGAATGAATCCGGATTGAGGATGCTGGTCATTTCGTCATCATTCCAAAGCGGATCGAGTTCGGTGAGATAGGCCACATCGAACACCTGCTGTTCGAGACACGGACTATCTACAACGGCTTCTAGCAATATCAATTTCGGATCAACATACCAATGCACTTGATAGAACGAGCTGGTGTCAGAGTTGTCTTTTTTTCTTTGTGTGCCGTGTGGTGCGTCGAATCCGGGGTTCATATCAATACCGCCCAACGATGTCATGCAGAATGGTTTTCGCACCACATCGACGTGACGCACTGGCTCCCAGAAACTGATCTTGATGCCGGGATTGACGCCGCACAGGCAAATCGGCGCACCGCCAGGATTCGGCGTGTCCTCTTGCCCGAGCGCGATGGGTAGAGACAGCACGCCCGCACCAAACGTGATCGGGAAAACACAACTCCAACAGATGTCGGTAATCGGATTGGGGAAACGCCCATGGCACTCAAGAGATGCCAGCGCATTCTGTCCACATATCAGCAGGCCGAACGCACAGAGTAATGTTTTAGTAACGTAGTTCATCAATACGCAGCCTCTTCCCTTCTTGTCTGACGATGGCGGGCACCTGGGTGATGGCGAAACGTCTGGTTAGTCTGCCGCCTTGATCGAAATAAACGGGCATCTTCCATTTACGCATCAGCTCCAATGGGGCGCCTGCTACCAGCACCAGCTTGACCGGCCTGTCGGATGCTGCGGTAATTTTTTTGCTGAATTCCAACTGCTTGGCATCGCGCGGATCCACGAACAACAAGTATTTATTCCAGCCAATGTAATCGAGCGGATTAACGCGCGTGCCACGGGGATAAAGAATTTTTCCGGTTGCGTCAGCAATATCCTTGTCCGTGACTATGGAAGGGTCGTAATAGTGTGTATTGGCTGTTTCTGTGGCTTGAATACCCGGTATCGGCCTGGGATGTTTAATGCCCGACATCACGCGGTTTTTGTATTCAGTCTGTCGTTTTGCCAGCTCCCCGGTTTTCTCCATGTGGCGCAATTTGTCCTTGATGAACTCGATGAGATCATGTTCGGCAATGTCATACGTCTTGCCGATGACACCGAGGTCTTCTGCGTGAGCCAAACCGATCTGAGTGGCGATCACCACAGCGTAAAGCGGAGCAAGATAAAAGTGGCTTCGCATCTCACCGTCCGTTTTGCAAGTCTGAATGTATCGAATGCCAGACCAGCCAATGTCCGTGCGGTCCAGTGAAGATGATGATCTGCTTTGTGTTCATGTTCTCAATTCCGGGATGCCGGAAGGTCTGATGCCTCGCATGAAATGGGCTGCAGCTTTGACTCCCACTTTCTGCTGCACCAACAAGTTGATGTCACGCTTGGTCAGTTCTTTGCCGTCCCTCTGAGCCGCTTGCAACAGTTCGTTTAGTTTGGCTATTTGGCCAGGCAGATCAACAGGCGGTGACGATTGATCTTTGATCGCAGCATTGCTAGACGCGCGTGGCTTTGGCGCAGCTCGCTTCCTTGGCTTGCTATTGGGAGGTGTGACGATGTTCTGCTGCTCAGACGCATCGCTCGTGACAGGCTGGCGAACTGCCTTTGTCTTCAGCTGCGGATCGGATGCGAAAACCGTATTGATAGTGGCGCATTGAGGCGCGGTTGTTGCGCGCTGCGGAAAAAGATTGCTGATCGACCGAGTAAGTCTGATGGCCTTGGCTACGCCGCTGGCGAACTCGGCTTCACCTACTTTGGCAACATCACTGTCTGCTTCCATCCAGCCGCGCTCGGTAAGGCCATCCAGTATCTGTTTGGGGGTGAATTCATAACCGGAAAAGGCATTGGGCCACTTGAGGCGCAAACAGCCGTCTTCGGGATGCAAAGCAAGGTCATTCAATGCTTTCTTGCCGGTTCGGAAGTCATCGATCAATACCTTGAGCATTTCACCCATGCTGCCGGTGAGTTGCTCGGCGGTGACAGGAGTTGCTGGCCCAAGGGTTTCTGACTCAGCTGTACTGGAGACGTGCTGTAGGTGTACTGGGTTTTCTGTGCCGGTGCTGATCACTTGCTCAGACGTGCTGGAGAGGTGCTGGGGAGGTGCTAGGTTTTCTGCGTCAACATGGGTTTCGGTGCGGCCAGCAGCTTCGTTGCTGCCAATCACGCGGCCGGCGACAGGCGCAATCGGCATCGTGCTGATGAGCGCCTGATCGCGCAGCCGGATGGACTTCAGTTTCAGGGTGGGGATTTTATCAGTAAGCACGTCGGGCGCAATATAGAAGTAAGGATCACCATCGCCTTCGCGCATACAGGCAATCCCTCTTTCAACCATCATGTCGAGGATGCCATCCGGGGTTTTGGGTAAGCCGGGAATGTCTTCATCGTTTGTGCGCCGGGCAATCTCCTCACCCGCCATCGGCCAGACAAGGTAGGTAATGCCGTTGATATTCCATACTCTGGCGGAAGGTTCGTTGATTCGCCACACGCCCTCTCGCACCAGACGGCGCATGATGTCGGTCAGATACCGCTCGACGGGCACACCGATCTCGTAGCCTGCCATCGCCACGCCCATGGTTTTCAGGTCACGTTCGACGCTTAACTGGTCGGCTCTGACCACATAGTCATGTATCTGGTTGGATTGTCCGGGGTTGCTGTTGAGCGATTCCGTCAACCAGATCACCACATCCGTGCTGCCGTCACTTATCCAGTCGAACGACTCTTTGGCAATCACCGCATCAATCAAGGTGCTGGACACATTGGTGTGATGTCTTCCTCTCCCCTCTTGCCAATGCAAAAAATAATTCTCGATGTCGTGCGCCAACGCCCAGTCATAAACACCTTGGTGGTAAGGTCGCCATTTCTGCGTGTTCGCGCGGTCGGTGACAGTCAAGTCGGTCACCACCTTGCCGAGGTCGTGGCAGATGCCAGCCAGGAACACGGCCAGCCGCCAGCGCGGCTCTATCACCCGCCGTTGCTGTGGCGTGATCACGCCGCGTATCAGCTTGCCCTCAGTCTGTTGCAGTGCCCACAAACCAACTTCGAGAGAGTGGCGCAACATGCCGCCCGCCCCGCGATGATGATGCGCTTGCGAGGCCGGCAAAAGATGGACAAAAGCGGCCAGGCGCAACATCGCCGGGTTGTAGTGAGTTGCCAGCAGCTCCGCGTCAGCAATCAGCTGGCGAATTCCGCCCGTTAGTTCGTGTTGCGTGGCGAGCAGTTCGGCGGGGGCATACACCGGCAATCCCTCCATGAATGGCGGATAGCGCGGTATTCTTTGCAAGTCTTCAATCCGCTTCGCAGACGCAATCTGTTTGATTTGCACAGCCTCATGCGCGCTCGGCAGAAAGCAGAATTTGCGTAGCAGTCGATCAGTTAAGGTATCCATGAATCAGAACAGCTTGAACGCCTTGCCGATGACCTGGCTGGCTGACACCAATCCGACCGCTTCATACCGGGAATCAAGACTCAGCGAGTGATCGGCCATTACATAGTAGTGACCAGCGGGGATCACGCCATTGAACCCCAGCTCCCGAATCGGTCGCCCGGTGCTGGTCGCAGGTTTTGCCTCACCCACGAATGTCCCATAGACATAGAATTTGTGGTCGCGGGATTGGACAGAATCGCCCGCTGTGCCCATTACGCGCTTCAAGAAGCGTGTGCCTTGTGGGTACAGAAAATTGCTCTGGTAGTTGAAGGCAACATACTCCCCTCGCTTGGGGAGGTCGCCCTTCTCTATGAGGTACAGCGTACCCGGAAGACTTCGGCTTACGTTGACGGCAAACTCATACCGTAGCGAGAAAGCGAGATAGGTAAGCAGCAGCAGGATGTATGTTTTGTACTGGCGACAGAGATGCTCGTACAGCACATCCATCTTGCCTGAAAACCAGAATAACGCCTTGAGGGATCGAATGTCTTCCATGCAACAATTGTCGCGCGGGAAGCACAATAAAATCAGGAGAGTTCTGAGCAATTATGCGCAGAATCTGTGTTGCAATTTATGTGTGGGTGTGAATCTAAGTTAATTTTTTCTGGCCATATGCAATTCATATGAACTGCCATGATCTGAAAGTAATTTATCTGCCCAACCTCCAAACAACGGAAGAAAAGCCAGTGACGATCCTGCGAGAGATTCTAAAATGGTCTCAAAGCATCCCGACATGGCAGCAAGACACCATCGCTAGGCTCTATGTAAAACCTGACCTCTCCGCTCAATTGAGATGGTTCATATTCAAAATCGCGGGGTCAGTTCAAATCGCGCAAATCGTGGGGTCAGTTCTAACATTCCAACAAAATGTTTCAATGTTAGGACTGACCCCAACTGTTCCTGATGTGGCGAGCGGGCGAGTGGTAGGGGGCTTGAGGGGTATAGGGGGCTTCGGGTCAATTGACCGCGTGGGCACAAAGACATGCCCACCCTTGTATCTTTCTTTCCTTGGTGGTTAGCTACCATTACACGAAGCAGAGGAAGCTTGAGCCCAACCTTAAGGCTCGACCTTGTAACGTAGATCAAGCCCTCTGTTTCACCTTTCGCCAGCATAGACACTGAACGGTATCCAAGGGGTGAACCCTGCATGCACAAGGCAAGTGGGCGAAGTTGGCTAACATTGAAACAGGAGGTCATCATGTTCTATCTCGGTATGGATGTGGCAAAAGCCAAATTGGATTGTTGCCTGTTGCTGGATGAAGCCAGTGGCAAGCGCAAGATCAAAGTAGTGAAAAACACCCAGTCAGGCATCGTTGATTTGCTGGCTTGGGTTGCTAAACAAAACGTTTCCCCAGAAGCATTGCATATCATCATGGAAGCCACCGGCATCTATCACTAACAAGCTGCCATGGCGCTCGCGGATGCTGGCGTGATGGCTTCCATCATCAATCCGGCGCAGGTTAAAGATTTTGGTCGTGGGCTTGCCGTGCGCATCAAGACCGATGGCGTGGACAGCGTTGTGCTGGCCCGTTATGGCGCATTACTCAAACCCAAAGCTTAGGTGCCGCCTCCTCAGGAAGCGCGGGTACTGCAAGCGTTGTTGGTCCGCCGTGAAGCCATTGCCCAAGATTTACAACGCGAGCGCAATCGCCAGGAGAAAGCCGTTGCCACAGACACGCCAGCGCTGATTCATAAATCACTTGAAGATAGCATTGGGTTCTGGTCAAGCAGTTAGCCCAGCTGCAAAAGGATATTGACGAACACATCGACAAGCATTCGAATCTTCAGAAAGATAGGGCATTGCTCCAGAGTATTCCAGCAATTGGCCCGCAGGTGGGGAGCAATATACTCTCTGTGAACAACCATGATTTCGGTTCGGCGGAACAGTTGGCGGCTTATCTGGGACTCGTTCCGGTGGGACGACAGTCGGGTAGTTCAGTGCTGGGACGCGCAAGAATGTCCAAGGCCGGCCCCGCCAGAATACGCGCCGTGCTCTATATGGCTGCCGTCGTAGGAACACGCTACAACCCACATGTCAAAGCTGTCTATGAACGCCTGCTTGCCCGAGGCAAGTCCAAGATGTCCTCCCTCGGTGCCGCAATGCGTAAGCTGGTGCATTTGTGCTTTGGCGTACTCAAAACTCAGCAGCCGTATCAATACGATTACCTGAAAAATGCTTGACTTTAAAGATGGTATCTACATGGCTTCAACCGTCAAAGCTGTGTATGAACGCCTGCTTGTCCCAGGCAAGTCCAAGATGTCCGCCTTGGGCGCCGCGATGCGCAAGCAGGTGCATTTTGTGCGTTGGCGTACTTAAAACTCAACAGGCATATCAATACGATTATTTTAAAAATGCTTAACAATTAAGACGGTAACTACCGAGCTACACTAGTTCGACTTCGTTCAGGCGACAACCGAGGGTTTTAAAATAGATTTCAATGATTGATCATAAGCACTGGGCTTAATGCCCTTCCTCTGTTTTTTTAAGGAACATATTAAAATCCAAATTTTGGTATTCAAACTTTTCATTCCCTTTTGGAATAGCCGGGTCGCAATCTATGCAGCTGCTCAATTGCATATTTTCTGTTATATACACCCCTTTTTTTGGATCATTTACAAGCTCAATTTCCATTAGTTTGGGTGCTACACGAATATATTCAGGTGTGGGTTCAGTATTATTGGGGTTATTTAAAGTCAGGGTTGCACTACTGTCAGATATAGGTGTTATATGAAATTCCTGAAGCCCGATAGAAGAATAATAACTATAAGATGTAGTATTTACATTACCTATTTGCTTGCTATTATTACTATTATTGTTTGCTCCAGGCATTTTTTTAACCCCATGATTTTTATAAAATTTATAGGTTATTGATTTTAGGAATTCATCTAAATTATAAGGTAGGGGTATTCCGAGTTTAGCTACGAGTTTAGCTATATGAGCATTTAATTTTTCGATATTGTCGGCATTCAATTTCATCGTTTTATCAACATCAACATGCCACGTGCCTTGATACCATTGGGTGACGTTCTGTACCGCGTTCGGACTATTTATGTATACCTGAGGGTTATTATTATTTCCTATGATTTGAACACCTTGTGTGCCATTTTGGGTATTAAGGGTTACCGGACCGTCAGTTGTGTTAATTAGGAGGCCATTCTTGATGTCGACCTGAGTATTCGATATCTCTTCAACTTTGTTGTTGACGTTAATGCTTATGGATTGCTCTCTGTTTTGATCAAGTGATTTAAGGGTCTTTGCAATCTCTTTAATTTCACTCTTACTCAATGTCCCTACTGGTGAAATCAACCATTTTCTAATCTCGCCACTTTCTACATCCCGAAGTTGTGGAGATTGCTTTTGCTTTTTGAGGGTAGCGTCCTTATTAAACATTTTTTTAAAATAATCCACGGAACTTTTGCCTGCTTCAGAAGACGCAGCCTTTCCCGCCTCCATGGCAAGCTTTTTCAAAATTAGGCCGATTCCGGCTGCGTGTGATAATGATGAGGAAAGGAAGAGTATGACAGAGACAATTGCGAGTCTTCTTCTAAGCACAGTAATTTCCTCTCAGTTTTGTTTGATTGAATAACCCAGACATTTGTCCGTCTGGATGCGCAAATAAGCTGGGAAGCTGGGGTTGAATGAAATGAAGCCCAACTTCTCTCGACCTATCATAACCACCTACTCAATCACTTATTTGGCATCCCAATGCGATGCTACTGTTACCCATTCATTTTAGCCATGCAAGATCAATCTCATCGTGCACTCAATTGTTCTATTGTGTCTATAACTTAAATTTTTTTTCAGATGATCATGGCGATCGACAATCTTAATTCGAGTTTTGTTCATTCTATTTCGGACACCGAACAAAAACGAATCAATTTGCATTTTCTACCAACGCTTTACGTTTTAATTTTTGAAAAAGCGGCTGCCATAGCACTTGGTACGGCTTGTAGAGGCTATCGTTTCTTGACTCCCACAGCGCTCTTCGTATGGTTCAGTATATCTCGTTGTCTCTGAATGACTGATAGGGTCAGACTCAATTGATCCTCACCTCAAGCCGCCTTGAGCATGAAGTCCACATGGATGGCATCGAACGGAAACACGATCATGCCATCGTCTGTTTTTGACAGCAGCCCGGCGTTAAGCAATGCGGTCACGTCGCCATGCACGGCTTTGACGTCGCGCTCGACGCGCCGCGACGCCTCGCGGATGGACATTGCGCCTGCACCTGTCATTGCGATCAATAGTTCCCAGCGTTTGCCGGCCAACACTTTAAATAGCAGTTCGGGCGATTCAAAGCTGATGCGCGGCGCGGTAGGCTTGCCGCTCTTCCATGTCTTGGTGAAATCGCCCAGCGTGTCCGTCAATGGTCGTACATCAATCGTTACTGTTTTCATCGCGCCACCTCTTCACATCTTCAAAAAAATCCGTCACCAGCTTGTCAGCCGAAACAAAGCTGTATTTAACTTCCTTGCCACTCACATGTTTATGATCGCCCTTGCCTGATTCGTTGTCATAACGCAGCACACACTTTCCGGCAACGACGAAGGCCAAACGATATTTGTAGCGATGCTTGCTGCCGGAAAGCGGCTCGGGCACTTCCCACAGCACCAGCTCCGCAAAGGCCTGCTCCGTAACAGCAACGCGTCGGTTGAATAATTCGCGGGCATTCATGTTGGAGACAATAACAACATGCTGGCGTGTTGTCAAATTGAACAACACATGAGGTCCTTAAAAATAAACTGAATTAAACGGGCTCAGCTTCGAATTGTTTTTGCACGTACCTCATAGGTTGGCATGATGAAAATTGAAACCGACTCCGATACCTGTGACATCGCTTCATTCATTACGGCCTGAAAAACGCACCTATGGTTTTCAGGTTCATTTAAAGCCCCGCATAGCCTAATAATCGGGGGCAGAGTAATATTATCTATACCAAGAAAGGCAGGGCGACCACAAAAGAAAATAGACACCCCCCAATAAATGCTACTCTGACCCCGTGATTGCTTCGAGAGAGCCCCCTTGCAATGTGAGCACAGATGGCGCACAATTTAGCCATTAGTCTCTGGGAGTCCAACATGGAAACCTCAACGCTCAAGGAAAATCGCCTGAATATCCGCTGCGACAGCCGCACTCGCCAGTTGCTGGATAAGGCGGCCAGTTATGCCCACGTCAGCATTTCCGAATTTGTCCTGTCGAATGCATTGGCATCCGCAGAGCGGGTGGTGCAGGAACATGAATCAATCACATTGAAACCCAAAGACTTCGAAGCGTTCCTGACAGCGCTGGATGTACCGGCCAAACCCAATGCAGCACTGAAGCGCGCTTTCAAGCGTCACGCCGATCAAGTTCGCCGCTGATGACTTATTGCATCAGGCCGCTTGATGCATTCATCAATGCTGCGGATTTTCAGTGCGGTAGCGAGCCCCTGAATGACTATATCCGCCGCTATGCGTCGCAGGATGTGCGCAGAAATATTTCCCGGGTTTTTATCGCCACACCGGAAAATGATCCACGGCAACTGTCCGGATTTTTCACCCTGAGTGCAGGGAGCGTGAGTTGTTCGAGCCTCCCGGCATCCCTGGCGCGTAAGCTTCCCCACTATCCGGTGCCGGTTGCACTGATCGGTCGGCTGGGAGTGGATAAAAAATTCCAGGGCAAGGGGTTGGGTTCAATCCTGCTTGCCGATGCCTGCCAAAAAGTATCGCAAGCCAGCACCGTCCTGGCCGTGGCTGGAATCATCATTGACGCCAAAGATGATGATGCAATTTCGTTTTATAAGCACTTTGGTTTTATCCCGCTGCAAGGACAAGCAGGCAGGATGTTGCTGCCAGCTTCTGTGTTTCAGGCAAAATAGGCTCGCAAGAAAATTGTATGCTGACATATAGACAAGACTAAGCGATGATTTCTAATAGTGAAAAAACAAGATTGGATTTTCGCAGCGCGCCATGAATTGCCGTTCAGGCAACTTTTCAGATGCCCGTTCCTCGGCCTTATGTGCAGCGCTACATAAGGCCGATAAGGAAATAGTGATTAAATAATCATTTGTGGCACATAACTATCTCTCTCATTAGTGTCGGCTTCTGGCCTTTACCAGATGATCATCGACACAACATTGGCATCAATGGGTCTATGATCACGCCACAAATCGAGAGTCGGCCCATTTGGCTAGACAACACTGATGAATCTAGGATAGGTAAGCTAATCAGCGATGAAGAACTCGTTCGACGAACGGGCGTAGAATTCTTGCCTGATTTTCACCGTGGTTGAAGGGCTATGGCGAGGTAAATAATATGTGTGGCCGCTTTGCACTGAAAGAAAATCCCAAGAAGCTCGGTGAATACTTCCAGCTGACCGGCGACTTGGAATTCCTGCCATCCTGGAATATTGCCCCATCGTCTCGCATCTGTTCCATCACTGCTGATGCAGAAGGGAACAGGCATCTCCACAAGATGCGCTGGGGCTTGATTCCGTCATGGGCAAAAGATGTAACAATAGGCAACAAGCTCGCCAATGCACGGGGCGAAACCGTTGCGGAGAAGCCATCATTCAGGTCAGCCTTCAAGCATCGGCGCTGCCTCATCCCCGCATCGGGCTTCTATGAATGGAAAACAGAGAATGGCATCAAGTATCCGTGGTATGTCAGTCTCAAGTCCGGTGACCCCCTAGCTTTTGCCGGTCTTTGGGAGATATGGCATCCTGAAGATGGGGAGCCCATTGAAGGCTGCTGCATCATCACTATCGCAGCGAACTCGCTCATGGAACCGATACATGATCGTATGCCCGTGATCCTGAATCCAGACCAATGGGCTGCTTGGCTTTCACCACAAGAACACCAAGCCGCTAAACAGCTCCAGATGATTCATCCGTGTGAATCTGATTCCCTGCAAGTCTGGCCGGTCACCCGCGAACTCAATCGAGTTGGATTACGGGATGATGCTGGACTGGTCGAACCCCTACCAAACATTGCTTGACCTGCACTTATGATTATTGTTACGATAATCATATGAAACAAACCAACTCAAAATCATCAACACGCGGCGGCACGCGGCCTGGTGCTGGCCGTAAAGTCGGCTCAAGTCCCTACGGTGAAAACACAAAGCTCATGCGTATCCCGGAAAGCATAGTCGAAACGGTTGGGGGCATCCTTGCGGCTTGCAAAGCTCAGCGGCTAGGGGCACGCTTCAAAAATGACATTTTATACCCGGCCTTGGATAGCCAGCCCATCCGGGTGCCCCTGTTTAGCCATAAAGTGCCAGCCGGATTTCCGTCTCCCGCCGATGATTACATCGAAGCCAGGTTAAGTCTGGACCAACACTTGATCACAAACAAGGATGCAACCTTCTTTGTGCGCGCCAAGGGCAACAGCATGATTGACGCTGGCATCTTTGATGGTGATTTGCTCGTAGTCGATAAGTCCTTGACCCCCTCATCTGGCAACATCGTCATTGCCATAATAGATGGCGACTTGACGGTGAAGCGTCTTATCCTGCGGGATAACAAGACCATCCTCAAACCAGAAAATCCACGTTTTAAAGAAATAGAACTCAAAGACGGACAGGAACTGCAAGTGTGGGGAGTAGTGACCTCCACAGTGAAGAAGTTCATCTGATAGTGAACCATGGCACTTGCCCTCATCGACTGCAACAATTTTTACGTCTCATGCGAGCGCGTCTTCCAGCCCAAACTTGAAGGCAAACCAGTCTTGGTGTTATCCAATAACGACGGCTGCGTCGTCTCCCGTTCCAATGAAGTAAAAGCGCTTGGTCTCAGGATGGGCGAGCCATGGTTCAAGCTGGAAAAGCTGGCCAAACAGCATGGCATCATTGCGTTCTCAAGCAATTACACGCTCTACGACGACTTATCCAAGCGTGTAATGTCCATTCTTTCCACGTTCTCTCCACGCCAGGAAATCTATTCGATTGACGAATGCTTCCTTGATCTTGATGGCTTTAATCCGCTATCGTTGATGGCATACGGTAAGACGATGCGGCAGACTATCATGCGCAACGTTGGTATTCCTGTCTGTGTTGGTATCGCTGATACCAAGACGCTGGCCAAACTGGCCAACCACTGCGCCAAAAAAGGATTTGCTGGTGCGGACGGTGTATGCGACTTCGGACTGCTGGATGATGCCCAACGTAGTGAGCTCTTTTCCAGCATTCCGGTCGGAGATGTATGGGGAGTTGGGCGGCGCATCTCCGAGGGACTCATGGCCATGAGAATCAAGACCATCGAAGACCTGCGCACGGCCAATCTTAAGAGAATTCGTAGTCAGTTCTCGATCGTTCTGGAACGCACCGTGCAGGAACTCAACGGCGTCTCCTGCATCAGGCTGGAAGAAATAGGTAAACCACGGCAACAGATCATTGTTTCCCGCTCATTCGGCACCATGGTGACGGGACTGGATGACCTGTCGGAATCAATTGCCTACTTCACCACACTGGCAGCCGAAAAGCTGCGGCGAGACGGTTCGGTTGCTGCCAACATTTCAGTTTATATCCATACCAATCCGTTCAAGACTGAAGCGCCTCAATACAATGGGGCCATCACAGTGTCATTGAATCAACCCAGCGATGACACGATGGAACTCATCGGTGCTGCGCTCATGGGCTTGAAGGAAATCTATCGCAGTGGTTTTCACTACAAGAAAAGCGGCGTGCTGTTGATGGGACTTCAGAGTAAAGAATCGATTCAAGCGACGCTATTTGATGACACCGATAAGCAAGCCAAGTCTATCAACATGATGCGCACTCTGGATGCGATCAATAAGAAAATGGGAAAGGGGAGCGTAACCTTGGCCGCATCTGGCTTAAAGCATCGCTGGGCAATGCGGAGGGAGAGGCAGTCTCCGAACTACACCACTGACTGGTTTGAATTGCCGGAAGTAGAGTAGCTACCCTTGATTACTCGATCCCTGAGCTCTTTGCCGGCCTTAAAGTGTGGCACGTATTTCGCAGGCACTTCCAATCGTTCACCAGTTTTTGGGTTACGTCCATTGCGTGGCGGTCTGTAATTCAATCTAAAGCTGCCAAAACCACGTATCTCAATACGCCCACCATTCGATAGTGTAGTGGCCAGTGCATCAATGATTGCCTTGACTATGCTTTCGACATCTTTAATTTGAAGTTGAGGATGCAGGTCGGCTAGGTGTGATATTAGATCAGAGCGATTCATGCTGGTACCTTTACTAACTGGTGATAGTTCACGGTTACAGAACATCCTCTTAGCCGTAGAAAGCAGACGATTTAGCAAAGACGGAAGCAAGCAGTTTGTTAGTGTAGTGGTCAGTGCAATCAATGGATTGCCTTGGCTATTTACTATCGGCATCTTTGATTATTAGTTGAGGGTGTAACTAGACTAGGCGAGATATTAGGTTGGAGCGGGTCATTTCTAGTGGCTAAGGTGCGCTGTAAAGCGGAATTATTTATCACCAAAGAAGCCAGCCGAAATCATCATCTAGTGTTAATGCCTCGACTATCGACTACCTGGCTCAGGTAAACATATCCCCTGCACTCCGACGATCTCGATAATTAAATGCCCAGATGCTGCCAATCATGACGGTCAGCAAACGACACATTGGAGACGGTCATTTCGTTTGCCACGAGAGACTACTTCTCGGCCATAGCCGACATGCGGTGTTATTCCATTGAAAGACAGCCCTACCGCGCATACCAGACAATCAGGCTGCAAGGCGCCTACTGTTCGGGGGCGATTCAGCATCCTATTACATCTCTCCATGAGAGTTCGACTCCGACAGAGCCGGATTGAGGTCGAAATAGACGTAACTTGGCTCTCGTCTGAGCCCATCTGCTGGAGAAGTTCGCACTAGGCATTGATTGTCTGCGTCGTAGGACATACCGGCTACCAAGCACGCATCCGCGACTCGGGGGTTGTAATCGTGCAGCCACACGAAGTTTTTCTTGGTCCAAGCCAGCACGGCCTTCTGAAGTGCCTTACTGTCCTTGTCATAGTCGTCGTTGCAAATGGTAAGCCCCATAACGTTTAGGCAGAAGCCAAGTATCTTGGCCCCCTTGAAATTGGGGAATTTTTTCATGTCGGCAATTTCATCGTACAGAAGTCGTCTTACTTTGAACTTCACCATCCTGCCCGCAGGGCCGTCGAGGCAGTCGAAGTTGAACAGCTTTCTCCACACCGAATTGTGTTGAATCGACCAGCAGGTCCACAGTGGTGAATTAACTGCAGAAACATGGAAGATCACCTCGAATATTATGCTAGCTATGTGATCGTAGAAGGTTTTGTGCGGATAGCCGTGTTTCTCTTTCACACGACGGTGAACGTAGCTAGGGACATCCCTCTCGTCGAGAATCTTAACTGCATCTTGGATGAAATCGACAACGACATTTAGGCGACGGGAAATGTCTGAGTCCCAAGTATTCGTAAGTTCGTTCAGAGTGTAAAGGTCGGAAACCGCATTCTCGATATTGCCCTTGGCGCGATAGAGCACGTACGAGTGCTCGCCAAAACCGTCTTTGACATAGCTGCGGAGAGTTATTAGCACAACCCGGCAGTAAGCCTCCCACTGTTCTGCGTCCCATTTCCTATAACTGTGGATGTCTGGATCAAGAATAGTGCCGATGCTTTCGACCATATAGTAGTTCGAGAACATGGCCTGACTGAGAGGCTTGTGATATCCAATCAGCCCAGACTCATAGCCCTCAGCTTCGTGAAATAGGAAGGAATCTTTATTCCTGATTGCTTCATTCACAATGTTCCTTGCGAAGGTCTCCACCTGTACGCCATATTTCTTAGTTTCAGCCATCGCACGAAATACGGCCAAGGCTGTGCCCGGCGACGAATCGACGATTGCACGGCACATCCGCCGATCCGCGATAAGTAGGAGAATATCATTAGCATAACCCTCCACATCTGGACGTTTTTGCTTCTCTTGCCCTTCGGTTTTGTTCCAGTATTGTTTATGTCTCCCCCTATCCGTTGCGTGTTGAACAAGGGATTGGGCTGAGTAGGCCAGTTCGTCGGCGATGACGGCAAGTTCTATAGGCGAGCCTTTGAGGACGTATCGATACAGGATCTCAGCGAACCGCTTGGCGTTGTGATTTCCGTATATGGGTGGGCGGATAAATGCGAACCAAGCCCAAGTGAGGAAGGTAAGCAGGAACAAGCTGCCAAGAAGTGCTTGCCAAATGCTTGGTGTCAGGAAGTTGCCCACCGGGACATACCACTGTTCAGCACGCCAAAGGTCCGTCAACAGCGTAAGTACACCAACGGCGGAGACGACAGTGAACGTGATGCCTTGCAGGGGAATGGGTGCGCTTCGTATGCGAAAGCGGTAACGGACATCGGCGATTGTCCAAGCCAAAACCATGAGCGCGAGGCTTGCTAGAAACTCTGAGAAGCCGAAGAACTTTTGCTCGTTTCCATCAAGCTGGTAGAAGCATATTCCCCAAATGCATTGTTCTGGTGCCATCCAAACCTCCATTGCCATCGCGTTCGGCTACTGGGGAGCCATTATAGGCTGTTCCCCAAGCGGTTTCCGCTAAACAAAGCTGACGATGATCTCTGATTTATCCGGATGGACAGAGTCATCTGGAGGCATACATATTTAAAGTCTGAAACCGATCGCCCAGCTATGTTTGCGATCAACGTCGATAGCCCACGAGCCAGTAGACATCTTACAGCCTGACTGGCTGGAATGTGCGCTATTGCTGTCGTTTAACAGCGCCGTACTATTTGTCTGCTTTGGTTTAGGCTTGTCAGACTCCTGCCCCACTGAGGGTCGTTGCATCTTGCTCGGGCTGCGACTAAGGGCAGGCATCTGACAACCCTAAACCATTGCGGACGCTGGCGATTTTATGAAAATGCTGTTTGTTCGGCCTGCCGGTATGTCTGCTTCGAAATTTTGAATAATCACTTTTGAGTGCCAGACATAGCCAGCATTCGGATCATTAAGAAATCTAATGCGAAGCTGACCCCTTTAGTTCAAGCGGTGGTGATACCCAGTTGGTTTTAATGTTCATTCATTTCGCCCTCCCATGGTGAATATCTTGCAGCCTCGCTAACGTCTTCTTAACAAACTTTGAATTCTTGTGTAAAAAGGCTTTGGAGGATTTCTTGTTGGGTAAATTGTGGCCCGTACATTGACTGGCACACGGCGCACGGCGAAAATATTTCCACTGAGCCGGATGACACAGTCCATATAGTGTTTACCGAAATACGATGTCGATCTTTCTGCTTCGAAGCCCATCGACATTATGCGAGTATGACCAAGGTCGCCTACAGCATCTGCTTCCTTCCCATCGTTCCTTACCGTCCATTCGATGGTTGCATATTGAGGGACGACGTGCGGGTTGGTAATTCTGAACTTGAGATCGCAGTTCTTGGAGATAGTCGAAACTTCATTCATATACGTCGCAATGAGTCTTTTCGGATTTCGCGCATACACTTCAATCTGGATATTTGGCAGCACCATCAAAGCCCGTCCAGATAAGTCAACTACTTCAACCTCATCGGCCTCAGGTAGCGGCATCAAAAATGAAAATACTTCTGACCACGCCAAGGCTGCGCCTGATTCTTCATCACTATCAGCAGCTTTATCGGCAGCATCTCTGAGCAAGCCGAGCGCCTCAAAAAATTTTGGCCAATTCTTCTCAGGAATCCGGTTTAGGTTCTCCGTTGTATCCACCGGATTCCGAACCATTAAAGAAGCACATAGTCGCGCATCAATACTTCGAATCACTGCGATCAGCGCATCTTCATCATCGAGGTTTCTATCAGCCAAACCATCGCCCGCAAAAGCCTCTGCTACCAGTACAGTAAGAACGATTGAAGAAGGGCGTGAATCACTGAAGCCATCAAAAGCAACAGCCGCCCATCCTTTCAAGTAGCGTACCAGCCTTCGCAATTGATCCCGTTCCGGTCTCTCTACGAACGACTTGAACCACAGATATATTGCTTTTGGATCGGAGTTTTCCTACTTATTAGACAATGTCGCAAGCCGCCTTGAGTCTAAGGATGGATCAAGCCAATACACCGGAACGTCGATATGAAAACGCGCATCAAAACACGCGCGTGAACAACGTTCTTTGGGTGGCTGAACAACCTCTCGTAACTCGGCTGTTCTGTACATGTAGGCAATTAGCACCTGTTGAACCCATTCCCTAAGCTGTTCGGGAGACGGCTTGACTTTGCCATCATCCTCCCACTCGAAATACAGCCCTACGTCAACGTCGTATTCCTCATTTTTATGGACAGGTTTAATCAGCGTCCCATACTTGTATGAACCTTGGAGCCAGGTTGAAGTCGGGTAACCGTAATCTTCAGTTAGTTTCGGCTTGAGGTACTCAGCCAAATCGTTCCATTGCAACTGAAGAAACTCTCGCTGTTCCTGGCTCGGTGTTAACCGGCCAATCAGCGTTTGCTCCGCTGTCCCGTTAAATAGCCGCGCTGCCTTACCCATTGTCTTTCCCGAATATCTTAAGTTGAGGTGTATGCGACAGATAACCATCAAGCCGGTTGCCAATAAGGTCGGTGGTAGCCTTTGTAGCCAGCGCTTTGAGTGTCCGAATCGCAACAGGTGTGGCTATATCCAGACCGAGATCAGACGCCTGCTCCTGCGACGGCTCCTTGTCCAGACGGAGATACCGATCACCCAGTCGGTGAGCCATCAATTGATCGACGAATTGCTGTTGAGCAGAAATCATCACGGAAAATAGACGTGCATCCTGCATCCAGTCGGCGACACCGAACTCCCGGCCAGCATTGAAAGAAATTGAATAACTTTTCGTCGTGGTGCCAATACTGAGAATCCTTACGGCATCGACTGGCACACCGAAGTAGTACTCTGCCTCATGGAAGGCAATCAGGTCGGGCGCATTCGCAAATAGGCCACCGTCCGAATAGAGGCTGCCGGAGACTTCTGCCAGCCCGAAGAAAGTGGGCGCAGCCGATGTGGCGAGAGCCACGTCAATTGCCTTCAGCTTCCAATCCCGATGCCATTCCTGCTTGTGCCTAGTCTTGAAAACCTGGGGGCGTCCCTCGGTCACATTTACAGCCGGAATGGCTACCGGATGAAGAGCATCACCCAGAACCGCACCTTCAGGAATTAGTGAAGCAATGGCCTGCCGTAGAGAGACAGAAGAATAACGTGGCCTATTGCGATGCTTGAATAGATCGCACCCGATCTGCCACTTGCCTTCTGGCGGCGTGTGTGACGGAAAGATAGCTTCTCCATGTTCCGTGAATACATCTACCACCTTTTTCATTGGAACCTCGAATGCGACCGCGAGAGCAACGATGCCGCCTATGGAAGTTCCGCATGAAATGTCGAAGTGTCGCCCCACGGGATGGCCGATGTGCTCCTCCATACATTGAAGTGCCTGGGCTGCGAAGATGCCACGAAACCCGCCGCCGGTAAGCGCCAAGGCTTGAAACGGTTGTTCAACAGACCACTTGATATTGTTCATATGAATAAATCTCCGTGGACATCGTCGGCTGCGGACTTGCGACTGCGTTTAGCCTTGGGCTTTTCGGGGGAGGTTACGGCTTGCACTGCAGCGCGGCGATGGTTTTCGGCGAGGAGGCGTTTGAGAACTTCCTTGCGGGCGGCGGGGCTGATGGTGTAGCGGACGCGGTCGTTTTCGGGAAGGGTTTCGACTTCGATGAAATCGTGACCGAGATTAAGATCGGACCAGCCATAGGCGTCACGGATGGCAATGTCGAGTTCGCGGTGCAGGCGGCGCAGTTCGAGGATGCCTTGGTATCCGGCTTCGGCTTCTTCAACGGATTTCTTGCTGACTTTGGCGACCTGGGCGGGTGTGAGGTCGCGGGTGTGGAACAGGTTGTAAATGTCAGTGAGGCCGAGCCATAGCTGCATCATCACGGTGCCGCGAGATTCGTAATAATACTCACCAATAGCAGCCAGCTTAGGATCTGAGGTGAACCAAAGATCATTTGGAAATGGGAAAGTCTCAAAGCAGTTTCTAAGCGAATAGCTAAGTCGAGTTTCTAGCGAACCACTGTATTTACGCGCCCAAACTTCATGCAGGGTACAGTGTATTACTGCAAAAACATCCCATCGATCTGATGTAAGAATTTTAAGTGACTGGGTATATACGTAACCAGTCGGAAGTGCCGTAAAGCTCAGGTGCTTCGAGGTTCCAGATGTCGCAAATACTCTACAAAGACCATCGATACGACTATAAAGCCCCGAAGCTCGCTCTGCATACTGCCACCATCTTTCACGGCGAACTGGACGCTTATCTTTATCTCTAACTGGCTTTACGAGATCATGCACTCGTTGGTATGCACTGCCATAGCTTTGGGCTCGTTCAAGAGTCCAGTCAAAAAAATTAATAATACTTCTTCCCGGAATATGCTCAGGATGATTATTTACTTCATCTCCATTAATTACTGGGAAAATGACTTCTTGCAACGTATTGTTTAAAGACTTCATTTGGGTAGCTTCTTCATGGGTCAAGAGAAAGCCTTCACCCAAAAATTTAGAGCCCTCAAATGTACGCCGTAAATTTTCGTTGAGAGGACAAGGATCACCCGCGTCGATAGAGTCCTCAAAATAACTACTAATTGCTGCTACCTTTTGGTTATCTAAAACTTTATCTCCTGTCCATTGTCCGCGATGTATTGCTACCAAGGACACTGTTAAGTTTGCTTTTCCTGGCCATTTAATTGTTCTAACTGCAAAATTAATCGTGCCCTGCTGAAGGAGTATCTGATCTAAACCATCCCTTCTGTTATCCCCATCCTTTATTGAGTTTGTTGTAATAAATGCCATGAAACCAGCGGGACGCAGCAAGGCAAATATGCGACGAATAAAATATACAACAAGATCACATAAACCTGCTGGCGCATATCCCCACTTAACATACTGGCAGAACGGATAACCATAGGTATTACTTAGCGATGAACCACCAAGATATGGAGGATTGCCAAGTATGCAATCAAACCCTCCTCTTCCGATGATCTCTGGGAATTCTAGAAACCAATGGAAGAAATGCTTGCGCTCGGCCATCGCCCACGCCTCTGCAGTCGCCTGACCTTGCGGACTCACTTCGCCTTTCCAATAGCGCCGGTAGGTGGCATCGGTGACGAATTTTTGCAGGTTGTCAGCCGCCTTGGGCAGGTAGAACTGGGCGATGGGAATGGCGGCGATCTGGTTAAGAAACCAGGCGTCCTGGCTCTGACTCAAGGCGAGATAGCGGGCCTTCTTGGCTTCGATTTCATCGGGCGTATGTTCCGGCAGCGTGGCGAGTTCGTGCCAGCCGCGCAGGATGTCGTCGAGCTGTTTTTGCAGGCTGGGCGAAAGCGGCAACTGACCGGCCTCGTGATCTTTGCGCTCCTGTTTGTTGCGCTTTCTGAGCAGCGCGGCGGTGTCCTTGTCGTCGCCGGGCATGGTGGCGAATGCTTCGTCGGGCACGCCGCGTTCGGCTTCCTCTCGCCTTGCAAAGCCGACAATAGCATTGCCGCATTTGATGTGGTGGTCGAGGAAGTTGAGCGGTTCGCCGGGGCTGTGGGCTTCCAGCCAGAGAGCGACCTTGCAGAGCTCGACGGCGAGCGGGTTCAAGTCCACACCGTAGATGCAGTTGCGGATCACGTCGCGGATTGCGCTGCGGAAGGCCGATGGCGAGGGTTGCTCTTCGCCGGTGCGGACGATGGCGAGTTCGGTAGCGATGCGACGGGCGGCGGCGAGCAGAATGTGACCGGAGCCGCAGGAGATGTCGGCGACGCGGAGATCGAGCAGGACTTTTGCCGGATCAGTTTTTTTCAGTGCGTCGGCGATCAGGTAGTCTAGCGAGTGTTTGATGAGCGGCTGGACGAGATCGTCCGGGGTATAGTGGGAGCCGGTGGCAGCACGCTGGTCGCCTTGGGCGAAGGCGAATTCGATGGTGCCTACCCTCTCTCCCAATATTGTTGGCTTAATTAAAATCCCGTTCGCCCTGAGCTTGTCGAAGGGTTCTAGTTGCGTAGCAGGTGGTTCGACAAGCTCACCACGAACGGTTAAGTGGTCAGCATTGACCCTCTCCCCCAGCCCCTCTCCCGCTTGCGGGCGAGGGGAGACACCAAGGAACACTGGTTCGTATTCGAGCAGGCCTTCATAGACCGAGCCAAACTCTTCTACATTAAGGGCAGCGTAATTCACGCGGATGGTCTGGCCGTTGTCGGGATGCTGATAGAGACCGAGGGCGCGCAGGCAGCCGAGCAGAACGTCGTTGCCCAGCATGGCACTCGCCAGCGGGCCAATGGCCGCAGGGCTAAACAGGTCGCCGGCAAGCGGGGCAAGGCCGATTTTGTGGCCAGGGCCGTGTGCTTCGAACAGGCGGAAGGTGGCGAGCATCGCCAGCCAAAGATCGTGATGGCGTTTGTCGGCGAGGTGGCGCTTTTCGGACAGCAGTCGCAGGCGTTCGAGACTGTAGTAGCTGCGGTAGATGTCGCGCTGCTGGGTGCTTGCCGAGATGGGGAAGACCAGGTCACGCTCTTCGATGACGAGCAGGAACAGCAGCCGGTAGATCAGGCGCAGCAGGTGCTGGTAGTAGGTTTCCGGTTTCAATTTTCCATCGGCAATCGACTGGCGCAGCTCTTCGTTATCAGGATGCACAAGAAAGCCATTGGCAAAATCGCGGATGGCTTGTTCTACGGCCTTGCTCAAACCCTCGCGAATGCGGGCGCCAGAGTCCAGCGAATCCTGTGGTGGTAACGCTCGATCAGACTTTCGTTCGCTGCGTCATTGCTGCTCGGCAGGCGGGTAATGTGCAGCAAACGATAAAGAATGGCGAAGTCGGCAAATAAGCCATCGCCAAATATGCGGTCGAGATCGAATTCCAGGTAGCTGAGCTTGATCAGGCGGGAGCTGTCGCGTAGCAGACGTAGCACGCGACCGTTGGTGACAATGCCATAGAGTTCGTCGTGAAGATTGAGATATTCCTGCACCAGCGCGTGGGCGGACATACGCGGTGCGCCAATGTGGGTACGCTCCGGCTTGCGATCCAGTCCGGCGGCTTCGCGGGCACCGATGATGTGGATGGGGGTGTGGCCGCGATTGGTGACACGGTGAGAGATGGTGTAGGTCTTGCCATTGAGTTCAACGCCCTTGGCCTGAAATTCGATTTGGTAGCCTAGCAGGCCAAGCAAAGGCGTGATCCATTGCTGGCGGGTTTCGGTGGTTGCGGGGGATTCTGGCCGGAGCGTTTCCAGCTTGCGCTGGAAGATGCGCCAGTAGTCTTGCGCGTCTGCCCAGGCGCGGGCAATTTCGTCTTTTACCTTATTACCAGTGTCGAGGCCGAAATCGGCAGGACGCTGGCCGGGGGCATCGTCGAGACGGTCAAGAATGTCCGGTGAGAGGATGGCACCTTCGATGCGGATGCTGGGGTAGTTCATGCCGCGATCCCGTCTGGCGAGATTGCCTTTGCACGGTTGGCGTGTTCGTGACGCAATTGGCGTATTTCTGGCGCATTAAACGAGCCGTGGAAGTTCGCCAGGATAGTACGCATTATTCGCTCCCCGATGGCGCATTTGGCGCATTTATGGCGCGTTTATTCAAAAGTCGATAGCTCGCCCCACGCCCTCTCCCTCCAAGTTCAATGAGGCCTTTTTTAACCAGTTCATTCAGATCTCGCGTAGCCGTCCGCTGGGGGCAACCCACAGCTTTCTGGTACTCCGCGTTGGTAATTACATTATTTGACTTCAGATAGACAATAGCCTGCAACTGCCGGTCATTCAGGCCGCATCCCGCCAGCACTTGATCCGTCAGCCAGTCGCGCCAAATAACAGTGGTGAACCCGCCACCCCGTTGAACGAAGTCCGGTTCAGGCAGTTCGTGGGCGATGCACTCACGAATCATCATAAGGGTGCCGGTGCCATATTTTTCGATGTAACTGGCGAGAAAAAGTGCCTCGCAAAGCCGATGGTTGCGAGCAATAGAGCCATGAGGATGGCGCAAACTTTCTGTTGTGAGTGGCGCTGATAGCGTGCCCGGATTCCAAACTTCGACGCGATCAGCGAAGACAGAAACCTGCACGGCTCCCGCCGAGGTATAGTCGCGATGGGCGATGGCATTCACAATGGCCTCGCGGATAACATCGGGCGGAATTTCATAACGGATGGGAGCCTGATTGCTTTCGGCGCGAGTGCCCACACTGCGATTGAGTTTTGACATGACGATGTCCACAGCCATATCCACTTGCCCGAAAACAGTTTCTTTGAAGATGCGGTAAAACGGCACCGGACGCTGAATTTCGGTGCCATGAAAGTGCATGCATCGTATTTCGGCGCAGGGCAGAAAACGCTGCGGATCACGTCCAAAAAGGAGCAGTGCGGCATTGGTGGGATGGCCTTCGTGGAGCAAATGCAAGTGCGTGAGAACATCCATTAGCGGTGCGTTTTCCTCCAATGGAAATTGACGCCCTGCGCGAGCCTGGCGCACGAAGCTTGTTACTTTACTGGCGTCCAGATCGTCTAGCGTTGCGTCCGAGCATGGCCTTTCATCAAAGGTGCGATTTTGAATGACGCCGCATGATTCGAGGTGCTCCACCAAGCTGGCATAAAGTGCGGTGTTCAGTTCGTCACTGGTGTTGAATCGCCGACGAATGAGCTGGTCTCCTGCCTTGTGAATGAAAGCCTGCATCTTGGGATGCCGCTGCTGATTATCTGTCCCTTTGATAAAAACGAGGCGGGGCTTGCCCTGAATGGTGGCACGATCAAACTCTCGCTCGGTTGGAGACACGCCCTCGGTGTCCTCGAATCCGTAGTCATTGCCGAACAAGCCAAGGTATATGGCGCAACGATCCACTTCAGCAAGATAGACCGCGTCTGTCCGCCGATCACTGGCAGGCAATTCCTCAAAGAGAAAAACCGTAAAAAAACGACGCAGCAGAAAATCGTTTTCAATAAATATTTTTACCGCATTGCGTTCCGCTGCCAACTCTTTCTGCACACTGCTGATAAAAATTCCGAGTGGGGTCATTATTTAAAACACTATTCGGGTAACAAAATATAAATGCCAAGCAAGTCCATCGGCAACACGGGATAGACTACCTGAAAACGCTGTTTGTCCATAAGGGCGCTGAAGCGTTCGTGAGCTTCGACGAGGCGCTTGGACTGCTGTTCGGCAATCACCCTAAATTCCGAATCCAGATTGCTCAGGAGCTTGACTTCATTCTCCAGAAAGCTGGCACGGGCTTGGGGTGAAATGTCCGAAGAAGCACGCACCTCGGTGAGAATCTTTATTGCTTCAGCATGATCAAGGAACTCCTTTTGCTGCGGTGTTCCGCGCCAGCCCCACAGCAGCATTTCTTCGGCGACGATCTGATGATTTGCCTTGGTCTGCTCAATGACGTTACGGCAGCGAAAAAGCAACAAGGTGGTCTTGATGCTGACCTGACGGGTGCGGATCACGGATGTTCGGGCAGCTCTTCTGCCTGATCGCGCCAGCGTGTTAGCCATAACAAACTGGCAGAGCTGTTCGACAAAGCGATGGTTGCGCCCCAGGTAGTGATAGCCCTCCGGTGTCGGCGATTGAAAAGATACTTTGAGCGGGTCGCCGGGCGGTAGCAAGTCTCTGAGTTGCGTGGGCAGATTGCCCATCACGACGCGGAATCCCTTGGCATCCCTGCTGACCTGCACGCCGAGCAGATTGTTCAGCACGGAAGTAACAAAATTCTCAACAGCCTTTGGGTCTCCGATTGCTTCATCGACTTCCCGCAGATCAGCCTCGATTTCCTGCGCCTTGATGGCATTCTGGGCAAAGATGCCGCGCGAGGTTTTCTCTCTCTCGGCGGCTTCTTCCAGTTTGCGAGTGACGGTGGTGCGGGCAGTTGCTGCTTCGTCAAGCTGTCCGAAGTCGAATTCAAACTGGTTTTTGCCGACGCTCTTTTTTTCGATGTGGCGATTGGGATTAAGGAGCAGCGCTTGGGTGATGGTGTCGATGATGCTCTGTGAATCTTCGGGGAATGGGACGTTGATACCCGTGGCACGTTTGATCTCACGGACCTTGCGCAGAAGGACTTCGAGGACGATGCCATCAATAGGATTGTCGGCGCCGTAAAGAAGACACGCTTTGACGATAGGCGCCATTTGCCCAAAGCGATCAACACGGCCCTCGCGCTGCTCTAGCCGGTTGGGGTTCCACGGAAGGTCGTAGTGCAGCACACCGGTGAAATACTCTTGCAGGTTAATGCCTTCGGAGAGGCAGTCGGTGGCCACCAACACCCGTAGTGGCGACTTGCCCATTTCTTCAATACGCTGTTTGCGCAACTCGTCCGGCAATTCACTGGTGATGACTTGCAGATCGAGCTTGGGAAATTTCTTTTTGAGTACGTGCGCAAGTTGTTCGCCGATATATTTCGCTGTGGCTATGTAGCGGCAGAATACAACAGGATTTAACCCGCTTTTCAACCAGTCGTCGAGGATCAATTCGGCTGATGCCAATTTATTGTCTTGCTTGATGTTGCCTAGCTGTTCGAGTTGCTTGGCAAACTCGCGCAGTTCCTGCCGCTGACGCTGCGTCCAGTCATTGCGTTCGACGATCTGGGTGGGCGTGTTGTCACTCTCGGCACCGGATTCTGTATCGCCAACGGGGTTTTGTTCCAGTTCGAGGATGATCGCATCGCTGGCTTCGTCACCAGCAGAAGAGGCCAGGTTGGTGAGGCGGGTATTGAGCATCTCGATGCCCGCAGCGGGGCTGGACATAACACCTCGCAACAGAGCAAGTGCAGTCCAGTAATGCACGCGCTTGGTCACTCCACGCGCTGGGTCAGGGGCAATCAGGCGACGGGCGAAACCGATAATATCTTCGAAAAAGATCAGGTATGCGGGTGAAAGCTCGCATGGCCACTCAAAGGCATCACGTTTTGGAAACGGGGTATCTTCGCCCAGCCACTTTTCGACATCGCCACGCTTGCGCTGCACAAAGTGTTTTGCGAGTTCGCGCCGTTGCTGTTGAGTTGATTCCGGAATATCCAGACCTTCAAAGTCTTTGCGTAACAATCCAAGTAGCGACTGAAATTCCTCTGGCTTTCCGCTATGTGGTGTGGCCGTGAGAAGAATAAGTTGCTGCCCAGGTTTTTCCGCGATGCGGCTGACCAAGTGGTAGCGCTGCTGCTGGCTTGTCGATGCTCCTGCCGGGCGAGCATTTGTGTGGGCTTCATCGACGATTACCAGTTCCGGGCACTGTTCGACAAATACGTCTCGCCGAGTATCCGACTTGATGAAGTCAATGCTGATGACCTGATACGGATAGTAATCGTAAACGCTGGTATCGCCTTGAATCTGGCGGTCTAGCCTTGCCTGGGTGTTGGAACGGATGATGACCGCCTCAATATCCAGCTTGGAGCGAATTTCGTTTTGCCATTGATCGCAAAGATGCGGCAAACAGATCACAGCGAAACGCTTGATTTTGCGTCGTTCCAGCAACTCCTTGACGATGAGCAACGCCTCCACAGTCTTGCCGACACCTACATCGTCGGCAATCAGCAGGCGTACCGATTCCTGACGCAGTGCCATGATGAGCGGCACCATCTGATAGGAACGTGGGCGGAAAGAAAGCTTAGCCAGAGAACGGAATGGCCCTGATCCATTGCGGAATGCCAAGCGAGCCGAATCATAGAGCAAGCGCGCGGAGCTGATGTCGCCCAGATCTTCGGCTGAAGGAGGCTCGAAATTGGCATCCTCTGGCTGATCAGATTTTATTGCAAGTGGCAGGTAGATTCCGGCAATTTCGTCATCAGAGCCGCCCAATGGCTTGACGACCAACAGGTCAGAATCGTCAGAAGGAAGAACGATCCAGTCGCGCCCGCGCAGAGTGACCAATTTTCCGGGCTGAAGGAGGTCTGTCATCTGACTTTTCTAAAAATATCAGGGCGGGCCGCTATTATCTCGACAAGGTTGTCTTTGTAATAATAAACCCAGACTTCATCACCTTGCGCCATGATCGACTGGCGCTTAATTTCATCATCAGCCTGAATTGCAGGCTCATCATGGGGGGTGCCATCACAGAACACCCAAATGCGTGGCTCATAATAAAAATCTGGCTGCACATAAAGCCCATCAACACGCTTCTGAGCAGCGTCCGGCAAGCGCAGTCCATTGTCGTATAGGTATTTTATGAACTTACTCTCAGTCGATGAGGTCGGGTCGAGACCGCGTTGCAGTGCCTGATATTGCTCGTCATAGCTACCAAACCCGGTGTTGGTCTGGATTTCAATTGAGCAAATTCGCAATTTTTCCAGCGCATCCTTAATGAAATGACGATCAATGATCTTGTGGTCACGCTGGTTGTAATAGCTAAGCAGGTCGTCGTAACTGGCTGGCTCTTTGTAGTCCTCATCATCAAAGCGGCATAAAGAAATGGCCTGCGAAATTACATCATGAAAAACGTTAACGTCTTCCACAAACTGCGACAGGATACCGAGACTGCCTTCTGCCGCTTCGTACAACAAGATGTTTGGTGCTTCATGGTCGCCTATCGCAACCACGCCAATCTCATTGGGCTCAACTTGAAATACACGTTCAATAGCCCGTTTGAGTGCGTGTTGTAGCGTAATGACACCTTCCGGTTTCAATCCGAGCGGCTGGACAGGTTCGATATAAAGGGCATCGGCAAGATTGGATGTCCAGAGTTTGACCAAACGGAATTCTTCTTTGAGGTTTGCGTCAGGCTCAGGAATGGTGCCGCGCCAGTCTCCAGAAACCATCCCGATGGGGAAACCCTCAGTTTTTTGTGCGCGCCATTGGGTATTGACATGGACAAGACGGGCGGCCGGAATGTAGCGTAGATTGAGCAGCGCATTTTCGCTGGTTTTTGCTACAGCTTTGCGAATTCGCTCAGTATGCCCACCATCAACTGAAAAATAAGTTTTGATCTCATACCCACGCGAAACGCGCTCCTCTTCTTCGCAGGAGATTCGATCAATTTCTTCAGCCCTGGATTCGGACATCTCAACCAGATTATGGATATGTTCCTTTTGTGAGTTGTCTGATAGGTCAATACCTGAAAATGGACATGTACTGTTTTTGGCCTCATCACCCGTCATGAAATATCCGGTCTTGGTACTAACCTTGGCTTCTGTCAGCGCCGATTCAGCATCCTGAATAACAAGCTGGCTTACCCGATATTTCCGGCCATTGTGATAGATGATGTTTAGCGGGCCGAATTCCCGAAGAGCAATAGACCTTGGGCGCGAAACAAATTCACCAGCGGAATCCCCTGTAGGGAGAAATACTCGCAGCGGCAAGCGAGTAAAGTTATAGCCGGGCAAAAATCCTTCAGATGCCAGATAGCGATAAGGGTAAAACTCGGAAAGTTCAGTGGAACGTCCAGACAGGTCGTTGCGCAATAAGTCCAGCTGGCGTGTTGCCTGATCCTGATTGCGTTTATGCTTACGATATTCATCGCTTCCAAGGCTTAACGTACCGCTATCAATCTTTTGTGTGGCGCGGCTGAGTATGGCTCTGGCCGATCGGTAAAGCCGCCGCCAGCGAATTAACGCGCTATCCAGATTGTCTGCAATCTTCAACAGGTTCTGCTCAATCCAGAGGTCGGAATACCAAGTTATTCCATTGGCTTCAAGGTCGCCCTCAAAATCTCGTATAGCCCGTTTGAAAGTGGACTTTATCTCGTTGAATGCGGCCTGAGATAATTCCAAGCCTGAACGAACCTCTTTCGATAGAGGCATAGCATCGTTGTCATCAACAATCAGGCGCATTATTGACGCCTTTCCTGTTCCTACATCGTCAACGCCTGGCATGCCAATTTCTGAAGCAACCAGGGCATTCAAGTGTGATGCCAGTAATTCGCGATTACAAAGATCCAGCCGTGGCGCCATGACTGCGCCAGCCACCAATTCAACCTGCTTATTAAAGTAGTGTCTGTCGTGTGGAGAATAAGTTGAACAATAGGTAAATACCAGTGCAGCCTGACCACTCCGCCCAGCACGTCCTGACCGTTGTGCATAGTTGGATGGATTCGGTGGCGCGTTACGCATGTGTACGACACTCAAATTGCGTATGTCGATGCCAAGCTCCATCGTAGGAGAACAGAACAATGCACTGATCTTTCCCTCACGGAACAAATCTTCCCGCTCGATACGCACATCCGTGTTCAATTGCCCGGTGTGATCCTCTCCACGCAGCCGCTTGACCTTCGCGAAATCACGCAAATAAAGACTCTGAAAGAAAAAGTTTGGGCGCGGCGCTTGTTCTTTGTAAGATCGCTGCTTGATGACATCTGCCTTTACGGTCATGCAATCTCCCAGCTTCCAGACAATTTTCTCCAGTCTGAGGCGATAGACTGGAACATCCTCATTTTTTTCGTTACGGGCCAGCTGTGACTTCAGGTAATCAGCTTGCTCAAGCATTGCCATGAGCCGCTCGATGAATATGCGGTAGTTCGGGCCTTTTAAATCAAGATCAATATTGTTCTGACGGACATAAGTCTTAATGAACTTGCCCAATGCACTGGCCGGTCCCATGCTCTTCGACGAAAACCTGGCGGACTTATGCAGCGGATCGTAGCGAATGAAAAAAGGCTCCCGAAGCTCTTCGTTCCGATCAAGTGTCCACGGGGCACGCAACATTTCGCGAAAGTGCTTCTCGTTTTCCTTTATTTTGGATTGTGTAAGGTAATTTTCACTATGAATGGCATATTCGAGTCTAAAGAAATCAAGAATCGTGGAGATGAACTCCTTACGATTCTCAAATGACAAGTCGCCTATCAGCGGAAAACTGTTCCATGCAGCGTCAGCAGCCCTGTTATCCAAGTCGGCATAGGTAACATTGAGCAGCGCGCACTGCTCCAGATTTGGCAAAACAATTCGCCAGCTTCGACGAAGGTCAGCAATGACGCGGTAAAGCAGATAGTCTTGAAAACATCGCTCGTAATTATCGCGGACTGAGGAAAATTGTGGCTCTTCGTTTCGGTTGCCAAATTCGGTGAACGGCACAGCCAGCGCCTTGAATATAGCCTCACCAAGTGTTGCAAAATTCAGTGTTTGATCTGGCGCAACCTCAAGTGCTTTGCGAATGCCGGCTCGCAAACGAACTACCTGAACAAAATCGTTGAAATGCCCCGCTTGCAAAGCAGCATCCTGGCGATTATCAGTAAAGCTGAGTAGCTTCTGGTCTTCCTGACGATACCCCGCATCATTGAGACGATTGAGAATAGAAAAGGCGGTAATGGTGGTAGATGTGCTGCGTCCTTCACTGCCCAACTTCGTCAGCTTAGTTCCTTCGTTGGTCTTGGTGTCGTAAAAGACACCGGCAGTTGGATCAAATAACAGCGGAGCTTTCATGAACCAGCCCCACCACTTCATGGATTTTGTTTCAGAGCACTCGCCCAATTCATTGAAGAACAGCTTGGTCGGGAAGAAGGCTTTTTTCTTTGAGTCAGGTACTAGCCCAGACCTGGTTTGGCGCAACCAGGATTCGGGCAGAAGTTCACTATCTTCCAATGGGTCCCAAATGTCATCACCAATAATTAAATATCCATCATTAGACTCCAACTCTTCGTCGGAACTTGCTCTAAATTCTCGTGGCTCTAGTCGATTGCCAAGTTTTGCCACGCAAATGAACGCATGCCCACTGGGTCGGCTAAAGACATTCGGGAATATTGGTTTCTTTTCATTTCCATCAACTTTGTAGACACCAGGCTCAAGTGATATGAAGCGATCCTCATCCTGATCGAGTGTTGTATAGACAGAACCAGTCTGAGAAATAAACTGGTGCAATTTGAACGGCAGTTGCGTATAGCGATGCCCGGCATCCTGTGTGCTCTGGTTGACTACGCTAATCCACTGCAACAACTGTTTTAAAAAAACTTGGCATTGTTCGTCAGATTTTTCAGCATTAATAGCGAGAGACGTCGCAATTTCAGATAATTTTAGGGGCTTCCCACGTACCAAAAGCCCTTCACGCTCTTCTAGCGCAATCTTGTTCTCAAGCCAAATTGCAACAGGATGCGCCTTCAGCACATCTGCATCTGCATTTTGATCAACGCCAGTTTCAATTGCCTTCGCTAATAGTGATGTAGCTGGCAAATAGCCATCGTAACCTAGCGACCTAGCGAGGGTTTCATTGATGATTTGATCTGGAGTGAAAGTTTTTCCGAACAGTTTCGTCGCGACCTTGGCTACCTCGATACGTTGTTCAGCAAGCGAGCCCACAGAGACCATCGTTGCCGAGGTGCCAATGCACACAATCGGTTTAATACAACGGGCACGAATGCGACGAATCAACATGGCTATGTCCGCACCCTGCCGTCCACGGTAGGTATGCAGCTCGTCGAAAACTAGGTAACTGAGATTCTCATATATTCCGTCGCGTATTGATCGCTCGCGAAGGCGCGTCAGCAACAACTCCAGCATCATGTAGTTGGTGAGCAAGATTTGCGGCGGGTTATCGCGCATATCAGCGCGCTTATCTTCCTTTTCCTGCCCTGTGTATTGGCCGAAGCTGATTGGGAAAATTTTGCCCGTGGTCTTTTCGTAGTTGTCCTTGTAGCGGGTAAATTCCTCAAACTGAGAGTTGATCAGCGCGTTCATCGGATAAACGACAATCGCAGTTACTCCCTTAACACCAGGATTCGACAACAGGTGGTGAAAGATCGACCCAATATAGGTGAGGGATTTGCCCGAACCTGTTCCTGATGTGACGATAAAATCTTTGCCGGATGTTCCTAGACGAATGGCTTCTACCTGATGGCGATAAAGCAAATAACCCTTGAAGATGTCTCGGATGTCTGGGTGTATCACCTTCTGCTCTGCCAAGTCCTCAAGGCTGCCATACATCTCGAAGGAGGGATTGAACTGAAGTAACGGCTCTGGCCACAACTTCCCTTCATCAAGCGCCTGCTCAACTGTTTTGCGAATTGCGAGGTCGGCAATTTTGAGAAAACTCCGAATATAGGTTGCGTAGTCAGAGACTATATCGGCGTGTGTTTGGAAGACATTCATATTCGATTCTTAAGGATATATTTAGACCGACGAACTGGATACCTATATGTTTAAGCTAATCCATGACTTTTTCGTCGGCTTCAAGCTGACACCGAACAAGTGATTTATATTATCAATACTTCCATGTTCGATACCAAAAGGCTGCATGTCTATTCCGGCAGCAGCCATTGTTCTCCCATAGGCGGCGATTGTAATGCCTATGTGCTGTAATGTGCTGCAATGTCCAGCATAATCCTATTGCTTGATTCTACCTTACCCGAGTAGTGAACAGATGACGCGGCACTACACAATCAAAGATTTCTTCCGGCAGATGCTGAATGCTTTGCTTGCCCGATATTTCCAGGGACGTAATCTTTTTGGTGATCTGGGTTTTCCTCCATGAAGCGGTGAGGTGATTTACGAAAACAAGTGCTCAGGGAGGTTTTTGTTTTGGCACTGCAGCGTCTTCTCTAATTTTCGCCACGAGGAAGAGCACATTGATACCAAGTTTTTTGGGAGGGTGCTTCAACTACCAAAGTAGAGTACGGAGGTGGTTGTAGCGGCTACTGTTTTTTGTATTTGTGGATAACGACAACTCTGGTCGCAGCAATCAAACTGTTCAAGCCCAGCACCAGTTGTGTTAATACATCGTCAGGTAGCACCCAGATCTGCGTAGCTGGAGCATCTATTCCAGTTGCAGCAATAATCACTGGCACTGCCCACTCCGCGTCTGGCGTCACGTCGAGCAGGATTGCCCCCTCGGGGGTGTGCATAAAGATGTGACCCCCATGGGTGAGGCAGAAACACACCCCACAACCAGTCGAATTAGTCTTGGTAATGTACTGCTGTAATTCCATGTTGTACTGGTTAATCCAAGCTTCAACATGCTCCACCGAGAGCAGTTCCTTCCAAGGTTTCTCGATTGCCCACGTCGGATTATCGGGGTCAATATCCGAGGTTATGGCATCTTGTCGTTCTCTTTCTATCATGCGAGTAGTCTACACAATCCAACCAACGCCCGGCTCGCTGACTAGCGACATAGGCGTGTTCAGCTTAGCGCTTCAGGTCACGATAAAATTTTCGTGAGGGCCAATCGCCTCCAGATAAACCAGCTGCACACCATCGTCGAGTGTGTAACCCAGCAGATAGAGTTGCCCTTGGCTGTGAAATTTGTATACAAACAAATCAGCCAGGTCACCTTTTTTTCGTTCGCCGATGGAATGCTTTCTGGCGATCAGCTCGACCGCATCATCGACATCAGTCGCAACGTTGTCATTCAGTTTTTTGTACTGACGGGCAAATCGCCTCGTCTGTACAACCGCGTAACTCATGTACGCCGTTTGCGTGGCACAAAGGGTGTGGCCTGATTGCGCGGCTCACGCATCGATGCCAGTGCTTCCGCCACAAAACTCACCGGCAGATCAGGGTTGTCGAGTGATGCACGACCGATCGTCGCCCAATACTCAATCTGCCCGGCAATGGTGCGGTGCTCAACCAGCGCTTCAGCGCGCGCCTGCTCGTACAACGTGTCATCAATCCTGACTGGCATTCCCATCATTACTCTCCCAATAACCTTTACTACAAAAGTAGCGACATTGTAGCCGTGGCGAAGTAAACATGGCAACAACGGCATTTCCCTGCAATCGCTATCGAAAGCGGCAGGACACATTTACAAACGCGCTTTGCGGGTGGTCAATGTCTGGCAGCATGCTGCCGAGGATACCACCACCAAGCACCAGTATCGTCTGTAATGGTTGCGCGTTTAGCACACCTGAGACAAGTAATGACAATCCCGCAGCAATGCGGGTAAAGACGAGCATCATCCAGTCAAATTCGCTTCTGCAAATTACTGACCCACATCCAGGTCGCCCAGCCGATGGATACAATCGCCAAAGGGGCAACCATAGAAGGCACAGGTATCGGCAGCACCAGCCAGATTGCTACGCCAAACATCACTATCGTGGAGATAAGCACGCCTATCCGGTGACGAATGGGCGACTGCGAAGAAAACTGAAAGGTGCGTATCATCCTAGTTGAATAGCCGTCTATCGCCACCGCAATGGTGAATGGCATCAGGATGAACCAGAACAGCATAAGCAGGTTGACGCGGTACACGATTAACGAACCCCACAACCACGTTACAACAATCCGGTTCTGAATCCACTCTTTGAATGCGCCCGGCGTGTCTTGTGTATCTTTGATAGCGTCCGACATGCCCTGAATCTGACTCACGCTTACCGAAATCATTTTGCTAAATATCCACTGATCGGCTTGCTGCCCAGACAGCTCGGTTACAAACGCGCGTTCACCTGCGAGTGATTTCAGCAGGTGTTCCGGGGTAATGAACATCCATGTGCAGATTGCCACGAGCAAGGCTAAAACCATCCATAGGGCAGTAAAGTTCCCCTGCTCTTTCTGGTCTTTTGCCATGTCATTCCGCCTTCAAGATTGGCAATCTGCCTTTGATGACCCGCCCGCCTGACATCCTGGCCAAGAAGTGCAGCGGAGGAAGGTTACCAAGCATCGCGGCGGGGAACAACTCCACTTCTTCCGCCAACATGGATTCCTGATAGGACGACTGATATTCGTCCTGTATCTTCGCATCAACGCCATGACCGTACCTGATGCTTAGCGATTGTGCTTTGATCTTGGGCATGCTGTCGGCGATGTATTGTTGCGTCTCCGCGTCAATCACACGCAGCACAATTTGATTGTTGATGTTGGCGAGCACCTGGCGCGCCTTGTTCTCATCACCAAGCCGCGCAGGAAAATCCGCGAACGTCTGCGCCGCAATCGTCACCCTGAAGAGCGCGCCGCCGCCCTTGTTCATGAGCTGGATGGTGGGCTGGTTGATGACCTCTGCCGCTTCGTCGATAAAGAGATTGACCGGCTTGTTTGAGGCGATTCCATAGTTATAGCGATCACCGGCCACTGCGGTCAGATCGGCCAGCATGATTGAGCCTATGGCACTCCCGACCGTGCCATCAGCCAGGCTATCAAGGCCGAGATAGAGTACCTGGTTGTTGTTGATGATCTTCGCCATGTCGGTCGCTTGCTTTTGATCCCCTGTTTTGAATTCCGGCGACAGAAGTTCCGCCAGCGGCTCAGAGGTCAGCATGGACAGAATCGGGATGAGCGATGCGACCATCTTTTGGAAGTGGTCGCGGTTATGCTCGAAGGTTGAAATCAGGCCATCCAGATCCGACGACTGCGCTTCGTGGATGGCGATCTGCTTGTAGAAACCAATATAAGCTTCCAGTATCCGGTCACGATGTTTTTTCACAAACCCGCTGGAGCGCGTCTCCCATTCCGGCACGGTGTCGATGAAGTGATGGCGCAACGTGTTCAGCAGCAAGTTGTCCGCGCCACCTTCAATATAACGCTTCATGTGAACCAGATTGGGGCTCACGCCCGTTGCCACCAAACCGTTCACGATGTCGTTGAGCACTTTCCAGCCAAAGGCCGCAAACGGGTCTGCGCCGGTTTCGGATGGAATCAGCGCGGCAACCCGACTGGCTAGTTCGGTTCGGCGATTCCAGTTACGCATCGGGTCGATGGGCGTGGACTTTTCCGGGTGGGCGGGATGAAAGTACACGAAACGCTCCGGATGCCCCATTGCCGCACATATCCGTTTGGCGTTTTCCGCCAGGGCATGATCCCCTTTCGGGTCGATGATGATGACGGTTTCGTTGCGAATGATTGCCTGACCAATCAACAACTCCATCATTCTGGTTTTACCAACCCGCGTCGTTCCAACCAGCAAGGTATGGCCGACCAGATTGGCGATGTCCATAAACCGGTCAGTTTCTTTGTCCAGACCATGTATCCAGTACGCGCCGTCCAGGTGACGCTCGTTGGTGATCTTGCCGATGGTCTGTGCAACACCCTGCCCGATCAGTGCGTGCATCTGCTGCGATTCAACATCCGTCCAGTCAAAGCCCTTGCCAAGCCACACAGAGTTTTTTTGGGTCGCCACCGCTGTCTTGTTTATCAACTCAGGAATGGTGATGAATTCTTTGCCATAATTGTCCAGGCGCGTCAGGTTGACGTAACGGCGCCATGCCCCGATACCGCGATACAAGGCCATGCCGGTACAGAGAGTCATCGCAATCGCGCTGAACTTAACAGGGAGAGGGACTGGCATATATTTGGCCGCAATCAGTGTGAACAACGCAGCACCTGCCCACGAGGCCGACATCGTTGCCTCGAAATTTGGTCGCCACGGCGATTCCCACTCGTAGAATGCTTTCATCGGAGGCTACCCTCACTTTTGATGATGTGATTGAGCTGCCCGATAGCCTTGCCAATGAATGTCGCTTCGCGCCGTATGGCGCATAGCTCTTGTTCAGTGTCTCGCACCATGTCCATTTCCCATGGCTGGGCCAACTTGAGTAGTGCATCCAGGTTGTAGCCGTGCTTGCCTTTGGGTTTGCGAATAAGATTTTTGGTCATCCTGCGGGTTTTGGCGGCCTTTGATCCATACCAATGAATCTCGTACCACGCAACACCCAGGGTGTTGTCACGCATTCTGGCCTGTGCATACAAGACGCTCCTGTGCTCCCATGCTCTTGCCTTGTTTTCTGCCATGGCAAAATAAAAGTGTTGCTTGCACAAATCTGCCGCCTTAGTTTCAAGTGCTTCCAGCCGGACTCGCAAGATGCTGATCGCATCATCCACCTCCATTTCATCCATGACTTGCTCTTCCATGATTCTTTCTACAAAAGAAACAACTATTATTTGCTGTGCGGAATCTGTCGTTTCAGCGCAACTTTACTTCTACGCGCACCGCCGTTTCCGCGCGGCAGATGGGATCGATTTACAGCACACCGAAAAGCTCAAAGCGGAACGTTTTACAGAATTAACTTTCTTGTATTTCATCCGCTTAAATGCGGAACGATTTACAGAATCACTCAAACACAAGCGGAACGTTTTACAGGAATCGGCACAAGCCCTGGCGTGGCCCCCGGCAAACGGTAAAAAGTAACCGTCATTCCTTGCGCGTCCATTTCAATTCGATATTCCGGGATAGCGTTGTCCGTCAGCAGTCCTTGCACGGAATTTCTGAATTTGCGCAAGGGCGAGGAACACCCGGTCAAACGGTGCAATTCATTTAGGGATACAACCCACGGCTGCCACTCGCCACACTGTATTTTGGCGAGGATGTAGATCAGCCTGCGTAATGGCGCGAGCGAGAAGTAGTCCAGGTAAATGACACATACCTGCGTCCAGTCTGTCGCGCAATGATAGAGCCGCTCGGGCAGCTCAATACTCACCGCATCAATGCGTCCATCACGATCCCGTTCTGCCTCGTAACGAATCAAATTGAAGCTGTCGCTGCATTCCTTGATTTCATCTGGTGGGCAAATGTTCGTTGTTATCTTGCTTCCGGCAAGTCTATCCAGCGCCTGAGCCAAGCCATCGTATTGAGCCCCGCCGATCCCGCGTTTGCTGAAATCAAGAAAATCGCGTGCGGTAAATTGCAGATTGCGACTCAAATCCTTGTGCCGCTCATCAAATAGTGCATTGGCCAACCAACTCACGCAGTAAATCAAGACATCCTTGTCGCGCACAGTCGGAAGCCCCGTTGCGCTGGGTGTTATCTCGAAGAACTGTCCGTCCAGAGCGAATCGCCGAGCCTCTAAATCACGAGCAGATAACGAAAATGGCGAGCAGACGACAGGACGAGTGCTGGCCTTGCCTGCGCTCAACACATCCGCCAAGTAAAGATAAGTGAAGGACTCGGGCGATATGAGAACCGGCATTGGAGGTGTAGCGAAACGAATGTGTTGGTAGTTTAGTTTGTTCGATTTGGCACGATAGCGAGATTTTCGGCAAATTTGCCGAGAATCTGCCGAATTATATTTTCTCGCTCATCAATAATTCGCACACGTGCTGTGGACGTGCTGTGGCACTTGTTGGCTACGGTGGCTGCGGTGCAGGCGAACTGGAGACGTTCTGTAGATGTTGTGTAGTTAATTTCAAGGAGAAGGTAATGAGCGTGATTGGAATGGATATTGGTTACTCGAATTTAAAAATTGCCTATGGCGACAATGGTGGCGACCCTGTATTGGTGAACCGCCCAGCAGGCGCAGCCCCGTCGGATCACATCGGGCAAAGAATCATGGGGGATGACGATGCCGTGCGCGTTTTGGTGGATGGTCGCGAGTTCGCCGCAGCGATCAGCCACGACAGAATCGAAAACTGGGCGCGGGAGATGCACAAGGATTTCACCACAACGGATTCCTATCGTGCGTTGTTTTATTCCGGCCTGCTGCTGTCCGGTTTGAGTGAAATTGACAAGATTGTGACCGGGTTGCCAACCAGCCAATACTTCGACGCCAAACTTCGTGCGCGTCTGGTCGAGACCATGAAAGGCGAGCATCAGGTTACGCCATGCCGGAAGGTTGTAGTAAAGGATGTAAAGATCGTGCCTCAACCTTTGGGCGGGTTTGTGGACTACTTGCACGGACTCGCCGACCCGACCCAGGTTGAGGATGCCAGCGTTCTGGTGGTCGATCCCGGCTTCTTCTCGGTTGACTGGGTATTGCTGGTCAACGGCGAATTCAAGCGAGCCTCATCTGGAACAAGCCTGGATGCGGCCTCGGTCATTCTGGATGAAACTGCAGCATTAATTTCCAGGGATCATGGCGGCAACCCAGGCAGAGGAAAGCTGGAGAACGCGATCAGGTCAGGACGCAACACTGTATCCGTCTTTGGGGCGCGGATAGATATTGCACCCTATCTGGCAGATGCATCATCCAAGGTTGGCCACATTGTTGGCGCGCAACTTCAAGAATCGCTCAGAAAAGAAGATTCTGATATCGACACGATTGTGTTGGTTGGAGGAGGTGCTCCATTCTACGAAGCAGCAATCAAAGCCGCTTTCCATCAGGTTCCGGTAACCGTTGCCCCTGATTCTGTATTCGCAAATGCAAGAGGGTTCTGGCGTGGAGGTGCTGCCTAAGATGCGCATCACCATCAATTATTTCGAGGGATATCCAGAATTGCAGGCCGACCTGTCTGCATTCCCCCTGCGCGCCAGAGCGGAACGGATGCGGATGCTTGCCTCGCTTGGTTTGTCGGTTCTAGGTGGCGGGATAGCCATAAACAAAGCTCCAGTAGTTACCCCTGCTAAAGAAGCAACTCCTGATGTAACTCAGCCAGCCAGTCACGGCAGCCCGTCTGGGATCGTGAAAAGAATATTCGATCAGGTTTGATGCATGGTAGTGCTTGCGAAAACACAAATTATCGTCGATATGCGTCCAGCAATCGCGGTTGAGAGAAAGATCGAACGGCATCACATCGCATTTTTTCGGGCGATCATCCTGGACTGCTTGATCGAGCGTTCGGCCAACGAAGCGGGGTGTGGTTATACGGCAACATTTGACCGAGATGCGGCCAAAAATTGCGGGATGAGGTTGATCGGCTAAATTGCAAAAATAATTGAGTTACTGAAGGCAAAAATGGGAATCTTGATTTTGTTGAGCATCGCGATAGTAGCGATATTTGCATGCTACTGGTTGACTGTCGGCGCGTTTCGGTTGCTGATCCGCCTTCTCGACCTTCCAAAATACCAAGATGTGGTCGTGCCGTCCAAATATGATTTCAAAACCGTGGTTGAGTTTAATAACCCGCTTACCCAGTACGTTTACGATTTGATGGCCGGGTTTAAGCATGCAACCGAAGATAGCGGTATCAAGCTTGGATGGAGTTTTGTGTTCTTTGTCGCCTTGGGTGCAATGGCGTCTTTTGTTTGGGTGTTAATCATTGCGGTTATAACCCTGTGGTTTTTGCTTTGGGCATCTCCCTCTGCAATGAGGGCAGCAAGATGGCGTGCCAAGACTTTCAAGGACTGCACCGCTGAAGACTGGCACAAGACTCACCTCTGGACAATGAAGTCCGAATTGCGCCAGCAGGAAATGGCAAGTGCAATTAGGCGGAGCGGCGTAGGCGGTTTGCATCGCTGAGGCCAATTGCTTTAATTGTAGTAGTTCAGACTTAAACAGACAGTTGCAGTCCGAACAGATCGAATCATATGGCTCGGCACAGGACAAAAGAGGCAATTTGCGAACGACTGGTATTCGGCGTCCAATCTGGCAAAATAAGCTTCTGGAATGTGCCAATGGACTGCTGCTCAATACCCCAATGGGGAATGCACCCACTTCGGCCATTGCTGCCGGTGGCGTCCAGATGAAACTACGACCGATACACAGCCATCAGCGGTCATAGACGCTGAAATCATTCAGAATGGCCGCTTTTTTGAAACGCGACCGTGTGCTTTCGACACATTGCTGCCGGTGGCAACTAGAGTGGAGAACGACCGGTATGCAACGTACACCGGTCATTGGCTTGGAATGCCGCTGAACGGCCGCTTCCAACTTCGGCGACTGCGTACTATCGACACATACCGGCCATCTGACTTTCCGGAAAGCAGACGTTCAAGGTAACTGGCGCGGCGCGGCTTTATCGCGCAGCGTCCGGTTGACCGCAGGGTTAGCCCACTCTGATTTTAGCAATGATAGATTCATCATGAATACGAGCGGGAAGCGTCGCGTTGCCCAACATGAAATGTTTCGCGATTCTGTGAACACCATCAAGAATCCATTGCTTGTCTTGCAACTTCAGTATGTCTATCGGATATTCCACCTCTGTCTGATGTAAGCGTTGAGCCTGATAGCTGAGGCGCCAGGGTTACGAATGACATCGATCAGGCAAGTGTCGAATAGCAACCCACGGCAGGGCACCGATGACCATAGCGGTAGATCCAAGAGATAGGCGAATTCAGAACACGAAACCTGAACTGTATCCGTGTCGACTGCCCAAACCTTGCACACATCCCAGTTGAACGGAAGGATGTGCTCTTTAAGAACTTCGGGAATCACTTTGGGCATTGAGTGGGCTACGTAAAATTAACTGGCTCCGCGCTTTTGCGGAGACCAGGTTGAATGTCGGGTTGGGCATCATTTCGCGAGGAACGTGACCATGAAGGATGATAGCTCAGACACGGCTACCTGTAGATTTCTTGCAAGAGACTCAAGCGGCTGTGATGTCAGCACTTCTTTTGCATGGGACAATCCATGTTTGCGTTTAGCCGTTATTTTCAGTCGCGTGGCTTCCGTTGGATCAGCGGTCTGTCTAATCCAGAGCGAGTGCTGCACTGTATTTGGCCGTTGTTCAAGGTCGGATAGGCGGCTGACAAGTGCCTTAAGGTGGTCGTGCTCCTGCGCGTCTTTACATCGGTATTGAAACAGTGAAACTAAAAGGTCGAGTTTGCGCGAAAACGACATTTCTGCGGTGACCATTTGACCTACATGTTGCTCCGAACTGATAAGCGACCAAATGAATGAGCTAAGCCAGCTTTCAAGCTCAGCAAATGCAACGCTGATTTTCCCAATGGCTAAACAATGTTCATCACTGATGCTCATGAGATCGGTTCCTATGATGCCCAACGTAAAAGTAAGGGGCTGCGCGAATAAAGCCTCGCGCAGCCCCTCTTGACTGTAAGGTTAGCTGTTTTCATAGCGCAGTATGCAGGAATGCAGGCGCTTCAAGTGTGGCATATAGAACTAGTGCTCGGCTACCCATAAGGCAAGATACCGAACGCCAGCCGAGGGGTGACAGTTCTTCGATTTTGACATCTTTCATTTCAACGATGGAGGCTCTTGTGCGTGTGATATAGAAGAGGAGATCGATATTTGCTTTGCAATCGATGTACTTCTCTTCGAACGCCAGCTTGTGTGCGTTGTCACGAACCAGGCCATACCCGCTGACAACAGGTGGCACTTCATAGACAAAGCCAGGCCCTACAGTGTCTTGCAATGTCTTCGCCTCCATCACTCGGCGATACGTATCCTTGATTTCGTCCCCACGTCGAAAATTGGGGTTCGGTATTTCCTTGATTTGGAATCGTGCCTGACGAAATTCGATATCGACCTTGCTGTACTGAGGATGGGATTGCAATTCATCGTTAGTAAAAGGAACAGACAGGCAGTTGAGGAACTCTTCTACGACCCAGCGTTCACGATCTTCTTTACCTGGGTTTGAATAGAACCGATGGCTCTCCGCCCAATAACGTTTCATTTCGGCGAGTATACCTGCTTCGGAGGTCGACATCTGATCATTCATGGCAGCTAACGACGCTGTAGAAAAACCCCATTCTGAACACCTGATTCAGCTTTGGGTAGA
>NZ_CAKMHQ010000013.1 GCF_927312905.1 Candidatus Nitrotoga sp. 1052
CTAACGACGCTGTAGAAAAACCCCATTCTGAACACCTGATTCAGCTTTGGGTAGAAATTTTTCAAACCAAACTGTCATCTTCATTTCCTGCTCCCTGTTTTTCCCTCGGACATCCTCATTGCAGACCAGGCTAGTCTGACAGGCATATGCATACGACACATAGGTAAGGATGCATCCTCCTGGCATCCTTATCTCGCATAACCGTGGTTTGCTAGTTTTTCAACATTATGCACCAGGCAGTACAGTTTCCACTGCCCATCCACCTTGGCTTTTCCGCGTAGCGTAAAGCGGTGCAATCGCTTGTTCCCGCGCAGGTTGCCAAACACCGGTTCCACTGTTGCAAATCGGCGCGTGATCATCTCTCGGCCCGTTTCCGAATCAATTTTCACCTTCATCCGGTCGGTGTGATTTTCCTGGATGTCTCGTTTGCCTTGTAAGAAAGAAACTTGCCGCGTATGCGTCTTCTCGGGTGTGCGCAGGCATTCCTTTCGTCGCTTGCACGGTACGCAATCTTGTTTGGCACCCGCAAATTTCATCGCCGCATACCCATTGATGGTGCAATCGGATCCATTGCCATACAGCCGTTTGCCCGCTGGGCAAACGCAGTGGGAGTAATCTTCTGCCAGGTGAAAATCGGTAGACCTGAAACACTTGGGTTTTTTTGCTTCTTTGGTCTTGTTCCATAGCGGGTCAGGCTTGGCAGCATGCACGTATTGATCGGCATAGCGTTCATCACGCTTGCGATAACCGTTGTCGGGCACATAGGCATTGATTTGCTGCTCGGCCAATGCCTTGAGATTGGCTTGCGAATGATAGCCAGCATCGGCGGTGATCATCGTGTCGACATTGCGTAATGCCGCAGTGGCTTTGATCACCGGTAGCAGCAGCTCTTGCTCCGAGCCCGTGCCATGCGCCTGCGCATCGACGATGATTTGTGTCTTCTCATCGACGGTCGCCACGCCAGTATAGCCTTGGATCACGCCTTTGCCGGTGGCCATTTTGGCCGATTCGTTGTCGGTGAGATTGGATAAGCGAATGCTGCCCTTGCTTCCCTTGCGATCTTCCGGGTTCTTCTTGAGCCAGTCGCGCAGCAGCTGTGCTTCCTTTTGCAGGCGTTCCAGCTTCTTGGCTTCGCGCTTTGCCAATGCGTCGTCGGTTGGTGCACTGTCGGCGCTTTGGTGCTTCTCCAGCATTTGTTTGGCTGCAATCTCCATCCTTTCGACTTGGCGTTGGTAATCGGCCCGGGTACCTGATTTCGCTTTACTGGCATTGGCCGGGAGTTTGACGCCATCAATGGCAAACATCTCGCGCCCGATCAAGCCTTGGCGGTCGCAAATGAGCAGGACCTGGGCAAACAGCTTGGCGACTCTATCGCCCATGTCCGAGATAAAGGCCGCAAGCGTGGTGAAGTGCGGCTGGCTGTCTCCCGAGACGGCGATAAACAGCACATTCTCGCGGCACGCCGCTTCTATCTTGCGGCTGCTGATGATGCCCCGGCTGTAGGCCAACAGAATTATCTTGATCAGCACTGCCGGATCGAAGGCAGATGCGCCATCGACATCATTCTTATAGCGGACATGGAAGGCAGAAAGATCGAGTTCATGATCGACCAGATGGCATAACGCGTATTCAAAACTACCGGGAATGACTTGCCGTTCAAAGTCGACTGGCAGAAGTTTTAAGCCTTTGTGTATCGGTTTGAATCGCGCCATATCGCATCCACTTTAGTTTTGTTTTGTAATGGAATTATGGCAGATCAAGAGGTGAATTTTTTAGCGAATTCAGGTTTTTCTACAGCCTCAAC
>NZ_CAKMHQ010000014.1 GCF_927312905.1 Candidatus Nitrotoga sp. 1052
AGCGCATGTACCCACACTCGTCGGTTGTCTGTAAACTTTTAAAGAACGGGCTGCCTAAATACATTTGCACTAGGGTTGCGGGGGCAGGATTTGAACCTACGACCTTCGGGTTATGAGCCCGACGAGCTGCCAGACTGCTCCACCCCGCGTCAGCTAAGAAGTGGAACTATAGCAAAATAGGTAGGGCTCGTCAAACATTATTCAATGTTATTCATTGAAGCTACATTAAACGCAAATGCGGCAGCATGCGATCGTTTGTATACATTTTTGATAGAACAAAATTAATTCTCGTAAGCTTCTTATGGGCGCCTCTTGAATCCGCCTCCAATATTTCTGACAAATGGAACGCGTCACATTTCGTTACGATAAATTTTGGCTATGTCGCAATTGCCTGTTGAAACTGCCTTGCCCTTCCGATAGATGAGAGCAAACCCTTAGTTGGCGTGACACTTTGTCCGAGGCGGTAAATCATTCTGTGCTAGTCAAGATAGCTTTCGAGATAATGCGTGGCTACACCATTAAATCGCGCCATCTATTTTTTTATAATAAGGTTACGCTGAACAAGCCTCGCATTTCCAAGATTTCAATTACGAAATATGCTTGATTATGCAATAAGGCAAGTTCGACCCGCTTTGTTTTGTCTTTTCGGGCTGCTCCTTGGGCTTTTCGCCCGCCATTCGCCCGCTAAGGGCGCACCTTTGCCATCAATCGATTTCGAGACACCAATGCCAGCGCGGTAAATGCGCGACCGGCATTCTTGACTAAACCACGGTAGCGCACTTTGGAAAAACCCCACAGTCGTTTGATCACGGCAAAGACATGTTCGACGCGGGCTCTTATTTTTGACTTGTTGCGGTTCTTGCGGCGCTTGACCTCATCGACCTCGCCGCCAGCCTTACGGGTGCGACAGTTGGTGAAGTCGCGGGCCTTGGGCGCTTTGCTGTGGATCAAATCCATCTGACTGGAATAGGCGCTATCACCATAAACGCGCTGCTCATGGCCATGCAACAAATCAGGCGGGGGATGTTTCGGCACAGAGAGCGCTTCACCCCTGAGCGCGAAGCCGAACTACTCAAACCGTTCCTGGAGTCTGCCAGTATCGGCGGCATTTTGGTGGTCAACCAGATCAAGCCCCAACTCGAAATGGCGCTGGGACGGGAGATGGCGCTGTCATCGGTGTACAAATTGCTGCATCGGCACAACTGGCGCAAACTCGCACCGGACAAAGGCATCCGCAAAGCAATCCTGTGGCACAGGAAGACTGCAAAAAACTCCCCGAAACGCTCGCCGAAATCCGCCAGGACTGGGCCAAAAACGAACCGATCCGACTGATGTTTCAGGACGAGGCGCGTTTTGGGCGCATCAAAGACGTGCGTCGGTGTTGGGTTCCCAAGCCCGTGCGACCGCAATGTCAAGCTATGACCCCACGAGTACACCTACGCGTACGCGGCGGTGGGGGCCAAAAGTGGAGAGCTCGATTCTTTGATCTTGCTGCACGTCAATACCGACTGCATGCAGTTGTTTCTCGATGAGGCCGGTGCGCGCCACTCCAGCGACAAAATCATAATGGTGCTCGATGGCGCCGGCTGGCATTCCAGCCGGTTACTCAAACCGCCACAGAACATGAAACTGTTACCTTTGCCACCCTATGCTCATGAGCTCAATCCAGTCGAACATGCGTGGGACGAATTGCGTGAGAAGCACTTCCATAACCGCGTCTTCGATAGTCTTGATGCACTGGAGGATCAGCTCGAAGTGGCCCTGCACACCTTCGAGAACAATGCGCCAATGGTCAAGTCCATTGTGGCTTGGGAATGGATTGTTAGTGCTTTATTGAATTAGAAATTGAATTACTTTGACTCAAACGGAAGTGGAAAACGAAAAGCCCTGCGGCAACCAATAATATGCCACTAAAAAATCCAATTGGATGATCAATTTTAAGTAATACATAAACCCCTGCAACCACGTAAAGGTCCGGAAGATGCCGATAAACTTTGTTAGGTAGGTAAGCCATTTTGTTCTTCCTGAGTGGATTTTAATTAATGTTACAAGCTGTAAAACAGTGCCTAGTATTTACCACTTTTTGCACCCATTTTAACCAGATTTAAAACCCAATGCTAATGTTAAACAATGTAGTAGAAATGTTCTATGGTTAATTATCACGCTGACAGCTGAAAAATATTTAGCGCTAAACAAATAGAAGCTGGAGCAATTATTGCCTTGGTTTGATGGTACAAGTTAGGCAGCTTCGCTTACAAGCTTCCTGAACTCTTTCCCTGTCTAGAAATGTAGTCGCGGGTACTTCCACTCTCGCGCCGGCTTTTGGATTACATCCAATGCGGTAAACCTCCCATTACTGGAAGAGGCTGTCAATCTTGATGATTTCCAAAATCTGCTATTATTAAATAGCGTTAACAATAACAATCCAAATTTTGCAAATCAAAAATAAAAAATTATATATAAAGTGCTGTCCAGTCTTTATACAGTTTTTTTCACGGCTAACCGCAGGGTTGCTATTGGGAGGCACCCTATCGCTGTTTGGTTGTACTAATGTAGGGCCTGATTTTAAGCAACCTGATCCTCCCAATGTGACAGGCTACACTGCGCAAAAATTACCGAAGCAAACGGAATCTGCCCAAGTTAAATTAGGAGAGGCACAGCGTTTTGTAGTCGAAAAGAATGTTCAGGTGGAATGGTGGAAGAATTTTGGCTCGGCCAAACTGGATGCCCTGATCAAACAGGCCTTGCTCGCCAGCCCGACTTTAGAAGCTGCGCAAGCAACCCTGCTGCAAGCACAACAAACCTATGCTGCGCAAAAGGGTTCCACGCTATTCCCTCAAGTGAACGCCAAGCTGAATGCACAGCGTCAGGAGTTTAATCCTGCAATCTTTGGTCAGCCGGGCAAGGCCAAAATATTCGATTTGTATAATGCCGGAGTAACGGTCAGCTATAACCTTGATCTTTTCGGGGGTAACCGCCGTGCCCTTGAATCTTTAGCTGCACAGGCAGATTATCAGCGTTACCAGTTTGAAGGTGCGCGACTTGCCCTGGCTGCCAATATCGTTACGGCTGCCATGTCCCAGGCGCAGTTTGCCGAACAGGTAAAGGCAACCGTAGCCATTTTGGCAGACCAGCAAAAGCAGCTTGATATTACCAGGCAGCGCTTCAAACTGGGGGCCGTGCCGCGTGGTGACGAATATGCCTTGTTAGCCCAATTAGAGCAAACCCGCGCCAGTATTCCGTTTTTGCGAACCAACCTCGAGAAAGCCAGTAATTTGCTTGCCGTGTTAGTGGGTCAGCCCCCTGGAACGGCGCAAATACCAAAATTTGCATTGTCGGATTTTACTCTCCCAACCGAGCTTCCTGTTGTGATCCCTTCAAACCTGGTGCGCCAGCGACCAGACATTCAGGCATCGGAAGCTTTGCTGCATGTAGCCAATGCGCAATATGGGGTGGCGGTGTCCACGCTTTATCCAAAAATTGATCTGTCTGGTGCTTTGAGTTCACTAGCAGTGTCTACATCCGGCTTGTTTGCGGCTGAATCACTGATCTGGAATATTGTGGCTCAGGCAGTGCAGCCGCTGATCAATCTTGGTCTTAAAGACGGTGTTAAAGCGGCTAAATCCGGTTTCAATGTAGCCGCAGCAAATTACCGCCAAACCTTGCTGCAAGCTTTTCGAGATGTTGCGGACGTGCTGCATACTCTGGACAATGACGCACAAATATTGCAAGCGCGAGCTGCTGCTAATGCCGCGGCACAAGCGTCACTGAATATGACCCAGCAGCAATTTTCATTGGGCGGAGTGGGTTATTTGCCGCTGCTGATCGCGCAAACACAGGCACGCAATGCCGAGATTAGCTTGATTGCCGCACAGGTTCAGCGTTTGACGGATACGGCAGCGCTTTATCAGGCTATGGGTGGTGGCTGGGTTGCCGCTTCGAATAAAGAGGCGGGACCGCTGGCCCAGACTACTCAATCAGCCGCGCAGGATACGGAGCATCAATATTTTGTGGCGCAACTTTTAAACCACAATTGAGCATGGAGTAAATGCATGACTAAGGGAACGACCAAACGCATGATCATCATGCTGCTGCTAGCCGCAATGGTGTTTGGCGGAATTTATGCATTTCAGCAATTTCGCAACAAAATGATCCAGCAGTCCATCAAGGGACGTGCTAACCCACCGCAAAGTGTTTCTACCACCGTGGCACAATTATCCTCCTGGCAACCTACATTCGAAGCGGTAGGGAACCTGCGCGCTTCGAATGGAACCAGTCTGGCAGCCGAGGTCAGTGGTCTGGTTACCGCAATACATTTTGACTCCGGAGCCACGGTGGAAGCCGGGCAGCTGCTATTGGAACTGAATGCGGCTCCGTTCAAAGCCCAGCTAGAACAGCTCAAGGCCACCGCAAGACTTGCCAAACAAAGTTATGATCGTGATGTTGCACAGTATAAGGTAGAGGCGGTCAGCAAGGCTGCTGTAGAAATTTCTGCCGCCAATTTAAAAAGTGCCCTGGCCCAGGTAACCATGCAGGAAGCTGTCATTGCCCAGAGAAGTATTCGCGCCCCATTTTCTGGCCGGCTGGGTATACGCCAAGTTGATCTTGGCCAATATCTGGCGCCAGGTACTGCCCTGGTAAATCTGCAAAAACTTGACCCCATGTATCTGGACTTTTCCGTACCCCAGGCTCAGATGGACATGGCTCGCGTCGGCGAGAAAGTCACGATTCAAACCAGTGCATTTCCGAACAAGGTTTTCACTGGCACCATTTCGGCGATTGAACCACAGGTTGAGATCAGCACGCGTAATCTTAAAGTGCGAGCCAGTATTGCCAATCCCAACAATGAGTTGCTTCCTGGATTATTCGCCACCGTGCGGGTGAACAGGGGGGATCAAAAACAGTACATTACTCTTCCGAATTCAGTCATTGCCTATAATCCTTATGGAAGTACGATCTTTATAGTGAACAATAAAGGGAAAGGGGCCGATGGCAAGCCGCAGCTGGTGGTAGAACAGCGTTTTGTCACTACCGGCGCCACACGTGGCGATCAGGTAGCCGTGCTTTCAGGCTTGAAAGTGAATGAGACTGTGGTTACTTCCGGTCAACTGAAGCTACGCAATGGCACTCCGGTATTTGTAAATAATAGCGTACAGCCGTCTAATCATCCCAATCCTGAGGTTAAAGACGAATGAACAACGCTGCTAGAGCTGCGATGAGAAAGTTTACGGACATTTTCGTCGAACGCCCAGTTCTGGCAACCGTAATCAGTCTGGTAATACTGGTTCTGGGACTGCGCTCGCTTGGTTCATTGCCGATATTGCAATTCCCCTATACTCAAAATGCCGTGGTTACGGTCAACACTTCTTATCCAGGAGCCGATGCCAATCTGGTGGCAAGTTTCATTACTACTCCACTGGAAAATTCCGTAGCCCAGGCTGACGGTATTGATTACATGACTTCCAGCAGCAGCCAGGGAGTAAGCGTCATTACGGCCAATCTTCGGCTAAATCATGATCCGGCCAAGGCAATGACCGAAATCAACACCAAGGTTAATGCAGTCCTTAATCAATTGCCGCCCCAGGCGCAACACCCCACACTTTCCGTCAGCATTGGACAGACCATCGATGCGATGTATATCGGCTTCTACAGTGATGTTCTCAAACCCAACCAGGTTACTGACTATCTCGTGCGCTCGGTACAACCCAAGCTTCAAGCAATCGAAGGCGTGCAGGTCGCCGAGTTACTGGGTGCAAAAAACTTTGCCCTGCGGGCATGGCTTGACCCTCACAAACTCGCCGCTGTTGGTCTTACCGCTGCCGATGTGCATAGTCTTTTGGCTGCAAATAACTTTCTCTCATCCAGCGGCCAGTCCAAGGGACAAATGGTGCAGATTAACCTGAATTTATCTACCTCACTGCATTCAGTAGATGAATTCAAACAGATGGTTGTCAAGCAGCAAGGCAATTCGGTAGTGCGCCTGGAAGATGTAGCGAATGTTACTCTGGGCGCCGATGACTATGAAAACAGTGTGTCTTTCGACGGTAAAAAAGCTGTGTACGTGGGCATTCAGATTGCACCGGGCGCCAATCTTCTGGAAGTGATCGCCAGGGTACGCGAAGCCATGCCTGGAATCCAGGCACAGCTACCGCAGGGGTTGAACAGCAATATCGTTTATGACTCGACTAAATTTGTCAATTCATCTATCAACGAGGTAATTAAAACCCTGGTGGAAGCCGTCCTGATCGTCACGGTCGTGGTGTTTGTGTTTTTGGGTTCACTACGCTCGGTGCTGATCCCGGTAATTGCGATTCCACTTTCACTGGTAGGAACTTTCACTGTGATGCTGGCCCTGGGCTACTCCATTAATCTGCTCACTCTCCTGGCCTTGGTTCTCGCTATCGGGCTAGTGGTGGACGATGCCATTATCGTCGTAGAAAATGTAAACCGTCATCTGGAAAATGGCCTGTCACCCTTCGAATCATCTATACAAGCGGCGCGTGAGCTAGCCAATCCCATTATTGCCATGACTATCGTGCTGGTTGCGGTATATGTTCCGATAGGTTTTATGAGCGGCCTAACCGGTGCGCTGTTTACCGAGTTTGCTTTTACCCTGGTGGGCGCCGTGACTATCTCAGCGGTAATCGCACTGACACTCTCACCTATGATGTGTTCGCATCTTCTACGCACACCTAACCGGGAGGGCGGAAGCTGGCAGGATCGCATGCAATTATGGCTGGATCGGCAATTTGTTCGCTTACATGGTCGTTATGAAAGAACCCTGCACGGCACGCTTAATTTCGTCCCGGTAATCGCCATATTTGCGTTCGTGGTGATCGGAGGCATCTATTTTCTTTATATCACCTCAATGTCCGAGCTTGCTCCACAGGAAGACCAGGGCGTGCTGATTGCTGCTTCTTTTAACGCACCGGATGCGACGCTACAGCAACGGGAGCTATTTGGTGAACAAGTTCAGAATACGTTTAAGTCACACCCCGAAACAGATCACACATTCCAGCTAAATATGCCGTCACAAGTTATCACCGGCTTGGTGCTCAAGCCCTGGGATGAGCGTGTTAAAACCTCCATGCAACTGCTACCTGAAGTGCAAGTAGAATTAGGGAAAATTTCCGGCACGCAAAATGCTCTTTTTCAGCCGCCCCCGCTACCTGGCGCACGTGGCATGCCAATCCAGTTTGTAATTACTACCACAGAATCCTTCCCCAGGCTGTACGAGGTAGCGCTGAAGTTCTTGCAGGAGGCTGAGAAAACAGGTGAATTTATTTTTGTACAGACAGATTTGCGTATTGATTTGCCGCAAACCAAAGTGGTGATTGACCGCAATATGGCATCGCAGCTAGGTTTAAATATGCAAGAAATTGGCGCTGGACTCTCGGCCATGCTGGGCGGAGGCTATGTAAACTATTTTGAATTGGAAGGTCGGTCTTATAAAGTTATTCCTCAGGTAGCCCAGCGCTTTCGCCTGAATGTTGATCAACTCTCGCATTATTATCTACGTGCTGCAAGTGGAGAGATGGTGCCGCTATCCACCGTAGCGCATATGGAAACCAGTACTGAACCAGAAACCATCAATCATTTCCAGCAACAAAACATGGCGACTATACAGGGGGTGGCTTTCCCCACTTCCTCGCAAGGCCAGGTGCTGAAACAGCTCAAAACTTTAGCCGAAAAAAACCTGCCTGCAGGATACAGCTATGACTATGCAGGATCTTCCAGACAGTTTGTACAGGAATCCGGCGGACTCATGCTAACCTTTTTCTTTGCGATTGTTATTATTTTCCTGGCTCTCGCAGCCCAGTTTGAGAGCTTCCGCGACCCCATTATTATTTTAGTTTCTGTGCCCATGTCCATTCTAGGAGCATTGATTTTTATCAATCTCGGAATTGGACACACCATTCTCAATATTTACACTGAAGTTGGCTTGATAACACTCATTGCCCTTATCTCGAAGCATGGTATTTTAATTGTGGAATTCGCCAATAATTTGCAGCTATCAGGGTTAAACAAGCGAGATGCCATAGAAAAAGCAGCTGGTTTACGCCTGCGACCGATACTGATGACCACTGCCGCCATGGTACTGGGCGTTTTGCCGCTTATCACCGCCAGCGGTGCCGGTGCAGTGAGCCGTATTAACATGGGTATTGTGATTGCAAGCGGCTTATCGATAGGCACATTGTTTACCCTGTTTGTCGTGCCTGGCATGTACATGTTACTTGCTACTGAACGTAGTCATGAAACAACAGTATCAGGGTCGAATGTCAAAATTTAAAGCTATGCGGACCTAACTCCAGCGCATGTTGCGCATCCACGTCATTCAATACCGTTGCATCTAGCTGACTCACCTGAAAAAAAGCACCTATCAAGCATTTATAGGAATCTGCAATCGAATGACGCTGTTATCGTCAGTGAGATTTTAAAAATTCGCGCTTGTTCAACGTTGCCTTAAAGCACCGTACCACCAAATGCCGCCGCCACTTCCGCGCGCAACAATGGGCGATCATTGTCCCTGTAGCGCGACGAAAAATGCAACGGAATGACGCAACCGACTCCCGCAGCATGGGCAAGTTCACCTGCCTGACGCGCAGTCAGGTGGAATTTGCGTCGTCCATGTTCGGCATCACGCTCCATGAAAACCGCCTCGATAAACAGCATGTTTGCGTTGCGCGCCAATTCAGTAATATCCCTTATGTTATCTTCAAGCCATGCGACATCGGTGACGTAAACAATTTTCTGGCCCGGCACAATACGTAGAGCTGACTTCAATTCGGCTAGCGGCAACATCCGCTCTTGCTCCATACCATCCTCACGCCATGCCACGCGTATCTGCCGCTGTTCCGGGTCGTTGCGCAACACTGCCTGCTTCAGGTCACGCAGCCATGGCCCCAGTGGCAAGCCGAGTTCCTGCAGACGGTTCTTCCATACATTGATGTGAGCCTGTTCTTCCAATGCATAAGCCAAACAAGGGATGCCGCCATGATCAAGCAAGGCGCAGCGCACCTGCATGGCTGGTTCGTTCAGCAACACATTCCCCGGACAAAGCAAGCTTGTTTCATTTTCGCGACGAAACGCATTGCGGCAGTGGAAGCTGGCGCGCAGCCCAGCTTCATTTCCATTCAATTCAGTGACGTGTAAAGTAAGATTGGACGTGTAGTTATGCACAAGATTCCAGGTGTAAGCGCGCAGTTTGTGCTCTACCTGTACCAGAAAGCCGGGCGGACCAAACAACTGCAAATCCTTTTCACGCCCCAGCAGAATTCGTAGCAGCCAATCGAATCCGATAAAGTGATCCATATGTGCATGGCTGACAAATATATGGCTGACGCGCAACAATTTACGTGGGGCCAACGCCCGAATGTCGCCCAGATCAAACAACAAAGCGCGTTGTTCGAACATGCAATCGACAAACAGCACGGGGTCTCCAACAGAACCATTTACCAAGTCGGGATGAAAAATCGGACGCATGTTACCGCCGTTTGAAATTGCGTTTAAATATTATGTGGCATTTTCACTATGGGCAAGCCGCTGATATTGCGTGGGTTGCTGCACAGCACCCAGTACACTCATGTCATTTTTGGAATGCCAGGATCAGGTGGGTCGGAGTCATCGTCAATTAAGCCCAGACTTTTCGCGGCATCGAGTAATCCTTAATCCAACGATCACTACGCTGATAGCATTTGTACTGCAGTGAGATTTCTCATTACTTGCGATGTCCGAGCACTAAGCCTGCAATTTCTACGCCAAGACCCAGGGCGAAAATTATTGCGCCAATCCAGATATCTTCTGGCGCCAAGAACATCAGAATTCCACCCAAGCTAAGCAGCGAGATAGATAAGATTCGTTTGGTACGAGGGTTCTTGATCATGGCTATAAGGAAACTCTTTTATGGATGTAGAGCGCCAATTGTAGACTTGAACCAACAAAATGTCAGCGAACTGAATCTCCCTGTGCATTGTCCCGAAATAAAGTAACTGAATGAATGTGCAAGTCTGAACGGGCTTCTGGCGCCTAAATTATTTATACGCCCGCTGTATTAAACGAATACATCAATTATGTTCGGTACCGCACTGACCGATTTTAGAATTTCATTAATATGAGTCACATCATCTAAATATTTAATTTTTGGCGATTAGGCTTGTCCGAATTGCTTTTTCTGACAAAGCTAGCAAGTCCGTCAGTGATGAAATGTAACTACAGTAGTTGAAAATAATTAACTCACTTTAATGGAGAATTATCATGTTTAATATCATTCCGCGTTCCTCCCTGCTAAGCAATATTGCTCGTTCCGATCCATTCACAAATGTTGATGAATGGTTCAAAGGGTTCGGGATGCGTCCGTTCTCCATGGAAACGGAGACCCCTTCCCTGATCAAGATTGATTTAACCGAAAATGACACGACCTATACTGTGCGCGCGGAAATCCCCGGAATGAAGAAAGAGGACGTCAAGGTGCAAGTGGATGGCAATCGTGTTTCCATCAGTGCCGAGACCAAGCAGGAAAAAGAGGAAAAGGAAGGCGAAAGGGTCATTTGCCGCGAGCGCTATCAAGGATCAAGCTATCGGAGCTTTACTCTGGGCAGCGATGTGGACGAGAGCAAAGCCCAGGCCAAATTTGAAAACGGCGTGCTGGAACTGACACTGCCGAAGAAAAGCGGAAAAACTTCCAAGCAGCTCGAAATTAAATAACTTGGCCAGCCTTCTTTTTAAAGAGAGAAATCATACTCGAGCCTTTACATTGTGTAAGGGCTCGATTCGTATAGTACTGCCGGTATTCGTGACAAGGCGCTAAAACTTGAAGAATTCTTCAAACATATCATGTCCTGTCGTGTCGTGGTCGAGGCGCCGCACAAGCATCATCATCAGGGCAAGCAATTTAATGTGCGCATCGACATTGGTGTGCCCGGTAATGAGATTGTGGTTAACCGTGATCATCACGAAGATGTTTATGTCGCCTTGCGCGATGCCTTTGATGCCGCTAAACGCCAACTTGAGGACTACGCGCGCAAAACGCGTGGGGATGTCAAAACTCACGAGCCGAAGCGCACGGAAGAACGCGACAATTCAATTTCAGAGTGAATGGATGACGGTTCAATGGAACCGTAGCGGCAAACAGTTGGTGTAGCGGCGCGGGAGGATAAATGTCGGATCAAGAATCTCCATTGTCAGATAAGTTCTGTGATCTTGTTATGAAGGGGGGCATCACGAGTGGTGTCGTGTACCCCAAAGCCATTGATGAATTGGCTCATGAATACATGTTTAAAAACATAGGAGGAACGTCTGCGGGTGCTATCGCAGCGTCATTAACCGCTGCGGCCGAGTATCAGCGCCGTAGTAGTGGCAGTATGTCCGGCTTTATCCAGTTGGCAAAGCTACCGGAAGAACTTGGTGCCACAACGTCTGAAAAAAATCAAAGTTTACTACTAAGTTTATTCCAGCCACATCCATCAACTAAAAGATTATTCAATGTCCTGATCAGTGCACTTAACAACAGCTCTACATACGGCAGAATTGGATCAATTTTCCTTGGGTTTTTGCGCAACTATTGGGTGGCAACAATAATTGGCCTTGTTGTTTCTGCGGCGATTTGGAAAATTACTTTCAGTTTGGTTGCAACAGGACTCTCTTTGTTTGTCACGATAATTGTATTCATCGCTTATTTCTTATATCGCGATATTACGCAAAAGATGGTGGCCAACAACTATGGCCTGTGTAGCGGAATGACCATGAACAAGCAAGAAGCACTTACGCCGTGGCTGCATAGAAAAATTCAGGAAGCTGCCGGACGAAATCTGGATGACGCTCCATTAACATTTGGAGATTTATGGAAAGCTCCAGGCTTTCCCCCAGCATGGCTTGTGTTGCCGAAACAATCCATGGTTCGATCCATAAACTTGGTCATGTACACCACCAACCTTTCGCATGGACGCCCCTATGTTCTGCCTTTTGATGATCCTACGTCCCAGCTTTATTTCAGAGAAAAAGAGTTGGCAAAGTATTTACCGGATTCAGTGATGGACTGGATCAAGACGCATGCCAAATCCTATGCTCCTCGCCCAGGTCGTGAAAAATTTGACCCGAGCTTAGCGACAGGGGCTGGATTGTTTGAGCTCCCGCCACCAGAAAACTTTCCTATTCTATTGGCAGCTCGGATGAGCCTAAGTTTTCCGTTGCTTTTTTCAACAATCCCATTGTGGGCAATTGACTATGACACAGACTATAAATCCGGAAAGCGTGGATTTCAGCGCTGTCAATTCTCTGATGGAGGAATCAGCTCCAATTTCCCAATGCATCTTTTCGATGGACTGATTCCCCTGTGGCCTACATTTGGTATTCAACTTGAGCCCAAATTGCGTTCCCGAACCAATATGGTGTATTTACCGCAAAGTTACGAAGAAGGCTACGGCGAGCGTTGGGAGCGATTCGATGAAAACCAGAACTCCAGTAGTCGTTTTGGTGGTTTTTTGGCTGCTATCGTTAACACGATGCAAAACTGGAACGATACGGCACTATCACGCATGCCCGGTGTTCGAGACAGGGTCGTTCGAGTACGCTTGAATAAAAATGAAGGCGGTATGAATCTAAACATGCCAAATGACCTGATTGATGCTGTATCCGCGCGCGGTCAGGACGCGGCAAAATATCTCATTGAACGATTTGTTCCTAAGGCAAGTGCCACATCAACCGAGGGCTGGGATGAGCAGCGCTGGGTGCGTCTTAGAGTTCTGATTCGCATGTTTGAGAAACAGCTGCCCCCTATTAAGATAGCCTCTAATCCAAACGTTCCCCATGCCAAGGATTTCGAGTCGATGATAAATGATGCTTTAGTGAACACACCACCTGGTTACAGTCAGCCGCTGTCTGTGGCTGAAGCTGATGCATTAAAAGATATCATCCGCTGCATGATCAATTTTTCGGACGATGTGAGAGTGCAGGCGAATCAATTCCACTTTCAGCCGATTCCAGAACCAGAGCTACGAGTACGCCCCCCACTCTGATTAAGAATATAGATGACCAGCTATAAAGCCAGCCATCAAGGGATACGTTAACCCAAAACTTCTACGCTGCTTCTATTTTTGATCGCCCTTCTGCCAATTCAAACGCCTCGTCGATCGCATTCATAAAATAATTGAGTTTGATGGGTTTAGTAAGGTAACGAAAGAACCCTGCTTCCATGGTATTCACAATATCGTGGGGCATGGCATTTGCACTCAGGGCAATGATGGGAATGTGTTTCGTTAACGGATCACTGCGCAAAATTCTCAGAACGTCGACACCACTGATGCCCGGCAGATTAATGTCCATCAGGATAACGTCCGGCAGATGGGCGCCTGCCACCTCGATACCGACATTGCCGTTCATCGCACTCAACAGGCGAATATCAGGGCGACCCTTAATGATATGCTCAACCAGCGACAAGTTGGCCGGGTTGTCTTCAATATACATCAGGGTGCGCTGTTGAGATTGGTCATAAACGTTTGTTGCAAGCGTTACGGATTCGCCGCGAACGTCTGCAAGCTGTAACTCATCGGCCACAGGCAATTCAAACCAGAACACGCTTCCCGCACCTACTGTGCTTTCCACACCGATATTGCCACCCATCTGTTCTATTAATTTCTTGGACACCACCAGACCGATGCCTGTCCCTTCGACTGCACTGGATTCTTGTCCGAGACGATTAAATGGCTGGAACAGTTGAGCAAATTGTTCTGGAGGTAATCCCTCGCCGGTATCCTTGACGCTGATACGAACGTGCTTCAGGGCATTTGCGCTGCATGTCACCTCAACTGTTCCATGCTCGCGGTTATATTTAATCGCATTGGACAGCAGATTAATCAAGACTTGTTTTACCCGAGTTCGATCGGCATAAACAATCAGTGAATGGTCGAGCGGGGGAAAATTCAATTGGATGTTACGCTGTTGCGCTTGCGGTTCCATCATGGTTTTGCATTCGAGCAGAATTTCTTGCAGTGACACGCACTCTGGCGACAGCGACATGTTGCCGGATTCGATCGATGCAAGGTCAAGGATTGCATTGATCAAGTCCAGCAAATACCATCCACCACGAATGATTTCTTTAAGCTTGATCATTTGAGTGGGAGTTGGCGCGGGGGAACTCAACTCCAACAATTGGGCAAAACCGAGGATGGCATTGAGCGGAGTGCGCAGTTCATGGCTCATGCTGGAAATAAACTCTGATTTTACACGATTCGCTTTTTCAGCGGCAATTTTGGCATTACTTAATTCCGTAATGTCGATTTCTGTTCCGACATAATGGGTTATGGCTCCGTCGACCCCTTTTACGGCGGAGATGGTCAGCCATTTGAGATATGACTCACCATTTTTGCGTCTACCCCAGACTTCTCCATGCCATGTTCCAGTGCGGCGGATGACCTCCCACATCTCACGATAGAAGTCCGCATCGTGGCGGCCAGACTGGAGCAGGCGCGGTGTCTGGCCCACGGCTTCTTCGGCTGTATAACCGGTGGTATCGGTAAACGCCTTGTTGACCCGCATGATCACACCGTCAGCATCGGTGATCATCAAGCTTTCTTGCGACTCGAAGGCAACAGAGGCGATGCGAAGATCAACCTCGGATTGTTTACGCTCGGTGATGTCAGTCAATACAGCGCGCACCGCTGATTTCTCTCCATTATCTTCCAGACGCAAGCAATGCAACTGGGCGAAGAAGTATGATCCGTCGTTGCGCTTGAGTAAAAATTCACAAACCTGCCTATTGTCGTGTTTTAGCACAGACAGAAAATAGCGATACCAACGGTCGCGGTCTTCGGGGGCAATGAAAGGGGCAAAACGGCGGTGCAGCAGTTTCTTGCGCTCGATTCCCAGCAGCTTGGCACCGGTGAGATTGATTTCGTCGATCATGGCATCTTGGTTGAGGGTGATATAGCCGACGGGGGAGAAATCATAAAAATCTACATAGAGGTCTCTGGACTCTTCCAGCGCAACCTGCGACTGCCGCAACTCCTCGTTCTGCATCTCCAGTTCAACCTTATATAGCTGGAGCTCGTGCAGAATTTCCTCGGCAGGGCGTGGCAACCCATTCATCGCTGATGCGCGGCCAAATTGCATTTCAGCTTTCGTGCGTAACTGGTCTGGCTCGTTTGGTTTTTTGCTCATGTGGTTTCCTGATAGCCCGATTAAATCAGGTTTTACGTAGGGGCGAATTCGCCTAGTATACGCCCATTTTATGTGGATACCCTCAGGGCAGAAGATCCTCTGCGAGGTGAACCAGCACTTGTCCAATTCCATTGGCCGCTCCTATAAAACCTTTTCCATCGCCAGCAAGATCATCTTCGTATCGCCGGCATTGTCGACGATGCGGCGGGCGTTGAGCAGCATGCGGTGATGACCAATGACGGGAAAATCGTGTTCCACCTCGTAGCCCTCGAAACTCTGGTTGTGCGGCAGGATGTTTTCCAGTAGTTCGCGCAATTTCGGGATGTCCCATTGTTTATTGCCCAGGCTGTAGATCGGGCGACCCACGGTGTCTTCTGGTGTGGTTTGGAAGTCGCGGTAGAACGAGCGGCTGGCGGATATGATTTTCAGTTTTTCATCCAGTACGATCAGCGGCTCGCGCACCGTATCAACGATGCCCTCGGCCAGTTTTAGCGCTAATTTTTCCGCCGCCTCGGCAGCGATACGCTTGCTGATGTCGATGAAGGTCAGCACCACACCATCGATTACATTCTCCAGTGTCCGGTAGGGTTGAATGCGCGCCAGGTACCACGCACCGCCGACGGTACGCACCTCGTGCTCCTGCGGCGTCAGGGAATCCAGCACGGCTTGAGCTTCAGCGAGCAGGTTTTCGTCCTGGATGTTCGACTTGATATCGCACAATGGCCGGCCCAAGTCCGATGCGACCAGGCGATAGATCTGCATAGCCTCACGAGTGAAGCGTTTGATTTTCAGGTGCTCGTCGAGAAAGATGGTGCCGCCGTTGATGTTGTCGATCAGGTTCTTCATGTCGTTCTGCATCCCGAACAGCTGCTCGATTTTCGCCTGCAATTCGGAATTGACGGTGATCAGTTCTTCATTGACGGATTGCAGTTCCTCTTTGGAGGTTTCCAATTCTTCATTGGTGGATTGGAGTTCCTCGTTGGTGGATTGCAACTCTTCGTTGGTGGATTTCAATTCTTCGTTGGAGGCCTGCTGTTCCTCGATGGTGGCCTGCAGGTTCTCCTTGGCATAGGCCAACTCGTGCTCCAGTTCTTCGACGCGCCGCAGTTCGCCGTGCCCTGGGACGGCACCTTTGCGGCGTCCCGGTTTGCCGGGTGCCGGATGCGCCATATCCTGGAAGCTTATAAGCAGCAATTTCCCGCTGGCACCCTGGGCGACCATCGGGTGCAGGCTGATTCTCACAGCGTGGAAATCGCCGTTGCTCTTGACTGACACTTCCCGGCTCACGGTCGACTCACCTTTGCCGGTACTGTTCAAGATGGCGCGCAACTCCAATTGCAGGCCATCGCGCGCCATGTCCACCACGTTGAGCGTTGCCTGGCCGGGTGCCGGGCGCAGATATTTGCCGGTGTCGCCATGCACGAAAACAATGTTGCCCTTCAGGTCGGTTACCACTGCAGCGGGCGCAAAGGACTGGAGCAGCACCCGCTTCGTCAGCTCGGCGAAGTCGGTTTCCTTGGTCTTTTTTGCCACTTCAGCGGGCTCTTTTGCGTTGGGGTTCCTGGTCCATAACAATCCGCCGGATAGCACTGCGCGGGTGGAGGCGACGGTGCCGGTGGCGCGGAAGAATTTCCACTTGCGGCTGAGCGGCGTAAATAGGTCGGTATGGTTGCCGATACTCTCCGAAGGCGAGAGGAACAGCACGCCACCCGGCTTGAGGGCATAATGAAAAGCCGGGATGAGGCGGTTTTGCAGTTCCGGTTCCAGGTAGATCATGACGTTGCGGCAACTGAGCAGGTCGAGCCTGGTGAAGGGCGGGTCCTTGATGACGTTTTGGGTGGCGAACACCACCATCTCGCGGACGTCCTTCTTCACGCGGTAGCCCGCTTCTTCCTTGACGAAGAAGCGGCGCAGCCGCTCCGGATCGATATCCTGGGCAATATTGGGCGGATAGACGCCGGCGCGTGCCACGGCAATGGCGTCATCGTCGAGGTCGGTGCTGTAGATCTGGACTTTCAATTCCTGCCGGGTCTCGTCCATAAATTCGCGCAGCAGCATGGCGATGGAGTAGGTCTCCTCGCCCGTGGCGCAGCCCGCCACCCAGACGCGGAATACGTAATCTTCGGGTTTGCCCTCGAACAACAACGGCAGGATGTCGCGCTTGAGTGTGGCGAAGGCCTCGGCGTCGCGGAAAAAGCTGGTGACATTGATTAGCAATTCCTTGAACAGCAATTTCACCTCGGCGGGATTCTCCTTGAGGTAGCGGGCATAGGTTTCCGTGTCCTCGATGTTGTGCTGCGACATGCGCCGCTCGATGCGGCGGCCGATCGTGCTCTTTTTATAGGCCGAGAAGTCGTGGCCGGTGCCGGAACGTAACAGCATCAGGATGCGATTCATGCCGCTCACCGCAGCCGGGGCGGGTGGCGTTTCCTGGCGGACGGCCAAGGTGTGCATGCCGGCCAATAATACCTTCGCCATTTTTTCCACCGGCAGGACATGGGTGGCGTAGCCGGCCCGGATGGCACTGACCGGCATTCCGTCGTATTTTGCCGTGGCCGGTTCCTGCACCAGCGAGACCCCGCCGGCGCCGAGGATGGCGCGCAGACCCAGCGTGCCGTCGGTGCCGGTGCCGGACAGGATGATTCCAATTGCATTTTCTCCTTGGTCATCGGCCAGGGAACGCAGGAAAGCGTCAATCGGCATGCGTAGTCCGCGCGGCTGCTCCGGTACGCTCAGTTGCAGCACGCCGTGGAAGATGGACATGTCGCGGTTGGGCGGGATGACATAGACGCCGTTGGGTGCCACGGCCATCTGGTCCTGTACCTCGACCACCGGCATGGCTGTGGTGCGCTGCAAGATTTCGGTGAGAATGCTGACGTGACTAGGGTCGAGATGCGACACCAGCACGAAGGCCATGCCGCTGTCGGGCGGAACACTGCGGAAGAACTGTTCGAAGGCTTCCAGACCGCCGGCGGATGCACCCATGCCGACAATCGGAAATGGCGCGTTCGGGACATTTTTTGCCGAAGCGACGGAGCTGGCCAGGATCATCGGAGATTTTGACTTGGGCTTGGTCTTCTTTGTTGACTTGTTAGTCGGCATGCGGCAACTACCAGCCTGATTAATATAAGTTTAAAAGAGTATCACTTTATCGAAGGTTCGAGCACATTTTTTCCGATCGTGATCAGTTTATGGTCCGATCCGGGCATTTTTTGGCAACATATTGCACTTCGAACTTGAATCCGCCACCTTAAGCAGGCGGGCACCTCTAAAAATTCAGAGTTCTAAACAAGACTAGGCACGAATAAAAAATGTTGACGCAGCATATAATTGATATGTAAGGAAACATTTTTTGTGAGCAACAAAGTATTGTGACGAAATCTGAATTTTTAGAGGTGCCCGGGCATCAAATATGACCGATTGTGCTTATACTCTCCTCCTGCAAGCGTTAAGGCGCATTTCGTCCGCACATGCCAGAAAGGGTCGCCATGAGCAACAACAAGATTCGCAAGATTTGCGACCAGATAACCGCTCTCGAAAATGAACTAAGTACGGCTATCGAAGAACAGAGTGGTCGCCTGCGTTATCAACTCGAAGGCAAACGCGTCATATTCGAGCGAGAAATCAAGGATGTACACCAGCTTGCCAAACTAGGCGTACTGCGCTGGTTTCTGACTGTCCGCCCACAAAACTATCTCACCATGCCCATCATTTACTGATTGGCTATCCCTCTACTCTTTTTCGACTTATGCATCAGCCTCTATCAGTTAACCTGTTTTCCTGTCTACAGAATATCCAGAGTAAGGCGCGCAGACTATTTTGTATTGGATCATCAACACTTGGCATACCTGAATATCATTGAAAAAATGCACTGCATGTATTGCTCATATGCTGTCGGGTTGCTCGCCTATGCACGTGAAATTACGGCACGCACCGAAGAATATTTTTGCCCGATCAAGCATGCACGCAAAATCCTCAGTGCGCATTCGCGCTATGAACGTTTTCTGAACTATGGTGAGGCAGATAACTTCCATGGAAAACTCGAGGAAATTCGCACCAAACTTGCCAAGGAAGCGGTGCAAGCAGACAAGCGGCAAAGTGGCGGCTCGCAAAATGCGAATGACACAACCAGGTAACTTTCAAAGCAGACACTGCAATAGTGCCGACCTCAATTTCTGCAATCAGACGCATTTTTATAAAACAGCAGGCTCTTCCTTTGTTTATTGCATTGCAATGTACGGTACCAAACAGACAGAGCTCTTAAGAATTGAATATGTTCCAATAAAAAATTGTAGACACAATAAGTTTGGAAGAGCTACGGATTTCCCTTCGTTGTGCCAGACCGCCTTCATCGGATATTAAATTCAAACTTTAGAACCCATCAACCAAATGGGTTTGAAGGCATGTTTAGAGGAAACTTGATCCAAGAAACGGAGGTGTCCTTGGTAAAACTAATGAAAATTGAGCTCTAAATCATAATTTCAATATATTTAATCACCTTATGGGCGCCTCTAAAAATTCAAGTTTCTAAGCAAGACAAGGCACGAGTAAAAAATTTGAGCGCGGCATATAGTTGATATATAAGCGATAATTTTTTTCAAGTAACACCGTATTGTGACGAAAATTGGATTTTTAGAGGTGCCCTTATATGAAGGAGAAATGCTATGGGTATGATGAAAGAATTTAAGGAGTTTGCCGTCAAGGGTAATGTTATCGACATGGCCGTAGGCATTATTATTGGAGCTGCGTTTGGTAAAATTGTCTCGTCTTTTGTTGGCGATATAATTATGCCTCCAATTGGAGTCCTCTTAGGCGGGGTTGATTTTTCCAACTTGGCGTTCACCGTTCAGGAAGCCAGGGGAGAAGCACCAGCTGTTGTGATCAGCTACGGGAAGTTCATCCAGACAATGATTGATTTTACGATTATTGCCTTTGCAATATTTGTGGCTATAAAAGGCATAAATTCATTAAAGAGGCAATCGGAAGAGAAACCGGCAGAACAGCCAAAAATTTCAAATGAAGAAGTGCTCCTTACAGAAATTCGTGACTTGCTTAAGGAACGAAAGTAAGCTGAATATTGTAATGGACCTTCAAGACCAGCGAACTTGACACTTGCGCCATACATAACGATGGCGCATGGTTATGGCATAGCCAAGATCAAATCCGTAGTAGAATTTTTAACATGGGCAATGCTAATGCGACAGATTTCCTGTGGCGACGCGTTCCCACGCTGGCATCGCACATAAGGCTATGCTCATCGCGGCCCACCCCGGCGGGGCTAATTTTCAATACGAGGCACTGCCAGGACATCTAGTTGTTCAAGTCACCACTTCAGGAGGATCACCATCATGCAAAATGCAACAGGCAACAATATTGGCGGCGGTAATGACACAGCCTTGCTCGAAGCTGAAGTGCGTAGTGCGGTCGAGCAGGGTCACGATGTACAAGAAATGGTGCGGAAGCTCACCTTGCACACGATCAGCGCGCGATCGCTCGATATCGAATCCTTGCGGCAGATTGCGAGTGCCGTACTGAACGGTGCGCGGGCAGGCGCGCAAAAGGAAATGCACCAGTCGGCGGCACAAAACGAAATTACACGTGAACGCCTGAAACAGGCCGTATCCGGGCTGGATGCGGCGCTAGCGCAGTTTGCTGAAGCCTCTAAACTAGCGTTGGAAGAAGCGGCGGGCCGGGCGCAATCATTTTCCAGTGAGGACCTCGCCCGCGCGCGTACCGATCTGGAAAGCCTGGAAGCGATGTTCCTGGAAACCCTGCAAAGCTCGACCTCGGGTGCCAAGGATGTTGCGGGAGAAATCCTGTACGACCTGGCTGCGCACGCCCGCACCTATGGTTCCGCCGTGGGGGCGCAGTTGAAGGAAACCCTGGCCGTCATTACGCACCAGCTTGGCGCGGCGGGACGTCTCCAGGTTGTGACCGGGTTGCATCTGGCACAAGCCACTTCCGACCTGTTGCGTAAAATTACTGCCGGCGTGCTTATCGGCTTGGCAGATCGCATCAAACCCGGCCATACCCAAAGCAAGGAAGACTGATGCTGTGGCAGGCGCTGACAGCAGTGCGCGACCTCGGCCGCCTGTATGACATCGCCTCGATCCTGGTCCGCTATGGTTTTGGCGACATGGTGCGCCGAATGGGACTGGCCAATGCGCTGGAGCGCGCCGGGCGGGCATTGCACTGGAACAACGCTGAAGAGTTCGCCCACCTGCCCTCACCCGCGCGGGTACGACGGGCACTGGAGGAAATGGGGCCAGCTTTCGTCAAGCTTGGCCAGATGCTGGCCACTCGCGTGGACCTGTTCGAACCGGAATGGATCGCCGAATTCGCCAAATTGCAGGACAGCGCGCCTGCTGCACCCTATGCCGAAATACGCCAGCAGCTGACCGAAGACTTGGGTGCTCCTCCCGAGGAAATATTTTCCGCCTTTGATCCCGAGCCGCTGGCGGCCGCTTCCATTGCGCAGGTGCATCGCGCCCGCCTCGAAGACGGCAGCGAAGTAGTGGTAAAGGTGCGCCGACCTGGCATTCGGCCGATCATTGAGGCCGACCTGCGCTGGCTCATGCGATTGGCGGAACTAGCCGAAAAGGAAAGCCCGGAACTGCGCAGTTTTCACCCGCAGGAAGTGGTGCGCCAGTTTGTCCAGTCGTTGCGGCGCGAACTCGATTTCGCCAGCGAATGCCGCAATGCCCAGCGCATCGCGGAGAATTTTGCCGGTTATGCCGACAAAGACAAGTCCGCCGAGGTCGCCATACCCGAAGCGGCGCCTGAATTGCCTCCGGCGCTCCCAATCATCATCATCCCCCGCGTCCATTGGCAGTGGACCGGCGAGCGGGTGTGCGTGCAGGAATTCATCGACGGCATTCCCGGCCGCAAGCTTTCCGCCGTCGATCAGGCTGGCCTCGACCGCAGGATACTCGCTCGACGCGGGGCGCACGCGGTGTTGAAAATGATCGTTGAAGACGGCTTTTTCCACGCCGACCCGCACCCCGGTAACGTGTTTTATCTCCCTGGCAACCGCATCGCCTTTATCGACTTTGGTATGGTTGGAAGGCTCACCGAGGAGCGCCGCGACCAATTGATCCGCCTTCTGCTGGGATTGGTCGAACATGAACCTGCGCGCGTCGCCGATGTGCTGCTCGACTGGACGGGCGACGGCGCGGTGGATGAGAATGGTCTGATACTGGAAATCCAGACCTTCGTCGATCAATACCACGGGGTGGCGTTGAAGCAGCTAAAGTTGGGCGCCATGCTCTCCAACTTGGTGGCCATCCTTCGCCAGCACCAGTTATCACTGCCGGCCGATCTGGCGCTGCTGGTCAAAGCCTTCATCTCGCTCGAGGGCATGGGTCGCGAGCTCGACCCAGATTTTGACATGGCTGGCGAGGCGATGCCCTTGCTGGAGCAGGCGCTGCGTGCACGATATACGCCAGCCGCACTCATCAAACGCGGCTGGCGGGCAACCAGTGAGGCTCTGGCACTTGTCGCCGACTTGCCCCACGACCTCTCCCAGCTACTGCGTGCCGCCCGGCGCGGTCGGCTGGAAATCCACATTGATGTTACGCACTTGAAGCGTGTCGGCAATCAGCTCGACACCGCCGCCAACCGGCTGGTGGTCGGCATCGTCGTCGCTTCGCTCATCATCGGTTCTTCCATCGTCATGACCGTGCCAGGCGGCCCCAGCTTGCTGGGGCTACCCTTCTTTGGCACGATCGGTTACCTCGGTGCGGTGGTCGGCGGCGTATGGCTGCTGCTGTCGATCTGGAAGAGTAACAGAGCGGATCGGGAGTGACAGCAATGACGGGTAAGCCTGCCGCTCTGGGACAGGGTGGATGATGGACCGGCGGCGCTTCCTGGCTTGCACGGGAAAATCATTTCTGGCCGGTCTTCTTGGAACACAGCCTGGCTTTGCCCTAGGCTCACACGTTAAGGAGCATCGAGTCATGCACACGGAAAAACCCTCGCGCCGCATCACTCTGTTTCTGTGCGGTGACGTCATGACCGGCCGGGGCGTCGACCAGATACTGCCTCACCCCGGAAAGCCCCATCTCTTTGAATCCTACATGCGTTCGGCACTGGGCTACGTGGAACTCGCCGAAAAGGTGAATGGCCGCATCCGGCACCCGGTGGATTTTGCCTATATCTGGGGCGACGCCCTGGGCGCTTTCCAGCGTGCGGCGCCGGATTTGCGCATCATTAATCTGGAGACCGCGGTGACCGCCAGCGAGGATGCCTGGCCCAACAAAGGCATCCATTACCGCATGCACCCTGCCAATCTTCCCTGCCTTACCGCAGCCGGCATCGACTGCTGCGTGCTCGCCAACAACCACGTTATGGACTGGGGCTACAAAGGTCTAGCTGAGACCTTGGATAGCCTGCACCGGGCCGGCATCGGCACCTGCGGTGCCGGCCGCGACGCCGCCGAGGCCGCAGCGCCAGCCATACTGAACATACCGGACAAGGGTCGGGTGCTAGTCTTTGCTTGGGGCACGGAAGACAGTGGCGTGCCCCGGGAATGGGCCGCAGGCGAGAGTCGGCCCGGCGTGAACTTACTGGCCGATCTAACGGCCCGCAGCTTGGAGACCATCACCCAGCAGGTGCATGCCGTGAAACGGCCTGGCGACCTGGTGGTGGCCTCCATCCACTGGGGTGGCAACTGGGGCTTCGTTGTCACAACGGAACAGCGTGCATTCGCCCACCGTCTCATCGATGCGGCCGGGGTAGACGTGGTGCATGGCCACTCCTCCCACCACGTGAAGGGCATTGAGGTCTACCGGGACAAACCTATTCTTTACGGCTGCGGCGACTTTCTGAATGACTACGAAGGTATCACCGGTTACGAACAATACCGGGGCGACCTGGCCCTGATGTATTTTCCTACCTTGGAAGAGGGCCGACTGACCCGCTTCGCCATGATTCCCACCCAGACCCGCCGTCTCCAAGTAAACGCTGCCCCGGAGGCGGGAGTGCGCTGGCTGATGGCGACGCTGAATCGGGAGGGACGTCAGTTCGGCACGCAGGTGACCAGACTGGCGGAGCAGGATTTGTTGCTTCATTGGCAGTAGGTTGTGAGTAATCCCACCTCCTCCACTTTTCCTGCGGCGCAATGCGCACCGGAAGGTTGACGAGAAAAGGATGAAAGGCAGGTCGTATTCAGGTCTCCAACAGCTTCCGCGCCCAGACCAGGACAGGCTGCAGGCGCGGCGGCAGCAAGTGTGCCGCTTCCCCGAAGCTCACCCAGCGCCATTCGTCGTGCTCCGGCCGCCCGATCTGCGGCGATACCGGCAAGACTATGGTCTTGGTGGCAGTTTCGGCCAGGTAGTAGCGCGCCACTTTGCCGCGGCCATAAGGTTCGGTCTCGCAATAGTGCTCACCCCAACGGAAGGCGAGGTCAGTGATGGAGGTTTCCTCCGCCGTTTCCCGGATGGCCGCATCCAGCAGCGCTTCGCCCGGCTCCACCATGCCTTTTGGAAAGTCCCAGTGTTGGTATGAACGCAGCATCAGCAGGCGCCAGCCGGTGCTTTCCCGGCGGACGACAACCACTCCGGCAGAGAAGCACACAGGCTTTGAGCGCATTGGCGTTTGAAGTTTAGCAGTCATGTTCCGCAAGCTTTAGAATACGTTCAGCAAACAGCAAGAAGTATATGTGTATATTGCCAAGGCTGCGCGCAATTGGCGGCAAGTTGAACGCTCGTTATTAATGGCTGGTTCTATGGAGGATGCCAGATGGGAAACTCGGAACAATGTTATGGACCGTTGTTGAGATTGATTTACCATAAAATCGTCAACACAAAAATGAAGCTCAAACAGGGAGCCGGGTGCGCCTGATGTGGCACGTTCTGGGTATTCTGGCAGCGGCCTATGGTGGACTCGCGCTGGCACTATATTCTTTTCAGTCGCAGTTGGTCTTCTATCCGGGAACCGGACGCGAGATGACTGCCACTCCTGCTCAGGTTGGTTTGCCATACGAAGATATCCATCTGAAAACTTCCGATGGCATCAGTTTACACGGCTGGTATGTCCCTGCCGCGCAGCCGCGTGGCACAGTGCTATTTTTGCATGGCAACGCAGGAAACATTTCCCACCGGCTCGATTCAGTGCGGATGTTTCATCGTCTGGGCTATAGCACGCTGATCTTCGATTATCGCGGTTACGGGAACAGCGGCGGCACGCCCACCGAGCAGGGCACCTATCTTGATGCCGAGGCCGCATGGCGCCACCTGGCCGAACAACGGCACATCCCTTCATGCCGCATCGTGTTGTTCGGAGAATCAATGGGCGGTGCCGTTGCCGCGCAGTTGGCCGCCCACCAAAAGCCGGGTGCATTGGTGATCGCTTCCGGCTTCACTTCCGTGCCCGATCTTGCGCATCACATCTATCCATATCTCCCGGTACGATGGCTGGCGCGTATCCATTACGATACGCGGGAATATCTGCGGACTGTTACCGCGCCGGTGCTGATCGCCCACAGCCCGGAAGATGAAATCGTTCCATTCGAGCACGGGCATGCGCTCTTTGCTGCGGCCAATCCACCCAAGCAGTTTCTCGAACTCGCCGGCGGCCATAACGACGGTTTCATTTTTATGCGTGAATCATGGATCAAGGTGTTGGGCGATTTTCTTGGTGAGCGGATAGATGCGGCTTGTATCCAGTGAAGCACGTATCTTTAAATCAGTATGCCGAATCCGGCGCACCCTGCTGCACGGCTTCAGGTTTCTCTATGCCATGACCAGCACGGCTGCGCCGCGTATGCTGCCATTTCGAAGTCGATCAAGGGCCTCGTTGGCCTGCTCTAATCGGAAGGTTTCGACCGCTGTCCTGATGCCAGCCTTTGGGGCGATATTAAGGAATTCCTCGCCATCGCGGCGAGTGAGATTGGCAATGGATCGAATAGTGCGCTCCCCCCACAGGATGGAATAGGGGAATCCGGGCACATCGCTCATGTGAATGCCGGCACAAACAACAGTCCCGCCTTTGGCGGTGTGACGAAGCGCCTCCGGTACCAGTGCGCCGACGGGTGCGAACAGGATGGCGGCATCCATTTCATCGGGTGGCGCTGCTGTGGAATCACCTGCCCATGTTGCGCCAAGCTCTTTGGCGAAGCGCTGCCCGGCCAAGTCGCCCGGCTTGGTGAAAGCAAAGACCGTACGCCCTTGCCAACGGGCCAGCTGGACAATTATGTGGGCCGCGGCGCCGAAACCATAAATGCCGATCCGCTCCGCATCGCCGGTGGCAACCAGTGCGCGATACCCGATCAACCCCGCGCAAAGCAGAGGGGCAGCTTCAGCATCGGTATAACCTTCCGGCAAAATAAAGCAATAGCGCTGGTCAGCCACGGCGTATTCCGCATAACCTCCATTCAGCGTGTACCCAGTGAAACGCGCGTTATCGCACAAATTTTCGCGCCCGCTGCTGCAATAGCGGCAATGCCCGCAAGTGTGGCCCAGCCACGGCACGCCCAACCTTTGCCCGATGGCAAACCGCTCGACCCGCTCACCCTTGGATGCAACGACGCCGACGATCTCATGACCGGGTATCAGTGGCAGCTTCGGCCCGGAAAGTTCACCGTCCTGTATGTGCAGGTCAGTACGGCATACGCCGCAGGCGCTCACTTTTAGCAGAACTTCATCAGCGCCGCATTCAGGCTGCGGCAACTCGACTTGTTGCAGGGGCGATCCGGGTGCTTCCAGAACCATTGCACGCATGCTGTGCCTCTTTTCATTATCCGATAAGCGAAGCTTACTATAAGCAACTATCCAAAATATTTAGATATGTTCGATACCGCACCGACCGATTTTAGTGTTACTTTTATTATGTAGCATATCATCGGAATGTTTAATTCTTGGCGATTGGACTTGTCCGAATTGCTTTATGTGACAAAGTGAGCAAGTCTGCAAGACTGTCAGCGATGAAGTGTAACTGCAGTATTTAAAAGAAATTTAAATCACTTTAATGGAGAAATATCATGTTGAATATCATTCCGCGTTCTCCCCTGTTAAGCAATATCGCTCGCTTCGATCCATTCACAAATATTGACGAATTGTTCAAAGGGTTCGGGATGCGTCCGTTTTCCATGGAAACGGAGACCCCTTCCCTGATCAAGATTGATTTAACCGAAAATGACACGACCTATACTGTGCGCGCGGAAATCCCCGGAATGAAGAAAGAGGACGTCAAGGTGCAAGTGGATGGCAATCGTGTTTCCATCAGTGCCGAGACCAAGCAGGAAAAAGAGGAAAAGGAAGGCGAAAGGGTCATTTGCCGCGAGCGCTATCAAGGATCAAGCTATCGGAGCTTTACTCTGGGCAGCGATGTGGACGAGAGCAAAGCCCAGGCCAAATTTGAAAACGGCGTGCTGGAATTGACATTGCCGAAGAAAAACGGAAAAACTGCCAAGCAGCTCGAAATTAAATAACCTGGCCAGTCTTTTTTTTTAAAGAGAGAAATCATAATCGAGCCTTTACCCTGTGTGTAAAGGCTCGATTCATGAAGTACTGGTCTTCCCGGCACGGCACTGCCCGGTGGATGCGTCAGCCAAACCATAAAATCATGAGAGAAAAACCGTTCTCCATGCAATAAAAACAACATAGCCGTGGCAGTGATAGAAGTCTGACCCCGGGCTGCACCCTATCTGGAGGTTTTCATGTCGGCAAAGCAAATCCTGTTTCACAATGCCGCCCGTGTCAAAATTGTCGAAGGCGTGAACATTTTAGCGGATGCGGTCAAGATGACCCTCGGCCCCAGAGGCCGCAACGTCATTCTGGAGCGTGCCTTTGGCCCGCCTCTTGTGGCTAACTCCGGTGTCATCGTGGCAAAAGAAATCGAGCTTGAAGACAAGTTCGAGAATATGGGTGCGCAGATGGTGAAGGAAGTCGCCAGCAAAACATCCGACGTGGCGGGAGATGGCACTACTACCGCTACGGTACTGGCACAGGCGATCGTCCGCGAAGGGATGAAGTTTGTCGCAGCCGGAATGAACCCGATGGATTTGAAGCGCGGCATTGATATGGCGGTTGCCGCCACCATCGAAGAACTCAAAAAGGTTTCTAAGCCCTGTACGACCAGTAAAGAAATTGCTCAGGTCGGCGCTATTTCCGCCAATGCCGACACTTCTGTTGGCGAGATCATTGCTCAAGCCATGGACAAGGTAGGCAAGGAAGGCGTGATCACAATTGAAGATGGCAAGAGTCTGCAAAACGAGTTGGAGATAGTGGAAGGGATGCAGTTTGACCGTGGCTACCTGTCTCCCTATTTCATCAACAATCCCGACAAGCAGATCGTCGCGCTGGATGAACCATGCATCCTCTTGTATGACAAGAAGATCAGCAACATCCACGATTTGCTGCCGTTGCTGGAACAAATCGCCCAGGCTGGTCGCTCGCTGCTCATTATCGCCGAGGATGTTGAAGGAGAGGCGCTGGCGACCTTGGTGATCAATAACCTCCGCGGCACTTTGAAAGCTGTTGCCGTCAAGACCCCAGGCTTTGGTGATCGGCGCCGTGCCATGCTGGAAGATATTGCCATTCTCACCGGCGGCACGGTGATCGCCGAGGAAGTCGGCCTTACCCTGGAGAAGGTCACACTGGAAGATCTCGGCAAGGCCAAACGCGTCGAAGTCGGCAAGGACAATACCACGCTTATCAGCGGTGCAGGCGATGCCGAAAAGATCCAGAACCGCATCAAGCAAATCCATGATGAAGCCGAAAAATCCACCAGCAATTACGACAAGGAAAAACTGCAGGAGCGCGCAGCCAAGCTCGCTGGCGGTGTCGCGGTAATCAAGGTTGGCGCTGCGACCGAAACAGGGATGAAGGAGAAGAAAACCCGAATTGAAGACGCGATGCATGCAACCCGTGCTGCAGTCGAAGAGGGAATCCTGCCAGGCGGCGGTGTGGCGTTGCTGCGGGCCAGAGCGGCACTCAGCACACTGAAGGGCGGCAATGACGAACAGGATGCGGGCATCACGATCGTGCTGCGGGCATTGGAAGAGCCGTTACGGCAGATTGTTGCCAATGCCGGCGGAGAGCCTTCGGTGGTGCTCGCCAAGGTGCTGGAGGGCAAAGATAGCTTTGGTTACAACGCAGCCACCGAGGAATATGGCAATCTCATTGAAATGGGTATCCTCGACCCCACCAAGGTCACTCGTTCTGCGTTGCAGAATGCCGCTTCGATTGCCAGCCTTATTCTCACCGCTGACGCCATGATCGCGGAATTGCCTGAAAAGAAACAAATGATGCCCGGCGAGATGGGCGGGATGGAAATGTAGCGAAAACCGACTGACCCGACAAATTCTGTTAACTATTACCAAAGGATACTACTTACCATGGGTACTCAAAGCACTCCCCCCAATTTCCGCCAAATTTCCCGGCACGACGGTCTTTTCAAGGAACGCGTGCACGATGCCTACAAATCCAAGGGCAAGCCGCTGGAGCCGTCCGTCTGCTCGCAGTGTGGCGCCGTATTTCATGAAGGGCGCTGGCAGTGGCTGCAAGCGCCGGCAAATGCACATAGCCTGCAATGCCCGGCCTGCCATCGCATCCACGACCATTATCCCGCCGGCTTCCTTACCATGAAGGGTGAGTTCTTCCGCGCCCATCGCGAGGAAATCATGCACCTGGTGCACAACCATGAACAACGCGAACGGAAGGAGCATCCGCTCCAACGCATCATGGCTGAAGAAGAAAAAGAAGGCGCGACATTGGTGACCACCACCGACATCCATCTGGCCAGGGGCATAGGTGAGGCGTTGCATCATGCCTACCAGGGCGAACTGGATTTCCACTACAACCCGGAACAAAATCTGTTGCGCGTGAGTTGGACTCATTAACCTGAGCGCCCCGTAAATCATGCAACTTGGCTCCGATGTGTTTGTAAACAAGGAGGCTGTCATGCCTATTGAAGATATTTGCAATCGCGAAGCCGTCTTGTTGCAGCGGGACGACACTGTTCTGGAAGCGGCCAAGCTCATGCGCCAGCATCATGTCAAGGATGTGCAAGTCATCGAAAATCGCGACGGAGAGATGGTCGCGGTGGGGATCATCACCGACCACGATCTCGTGGTGGAGATCATGGCTCCGGAACTCGATTATATGGTCATCACGGTGGGCGATATCATTGACCTGCATGCGGTTTAGCGCCGGAGTGTTTGTTGTTTACAATGATGCCAGTCATTAAATCAATAATATTCCTCAAAAAGCAAGATGCCTGGTCCTGAAAATTTGTAACCCAAGATGGAGAACAAGATGCCTGTCAGTGAAATTTGCAATCGGGAAGTTGTTGTTGTGGAGCGTAACGATACTGCCCTGGAAGCAGCCAAACTCATGCGCCAGCATCATGTTGGCGATGTACTGGTCGTGGAAGATCGCAACGGCATTCGGGTTCCGGTGGGGATCGTCACCGACCGCGATCTGATAATGGAAATCATGGCTCCGGAACTCGATGATACGGTCATTACAGTGGGCGACATCATGACGCAGGAGCTGGTTACGGTGAAAGGGAGCACGGGCATATTCGAGGCGATTCAGTATATGCGCCAGAAGGCTGTGCGGCGCTTGCCGATAGTCAATGATAGTGGAGGGTTGATCGGGATCCTTACGTTGGATGACCTCTTGGAGCTGCTATCGGAAGAATTGCTCGAGATTGCCAAGCTGGTGAGAAATGAGCAACAAAAGGAAACAAGAAGCCGTCGTTAGTCAGACTTGTATTTAATTTTAGGGGAGAAAACCGTGCAGACACCATTACAAATCACCATCCGCGATGTTGAACATTCAGAGGCACTGGAAACACGTATTCGTGACAAGGCGCAAAAACTCGAAGAGTTCTTCAAACATATCATGTCCTGTCGTGTCGTAGTCGAGGCGCCGCACAAGCATCATCATCAGGGCAAGCAATTTAATGTGCGCATCGACATTGGTGTGCCCGGTAATGAGATTGTGGTTAACCGTGATCATCACGAAGATGTTTATGTCGCCTTGCGCGATGCCTTTGATGCCGCTAAACGCCAACTTGAGGACTACGCGCGCAAAACGCGTGGGGATGTCAAAACTCACGAGCCGAAGCGCTCGGAAGAACGCAACGATTCAGTTCTAGAGTGAATGGATGACGGTTCGATCGAATCGTAGCGGCAACCGGTTGTTATAGAGGCTGTATAGCCACAATTTTTTTGTCATGATGTGGCAAGTACTGGTTATAGAAAAGAAAAAGGAGCGTGAGCATGCTGGATTCCTTGAAACAGGCAGGAAAAAATATTGGACATGGGCTTGGCCGTACATGGGAGAGCCTTGCGGAAGGCTGGCGCGAGCTACTCGGTCGAGGTAACGACGCGCTTACTCATTTTGCCCGAAGCAAGGATGAGGAGCAGAAAACAGGCACCACTCTCTCGACCTTACCGCGTTGGAGCCTGTTAGCCGGAGAAGTTGAGGAAACGGACAAAGAGATACTGGTGCATATAGAGGTTCCGGGAATGGAAAAAAAAGACTGCCATATCACGATCGAGAACAACATGCTCTACCTCTCCGGTGAGAAGCACTTTGAACGCGAAAGGAACGATAGCACCTACCATATCATGGAACGTGCCTATGGCGCTTTCCAGCGCACTATCCCCTTGCCGCGCAATGTGGATACAGACAAAGCCGAGGCGAGCTACAAGAATGGGGTGATGACCGTCCGCCTGCCAAAGGTTGCTGGAAAAAATGCCAAAACTATTCCATTAACATGATGCCTTTAAAAAAATATCACACCATTTGCTAGACGCACGTTGCGATTCTGCTGGGGATCTTTTTCTCATCTCTATGCTTAGCTGAAGTAGCCGAACGGACTCACTCGTTAGCGATAAAGAGGAACCATTATTATGTCACTAACCATCACATCATCGTCTTTCTCTCACAATGGCACCATTCCGGCTCGCCATACATGCGATGGTCAGGATATTTCACCAGCACTTACCTGGACAGATATACCTGATGGCACCAAAAGCTTGGTCTTAATCGTCGATGACCCAGACGCCCCCGATCCGGCTGCTCCCAAAATGACGTGGGTACACTGGGTGTTGTACAACCTCCCTCCAAATGTTAACGGTTTGCCTGAGGGCGTGGAGGCAAGAAAACTCCCATCAGGAACCTTGCAAGGAATTAACGACTGGTCGCGCACCGGCTATGGCGGGCCGTGTCCGCCGGTGGGCAGCCATCGATACTTTCATAAGCTCTATGCCTTAAATACCATTCTGCCGGACGTGAAAAATTCAACCAAGGCAATGCTGGAAAAGGCGATGCGAGGCCACGTTATTGCACATGCTGAACTGATCGGGCGATATCAGCGGCATTAATCGTCAGTTCGGTAATCGTGCGGGTAGCATTTTGACTAGATTGTAAGTAGCTTGGGAACAGGAATAGCTGGTTCACTAGCTTTTTTGCCAAGATGCCTCAATTTACGCATCAGGCCCATGGACACATCTAATTCAACAGTTGCGGTTCTGCGCGGTGATCATTTAGTAACTTCCCCTAGCAGCGCTATCACTTCTTCGTCACTTACTTGAGGGAAGGATTGATAAAACTGTCCCACCGCATAAAACTGTTCCGGCGCAGTCAAACACACCACTTTATCGGCGTAAGGTGTCACCTTGGCTAATGTATCTGGCGGCGCCACCGGCACGGCGCAAATCAGTTTTTGCGGATGCTTGGCACGCAATGCATGCAGTGCAGCGATCATCGTGGAGCCAGTAGCCAAACCATCGTCCACAACGATAACTATGCGCCCCGCCGGGTCAAGCGGCGGACGCACCGGCGTGTAGCTGGCGCGTCGCTGGCGCATCACCTCAAGCTGAGTGGCCTTTTCGGATTCGATATATTGCTGGCTTCCCGCTACCCGCTCAGCATATTCAGTGAGATAGACCCAACCTGTTTCATCCACTGAGCCGATGGCAAATTCCGGGTTGGCCGGTGCGCGCAGCTTGCGCACCAGCACCACATCCACTTCACCATCCAGCGCATCGGCAATAATTTTTGCCATTGGTACCGCGCCACGCGGAATTGCCAGCACCAGCGGATGCTGGCCGCGATATTGGGACAGTTGCTCTACAAGTTTGGTTGCAGCATCGTTACGATCACGAAACAACATAGTTCTTCCTCCTTATGTTAATGCACGCCTGAAAACCATGATGCCACTTATTGCTGAGATATTAAAATCTGGGTTGGTCATGCCGACGAACGCATGACGGGTTAAATATAAATTTAAACTTAAATTAGATCGGTCGATTCAGTCGTTCCAGATATTCGTGTCACCACGTTTAGCTCGTCTGCACCCAACAACTGGGCGGTTTCGATCTGATGTTGCAGGACACGCAAATTCGCCTCCGAAGCATCTTTTCCCTGTGCAGCACGGTGGCTGATGCGATCGCGTAACGTGGCGAGATCCACCTGTATATCCAGTATACGAAAACACACACCGCGCCGTTGTGCAATCTTCCTGAACAAGTCACGTTGCCAGTATGCGAGGAAAGCTGCATCGACGATTACCGGATAGCCTGCGCACAACAAACTCTCTGCTAGACGCACCAAGTGGGTATAAGTACGGAAGCTAGCTTCCTCCGAATACAATGCCTCTCCTATTCCACTGCTACTGCGCGCCAGAGCATCCAAACCGGCCAGACGCTTGCGTTCGATATCGGAACGCAAGCGAATCATTCCTTTATCTTGCAGCAGTGACTGTGTGAGCGTGGTCTTACCGGAACCTGACAGGCCGTGTGTAATCCAGAGTTGAACCGGTATATTTTGAGTCAGATTTTCGGCCAGTTGCAAAAAGGTACTAACTTCGGCGCTGCTTGTTCCGGCATTGTCGTCATCCGACTGCTTGGCGCGCAGAGCCGCGACTTTAGCGCGCACCAATGCGCGGTATACGGCGTAATAACGCAACAGCGCCATGCCCTCATAGTCGCCGCTGATCTCCAACCAGGCATTGAGAAAACGCATGGCCAAGTCACGGTGCTGGCGATGCAGCAAATCCATAAAACAAAATGCAACTTCAGAGATGACATCAATCCAGCGCAAGGCTGAATTAAATTCAATACAGTCGAAAATCAGTAACTGGCCGTTCACCCACGCCAGATTGCCCAAATGCAGATCGCCATGACACTCACGGACCCAGCCATCACGCTTGCGTTCGCGCATCAATGGTGTAAGTCGGCCGTGTTCGGCAACACTCCAGCATTGCAAATCCGCCAAACGCTGGCTTTCCGCCGTACCCTCCAATAGACCGGTCAAGTGTTGAAAATTTTCTACGACTGATTGTGCTATCGTACCTGGCTCACCCCACAGACTATCCGCGGATGCGCGGGCACATTCAGCAAGGTGGAAATGCGCCAGCCGTGCGGCAAGTTGGTCTATTTGCACAGTGGCCAGTTTACCGCGTTCATCAATAGAATCAAGGGTTGCACCGAAAGGAAACTGGCGCATTTTCACGGCATATTCGATGATCTCGCCTTGGCCTCCGATACGCGGTTTATCCAAGCTGCCGGTGATGGCAACCACGCCAATATAAATGTCTGCTGCCAGCCGACGATTCAAACGCACCTCTTCGGCACAAGCCTGCTGCCGTTGCTCCAGCGTGCTAAAATTTAAAAATCCCAGATTCAGCGGCTTTTTAAGCTTGTAAGCATACTCTCCCGTGAGTAACACCCAGGAAATATGCGTTTCGATCAACTGCACTTTTTCAACTGCGTGGTCATAGCAGGCCGGGCTGATCAGCGCGCGAATGAGCGTTGGCAGTTTCTCTAATTTACTCATCGCCTGTACAAGTGGGGAGCTGCTTTATCATTCAGACTGTGCTCTGTCTGCAACGGCTAGTGCGATGACCGCAAACAAATTTCATGCTACCTGACTTTGTCACAATTAAACAATTGGTTGTTATAAACAAAGTAACTAGCTGAAGCGGCATACCATTTCATGCGGCATTGTTTGTACTTGCGCTATCAGACTCAACTACAACCCAAGCAAAGTTTGCTACACTATATGCCTAATGCGTAGGTATGGAGATACACGATGTTCAATGCAAAATTCTTTGATGAAATTTCCGACAAATTAAGCAAAGCGGTGGCTAACAGCCCGGCAAGAGATGTTGAGAAGAATGCCCGCGCCTTGCTGGCGCAAGGTTTTACCAAGCTGGATCTGGTGACACGCGAAGAATTCGATGTGCAAACCCAGCTGTTATCACACACAATTGAAAAATTGACGGCACTGGAAGCACGGGTCGCCGCCCTTGAAGCACAAGCAACCCCAAAAGAAGCACAAGCAACCCCTCAATAAATGAGCCTCGCGGTTTTATATAGCCGCGCCCTCTCCGGCATGGATGCCGCGCTGGTCACTGTCGAAGTGCATCTCGCCAATGGCCTGCCCAGTTTTACCATTGTCGGCCTGCCTGAGACCGAAGTGAAAGAAAGCAAGGACCGCGTCCGTGCGGCTTTGCTGACTTGCCAGTTTGAATTTCCCAGCCGCCGCATCACGGTTAATCTCGCACCTGCGGACCTACCCAAGGAAAGCGGACGTTTTGACTTACCCATCGCGCTAGGCATTCTCGCCGCATCTGGACAGATTCCCTCAAACCGCCTTGCCGAATATGAGTTCGCCGGTGAACTGGCGCTTACCGGGGAGCTACGACCGATACGTGGTGCGCTTGCAATGACCTATCACGCAGCGTCCAACGGACGGGCATTTATCCTTCCTGAAATAAATGCTGTCGAAGCGGCGCTGGTAGAAGATGCAGCAGTATATCCAGCGCAATCTTTGTTGCAGGTGGCAGCACATTTATCTGGTCGCGCTTCACTCACCCGTCAAGTCGCCAGTGCACAACCTGTTATGCCGGACTATCCGGAAATGCGCGAAGTCAAGGGTCAAGGGCAGGCCAAGCGCGCGCTGGAGATTGCCGCCGCTGGCGGTCATAGCGTGCTGATGAGCGGCCCGCCCGGCACCGGCAAATCGATGCTGGCGGCGCGTTTCCCCGGCATCCTGCCGCAAATGACTGAAGCTGAAGCATTGGAAAGCGCAGCCATGCAATCGTTAGGCGGCATGTTTGATGTAAGCCGCTGGAAAATAAGACCTTACCGATCACCGCATCACACTGCATCAGCAGTAGCTATGGTCGGCGGCGGCAGCAATCCGCGTCCCGGTGAAATCTCTATCGCAATGCACGGCGTACTGTTTCTTGATGAATTGCCGGAATTTGAACGCCATGTACTAGAAGTGCTGCGCGAGCCGCTGGAGAGTGGACGCATCACCATCTCTCGCGCTGCGCGCCGCGCCGATTTCCGCGCGCAATTTCAGTTACTTGCTGCAATGAACCCTTGCCCGTGCGGCTATCTTGGCCATTACAACGGCAAGTGCCGTTGCACACCCGATCAAATTGCACGCTATCGCGGCAAAATTTCTGGTCCGCTGTTAGATCGCATAGACATTCAGATCGAAGTTCCCGCAGTGCCACAGGAAACCTTGCTTAAACAGGCTGATGGTGAAACAAATAGTGATATTCAAGCGCGTGTGAACGTAGCGCGGCAACGTGCATTAACCCGCCAGAACAAGCCGAATGCACAACTCACGGTAAGCGAGATTGACGTTCTCTGTGCGCCCGATGCACAAGGTGCCGCACTGTTGCAGCAAGCCATCAGCCGCCTGAATTTATCTGCACGAGCTTATCACCGCGTACTCAAAGTGGCGCGCACTGTTGCCGATCTGGCAGGCAACGAGAACATTCTTGCTTCTCACATCGCTGAGGCTGTACAGTATCGCAGGATGGGCAGACAGGGATAGTTGGGAACAGCAGATCTATACCTCAAGTCTCATTTTCGGCTGGTATAAACATCATCAAATGGAGTTCGCAATGAATTTTCCATAGTAAATTCTGGCACGTGATTCCATGCAAGAATGCTATCGCAAAATCATGTTTGCTTGACATGGCATCAATACAGTCCATACCATCGCGGACTTTTGTTAATTACCACCGTTTGTTTAATTGCCATCATTGGGGGTTTGTTGTGTCGTTTGAAGCTATAAAACAATCTCTTGCCTCAGATATGTCCGTTGTGGACAAAATTATACGTACCCGCTTACATTCAGATGTGGCACTGGTCAATCAGATGAGCGAGTACATTATCAATAATGGCGGCAAACGGCTGCGCCCGGCATTGGTGGTGTTATCCGCCAAGGCATTAGGTTACACCGGCGAATATCATCACGGCCTGGCGGCAGTGGTAGAGTTCATTCATACCGCCACGTTGCTGCACGACGACGTGGTGGATGAATCAGAGCTGCGCCGTGGACAAGCAACTGCCAGCGCCTTATTTGGCAATGCAGCGAGTGTACTGGTTGGCGATTTTTTATATTCGCGCGCTTTTCAAATGATGGTCGAAGTAAATAACATGCGTGTGATGCAAACGTTGGCTGACGCTACCAACACAATTGCAGAAGGTGAAGTATTGCAATTGTTGAGCTGTCATGACGCGAGTGTGGATGCAGCCAGTTATTTGCGCGTGATCTATTGCAAAACAGCCAAACTATTCGAGGCGGCGATGCGGCTCGGCGCTATCCTGGCGCAGGTTGACAGCGCCACCGAAGAAGCTGTGGCGAAATATGGCATGCACTTGGGAACAGCATTCCAATTGGTGGACGATACTCTGGATTATTCTGGTGACGAGCAAGCAACCGGCAAAAACTTAGGCGACGACCTATCTGAGGGCAAACCCACATTACCGCTTATTTATGCCATGCAGCACGGTGACACCAGCCAAGCTGCGACGGTAAAGCTAGCCATTGAGCAAGGCAACATCGAAGGTTTTGCCGAAGTATTGCAGGTGATCAAACAAACCGGTGCCCTGGAATATACCCGGCAGCAGGCACAAAGAGAATCAGATGCGGCATGTGCGGCACTATCCATCTTGCCAGATACGGCTTACAAGCAATCTTTACTGCAATTAGCTGATTTTGCCGCCACACGGCAATTTTGATTAGGCTAATCTTGGGTAAATTACCCCGAATGTTGCACACGGGATTTCGCTGTTACTCGTCCCATCTTTGAACAAATACTGAACTATTTAGTGTCTCCCATCTCGCGGATCCGAATTCTGCAGCTGACAATTCCCAAAAAATTTAACAAAATCGCAAGAACCTCTCGCCAGCGGCAAAACTGACGCCTTAAGCTATCCATTCCACAAGATTGATGCATGATCATCACGCGAACTTGTAAAACAGTCAGGGTAAATAACAACGGAAAACAGCTTTTAATCATAGCTTAAATCACCCACTGCATAACCTACAATGGGCACCATCCGATGATAACCAACAGTGTTTTATGACGCTTTTCGATTTAAATTTTCACTCGCACGCTAACACAAACATTCTCCCGATTCCTCCAGAGAGAACTGTGAGAGAGAAATTTTTTCGTCTATTTAATTTTTAAATAAAATTATGATTAATGACATCACCTCTTCTGAAATCGCGAAAAAAACCCTGAGCACCTTGGCCGCACGCAAGATCGCTCCAACACCGGATAACTATGCGCGCCTGTATCAGGAAATTAGCGGCAAACCAGATGCCAATAGTGCGGACCAAATTTTGGCATTGGAGGCGCAACCTCTTCAGGAATCAACCGACGGCAAATTGAAACTAGCATGGCCGAACCTAATCCGTAACCTGCTCACACAACTGGAAACTTCGCATAAGGGCATCACTATTACGCGCAAAAAACAAGGCGTGGGAACCGTACTGAACAAATTCAACGATGACTCTAATATTTTATTCTCAAAATTGCAGGGGTTAATAGATTCTTGGGGAAATACAACTACGCCCAATCCTGATGAACCAATCCCGGCAAAACTGGAATCAGAAGCAGCGAAAAATATCATATCCCCTGCCTCAGTAAACATTACTGGCATTCCTGACATAGCCATTGATACCACAATAGATATTAAACTGGTAGAACAGCTGCGCGAGCAGCTGGCGCAAACTCTGGAAAGCACACTCAGCAAAGAACCTGAGCTGACAAGTGAAATTCAGACATTGGCGCAACAAGCACGCGCCATCAGCAATTATGGTCAGGCCACTAAGCTGAGTAAGCAACTGCGCCAATTCTGGGTCAAGCTGGAATTACGCAGCGGCGACAATTTTAACATCCAGGAAGGATTGATGCGCCTGTTACGCCTGTTGGTAGAAAACGTCGGCGAACTGGTAACCGAAGACAAGTGGCTGCACGACCAGATTCTTAACCTGCAAGAAATCATCGAGCATCCCATCAGTAAACACACAATCGCCAATGCAGAACGCAACCTGCGCAGCACGATCATCAAGCAAAGTTTGCTAAGACAAAACATGATCGATGCCAAGACCACTCTTAAAAGCCTGATGACCAGCTTCATCGATCGCCTGAGTGAAATGACCGACAGTACTGGTGCATATCACACTAAAATTGAAGCTTACAGCCTGAAAATCGGGCAGGCCGATAACCTCACTGAGTTAAGCCACATCCTGTCTGACATCATGCAAGATACGCGCATTATCCAGGCTAGCTCAATGCGCTCACACGAAGAGCTGGTCAGCACACGACAACAAGCGCACATTGCCGAAGAACGTGTCAAGCAACTGGAGCAAGAACTGGAACAAGTAAGCGAATTAGTACGCGAAGACCAACTTACTGGAGCACTCAACCGGCGCGGCCTCGATGATGTGCTGGATCGCGAAATAAAACGCGCTGACCGACAGCAGACGCCTGTCAGCATTGTGCTGCTCGACATTGATAACTTCAAGCAACTTAACGATACCTTGGGCCATCAGACCGGTGACCAGGCACTAGTGCATTTAATCCAGGTAATTAAAAATGCCCTGCGCCCGACCGATGAAGTAGCACGTTATGGCGGTGAAGAATTCCTGATTATCCTGATAGATACCAGCCTGGAAGAGGCAATGACGACCGTAATACGCCTGCAGCGCGAGCTCACCAAAAATCTTTTCCTGCATAACAATAATCGACAGCTGATAACCTTTAGCGCCGGGGTCGCGCTACATACTAGCGGCGAAGATCCTGAATCAACAATCGGGCGTGCAGACGGAGCCATGTACAAAGCCAAGCGGGCTGGTAAGAATCGTGTATTCGCGGCCGATTGACAAGGAAGTGTGATTCAGGTTGGCAGGCGTGTACTTATTATATGAAGTCCACCATCGAATAGTGCGTTCAGCCTTCCCACTAAGGCGGGAATCTGGCGTAATTTCATGCATCTGAATTACTCTATTCGCGGAAAGACCGAGGCCAATTGTTATAAAGCATTCTACGCATCATACAAAAAATCAAGTGGGCACTAAAGTTTTTTCCACTCATTCCGTTAACTGAACTAACTACGGTTGATTAGCCTGGTAAAACAAGGCAAACCAAAGTAAACGGCAATCACGCCGTAAAAAAAACCAGTTAAAGGAGAATTAATATGCCTGCAGTTATTAATACCAACGTTGCATCCCTGAATGCACAACGCAACTTGAACTCTTCACAAAGCGCATTGCAAACCTCTTTGCAACGTTTATCTTCTGGCCTGCGCATCAACAGCGCCAAAGACGATGCAGCTGGTATGGCGATTACTGAACGGATGACATCACAAATTCGCGGCCTCAATCAAGCTTCGCGTAATGCCAACGACGGCGTCTCTTTGGCACAAACCGCTGAAGGTGGATTGTCAGAGGTTGGCAACAACCTGCAACGTATCCGCGAACTGGCCATTCAATCTGCCAATTCGACTAATTCTGCATCTGACCGTACTTCGCTTAACGCTGAAGTTACACAATTACTTGCGGAAATACAGCGTGTAGCGACCACTTCCCAATTTAACGGTCAGAACATACTTGATGGCACGTTCACTGCAGCCCAGTTCCAGGTCGGCGCGAACGCCAATCAAACTATTACTGCCAGTACGGGAAATTCTCAAACGTCAGCGCTTGGCTCTTATCAGGTCGCCAGCAACAGTATTTCGGCGGTAAGCGGCACTGCACTCACAGCGGGTCAATTGACGCTCAACGGCATTGATGTGGGTAGCTCAACTTCAGGTTCAGCCGAAGCGATTTCTGCTGCCATCAACGGTGTAACTAACCAAACCGGCGTGTCCTCTTCAGCCTCCACTGTAGTAACCAGCTCTGTATCCAATCCTTTGCTACGCAACCAATCGCTGCAATCCGGCGACTTGGTCATTAATGGCGTGAGCATTGGTGCGGTTGCAGGCTCCAGCAACGTTGCGACACAAGGCAGCAACGTCGCTGCCGCAATCAATGCTGTATCGACCCAAACCGGCGTGACAGCAGCAGCCAACGGCGGTACTGGTGCGCTGACACTCACTTCCAACACCGGCAAAACTATTGACATTACCACCAATGCAGCCACAACGGCTGACGGTGCTACCCGGGTGGAAAATGCCACCGGGTTGGAATTAGCGAGTGTCGCGAAAACATTTGGCAACAGCGTCATCACCGTTGCCGCAGGTGCCCGCCAAGTAGTCACCCATACTTCAACTGCCACATCCACTGCCGCCGACACATTGACTGTGGCCGGTGTTACTTTCACCTATAGCGCGGGAGCCAACAGTGCTACCAACATTCAAATCAGCGGTGTAGCGAATACCCAAGGAGCCAATGTCAGAGCCGCACTTGCCTTGAACAGCACGGTAACGGACGCCTTCACTATTACTGGCGCGACAACAGACGCTATTCTGACGGCAAAAAGCAATGTGAAGTCGACTGCATATTCCGACGGCTTGGCTTCTGCAGCGGCAACCGCCAATGCGGGCGCATGGGCTCAAGGTACAGCAGGTGGAGGGGTTGCAATTGGCGACACCTTGAAAGTCGGTGGCCTTACTTACGAATTCACGCGGCACAATGCGACCGCTGTGGCTACCGCAGGCAACATCCAGGTAAAACTGGGTACTGGCGGCACTGCTAGCACCGATGACGATATTCTGACGGCCACCAACCTTGCTGCAGCCGTCTCCGCCCAGCAGGCTGCGGGCAATGGCACGGTGGGGTTCACCTCCAGAACCGCTGGTGCGGTTACCGTGACCAACACTTTGTACGGCACCGCTGGTGTCGTGGCAGCACCGACGGAACCGGTAACCCTCGGCACCGCTGGTGCAGTGGCCAGCGTTGATACGGCGGGCGTGAGTGGGGTCTATGCCAGCAGCAGCACCAAGGGAACATTGACACTTAACTCTGCCAACACGTTCAGCATTGGCGGAACATCTCCCGCTGCTGCGGGCTTGAGTGGAGCAAATGTTGGTCTGACTGCAATTAACACTGTGGATATTTCGACGCTTGCAGGTGCAAATAATGCGATTTCGCTGATTGACGGTGCGCTAAGTCAGGTCAGCACGATACGCGGCAGCATGGGTGCCTTGCAAAACCGCTTTTCAAGCGTGGTATCCAGTCTGTCTGCATCGTCAGAGAATCTCTCTTCTGCGCGCAGCCGGATTTTAGATGCGGATTTTGCGGCAGAGACTGCGCAACTGACCCGCAACCAGATCCTGCAACAAGCGGGTACGGCAATGCTGGCACAAGCCAATCAGTTGCCAAACAACGTATTGTCTCTGTTGAGATAATAAGTTAGGTGATTAATCCCGGCTGAAGAAATTCGGCCGGGCCTTTAACAGGAAAGGAGAGGCAAAATGCTTATCCAGAGTACTAGCAACATGGCTCAGGCTTCACCGTCTGGCAAAATTTCAAGCAACGGGCTCGCCAACGATGGCAAGCCTATTGTCGTTTCAGCCCCATCTTCTGATAGTGCAGTCAAGCTTGGCGTGTCACTTGAATTACCCCAGGTAGCAGCAGTGCAGATTGCCGAAGAACAAGCCTCTTCTTCTCAATTGCGAAATGCTGCAGACAACATCAACAAGGTACTGAAGCAGTCAAACAAGAATTTGGAGTTCAGTGTGGACACTGGCACTCAAAAGCCTATAGTCAAACTGATAGAGACAGACACCGGTGATTTGATTCGTCAATATCCCACGGAAGAAATGTTGGCTATTTCCAGCGCAATAGACCAGTTTCAGCAGGGCGTATTGCTGAAACAAAAGGCCTAAGGAGAGACAAATCATGGCAACCGCAGCCACATCAGCTACCTCGTCAACCAATCTGGACGTCAATAGCATTGTAAGTCAGTTGATGACGGTCGAGCGGCAACCAATTAACAAACTCAACGTCAAGGAAGCGGGCTACCAAACCAGGCTTTCCGCCTACGGCAGCATAAAAGGGGCAGTGGCCGGCTTTCAAACTGCAATGCAGAGTTTGAGCAGCGCGAGCAAGTTTACCAATCTCGATGCCATTCCTTCTGATGACACCATTTTGTCCGCTACTGCCAGTAGTATCGCGGTGGCGGGCACTTATTCTTTGGAAGTGACCAGCCTGGCCCAGGCGCAAAAACTTGTCGCCACTGGGCAAGCCAGTAGCTCTGCTGCCATCGGCGATGGTACTGCGACTACGGTCACTTTCGATTTTGGCACCATTAACGGCGGGACGCTGGATCCGGTAACCCAAAAATATACCGGTGTTACCTCGTTCGGCTCAAACGGCAATGGCACCAAGAGCATCACCATAGACAGCAGCAATAATTCTCTGCAAGGCATACGCGATGCCATCAACGCTGCCAAGATGGGAGTAACGGCGACCATCATCAACGATGGCGGCTCTGCACCTTACCGCCTTGCGCTGTCATCGGACAGCAATGGCGTGAGCAATAGCCTGAAAATTTCCGTAAGCGGCGATGCAAGCGTGAGTAACCTGCTGGCGCACGATCCTGCGGCTACGCAAAATCTGTCCGAGACTGTCACCGCAAAAAATGCCGACTTCAAGGTGAATGGCGTATCAGTCAGCAAGACCTCAAACTCTGTCTCCGATGTGATACAGGGAGTTACGCTCAATCTGAAAAAAATCACCACGTCACCGACAACTTTGACCGTAGCTCATGACAATGCCTCTGTAAGCAACTCGGTCTCGGGCTTTGTGAAAGCTTACAACGACCTTGCCAAAACATTAAAAGATATTTCTGCTTACAACCCTTCAACCAAACAAGCGGCGATTTTGCAGGGCGATAGCACCGTGCGTTCACTGCAATCGCAGTTGCGAAACGCGCTTGGATCACCAGTTGCGGGGGCTTCCGGCGCGCTGACTACGCTATCCCAGATAGGCATTTCTTTCCAAAAGGATGGCTCCCTCGGGCTGGACAACAACAAGCTCAATAGCGCAATAGCCAATAATGTCAGCGACATTGCCAGTTTATTTACCGCTGTCGGCAAGGGAACGGATAGTTTGGTCAGTTATAACTCCGTAACCAGCAACACCAAGGCCGGTAGCTATGCAGTAAATGTGGCCCAAATTGCCACTCAAGGCAATACCGTTGGAAATGCTGCGGCCAACACCACCATCACAAATGCAAATAAAGCACTGGACTTGACCGTCAATGGTGTCAGCACTTCAGTGACGTTGAATGTGGGAGTTTACACAGCTCAAACATTGGCTGCCGAATTGCAAGCCAAAATAAATGGTGCTGGCACATTTAGCAGTTCGGGTATTACGGTTGCGGTTACGCAAAGTAGCGGTGTGTTATCAGTAACCTCGTCCAGCTATGGCTCCACCTCCAGCGTTGCTGTCGGCGGGGCTGGTGTGAGTGACTTGCTCGGCGCGATTCCCACGCAAACCGCTGGAGTTGACGTTGCAGGATCCATCGGTGGGGCAATCGGCATCGGTTCCGGCCAGATATTGAGCGACTCGCAAGGTTTGAATATCACCATTAACGGCGGCGCATTAGGCAACCGTGGAAGCTTGAATTTTTCGAATGGCTATGCATTCTCACTCGACAAATGGGCAAGCTCAGTATTGACAACCGACGGCGCGCTCGCCAGTCGCACTGATGGAATTAACACCTCCATCAAGGACGTAGGCAGCCGCCGCACTGCAATGGAAACCCGTTTACTAGGCATCGAAAAGCGCTATCGCGCCCAATTTTCATCGCTGGATATGCTGCTGAGCAGCATGAATCAAACCAGCAATTATTTAACCCAACAACTTGCACAAATCGCCAAACTATAACTTGGGAGAATTACCATGAACACCACTACTGCAATCAAGGCCTACAATAAAGTTGATATCGAATCAGGCGTGAATGCCGCTGACCCGCACAAGCTCATTTTGATGCTATATCAAGGTGCATTACTGGCGATAATATCGGCCAAGAACCAAATTTTGCGCGAGGAAACCGCCGCAAAGGGCGCATCCATTTCCAAGGCCATCACGATTATTGACGAAGGGCTGAAAGCCTGCCTCGACAAGAACGCCGGTGGCGAGCTGGCGCTGAATCTCTCCTCCCTGTATGACTACATGAACCAGCGCCTGTTGATTGCCAATCTGAAAAGCGACACCGACATCCTGGACGAAGTAAGCCAATTGCTGGCCGAACTAAAAGGGGCGTGGGAAAGCATACGTTCGGTAGTCCCATCTACCTTGCCCACTACCCCCGCCATCGTCCGCCAACAGGCTATCCCTACTGTTAAGTCGCAAGTACTCATCGCCCAAACAACAATAACCACGCCGCTACAGTCAGCAATCGGCAGACATGCAATGTCAGCTTATGGAAGTGTATAAGTAGTGAACAAGTGCCTACTCGCTTACTTCCTCCCTCTTACATATTATGGAATGAAGATGAAAAAATGCTTGGAACCAAGCCACAGCTATCGAAACTCTACTCGATATGCTGAATAGCGACGCTTGATTGTACCTACAACATAAGACAAATCGAAACGGTCAGCGACACAGTACCGCGATCGACAAACCAAGATTAAAGGATGTAAACCATGGATCCAGTCATTGAAAATTATGAATTTCTTTCATCCATCACTGCCCAGATGCGCGTGGCCGCCACACACGGCCAGTGGGATCAGTTAGTGGAATTGGAAAAAGAGTGTAGCCGGCATGTAGAAATCATGAAAACTCAAGATGTAGGTATCCCTCCTGACGAGAACACACGATTGCGTAAAATGGAATTGATCCGTAAAATTCTTGCAGACGATGCTGAAATCCGTAACCATACTGAACCGTGGGTGGCTCAATTACAACGCATTATGCATAGCACGGGGCAAGAGCGCCGTTTGCAGCAAACCTACTCCAGCGAATATTAACAATTTAGAGTGCGCGCGAACATGACTGTACTTCAGGAACCTGGCGTAATGCTGCAGCACTCTGCATAACATGCCAAATGCACATGCTGCCTGTCAAACTCCTGAACACACTCAAGGTACTTGCATTAGCGCAAAAAACACTTCCTGCTGCTACAACTGACGCTACGCCCAAAACGGGGCAGCTTGAGCCGGGACAAAAAATTCAGGGCATTGTGCAAACCCAGGTATCCCCCGGTTTGTTCAATGTGCGTATTGGCGAGCAGCTTACCCAAATGCCACTTCCTGCTTTTATCCGCACTGGCGACACAATCAAGCTGCAAGTCATCGCCACGACTCCCCGCCTGACCTTCAGCATGTCCGCTTCGACCAACCCGTTATCCACAGATGAGCAATTAAGTTCGGTTGCACGACTGCTGTCTTCCCTGTCACAGCAACCGCGCGAAAAATCCGATATGCGCGCCATGCAAAGCACACCGCTATGGACAACGCCGCAGAACATGCAAAGCGTGCAATTGGCCGGACTGTTACACGAGGCTTTGGGTAACAGCGGTCTGTTCTACGAATCACACCAGGCTCAATGGCTGGAGGGTGCGCGTAGCACTTCACAACTTCTGCAAGAACCACAGAATTCCACAAGAGCAAATCCTTCAACAAACATGGAAGCATCATCTATACCAAGCGGCAATATTTCCCCTGCAAGTCAACTGGATACGGCAGCTTCAACGGAAGGAAAAATGCCAATTATTCCTGACCACCTGCAACCACTTGTACAGCAGCAAATCAATGCACTTGAAACACGGCAGGTGCTATGGCAAGGCAACATCTGGCCAAACCAGGCCATGCAATGGGAAATTCACGAACAAACTTCACAAACTCCTGCTACTGAAGACCAGCAGAAATGGACCACACAAATCCATCTTGATCTGCCCAATCTGGGCAGAGTCTCCGCCACGTTAAGTTTCAATAGTGCGGGCCTGAGCCTAACTCTGAATGCAAGTACCACGGCAACACGTACTGCACTAGGCAATGCCAGTTCGCAACTGGTCGCCACCATGTCCGACCGTGGAATTCCAATTGTCAGTACGCTAGTCACTCAACATGAACCCACCCAATAAACGCCAAATGGCTGTCGCACTAGCTTATCAAGGTCACGAATCAGCTCCTAGAGTTGTGGCACAGGGGCGGGGCTTGATCGCGCAGGCAATAATAAAACGCGCCAAAGAACACGGTGTGTTTGTGCATGAATCGGAGGATCTGGTGGGATTACTGATGCAGGTTGAGCTGGATCAGCACATTCCACCGCAGCTTTATTTAGCTGTGGCGGAACTACTAGCCTGGCTATACCGCTTGGAACATGGGGAAATTCCCGCCAATTTAAAACCTGATTGAAAATGTATATGTCCGTAAATCGAGAAACGTGGTGGTTCAGGTGATTCAAGTGGAACTGAATCAATACCTATTGCCGCGACTCTACCTTGGCCGTAGCAAAACTCTTCATTTGACTATTCTATTTGGAGCATAAAAAAACTACCGTTTATTTAAGCATTACCGAAAAAAACGTCCCTGTAGAATTAAGCGATGTGTTGATTTTGATTTTTAATTAGGTGCAGCATGGCCAAAGAAAAAGAAATTCCGTTAAAAATTGAGCTGCTTTCCGATGGTGAGGATAGTGAATTCCGCATACACTCGAATAAGGAAATTCAGTCCATCCTGCGCGGCATTGCGAGGGCAAGCTCGCTCGCGGCACTGTACTACGACGATGGAAATGATTTTATCCTAACCACGCTGCTTGGAGTAGACGAGCAAAATGTGTGGCTGGATGTAAGCCCCAGGGAGACAGACAATCGGCGCATTCTGCCGAGCCATAAATTAATCTTCGTCAGTTCGCACCTACAGGTGAAAGTGCAGTTCATAGCACACCGCATCGAGTACACTTCGTTCAAAAATAAAAAAGCATTTTGTTTGCCGATGCCCAATAGCCTGTTGCACTTACAGCGACGCGATTATTTCCGCTTGCTCGTCCCCGTAAAAAAACCTCTCACTTGTGTCATTCCAGCCAAGCCGGGCGCGCCAATTCTCAAGAACTGTCCAACCATCATGGATATAAGTGGCGGAGGCTTGGCATTGGAATGCCAAGAGCACGACACCGAATTTCGGCCGGGGAAGGTTTATTCAGTCTGCAATATTCATCTGCCGAATATTGGCATGCTGACTACTACGATTCTAGTAAAAAATATTTTTATAATTACCATGCACAATGGCGAGATCAGGAAACGTGCAGGCTGCGAATTCATCCACTTGAATGGCACGATGGCCATCCTGCTACAACGCTATCTTACCCAACTGCAAAGCGAAAATCTGACACAGCGGCTATAAATAGCGCGTACTTTCATGAACCATTTTCATGCAGCTTCGTTGCTTAGAAAACTGAACAATAATAAATTTCTGAGTTACCAAGTTGCTGCAAGATATACCCTCGCACCAAAATTGCATGATGGAATTTTACTGGATGGCCGCATATCGCTCTTACAAATACTCAAGCTGCACCGATCAGATCAAACTCATGCTGCGCTCTTTAAGTGCTACACCTGCATGTTCATAATATCGTTATAGGCAGCGATCACCTTGTTGCGAACCTGCACAGTAGCCTGGAAGGAAATGTTCGCCTTTTGCATATCTATCATTACGTCGCTCAAGCTAACCTTATCATTACCCAGTACAAATTCCTTTTGCATGGTTTCGGCGTGGTTCTGCGCCTGAGCTACACCATCCAGTGAAGATTTCAGCACACTGGCGAAATCTGTCGTTGTAATCGCGGCGGCTTTCGGTGCAGCCCCGCCTTGCGCGACGGCCATTGCAGCGCGCATTTCAGACAGCAAACTATCCACTCCAGAGACATTCATGATTCACCTCTACTATTTGAACATGCACCTTATCACCCACTCTCAAAATTTTAGCGCCAGAAAAGCAGGAGGATCTTCCCGCTTTTCACAGTACCGCGTCTGAAGCGTCTGGTGATAATGCATGGCATGCGTGTTACTAAATTAATAATTCAAATATTTACAGCGAGCACTTGCACACCACTTTGTTACCTTAAGTGCTTGCACAACTAATGATATTTCACCTTTTGTTCCATAATCGATTAAGCAAAAAATTCGGCGAATAAAATGGCAGAGCAAAATCTAACCCCTACGTTGATGCAATCGCTGGCAGGGTTCAACAGCAAGCAAAGCATAGGTCTATTGGTCGCCGCTGCGGCCATGGCCGCGCTGCTCTTCGGCATGTGGATGTGGGGTAAAACTCCTGATTACCGCGTGTTGTATGGCAATCTTTCCGATCGCGATGGCGGGGCTATCATCGAATCGCTGCAACAAATGAACGTGCCTTATAAATTCGCTGAAGGCGGCGGTGCCCTGCTGGTCCCCGCCGACCAGGTGCATGAGGTGCGCCTGCGCATGGCTTCACAGGGCCTGCCCAAAGGTAGCTTGGTCGGGTTCGAATTGATGGAAAATCAAAAGTTCGGCACCAGCCAATTTCTCGAACAGATGAATTACCAACGTGCTTTGGAAGGTGAATTAGCGCGGTCGGTACAAACGCTGGCTTCGGTGCAAAGCGCACGCGTGCATCTGGCCATACCCAAGCCGACGGTATTTGTGAAAGAGCAGCAGCAACCGGGCGCCTCCGTGGTGTTGACACTGCATCCTGGCCGCACTTTGGATGGCAGCCAGATAAGCGGCATCGTGCACCTGATTTCCAGCAGCGTACCAAATATGCCCGCCAAAAATGTTACCGTGGTAGACCAAAGCGGCGCGTTGCTAAGCTCTGCCAAAGAGGGCAGTAATGGGCAGATGGACGCTACTCAAATAAGTTACGTGCGGCAAATTGAACAGGCCTATATCAATCGTATTGAAGCCATCATCGCGCCATTGATCGGCGCTAACAATGTACGAGCGCAAGTTACGGCAGACGTCGATTTCGCGCAAACCGAGCAGACTGCCGAAAGTTACAAACCCAACCAAGATCCAAAAGAATCCACTTTGCGCAGTCAGCAAACCATGGCTTCGACGAATGCCGGCGGCCAAAATGCGTCTGGAGTACCAGGTGCGTTATCGAATCAGCCGCCAGTCCCTGCCACCGCACCCATCGTCGCCCCGTCCAGCGCAGTGGCAGTTGCAACTGGTGGTGTGACGAGCTCTCTCAAGGAGTCCACCGTCAATTATGAAGTGGATCGCACCATCCGCCACACAAAATTGCCTGTAGGCAGCATTAAGCGCTTGTCAGTTGCAGTGGTACTAAACAATCGCACCGTTACCGACAAAAATGGAAAGAAAAGCTCCAAACCGCTTAACGATAGCGAGAAGGAGCAAATCACCGCACTGGTGAAAGACGCCATGGGCTTCAACGTCAGCCGCGGTGACAGTCTGAACGTTCTGAACAGCGCCTTCAATGTTGAAAAAGAAACTATAACTCCAGAAGAACCCTTCTGGAAACAGCCAGAAATGATCGCGTTGGCGAAGGACTTACTGAAATATCTATTGATCGCAGGCATTGGGCTGTACCTGCTGTTCGGTGTCATTCGCCCAGCTTTTAGAAATTTTTCCGCCACGTCTGCAGCAGCAGTGGCGAGCAAAACTAATAATGTCCCGCAAGCTGCGGCTCAGGAACGTAGCGCAGCGCAATACGCAGTACAGCAGGCAAATAACTCCTATGAAAATAATTTAGAGATCGCAAAAAAAATAGCGGGACAAGATCCAAAGATCGTGGCATCAGTAGTTCAGGAATGGGTGAATAGTAATGAGTGATGCAGGAATTACTAAAAGCGCGATTCTGCTGATGACACTCGGCGAGAGCGAGGCAGCAGAGGTGCTTAAATATCTCGAACCCAGGGAAGTGCAGAAGATCAGTTCAGCGATGATATCGCTCAAGAACCTGACACGCGAACAGGTTAGCAATGTTTTCGATGAATTTCACGAGATTGCCTCACAAAAAACAACCATCGGCATGGACGCCAGCGATTATATCCGCAGCATGCTGACCAAGGCGCTGGGCGACGACAAGGCGGCCGGCTTGCTCGATCGCATCTTGCACAATAGCGACACTAGCGGTATTGAAAGTCTGAAGTGGATGGATCCGGCATCGGTCGCCGAACTGGTCTGCAATGAACACCCGCAGATCATAGCCGCCATCCTCGTGCATCTCGAACCGGATATGGCTGCCAGCATCCTGGGTTTATTGACCGAACGTACGCGCAGCGACGTACTATTGCGCATTGCCACACTGGATGGGGTACAGCCCACCGCATTACGTGAACTGAACGATGTATTAACCAAGCTGTTGACTGGCAACGCGGTCAACAAGAAGCGCATCAAGGGCGGCGTTCGCACCGCAGCTAAAATCCTCAACTTCATGGGCAGCGTGCAGGAAGGTGTCGTCATTGAAATTGTCCGCAGTCATGACGCCGACTTGGCGCAAAAAATTCTTGATGAAATGTTCGTCTTTGAAAACCTGCTGGAAGTGGATGACCGCGGTATTCAGCTCATTCTGCGTGAGGTCCAGTCCGAATCTTTAATTGTTGCACTTAAAGGCGCGAGCGAAGAACTACGTGAAAAAATATTCAAAAATATGTCCCAACGTGCTGGCGAAATGCTGCGCGAAGATTTGAGTGGAAAAGGTCCAGTCAAGGTCAGTGAAGTAGAAGCGGAACAAAAAGAAATCCTCAGGATAGTACACCGCCTTGCGGACGAAGGGCAGATCGCTCTAGGTGGAAAAGGGGGAGAAGAATCCTATGTCTGACGCTGTCACCCCCAAGGAACAACTCACCGCCTATCAGCGCTGGGAGCTGCCCGCCTTCGATATGGTTAAGAAGGCGGGTACAACGCCCACGATCGACTTGCCCACTGCAGCCCAGCTTGAACATATCCATATACAGGCGCATGAAGAAGGCTATCAGGCTGGTTATGCCGAGGGCAAAAAACAGGCCGGCACTGAAGCGCAGCGCATGGCAAAGATGCTGGAATCACTGAACAAAGAATTGCAGCAAGTGGATCAGCAGATCGCACAGGACTTGCTGAACCTGGCATTAGAAATTGCTAAACAGATGCTTCAACAAGCACTCAAAATCAAGCCCGAGCTGCTGCTAAGCGTGGTACGCGCAGCTATTAATGAACTGCCGTATTTCAATCAAAATGCCCATCTTGTATTGCATTCTGACGATGCAAAACTACTGCGCACAAGCATGGGTGAGCAGCTGCACCATACCGGTTGGAAAATTTTCGAGGATAACCAAATTGAACGCGGGGGTTGCCGTGTGGAAACAGCACATAGCCAGATTGACGCTACTTTGCCCAAACGCTGGCAACGAGTCGTCGCCTCTATCGGACAAGACAACGCATGGCTGGAATCATGACCTCCCCTACCCAAATCCCCTCAGCCATTCTGGCTCCCATGGGCGACCATGCCCAGCATTGGCAAGCCTGCCTGCAAGACAACCAGGAATTAATCGCACAGAGCAAACTTTTGTTAATCAGTGGCCGCTTGACCAAGGTCACCGGGCTAGTAATGGAAGCCGTCGGTTTGAAGATGGCGGTTGGCAGCACTTGTGTTATCGAATTACCCAACAATCGAGTCGAAGCGGAAGTTGTCGGATTCTCTGGGGAAAAAATATTTCTCATGCCGGAAAACGATGTGCATGGCCTGATACCCGGCGCGCGGGTAGTGCCGCTAGAACCGGTGAGTACACCACTGCTGGGAAGTAAACAGCGTACATTCCGGCGGCGTGCGACTGATCACACACGCCACCTGCCGGTAGGTGACAAGTTGCTGGGCCGAGTGCTGGATGGAGCTGGTCGTCCACTGGATCAGTTCGGGCCGCTAGTGGCAGCAACAACCGCACCCTCGCAAAGCCGTCCCATCAATCCACTGAACCGCGCACCGATCAAGGACGTGCTGGATGTTGGCGTGCGAGCTATTAATAATCTGCTCACTGTCGGACGCGGCCAACGCATGGGACTCTTCGCTGGCAGTGGAGTAGGGAAAAGCGTGTTGCTCGGCATGATGGCAAGGTACACCAGCGCCGATGTAATCGTGGTGGGATTAATCGGCGAGCGCGGGCGCGAGGTGAAGGAATTCATTACTAATATTCTGGGGCCAGAAGGCATGGCGCGTTCAGTTGTAGTCGCAGCCCCCGCCGACACCAGCCCACTGATGCGCTTGCAAGGTGCCGCCTATGCCACAACGATCGCCGAATATTTTCGTGGTCAGGGCAAGCATGTATTGCTGATTATGGATTCGCTCACCCGTTATGCCATGGCGCAGCGTGAAATTGCACTGGCGATTGGCGAACCGCCCGCCACCAAGGGCTACCCGCCGTCGGTATTCGCCAAGCTGCCTCAGTTGGTGGAGCGTGCCGGTAACGGCACGGAAGGTGGCGGCTCAATCACCGCGTTTTATACTGTACTAACTGAAGGCGACGACCAACAAGACCCCATCGCTGATAGCGCACGTGCCATTTTGGATGGCCACATCGTGTTGTCGCGCCGCTTGGCTGAACAAGGTCATTATCCGGCCATAGACATCGAGGCCTCCATTAGCCGCGCTATGAGCAGCCTTGTTTCAGAACAGCACTTCACACTGGTACACCGCTTCAAACACTTGTATGCACATTACCAACGCAACCACGATTTAATCAGTGTTGGCGCATATGTCAGCGGCAGCGATCCGCTATTGGACGAAGGGCTTGCACTCTATCCATATATGGAAAGTTTCCTCAAGCAAGGCATGTTCGAGCGTGAATCCTACTCAAGTGGCGTCACCGCCTTTAGCCATCTATTTGAGAATTTACACTGAGGCAGCTAAATCATGGCCAAAATATTTTCCATGCAACCATTAGTACATTTAGCACATCAGAAAAATGATGATGCCACCCGAAAATTCGGCCAGCTAATCCAGCAACAGCAGGCCGCACAAACCAAGCTGCATACCTTGGAACAATATCGCGAAGACTACCAGACGCGCTTGCAGCAAGCAGTAAGAAACGGCATTGATCAAACTAGCTTGCGCAATTTTCAAGATTTCATCCGCCGTCTGGACGAAGCAGTTGCACAACAACTAAATGCCATTGAACAAATGCACCACTTGATGCAAGCTGGTCGCAACGAACTGGCAAATACGCAGCGCAACATGAAATCCTTCGATACGCTGGCACAGCGTCATCTAGAAAGCGAAAAGAAACTGGAAGACAAATTAGAACAGCGACAACAGGACGAACACACAGGACGCCACTCTGCACTCAAGGCAAGGGCCGCACAAGACGAAATCTAACCTCAGGAGACATCATGCAAAACACAGTCATCCCAGTGACCTCACCTGCCGTGTCGGCATATACGCCCACAGTAGTGGACAACAGCACAGCGCAGACAGAGCTTTTCGGCAACGTGCTGGCGCGTCAACTCGCTGATAGTGTCCAGCTTGGCGAAACCAATACTTCCGACACCGGCCTGCCTATAACTGCCGCCACAGATAACATTCTTACCTTAACTGTCAGCAATGAGCAGCCTATCGAACTGCAAGTACCCACACCGGATAGTGTCAGCGCATTACCCAGCGATATGCTGGCAGCATTGTTGCCGCCTAACATTGCCACGCAAATATCAATGAGCCGCACGCAGCCTACTCAACCAGAAGCTGACTCACACAATCGAGCACAATCTATCACTACAAGTAAAGTGTCCTTGGGGTACGATGCGCCCGCCATTGCAAAAGCGTCCTTGGAGTACGACACCCCTGCCACTGCACTGGAAATCTTGAATACCGGTCATAGCAGCAAAAGCATGACATTATTGGAAGATTCAAAACTCACACCTGAATCCTCCACGCAGCTCAACGCGCCACCGTCTAATGCAACGGCTCTCGTTGCGTTACAAGCCCAAGTGTTAAGTGCCGCGAATCTGCATTCACCGATATCACTTTCCATAGACATGCCAGTGACAAATAACGCATGGGCTGATGATTTTAGCCAGAAAATCACTTGGGTGGCTACTCAGCACGGACAAAGTGCAGAGCTGCACCTGAATCCGCCGCAACTCGGCCCGCTTGATGTATTAATAAAAGTTAACGGTGACCAAGCTACTGCGCTCTTCACTTCACCGCATGCCGTTGTACGCGATGCGATTGAACAGGCACTGCCTAAGCTTCGTGAAATGCTGGCCGATAACGGAATTATGCTGGGGAATGCCACAGTAAGCGACCAATCTCCCAGAGAACAACAAACTAAACAGACTGACCAGCAGCAAAAGAGGGAAGGCTGGCAAGCAAAAATGGATCAAGCTATCGTCATCGGCGGCACCCAAGTCAGGTCCGGGCGTCACCATCAGGGATTAGTGGATACGTTTGCCTGATGGACATCGCAATAAATACAGTAATTATGCCAGTCCAAATTTTGGGAAGTTAGAAATAGTTACGGTATTGCCCCTCTCAACAGAAAAGATAACCGCGCTACCAAACCAGATCATTACTAAATGTCAAGTTGGGGGTGATTCTCTGCCTTATTCCATTAATCACACCGATTAAATTTCTCTGATAATTCAACTCAGAAAATAAGGAGCAGCAATGGCAAAACCAATAGAAAAAAAAGAAGAGTCGGATCCCGTGCCAACTGAAGTCAAGTCAAAATTTAAAAACAAAAAAATGTTGCTAATCATTATGAGTAGCGTCTTGATTTTAGGGATTGCAGGCGGCGCAGGATGGTATTTTACCAAGGGCGAAAATCACAATGGCAAAAGCGCCAAAAAGATTTCAAAATTATCCGAACAGCCAAAATTTATTGCATTGGAGCCTTTTACGGTTAACCTGCAACGCGAGACAGCTGACCAATTTTTACAAATCGGCATCACACTAAAAATCGTTCAGCCAGAGCTGGAAGAAAAAATTAAGCAAAATCTGCCTGAAATTCGCAGCCGCCTGTTGGTATTGCTGTCCGGTAAATACCCTTCAGAACTGACTGCGTCCAAAGGCAAAAAAAAGCTCGTCAATGAAATTATTGCTGAAACCGAGATCGTGCTTGGCCTGCGCACTGCACCCACCCTCCTCAATTCGATTGCTGATGCAAGTGCCAAATCCGGTGTTGTATCCAGCGTGGAAGCAGCTAGTTCAGTGAAAGCAGCTAGTTCAGTAGACGCCACAAGTTCCGAAGAATCATCCGTGACATCAGATTCAACAGAGGAATCCGCCAAGCCCAACGGCGAAAAGGAGAGCAGCATCGTGGACGTTCTGTTTACCTCTTTTATCATCCAGTAAGATTATGAGCGATTTTCTCTCTCAGGACGAAGTTGACTCGCTGCTCAAAGGAGTAACCGGGGAGCCGGATGAGGTAGCTGCGCCAATCGAACCAGCAGGCACTGTGCGCTCATATAACATGGGTACGCAGGAACGTATCGTGCGTGGGCGCATGCCCACGATGGAAATCCTCAATGAACGTTTTGCGCGTCTGTTCAGAATTACTTTATTCAACTTGATTAGGCGCACTGCGGAAATTTCAGTGGGACCCATACGCGTGCAGAAATTCAGTGAATTCCTTCGCAATCTGCCTATACCTGCCAACATCAACATCGTGCAAGCCAAACCTTTACGTGGCAATGCTCTGTTTATCTTCGATCCCAACCTGGTTTTTTTGGTAGTCGACAACATGTTTGGTGGTGATGGGCGCTTTCACACCCGGGTCGAGGGACGCGAATTCACCCAGACCGAGCAGCGCATCATCCAGCAACTACTGGCTGCCGTATTCGAGTCTTATAACAAAGCTTGGCAAGCGGTATATGCGTTGAAATTTGAGTTTGTACGTTCGGAATTGAACCCTCAGTTCGCCAATATTGCCACGCCGAACGAAGTAGTTGTAACCACCACTTTCGACATTGAATTCGGCGGCGTAGGCGGTGCATTTCATGTGTTATTACCCTATTCCATGATAGAGCCAATCCGCGAGCTGCTCTATAGCACCATGCAGGGCGACCATATGGTTGTAGACAAGCGCTGGCTGCGCACGCTGTCCAAACAGATCCAGTCCGCAGAAATTGAATTGACTGCAGTTCTCGGTCACGCTCAAATTAAATTTGAACAGGTACTGGGAATGCGCAACGGCGATTTTATCCCGTTAGAAATTGCAGACAGCATCACGGCGCTAGTGGATGAAGTGCCCGTAATGAAATGCAAGTACGGCATTTTCAACAACCAGTATGCCCTTAAAGTGGAAAAAATATTGGGCAACACAAGTGGCGATTTGGCTAATGGAGACGATGATGACTGACGAAAATACAGATGAAATTAGCGCCGATGACTGGGGTGCAGCAATGGCTGAACAGGCTACCAGCACACCATCCCAAGCCGATGACTGGGGTGCAGCAATGGCTGAACAGGCTACCAGCACGCCATCCCAACCTGCTGCTCAACCGCATGCATTCGCGCAATTCGCCAGCGCGACTGGCACAGCCGTGCACAACGATCTCGATATGATCATGGACATCCCGGTTCAACTAACGGTTGAGCTTGGCCGCACCAAGATGCCCATCAAAAATCTGCTACAACTGGCGCAAGGATCAGTTGTGGAACTGACCGGCCAGGCAGGAGAACCGCTCGATGTAATGATCAACGGCTTTCTGATCGCGCAAGGCGAAGTTGTCGTAGTGAACGAAAAGATCGGTATCCGCCTCACCGACGTTATCACCCCATCTGAGCGTTTACGCCGCCTCAGCCGTTGAAATGAAAATTTCCGGCAACTGGTTTACCAAACCAAATTTCATCTGCGCGCGTCTCTGCCTCATTGCCAGCTTATACACGCCACTGCTCGCAACAGCGCAAAATACACGCCCTGCATACACCCCTCCACCACCTGCAGCAATGTCATCCGGAAGCATACTGCAGGTCATTTTCAGCTTACTACTGGTATTGGCAGCAGTAGTACTAGTTGCATGGATATTAAAACGCATCAATCTGCCTCAACATGCCGCAGGTAACCTGCTTAAAGTGCAAGCTACAGTGGCGGTAGGCCAACGTGAACGCATCGTGCTGGTGGAAATCAATGACACCTGGCTAGTGGTAGGCGTTGCTCCCGGACAGGTACGCGCCTTGCACAGCATGCCCAAAGCCGAGTTACGCGAAACACAAATGAGTATGACTACAAGTACAAATGGAAAATTCCAGGATTGGCTGAAACATATGATGGAAAAGCGTAATGCGCCGTAGTTCGTTTCTAGTGGCAACTCTGCTACTTGGCCTGATCCCCGCAGCATTTGCGGCCGATCCTGGCCTACCTGCTTTTACAAGCACCGCCACAGCAGGTGGTGGGCAGACCTACTCGCTTAGCTTGCAAACTCTACTTCTGCTCACCTCGTTAAGTTTTTTACCGGCCGTAATGCTGCTGATGACCAGTTTCACCCGCATTATTATCGTACTGTCGCTGTTACGCTCCGCTCTCGGCACGCCCTCCTCTCCGCCCAATCAGGTACTGGTCGGACTAGCCTTGTTTCTCACTTTCTTCGTTATGTCGCCGGTGCTGGATAAAATTTATACTGACGCCTACCTGCCATTCAGCGAGAACAAACTTACGCTGGCACAAGCATTCGATACCGGCAGCGTACCGCTCAAGGCATTTATGCTGCGACAAACGCGTGAAAAGGATCTTGCCCTTTTCGTTCAAATTTCCAATAGCGAGCCACTGCAAAGCGCGGACCAGGTACCCCTAAAAATCCTGGTGCCAGCCTATGTCATCAGCGAACTAAAAACCGCCTTCCAGATTGGTTTCGTAATATTTATCCCATTCCTTATCATCGACATGGTGGTGGCCAGCATTCTGATGTCTATGGGTATGATGATGGTATCGCCAGCGATGATTTCATTGCCATTCAAGATCATGCTATTCGTGCTGGCAGATGGCTGGAATCTGCTGATCGGGTCGCTAGTGCATAGTTTTTATACCTGAGGCCAAACAACGATGACCCCCGAAAGCGTAATGACACTTGGTCGCCAAGCACTGGAGCTGACCCTGATGGTATCGGCCCCGGTACTACTGACGGCTCTAATCATCGGGCTGCTGATCAGCATTTTCCAGGCCGCTACCCAAATCAATGAAATGACCCTGTCATTTATTCCAAAACTGATCGGCATGTTCGGTGTGCTAATCATCACCGGCCCGTGGATGGTGGGCATGATGTTGGATTATATCCAGCGCCTGTTCAGCAGCATTCCCTGGTTGGTTGGGTAATGAAGTTCTAGACAAACGCACAACGCCATGATCCCGTCATTATTCCAATTCCGGCTTGAAATCATTATGTCTTTCACCTCTTCTTCCTACGGCAAGATGGTCAGTCTGGGCCCATCCTCTCTCCTAAAGCGGGGAGAGATGACGCTCTGCATTTATTGATTTTAAATTACGATTTCATCAGTTAAATAATCTCAATGATAACCGTCACCAGCGCCCAGTTATCATCGTGGCTCGCACTGTTTGTCTTTCCGTTTGTGCGCATCCTAGCCATGATCGCCAGTGCACCAATACTGGGCAACAAGCAAACTCCGGTGCGCATCAAGATCGGCTTGTCCGTACTATTAACCATAATTATTGCGCCTACCTTGACCGTGCAGCCCAATATTGACCCAGCTTCAGCTATTGGATTTTTAGTTATTATTCAACAACTTTTAGCCGGTATTGCAATAGGTTTCACCATGCGCTTGATTTTTACCGCAATAGAAATGGCCGGGGATATTATCGGGATTCAAATGGGGCTAGGTTTCGCTATTTTCTATGACCCGCAGAACTCGTCCTACACGCCAGTGATAGCGCAATTATTAGGCATCCTCGCCGCACTCGTTTTTCTCAGCATGAATGGACATCTCATAATGCTGGAAGCGCTAGCAGACAGCTTCCGCGCCTTTCCCGTTAATAGCACAATCCCTGCGGCAATTGCGCTGCATACTCTGGCCTCATGGGGCGGTAGCATTTTCTCTAACGCACTACAACTGAGCATGCCAGTGATCGGAGCGCTGTTAATTTCCAATTTGGCACTTGGCATCCTAACGCGTAGCGCCCCACAACTTAATATCTTCGCGGTCGGCTTCCCGGTTACTTTGGCAATCGGTTTTGCAACGGTGATGCTGCTACTGCCTCACATCATTCCGCTACTGGAAAACATCATTCACTCCAGCTTGGGCACTGTGCTGCGCGTCATGCAACTATTTGGCAAATCGTAAGAAACTCAAGGCCGGGTAATTACATGTTTGTGCAGACTGAATATTGACCCAGAGCCGGTCCCAGAGCCGGTCGCTGTTTTTTGAACCAACAACTGTGGATAAAGCGATCACGCTGTTCGACGGATGCAACGAGTAATCATGGTGCAAAAGGGTAAAGCCAGCTCCATTCAGCACACTGAAGGTAGCATAATCAGGCTGCGTTGATGCATAGTGACATCTTTTGACCGTAACGCTCAATTGCCTGCAACGCAACAGGCAATTGACCAACCAGAACCCCGCTTGTAATTGATGCGCGGTAATAACGGCCATGTTCTTAGCCAAGGTCATTATTCTTGCCGGCCGCCTCGGCAAGGTACGCCACGAGCCGTTCTAGCGATGCCATCACTGTATCCACACTCTCCGGATTTACAAGTCGCACCGAATTATCAATCACCATTCAAGTGGTCGCCAGCTCGCACGCACCTACAACCAGTCTCACGCCCATCATGTGATGTGCAATGCGCACAGACGCTAAACGGTCCTGCATTTCCAGCGCAGCTTCCAGGTCGGCCAGATCGGAGCTGGTTTGCCGGGGACGGTGGGCTTAATTAGTTGAGCCCTAAAGTGTTTCTGCTATTTGTCGTAATATCCAAGTGTAATTATGACATTGAGCCCGCAAACTGCTGTAAAAAAGCTGGTGGAAGTGGTTCTCAACCAGATATTTAGAGGCACACGTTTTTTCGCCGAGCAAAATAATTCGCAAGAAGGAGCCAACTCAAGGAGCCTTTACCAATTCTTATGCATCGCCACCACATGCAGCATTACCCATCTAAAAATATGTTTAAAAATTTGACTATTAAATCGCGTTTAATCTTTTTCTTTTGTTTCATGGCAGTCATCCTGCTTGGAGTCGAGACAGGTGCCCTGTTTGGAATGAGCAAGGCGAGAGACAGTCTAAAAACCGTTTATGAGGATCGCATCATTGCACTCGATCAATTGACGGACATTGAATCGTTGATATTGCAAAACCGCCTCGCCATAGCGGCTAGCCTTGTAACGCCGACGCCCGATGAAATTAGCATTAATACCGCAAAGATCGAAAAAAACATCACGGAAATTGAAAGGATATGGGAAGCCTATATGGCCACATTTCTCATAACCGAAGAAAAGACACTGGCGGCTAAATTTGTCGATGACCGCAATAAATTAGTTACCCGGGGTTTGAATCCAGCAGTGGCCGCTTTACGGGCAAATGAAATTAAGAAGGCAAACCGAATCGTCGTGGAAGCTATCCGCCCCCTCTATCAACCAGTTGGGGAAGGTATCAAGAAACTTGGCAAGCTGCAATTAACTGTGACTAAGCAGGAGTACGAAGATGTACAGCGTCGTTACGAGACTATTCGCAACATTATCATCGCTACGGCAATCATTGGCTTGGGATTGGCTTTATGGATTGGCTTTTTGCTTGTCCGTGCCATTTCCCGGCCGCTGGAGGACGTAGTGAGGATTGCCCGAGGCGTTGCCGCAGGCAATTTGACGCAGCTAATCGAAGTTCGCTCAACAAATGAGATTGGCCAGCTGATGAAAGCCCTGAAGGAAATACACGATAACTTGGTGAAGGTCATCGGCCAAGTGCGCGACAGCGAAGCGCGTACCCGTGCAGTGCTGGACAACGTGGATGAAGGCATCATTGCAATTAACGAAGGCGGTGTGATTGAAATCTTCAACCCGGCCGCGGAACAGATTTTTGGCTACACAAGAAACGAGATTATTGGTCAAAATATCAGTCTGCTGACGCAGGAGCCAGGTCAAGGTCAGCATAATGACTCTCTTGAACAACATCAGGAATTGGATAAACCCACGATTCCTGGAGTGCGCAGGGAAGTGGTCGGCGTGCGCAAGAACGGCACGCATTTTCCGCTGGGATACAAGGCAAATGAAGTCTGTATAAATACAAAACGTCTTGTTATTGCTGTGACAAGGGATTTGACTGCACGCAAGGAATCTGAGAACGCATTACTGCATGCCATAGAAGACGCCAAGCGGATTTCCGCAGAGTTAACTAGCTATATCCACGCGATTGACCAGCACGCCATCGTTTCTGTCGCTGACCCTTCCGGGCGCATCATTCAGACCAATGATAAGTTTTGTGAAATCAGCGGCTACCGCCGGGATGAGATACTTGGTCATGATCATCGCATGGTAAATTCCGGGACGCATTCAAGCGCTTTCTTCGCCGAGATGTGGGCCACTATCACCCGTGGCTATATCTGGCGCGATGAAATTTGTAACCGCGCAAAGAGCGGCGAGTTGTATTGGGTGGATAGCGCTATCGTGCCAGTAAAGGATGCAGATGGGAAGATTGAACGTTACATCTCGGTCAGAGTTGACATAACGAAACGCAAGCAAGGTGAGCATGAATTGATCCGCTTAGGGCGTGTTCTCGACGAGTCGTTAAACGAAATTTACGTGTTCGATGCGCAGTCGTTGCATTTCACCATGGTCAGTGCAAGGGCGCAGCGCAACCTCAATTTCTCCATGGATGAACTCAGGGGAATGACGGAGCTCAATCTCGAACCCAATCTTACGCATGAAATGTTCGAGCAGCGTATCGGTCCTCTCAGGCGTGGAGAGAAGGACGTTGTGACATACGAGGTTGAACACCAAAGGAAGGACAAGAGCCTCTACCCCATAGAGATTTGCATGCACTTGTCAGCTAATGAATTCCCGCCGGTATTTGTCGCTATCATCCAAGACATCACCGAGCGCAAAAATATCGAACGCATGAAAAGCGAGTTAATTTCTACTGTCAGCCATGAGCTGCGTACGCCGCTGACCTCGATCCGCGGCGCCCTCGGACTTATCGTCGGCGGAGTGGCGGGTGAATTGCCACCGCAAGCGAAGATGCTGGTGGACATTGCGCACAAGAACAGCGAGCGCCTGATTCTACTAGTCAACGACATCCTCGATATGGAAAAAATCGAGGCCGGCAAGATGGAGCTTCAATTCAAACCGGTTGAGCTGATGCCTCTTTTGCATCAGGCATTGGAAGCAAACTGCGCCTATGGCAGGCAGTTCAATGTGAGCTACGAACTGGAAAACGATCTGCCAGGCATCATGGTGAACGTGGATGCCAACCGCTTGATGCAGGTTCTGACCAACCTGCTCTCCAATGCCGCCAAGTTTTCGTCCGCCGGCGACAAGGTGACGGTTGCCGTTATTGTCAGTGGCAAGCAAGTTCGAGTGGCAGTGAAGGATCAGGGCAGCGGCATCTCTGAGCAATTCCGCAGCCAGATTTTCCAGAAATTCGCCCAAGGCGATTCCTCTGATACCCGCAAGAAAGGCGGCACTGGGTTGGGTCTCTCCATCACTCGGGCGATTGTCGAAAAAATGGGCGGTAACATAGGTTTCAGTTCAGAACCCAATGTATTGACCACTTTCTTCATCGAATTTCCGATATGGGAAGAAACTGTCGTTACTACTTTTGGCAAGAATGAAGGAAAAGGCAAGCGGGTACTGATTTGTGAAGATGACCACGACATCGCCGCGTTACTGCGCTTGATGCTGGAACAGGATGGGCAGGTGGCCGATATCGCCTACGATACAGAACAGGCAAAACAAATGCTGGCACAGAGCAACTATGCGGCAATGACGCTAGATCTGGCGCTGCCTGACCAGAACGGCATCGCATTTATCCGTGAACTTCGCATGGAAAAGAAAACCGCGAGTTTGCCCATCATAGTGGTTTCGGCCAGGGCGATTGAGGGTCGCCTGGAATTGAACGGCGAGGCGTACAGCGTGATTGACTGGATCACCAAGCCGATCAACCAGGAGCATATGGTGTTGGCAGTAAGACGGGCAGTTGGACAGTTTTCTGACATACGCCCTCGTGTACTGCACGTCGAAGACGACCCTGATATCTTTCAGGTGATGCACGGCATAGTAGGAGATACCGCAGATCTCGACCATGCAGGCATGCTTACCGAGGCGAGGCAATTACTTGAGCGGTGCCGCTACGACTTGGTAATTCTCGATCTCACCTTGCCGGATGGTTCGGGCCAGGAGCTTCTGTCATTGTTGAATGGCGCGACGCCGCCGATCCCGGTTATGGTATTTTCAGCCCGTGAAATGGAACGGGAGGAAATCCAGAACGTGGCTTCAGCTCTGGTGAAGTCGCGCACCAGCGATGCACAGCTGCTGGCAACCATAAAACGATTGATCGGAGTTGAATAACATGGAGAAATCAGAAAAGCATTCGGTAATAGTGGTAGATGACGACAACATGATGCGAGAGATGCTGAAGTTCATCCTGCGTAGCGAGGATTATCCGGTTATTGGCGAAGCATCCAACGGCCACGATGCAATCGCGCTATGTGCGAGAAAGAAGCCCGACCTAGTGTTGCTCGACATCAATATGCCAAAAATGGATGGTTTACAAGCGCTGGAAGAAATTCGCAAAATAAGCCCGGCAACGATTGTGCTGATGGTGAGTGCCGAGGCAACGATGGATAAAGTCCGTGAAGCGATAAAAAAAGGAGCGGATGGCTTCGTGGTTAAGCCGCTTAATTCTGCCAGCGTTCTGGACAATATAGCGATGTGTCTTAAGAGAAAAGGACAGCAATGGCAGACAATCTGACGCGCATTTTGTATGTAGAAGATGAGCCTGATATCCAAATGGTGGCGCGGCTCGCCTTGGAAGCACTGGGCGGGTTTACCGTGGAAATATGCAGCTCGGGTGATGAGGCTCTGCAACGAGCACCTGGTTTTAAACCACAGTTGTTTTTGCTGGATGTGATGATGCCGGGTATGGATGGGCCGAGCACGCTCAAGATGCTGCGTGCACTACCTCAGTTTTCCTACACACCAGTAATTTTCATGACCGCCAAGGTTCAGCCCGGTGAAGTTGCTGGCTACAAGGACCTCGGAGCAGTCGATGTCATTCCCAAGCCTTTCGATCCGATGACCCTGGCAAGCAGGGTGCAGGATATATGGGAACGTTGTCATGGCTGATTCGAACGAACTGCAAGCAACACTAAAAATTCTATGCAATACCTATGCCGCGCAATTGCCTGTAAAACTGAAACACCTCGAACAGGTGTGGGAGCAGTTGCCCCAGGATAGTTGGGATGAGGAAGGCTTTCAAACCTTGCATTGCATGGTGCATAGCCTAACCGGATCGGGAAAGACCTTCGGGTTTTCCTTGCTCAGTGACGTGGCACGCAACCTGGAAGATCATCTCAAGCAGCTTGCACAAGCAAAAACTGCATTGAGTGATCAACAACGTAGCCACATCCATGGGTTGATAAGTGAGCTGCACCAAGTAACCTTGCACAGGGATGAGGTAAGCTGAGAAAAATGGGCACCAACGTTTTGTTAAACTTGAAACGGAAGTGCCAATAAAATACCCCACCACATGCAGCGGAGTATTAACTGCGCTCTTCAATCTGCTGGTTTTCAACCAGCTTTCGCCCAGAGGGATGGGAATTGAACCCGCAGAGATTAAACTCAATACCGAGCAGTTGTGTTCATTTCCCCAAAATGGCCCAGTGCATTTCATGCAATGGCACCACCTTTTTTGCGGCGCCCAGCTTAATGGCTTCCTTGGGCATACCAAACACAACACACGTAGCTTCATCCTGCGCCACCGTGGGAGCACCAGCGTCCAGCATTTCTTTCAGGCCGCGTGCACCATCGTCGCCCATGCCGGTCATGATGATGCCAGTGGCATTTTTTCCCGCAAACTTGGCTACCGAGCGGAATAGCACATCCACTGACGGGCGATGGCGGTTAACCAGGGGGCCATCCACCACTTCAACATGGTAGTACGCGCCACTGCGCTTAAGAAGCATATGCTTGCCACCGGGAGCAATCAGGGCGAGACCTGGAATAACTCGATCGTTATTTTTTGCCTCTCTCACTTCTATTTGGCACAGGCCGTTGAGGCGTTCGGCGAATAAAGCAGTAAATTTTTCAGGCATATGCTGCACGATAACAATGCCGGGGCAAACTCGCGGCAGTGCTGTCAGCACGGCTTCCAGAGCCTGTGTGCCTCCAGTCGAGGTGCCGATGGCAACAATGCGTTCAGTGGTTTGTGCCATGGAGTGAGCAGTGGCAGCAGAAAGAATAGCATCGGCATTAAGTTTTCCAGCCACTTGCGGTAGCGGTGCTGCCGCTCTGACCTGACGCCTGACATTGGCTTGGGCAGCCGCCCTGACTGCACCCACTAGATCGTTAGATGATTCTAGCAAAAAACTTTTCAACCCGACTTTGGGCTTGGTAATAATTTCAACTGCCCCAGCGGCAAGCGCCTGCATGGTGGTTTCCGCACCTTTTTCCGTAAGCGTAGAACAGATCACCACCGGTGTGGGGTGTTCAGCCATAATTTTTTTTAGGAAGGTGATGCCGTCCATGCGCGGCATCTCCACGTCCAGCACGATTACATCCGGCCATTCGCGAGTAAGCTTTTCCATGGCAAAAATAGGATCGGATGCTGCGCCAATTACATGAATGTCCGGCTCCTGATCCAATACAGCCTGCAACACCTGTCGCACTACAGCCGAGTCGTCGACTAATAAGACTTTAATTTTTTTCATTTATTTAGTGACGCTCTTAAATCATGCATGGATTGGACCGGGTTTGCGCACCCAGACATAACCGTTATAAATATCAAATACAATCTGCCGATGGCTATTCCCTCCTAAATCTTCGGCTGCGACCACGAATCCGTGCGAAGCAACCAGCGATCGGGCAATGGCCATGTTTTTGCAGGGTACGCTTTTGCATGCATTAATATTATTTTCGCAGCCATTAGAATCACATGGATTATTTTTTTTTATACCAGGAAACATGTTGCCCGCCCCGAATAATTTCACGCAATATTCTGAAGGGTGCGTTTTTGCTGCTCGAATTTCATGCGCGAACATTTGCATGGCTTCCTTCGCGTAACGACCATCGAGAGGAGTCACCGATGCGCTTTCCCGGGATGGCAACAGGTAGTGACACATGCCGCCTATCAATCTTGTCGGATGCCACATAGTAATAGATACACATGATCCCAGAAGGGTGCGAAGGCGAGTATTCACATCACCGAAATAAAAATCTCCGGGCTGTAAAAATATCTCGGTAAAACTTTCAGGTTGATTCATGGCTTGCGGTATATAGACGGTGCGACTAATTTCAGGCCATCGGTGATTCCGTTGAGGCTTTCAGAATGACTGACAATAAAGTAACCATCTGGCTTCAATAACGGCAACATTCGTGCGACAACCTGACGTTTTGTATCTATATCAAAATAAATCATTACATTGCGCAGAAAAATAACGTCAAATTCGCCTAGCTTCGGCAGCGTTGTATTCAGGTTGATTTGCATGAATTGCACGCGACTGCGCAGGCTGCGCTCAATCATGAAAGTGCCGTCTTGGGAGCCGTTGCCCTTCAGACAATGCTTAGAGAGCAGAGGCTGCGGAATATTGTGCGCCCGTTCCATGTCATAGTGGCCAGAGCGGGCTTTTTCGAGAACGCGAGTGCTGATGTCGGAAGCGACGATTTCCCATGGCGTGCGAGGCAGGCCGTCGGCAAGTGTCATGGCGAGACTGTAAGGTTCCTCGCCGGACGAGCTGGCTGCACTCCATAAACGAAATGTTTTGCCTGTATGCGCCTTGGGCAAAATCTGCCCTCGCAGAAAATCGAAATGTTTGGGCTCACGAAAAAAATAGGTCTCGTTGGTGGTAAGCAGATCCAGTGCAATCTGTAATTCCGCTGCTTCGGTACTCTGAGTAATCAGCCGGAAATAATCACCGTAGCTAGACAAATCATGATGCTTCAGCCGCTTAGACAGACGACCAGAAACCAACGCTTTCTTTGCATCGGAAAGATTAATCCCGGCGGTACGATGCAACCATGTCCGGAACTGGTTAAACTCATCATCTCTAAGAGTTTCGGCATTCATTGATTTTTTGTTCTACCGTTTATTGTAAATGTTTGGTCTACCAGGGATGTGCAAAACTGCCGGAGTGGAGAACATCAGGATGGGAGAATTTTGGTAAATTACGCCAGCCTTCTCCCATCCATCGTTCACCTTGCGTTTCCTGCTTGCTTACACCAATTCTGCCTGAGCAATCTCAGTACTGCTTGCCCCTGAAAGCATGGCCATTTCATCCACCGACAGCACACGGTCAGCATTGAGAATAATGACGAACTTGCCGTTCACTTTACCCATGCCGCTGATAAAGTCAGCCCGGATCCTGGCACCGAAGCTCGGTGCCGGCTCAATTTCAGCGGCAGGTATTTCCAGCACTTCTGATACCGAGTCTACTACTACTCCAACATCCTGCTTTTCATCATCCGCTTCGACTTCAATTATGACAATGCAGCTACGCCGCGTTACTTCGGATGCTGTGCGACCGAAGCGCGCCGACATATCTACCACCGGCACAACTGCGCCCCGCAGGTTAATCACTCCACGGATGAAATCCGGCATCATTGGTACGGTAGTAAGGTTACCGTATTCGATGATCTCCTTGATGCCGAGGATGCTGATGGCGAACATTTCGCCTCCGATCAGGAAGGTTAGATACTGCCCCTCTTCCTGCTGCGAAACGGCCGCATGAATTTCTTTTTTAATTAGTGCGCCCATGGCTGTCTCCTATTAAAATCGGGCAAATTCAGCTTCATTTGGGATGCCAGCGAGGGCATGCATGGCAGACTTTGTCTTGGCCTTGGCCGGACGCGTCGCTTTGCTAATATCGGCCACCACCCTGCTCACGACAGTCTTGCGTTGACTGCTGCTGGCATTCGTTTCGACTTTAAAGAATTCCATCGTCTGTTGCAGTTGCTCCGCCTGGCCGCTCATTTCCTCAGCGGTAGCAGCCAGCTCTTCAGATGCAGATGCGTTCTGCTGGGTGATCTGGCTCAACTGACTCATGGCGGTATTGATCTGACTTACACCAGAAGATTGTTCTTCCGATGCGGCGCTGATCTCTTGTACCAGGTCAGAAGTCTTGTTAATGGAAGGCACCATTTCGTCCAACAGTTTGCCGGCCTTCTCCGCCATCCCTACGCTGCTGGAGGCCAGCTCGCCAATTTCCTGCGCCGCTACCTGGCTGCGTTCTGCCAGTTTACGTACCTCCGCCGCCACCACTGCGAAACCCTTGCCATGCTCACCCGCACGTGCTGCTTCGATAGCGGCATTGAGCGCCAGCAAATTAGTCTGATAGGCAATATCATCAATAATGCCGATTTTTTTGGCGATTTCTTTCATGGCAGACACTGTCTGCTGCACTGATTCGCCACCCTCGGTAGCTTCTTTGGCAGCTTTGCTGGCCATACCGTCTGTGACTTTAGCATTTTCGGTATTCTGATTAATGGAAGCACTCATTTGCTCGACCGATGCGCTGGTTTCTTCCACACTGGCTGCTTGTTCGCTAGTGGCTTGACTCATGGATTGTGCGGTCGCGCTTACTTCTTCAGAAGCGCTTGAAAGACTGTCCGAGGCGCTGCGTACTTCGGTGACAACCTGCGACAATTTGTTCACCATGTTTTGCATGGCTGCGAGCAGTTGGCCGGTTTCATCTTTAGAAGTCACCTCGATATTTGCAGTCAGATTTCCTTCGGCCAACTGGTTTGATACGTTCAAGGCGATATTCAACGGCCCGGTAATGCTGCGCGTGACCCAGAAGGCAATACCTGCAGCCAATACCAAGGCAATCCCTACCAGCGCCAGCATCACGTTGCGTGCCATGTTATAGCTTTCGGCGGCTTCCTTAGCGGCTACCTGCATTAAATCTACAAAGTAACTGTTCAGTGTATTCAAGCTAGCCTGATAAGCGCCCAGGATGGGACGCAGAACATTTTGCAAGAATGCCCGTGATTCATCCTTCTTCCCTTCATTAGTAAGATTTATCAAGGTCTTGTAGCCATCTACATATTTTGTTCGATTATCCAAAACCTGCTGCAACAATTCCTTACCTTTTGGCAGAACAACAATTTTTTGCAATTTCTCTACGCTTTCTCCAATTTTATTCTTCGACTCAAGAATTTTTGCTTCTTGCTTCTTCATGTCATCGCGACTATCAGTGAGCATCATGTTTCTTAGCATAATAGCAATGGCAGTGGTTTCGCCCTTGATCTCAGTGATCAAAGCCGTTTTCATATATCGATCATTAACTACCACATCCAGCATTGTGTTTTGCTGCGAAAGCCGCGAAATAGCTAAGGCCGCGATGATTAACAGCAAAATCCCCACAAGGCCAAAACCCAATCCTAAACGCATACCTATTTTCATATTTTTAAACATCATTTATTCTCCAAGTGATTATTCTAAGTAAAGGTTGTAAAATTTAGCGACACGATAATTAATGAGTAAGTTGCCTGGTTGAAACTTGATGTGTTTCCCGATTGACTGCCTGTTGAACCAATGATGGCACATCCAAAATGAGCGCTACTTCGCCGCTACCGAGTATGGTGGAGCCACTGATGCCGCGCAGGGTACTGAATATCTTGCCCAGTGGTTTGATTACGGTCTGGAATTCACCCATTAGCTCGTCTACCACCAGCCCTGCTTTTTGACCTGCACAGGTCACCACGACCACGTTCTCGCGCCGCGCCCCGGCACCCTCAACTTCGAAATGATCGCGCAGCATTACAAAAGGTAATACCTCGCCGCGCAGATTGAGATAGCTGCGCTCGCGCGTTAACTGGCGGTCATTTTCGGTCAGCTCAATGCATTCCTGTACCATGTCCAGCGGCACTATATAACTGGATTTGCCGACACCAACCAGAAAACCGTCGATAATCGCGAGGGTAAGCGGCAAACGAATACTGACTGTAGTGCCCTGGCCTACCGCGCTGTCCAAATTCACGGTACCGCGCAGTGCGGTGATGTTGCGTTTAACCACGTCCATCCCTACGCCTCGACCTGAGATACTGGTTACAGCTTCCGCGGTAGAGAATCCTGCTTCAAAAATCATGTTGAAGATTTCATGATCAGGCGGCGTTACGTTAGGGGCAATCAGGCCGCGTTCCCTGGCCTTTTGCAGAATTCGGTCACGGTTAAGACCACCTCCATCATCGACAATCTCAATCACGATGCTGCCCGAATCGTGATAGGCGTTAAGCCGCAGAGTGCCTTTGGCTGACTTACCCCTTGACTGTCGAATTGAAGCCGACTCGATACCGTGATCCATGGCATTACGCACCAGATGCATGAGTGGATCTCCAATCTTTTCCACAACGGTCTTGTCCAGCTCGGTATCTGCACCGGTAATTACCAGTTCAATATCCTTGCCGAGTTCGCGGCCTACATCACGCACCACGCGTTGAAAACGGTTGAAGGTTTCACCAATTGGAACCATGCGCAGGCGCAGTGCCCCATCGCGTATTTCCTCCACTAGCCCCGACATCACTGAGGTGGCTTCCTGTAGTCCGTTATCGCTAACGCGCTGAGCAAGCAAACTTACGCCAGCTCCGGCTATGACCAACTCACCCACCATATTGATCAATTCGTCCAGTTTGTCGGCATGCACGCGGATGTAGCGGTTTTCCTTGTTTTTACTATCCTTGGACTGAGTTTGCTTATCCAGGGCCGCTTGCACAACTTCATGTTCAACCGAACGTTGTTCTACCAAAATTTCGCCCAGTGGCGTTGTCGAACCGTCCGGACGGGCACTGGTTTGCTGTTCGCTTAGCCCAGCTTCCAGTTCCTGTTGGGTGAGTGCTCCAGTGGTCACCAGAATTTCGCCTAAACGCGTTTCACTTTCCGGCAACGAGCGGATTAATTCGATGTATTCCGTCAGCTTGCTGTGGGGTGGCAGAATATGGATTAGGCTGCCTTCCCGTGCGAATTCGAACACTCCCGCTATTGTCGCCTTGTCCGCATCTGACTTAAAATCAATTTCGAAACCGAGGTAACACGATTCCGCATCCATTTCATCGGCAGGCGGCAGAGCATCAAACATGGTGGTGATAGAGACGATTTCTCCGAGTGTAGACAAATAGCGGAGGAAAGAAAGCGGATCCATTCCATCTCTCATTACGTTCTGGCCGAAGCGCAAGGAGATGTGCCAATTGTCCGTCTCTACCAAACCACCGCCGCTGGATTGCAATGGAATTTCTGTCTCCACTTGAACGGCATGACTCATCTCCGAATCATCTTGGTAAGCCTGCAACCGAACACGCAAACCACTTTCTCGGGCAATGGCTTCTGCATCCAATTGCCCGCCTTGGGCGGCGACTACGTCAACCAGGTGCAACATGTGATCGCCGCTTTCGAGCAATACTGCGATCAGATTGGCCTCAATAACAACGTCTCCATCGCGTACTCGGTCCAGCACGTCTTCAACAATATGAGTGAAACTGACGATGGGATCCAATCCGAACAAACCGGCTGACCCCTTGATGGTATGCGCGGCGCGGAATATGGCGCCGATCGTATCGGCATCATTCGGATCAACTTCAAGCCGCAACAGCGAGTCCTCCATATCTTGCAGAAGCTCGCGTGCTTCGGCGATGTAAGTTTGCAGTGCTTGATCGAGATCTAAACTCATTTTATTGTCCTTTGTTCTCATTGCAAGAAAGCACCACCGGATCGCCGAAATAAGACGCCAAGTTGCACATATCCAGCACATCGAGCACCGCACGGCTGTGCCCGGTTAATCGCAAACTTGTTCCGTGCTTTTCGGCTTCGCGCTTAGCCAAGATAAGAATTTGCAGGCCAGCGCTATCCATCTCACTGACCTCTGACAAATCAATTTCTCGCTCGCACGGTTGAGCCATATGGGTCATCAGTTCATTCTTCATGTCGGCGGCAGTGTAGATAGTCATGTCACCTTCCATATGCAGTAATGACTGTCCATTTTTATTTGTTGAGCTGATAGGCATGGTATTTCCTTATTTAGTCCTCATTGCCAGGTTCTAAGGCAATATCAATTTGGCCACCGCAGTAAGCATTTGCGCCGGCTGAAACGGTTTAACTACCCAAGCCTTGGCACCCGCTGCCTGGCCTTCCTGTTTTTTTCCTTCCTGAGACTCGGTAGTGAGCATGATGATCGGCGTGAATTTGTAATTAGGTAGTTTTTTTACCTCTTTGACGAAGGTAATCCCATCCATGTTGGGCATGTTCACGTCGCTGATAATAAGGTGGATTTTTTGCCCGTTCAGTTTTGTCAGCGCATCCTTGCCGTCACATCCCTCAATCACGTCATAACCTGCACCTTTTAATGCGATGCCGACGACCTGCCTCACGCTTGCGGAATCGTCAACTATCAGTATTGCCTTGCCCATATTCCCTCCTAAAAAAATGTGATTTCTTGTTTCGTGGCTTTCGTGGCCTCGCTGGATTGAATCCCGCGATGAGTGTGGACTTGTTCCTGAGTGGCATAGAGTGCCTCCATCTCAGCTAACCATGTTTTGATATTGAGGTGCTTAACCGGGACGGATGCCGCTCTATCCTGCTTGAATTGCTTCAAGTGCTGATGCAGCTTTTCCATGTTGTTGCGCACATGAACTAATATCTGGCTGACACGATCCTGGAATTGAAGTGAAACCAGCACGTCAGATAATTCGTCGCGAATACCTGCGCTTTCCTGTTGTAGCTGGTCAGCGGAGTCTGACAAATGCGAAGTGACGTTAGTAAAGCTTTGCAGTACCTGTTGAATAATCAATTCAGAATTCGCAACTGATTTGAGATCATGTTCGGAAGAGCTTTCAGCAATCTTGAATACGCTGGCGATGGCGTTGCTGATAATATCCACTGTACCTGACATTTTTTTACCGGTTTCACTGGAAAGACTGGATAATTTGCGCACTTCGTCCGCCACCACAGCGAACCCGCGCCCTGCTTCTCCGGCACGCGCAGCTTCGATCGCGGCATTTAAAGCGAGCAAGTTTGTTTGAGCGGCAATCTCCGCCACCTTGACGGCCATAGCTCTCAGTTCACCGGTGTAATCATTGAGGCTTCTAACTTGTTCCAGCATGTCGTTGCGACTATGCTGCGCCTCCCTGAGGGAATCGATCACGCTGTTCAGCGATAACTCGCTTTGCGTCATTACCGCCACTGCCCCGCCCTCTGTACTACCTGCTAAGTCATTAGCGGCGCTTTGCGAAGCACGGACCGACGCCTCCAGTTTTGCGTTAATACCGACAAAACGATTGGCCAAGTCCATGATGGCTGTTTCGGTCTGATTCCGAGTAGTTTCAACTTGTCTGGACCAGATAGGCACCACCTCCGTGCAGACATCTTCCAAGCCACCCGCATCAGCATTCGCAAGCTCGATTTCAAATCTTGCTTTGGCATTGTCCAGCTCTTGTGCTACGGCCAACTTAAGCAAAGTGCGATGGCGGCGAACTCCCCACTCTCCGACAGCAGCCGATATTCCAACAAGGACTACAGCAGACACAATGTTAGCCCAGCCCAATCCACCCAGAATAAGCAACAGCGAAGCGCCGGCAATACCAACTCCCAAAGCAATTCCCCAACAGAATGCTGCGGTAGCTTTGTGTGCTACTGAATTAACTTTTTTTGCGGCCATAATTTCGTCCCCCCACTTTCTTTTCAGCTTTTATTTAAAAATGAAATCGTCAAATATTTAGCGGCGATTTCTCAATAAACTTTAATGCTAAAATTGACAATGTAGGAACTTGGATACAGAGTTTCTACATATAGTTGAAGAGAGACAGTCCAGACACAGCCATAAAAGATTTCTGCGCAGCTTCCAGGCTGGTTTTTTGCTGGTTTAGATCGCTGATCGCCTTGTTGAAATCCACATCCTGCAATTGCGATAACGTCTCTTTGTACTGCACCCCCATACTTTCACCAGCATTTTGCAGAGCATCCAGCTCGCTCAGGCGTGTCCCCAACGATGCGCGCACTGTCAGCACATTATCGATGCTGCGATCCAGATTATTTAACGCCTTGTTGCGACTGTTGGTAAATTCCGCTGCTGCTACCGCCCCCCCCAGTGGATTAGGCGTTCTCAGCGCAGTAATCAAATCAGCGATGGTCTTGAATATGCTTTCGTTGGAGCTGGGCGCTACGGTGAAGACATCTCCGCTAGCTGGCGCCCCTGTGATATCAAGCTGCAAGCCATCAAAGCTGATTACCTGTCCGCTGACGTAAGGAGTACCTGCTGCTACTGGTACTGGCACCAATGCCCCCGGCGTAATATTTGTCACACCATAAGTTGTCACACCAGCTGCCACACTGAACGTCACCTGATAATTATTCCCAGTAAGCAACGCCGGATTAGTAACCACCCCTGAGCTGACAATGCCACTCCCGGTATTCGGAGCTGCCGCCTGGACATTAAACGTTCCATTGCCATTTTTGACGCGCATAAAAATGTCTGCGCCGGAATCGCTGGCCGCCAATTGCCTGGAGCTGCTGACCTGAATCATGCGCTGACCATCATCAGTCTGATACTGGACACCAGCATTGTTGTTGGCAAAAGGTTGTGTTCTGCCCTGAAAACCAGAAAACAGGTAATTACCTATTCCATCTGTGCTATTTGCCAACGTCAGTAATTCTTCCAGACGTCCACTCAAATCCGTCGCAAAGGTTTGCTTATCAGAATTATTTATCCCCCCATTACCGGCATTAACCGCTACCGTTCTGACGTCCTGCAGCAAATCCGTTACGCTTTGCAAAACGCTCTCAGCCAACGAGGCGGAATGCTGCACAGCATTTCGATTGATCGCATATTGTGAATTGGAAGCGTCCGATTGAGATACTTCCAGAGCGCGCGCTGAAGCAATCGGATCATCTGCCGGAGTGAGGATGCGCCGCTGAGTGGCAATCTGCTGTTGGGTGTGCAACAGCTGGGCCTGCTGTTGATTAAGCAAACTTACGTTGGCATTGTAAAGGCTGCTAGTGCTAATACGCATGGCTGGCTACTCCCCTAAACTTAACAAAGTATCAAACAAGGAATTGGCAATTTGAATCACCTTACCCGCAGCTTGATAGGCACGCTGATAACGCATCAGGTTGGCCGCTTCCTCATCCAGATTCACTCCGGAGATCGATTGTTGCGTTTGAATAATCTGATTAACCATGCTGGTTTGCGCCTGACTGGTTAATTCCAATTCGCGAGTTTTATTACCAACTTGACTGACCAATTGCGCATAAGCGCCCTGATAAGAGGCAGTTCCACCCGCCATTGTATTTTTGGTTTGCAAGTTTGCCAGCAGCAGCGCATTACGATTGTCAGCTGTAGCATTGGTGTTGCTTGCCACCGTAAAGGTATCCCCAGCGGCTGGGGCACCGGTGATCTGCATGGTCCAGCCGTTATAGGTGATAGCGGTGCCCACGGTATAAGCCACGCCTGCAACCGGGGAGCCCGGTATCCCTGTACCTGTCACAGTATATGTAGTCGGTGGACTATCGAAAACAATGCTGACTGGTTGCTGCAAGTTGGCATTGACAGGAAAAGCTGCATTGACCGTGCCCTCGCTAATGCGCCCCGAGCCGATATTTGCCAATGATGCATTGGTACGAATTGGCACCGCTGCTGCGATCTTGGAGGTATCACTGATGGCAACAGCAATGTCACGTGCTCCATTTATGGTCGGGCGTATCATGTAGCTATCGCCCGTTATTGCTCCCGCAGTGGTGGCTATCGTAAGACCGTCCACTGTTTGTGGCAAAGTAGCGAAAGCCGTAACCGTATTATCCGAAAGACGCGTCAACGTATAAGCAGTTCCCCCGTTAAACCGCAACGAATAATCGCTGCCGGTCAACGCTGAAGTACTGACAACGCTGGCGCTAATGGTAGCGGTACCAGTATTTGCAGTATTGGAATTGACTAAAGGCACAGGCTGAGCAAAGAAATTACCGCCCAGAGCGCCATTCAGATCCTGCCCGAGCTTGTGCTGTTGATTAAATGTATCTGCCAATACCAAGGCCACCCGGCCCAAGGCATTTTGTTCAACATCCAGCGACTCGCTACGGAAGGCTAAAAGCCCCCCCAAATTTCCACCCTGAAAACTATTTTGCTGCGCGCGAATAACGCTTGCACCTGAGCCATACGCCACTTCAAGCCTGAAGGGATCACTAGACGATTGAACGGCCTGCAAAGTAATGGTCTGCTCCCCCACCACCAGTGATTGGCCCGCTCCGATGAATACGTTGAAAGTGCCATCGCTTTGCTTAACTACATTCGCCTTGATTTCCTTATTCAACTGCGATACGAGCTGGTCACGCTGGTCCAGCAAATCGTTAGGCGTCTGCCCATTGAATGCCGCTTGTGCCAGCACGATATTCTTGTTCATTGATGCAATCTGCTGCGCATAGCTATTTATGGTTGTTACGCTGCTGCTAATCTGGCCATTGATGCTGCTATTAATGTCGCTCATGCGCTGATTTAACGACTGAAATCGCGACACCAGAAACTGTGCACTACCCAGCATGGCTTGCCGCGCGGCTTGCGACTCGGGCGAGCTGGCAACATTATTTACCGCGCTGAAAAGCTCCTGCAATGCAGGCGACAAACCGGCATCGGAATCGGCCAGCATATTGTTGATCTGTCCGATCTGCTGATAATAGGTTTCCAATTGGCTGGCCTGCGCCTGCCCTTGCATAACCTGATTAGACAGAAATTCGTTATATATTCGTTTGACAGTGCTGACCTCTACTCCCTGGCCAATAAACCCTGCGCCAGTCGCCTGGGGTAAGCGTGTGCCCAGCACGATCTCCTGCCGATTAAAGCCGGGCGTATTTGCATTGGCAATGTTGTGCTCAGTAGTCAACAACCCAATTTGGGCTGCATTCAATGCACTGACCCCACTTCCGAAAATACCGATTCCCATAAATTCCTTGCCACACTTTGCGTGTTTAAACTTATCGTATGTACTCAGCCCAGAATGAAGGGTGATAAATAATCACTATTTTTCCCCTCATTTGCGAGAAAGAGAATGCTCCATCTAACGTGCATGGCAATGATGCCGCCCCCGATGATAAAACTCCCCATGCCCGCTTCCCTCACCCTCTCCCGGTGGGAGAGGGTGCAGATGAATCGCTGCGCGAGTTTCACGTTAACCTGAATAGTTGCAGGACGTTTTACAAATTATCGGCGCCCCGGAAAATTTCTTGAATTTAGCGACACCATTAACTTACCGTATTAATCCGATTCATGACTTTCACCAATTTGTCCGCATAATCAGGATCAGTCGCATAACCCGCTCGCTGTAAGGCATGGGCTAACTCGGGGCTCCCCTGCCCTGACTGCAGTACTTGAGCGTAGCGGGGATTATCTCGTAACAGATGTGCATAATCGCTGAATGCTTCGGTATAGGATGAGTAAGCACGGAATTTTTCTACCTGCTTGCTTGCTATTCCATTGTGGTACTCGGTAGTTACCACTTCCGCTACCTTTCCATTCCAGTTACCACCAGCCTTGATACCGAACAGGTTGAAACTGGTGCTGCCATCAGACAGACGTATCTCCCGCCGGCCCCAGCCACTTTCCAGCGCAGCCTGCCCCATTACCAGATGCGTCGGCACACCGGTTTCCTGGCTCGCTTGCACGGCGTGAGGTCTCATGCGACGCACAAAATCTTGCTGAAACGGGGTGGGCTGGGATGGACTGTTTTTGATCCCATTCGCAAGACTGTCACCAACCGGCACAGGCATCGCACTGGCAGAGCGCGCTGGCGTAGCCAAAACAGTTTCTGGACTTGCCTGAGCAGCATTAGAGCTGGCCGGCCGGCTCAACTGTTTTATCATGATGTCAGCCAAACCCACCCCTCGGCTGGACATGCTCTGCACCAATTGCTGATCCAGCATTCCGGTAAACATTTTGGTCTGTTCGCTATCAAACATGCCGTCTTGCGGTGTAGCATCACGCATGGATTTCAGCATCATGTTCATAAATACTGTTTCGAACTGTTGCGCAACCAGTTTTAGTGCCTGGTCGGGCGACTGTTTGGCCTGCATACGCAGCTTGTCCAAGCTTTGCGCACTCACCGCCAAGCTGCCGGAAACATCGGCCCTGCCAGAAATATCGATTGGGTTGATCATTATCAGTATCTCAATGCATTCAAGGTTCTAAAAATGATAGATAGTTGATGCAACACAGGTGTTGTTGCGTTTATAGAGATGTTCATTAAATGATCTCGAGTTCAGCGCGCAACGCCCCGGCAGACTTCATCGCCTGCAAGATAGCCAGCAGATCCTGCGGAGTTGCACCTATCGAATTCAATGCCTTCACCACTTCGCCCAACGACACGCCTTTATTCAGCATGACCAACCCCCCTTTATCGGACTGAATGTCGATTGTGGATTTAGCGATCTGCACAGTTTTACCTTGGGAGAATGGGGGGGGTTGACTCACCATGACATCGGTACTGATCACCACCGTCAGGTTGCCATGGGAGATCGCGCAATTATCCAACGTCACCATCTGATTCATAACGACCGAACCGGTGCGTGCATTTACAATCACGCGCGCCCCACCCTGCGCAGGGTCAACCTGCAAATTTTCGACCTGAGAAACGAAAGCCACGCGCGAGCTGCCTATTGGCGCGCGCACCTGAATAGTACGACCATCCAATGCAGCAGCAATTTCCGTAGTCGGCGAGAGTGCAGAATTGATTGCAGCGGCAAGGCGAGTTGCAGTAGTGAAATCCATGGTCTTTAATTCCAGATGGATGTAATCGCCCTGCCCCAATACTGTCGGCACGGATCGTTCTACTGTTGCCCCACCGGGAATGCGCCCGACACTCAAGTGATTGATCTGCACCTTGGCATTGGGGGCTGCCGCCCCCACACCACCAACCAGCAAATTGCCCTGCGACATGGCATACACCTGTCCGTCTGCACCTTTGAGTGGCGTCATTAAAAGTGTTCCTCCGCGCAGGCTTTTTGCATTACCCATCGAAGAAACTGTGACGTCCATGGCCTGTCCGGGACGCGCGAAGGGTGGGAGCATTGCCGTCACCATTACCGCCGCCACATTTTTCAATTGCAGGGTGATATTGGGCGGCAGACTTACTCCCATTTGCGTCAACATACTGATCACGCTTTGAACGGTAAATGGCGTTTGTGTGGTCATGTCACCGCTGCCATCTAGGCCAACAACCAAGCCGTAACCAAGCAACTGGTTTTCTCGCACACCCTGAATGCTGGCGAGGTCCTTGATGCGCTCAGCGTATGAGGAAGCAGGCACAGCAACTAGCAGTGTCAGTAATATTATTTTGGCAATTCGAATAATAATTTGTAATATATCCATTGCATTAGCCCTTTTCAGAACGGCAATACAGACAAAAAGACGCGTCCCAGCATGCTCATGACTACAGACATATCAATATGATTGGCACCCTTGTATTCAATATGCGCATCTGCCACTTGGGTGGATAACACGGTATTGCTGCCAGTTATGGTGTACGGATTGACTACACCGGAAAACCGGATATATTCATTAGCTTGATTAATCGCTACCTGCTTCTCACCGCTGACTAATAAATTGCCGTTTGTTAACGCTTCAACCACAGTCACTGTAACGGTGCCGGCAAAGGTGTTGTCACCCGCATTATTGCTTTTGTTAGCCAAACTGCCGTTTGAACTACCAGCAACGCCTATGCCATGCATCATCAAATCGGCACCTGGAATTTGCGTGATAACAGGCGTTTGCATAGAAATACTTCCTTTGTGTTCCGCGCCGCTACTGGATTTTCCGGTAGCCGAGGTCGTTTCTGAAATGATAATGGTGAGAATGTCGCCCACGTTACGCGCGCGTTTCCCCTCATACAGTGGCCGCTCGTTCTGCCCGGCTTGAAAAATGGCACCGTTATCAGCCCCTGCTTTTTTATCGGACGCACGTGCAGTCATCGGCTGATGAATGTTGGTCGAAGGGGTATGCGCACAACCCGCAAGAACTAACATCACTCCACACATAATCCAGCTAGACAAGTTCCACATCGCGCATCTCACTCCACTTACATCTGCGTTAATTTTTGCAACATCTGATCCGAAACCGTGATTGCCTTTGAGTTGATTTCATAAGCACGCTGCGTCTGTATCATATTAACCAGCTCCTCAACTACGTTCACATTAGAGGTTTCCACATAGCCCTGATTCAGCAGTCCGGCGCCATTGGTGCCCGGTACATTGGTGTTGGGAGTTCCGGACGATGCGGTTTCTACATACAGGTTTTCTCCTTGGCTTTGCAGGCCAACCGGATTAATGAAGACAGCCAATTGCATGCTGCCGATCTGCACCGGTGCCGCAACCCCGGGCTGCGTTACCGACACCGTGCCGTCGCGGCCTATGGTAACGTTGGTAGCATTGATAGGAATAGTTATAGCAGGCTGCACTACAAAACCGCTAGAAGTCACCAGTTGTCCCTGGCTGTCAGTCTGAAATGATCCGCTTCGAGTGTAAGCCGTCGTTCCATCCGGCATGAGTACCTGAAAAAACCCCGCGCCTTGTATTGCTATGTCAAACTGGTTACTGGTTTGCTGCAGGTTGCCCTGGGTTTGAATGCGCTCGGAGGCAGTCGGACGCACGCCGGTGCCGATCTGCAAGCCGGACGGAATCTGGGTCTGTTGCGAAGATTGCGCGCCAGGCTGACGTATAGTCTGGTACAGCAGATCCTCGAACACCGCACGCGAACGTTTGAAACCGGTGGTGCTGACGTTCGCAAGATTGTTAGCGATTACGTCCATCTGAGTTTGCTGCGCTTCCAGTCCCGTTTTAGAAATCCATAAGGAACGAATCATGGTCACTATCCTTTTAAAATTTATAGGAGCGCGATTAGTCGCGCCGAAATCAAGCGTTCATATTTAGCAATTGACTAGCCTGCTTGGCATTGTTGTCAGCGCTCTGCAACATCTTCATCTGCATATCGAACTGCCGCGCCAGCGAAATCATGTTAACCATTACTTCTACAGTATTCACATTGCTGCTTTCCAGATTACCGGGGGCTACAGTCACCTCTATATCAGCCTCGACAGGCTTGCCATCCCTGGTGCGAAACAAGCCGTCATCACCGCGCACCATCTGCGCTTCCGCCGGATTCACCAGCTTGATCCGCCCAACCACCACAACCTGATTAGGTGGCATTCCGCTAAGTACGGTGGAGATGGTGCCATCCTTGGCTACGGTAACTTCGGTATTTGGCGGAATAGTAATCGAGCCAGTATCACCTGCCACATTCAAACCGTTACGGGTCTGCAGAATACCTTCGGGCGAAACGTGGAAACTGCCGTTACGGGTATAGGCCTCACTGCCGTTTTCCAGTTGCACTGCAATCCAGCCTTTACCCTGTACCGCCATGTCCAGATTGCGTCCGGTTGGCTGCATTACCCCTGGTGAAAAATCGGCACCGGCCGTGGAATCCACCACAAAAGCACGCGTCGGCAAACCTTCGCCAACAATCGGCACTGCACGGAATGCATTAACGGCAGCGCGATAACCTGGAGTGTTGACATTGGATAAATTTTGCCCCACCGTCGCTTGCTGTTGCAGCGTGTGCGATGCCCCGCTCATGGCGGTATAAATAAGTCTGTCCACCCTCTTCTCCTCAGTTAGCCAGCAGCCAGGTAACTAATTAGCGCAGGTTGGTAATCGTTTGCAGCACTGCGTCCTGCGTCTTGATGGATTGTGCGTTAGCCTGATATACACGCTGCGCCACAATCATATTCACCAACTCGGCAGTCATATCCACGTTGGAATCTTCCACTGCGCTTGACTGCAACACGCCCAAACTTGAGCTACCAGGCGTACCTATCAATGGTGGGCCAGAGCTCGCAGAGGAATCCCATTCATTGTTTCCCAAAGGCTGCAAGCCCTGCGGATTAGCAAAGTTAGCGAGTAAAATTTGTCCCAATGCCTTGGATTGCCCATTGGTATAGCGTCCCATAACGGTACCGTTTGCACTTGTACTAAAACCACTCAACTGACCGGATGTATAACCATTTTGAGCCAGCTGATTCACTGCAAATGTCGCACCAAATTGCGTGGAAGAAAGAAAATTGAACGTCAAAGGCTGAGGCGTAGTCGAACCTGTCGCATAAACAATGCCACCAGGTACGGTAACTGCCCCTGTCGCTGGAGTAATTAGTGCACCGGTTGTGTTAAATGTTAAGGTTGGAGATGTCCCTAACAGGGTATTCGCTGCAGTCGCAGCAGTTCCGTCTAAACCGCGGTCGTCGACGGTCATATGGACATCCCAAGTATTCGCAGTCGCATTTTTCACAAAATACTGAGTTGCAATATGGCTGTTGCCCAAACTGTCATATAGCGTCAATGCGGTAGAACTATTGTAAGAGGTTGAATCAGTCGGGCTAAAAACAGCCGTGGCAGGCACTAACATACGAGAATCCAGATTTACGCCAACTGATGACGTGGCAGTAGCCTGGGGAGTAAGAGCCTGAGTAGATATTTGCAATGGCGCTGAACTGCCCAGTGAAATGGCTCCCGTCAGCGGATTAGCCGCGAAACCAGTCAACTTATGGCCCTGCGCGTTCACTATATAACCGTTCCTGTCCAATTGAAATTGGCCATTTCGGCTATAAGATGCCACGCCATTATTGTCCATTTGATAAAACCCCTGGCCGCTTATCGCTATATCCAGAGGGTTGTTGGTTACACTGACATTCCCTTGCCCAAATTGCTGAGCCACAGTTGAAACTTTCGTGCCAATCCCCGCTGCCGAGCCACCTGAACCGCCCATAGTATTGGCATACACATCCGCAAACTGGGCTTGCGATTGCTTAAAACCGACAGTACTCGCGTTAGCAATGTTATTGCCGATTACGTCCAGGCTCTTTGCCGCAGCATTTAATCCACTTAATCCTTGTTGAAATCCCATGACACTCTCCTTACGTTAGATAATTTGCTTTACTGCAGACATTGCAACGCTACCTGCCGTACCCACATCCAAAGTAGCTCCATTTGCTCCTGGTGTTACAGCATTTACCATGCCAAAGGTCAAAGCATTCGCGTCAATCTTATTTCCAGCCAGCATTGCTTCTACCGAAAATTTGTAGGTTCCATTTACGGCAGGTGTACCCGCGTCTGTCTGACCATCCCATGCCAGCGGCTTCACACCAGCCTTCTGCGGTCCCATTTGCAATGTACTCACAGTGTTACCCGCAGCATCCTGTATCAGCACCTTTACGCTGTCAGCGGGCTGAGCCAGTTCTATCCCACCAATTGCCTTGCCATCTTTCAGGGTAATTGAAGAGCCTGAAATCAAAACCCCGTGCCCTATCATGCTGGTGGCTGATAAAGACTGTCCAATGGACATACTGTCACTTAGGGCCTGCAAGGTAGCATTAAGCTTATCAATGCCGCTTACCGTGCTAAGTTGTGCCATCTGCGATGTCACCTGCGCGTTATCCATCGGATTCAGAGGATCCTGATTCTTCATTTGGGTAACTAGCAGCTTCAAAAATCTATCCTCCGTATCAGCGGCGCTGGTTTCAGTTTTCGACGCAGAATTGCTCTTGGCATTAAGCGAAGAAATAAGTGCGGAAGCGGGGCTAGCATCTTGAGTTGCGCTAATCATGGTTTATCCTTTCGTTACTGACCTATGGACAGAGTTTTGAGCAACAAACTCTTGGAGGTATTCATCACCTCCACGTTATTTTGATAGGAACGCGAAGACGAAATCATGTTCACCATCTCTTCCACCACATTGACATTGGGCAGCGTGACATAGCCCTTTTCATTGGCCATGGGATGCTTGGGGTCGTAAAGCATTTTCATCGGTGCAGCACTTTCAACCACCCCCGACACCTGTACACCGGCACCGCCTCCACTTCCCATCGGCGTGGCGCTAAACATCACCTGCTTGGCACGATAGGGCTGGCCGTTTGAACTGGTCGTACTGTCGACGTTGGCCAGATTGCTTGCCACCACATTCAGACGCTGCGACTGCGCTGCCATTGCAGAACCTGAAATGTTAAAAATATTAAATAACGACATAATGATTATCCTTGCAACGCGGTTAATACACTTTTGATCTGGTTGTCCACAAATTTCACGCTGGCTTCATAACGCAAGGCATTGTCAGCAAACTGCGCGCGCTCGACATCCATATCCACCGTGTTACCGTCCGCGCTAGGCTGCACTACATTGCGAAACATTACCGGCGCACCCATTACGTTTTCACCTGTGCCACTGCTCAAGTGATGGGGCACGGTACCCGCCATCTGTAACTTCGCCCCGTTACCTGACATTGCGCCTTGCAACGTCTTGGCAAAATCAATATCTTTTGCCTTGTAGTTGGGTGTATCGACATTAGCGATATTGGAAGCAATAAGTTCCTGACGCGCCGAGCGCAGGTTCAGCACGGTTCGATTAAACTGTAATGCGCTATCAATTTTGCTGACCATACTGCTTATCTCCTTCATTACTTTTTTACTTCTTCCATGACGCACATACTAAGCACCAATGCGCTATGACTATTGAACGAATAAGCGTGGGAAACCGCCTTAATTTCCGCGTTATAAATGCAAAAATATTTAAGCGTCGGGCACAAGATGCCTGTGGGAGGAGGTTAGCGGATAGACGAGACGTACATCAAAGTGGGTAATCAGCCTGTCCGAATTTCCGGAGCGACTTCTGCAGCTGATTCGCAGTAATTAAACTGTGGGGGATTTAAGCAGAGAGCTCGCTCGCGCCAGATTCATTACCAGCAAGCGGCGCAGGATTTCTTCGTCGGGCATTTCCGATGCATAGTCGTTCCAGCCGTAAGCTTTTGCGACGGCCGCATCCAATACTTTGTGCGCATTATCCAGCCATGCGGGGCGGGCATTATAGAGGTTGGTGAGGGTGCGTTTTTTCAGGTCGGCCTCGTGACCGAGTTTGGCAACGGGGCGCATTGGGTAGCCTGCTTTTTCTTCCTCGGGTGTACGCACCCAGTCCGTCCACTCTGGCGGGTTAAGCCAGGTCTCGCGCAGTTTGTCCAACTCTTGCGCGGATGTGGCAATCTCGGCGGATGAGGGGTTGGTGTAATCGGCTGGTTTGAGGTTGGGTGTCAGTCCTTCGGGAAAGGGGAATGTCTCGAAACACGATTTGGCGTTATAGGTTGGGTCGTTACCCACTCCGTGCATAGACGCATTCGCTAATGCCCAGATTTCGTGCATGCGCGAGGAAAGCACGCCGAAGGTCACGTCATCCTCGCGCGCGATAGCGTAGAGGCGACTATCCGGCAGCACGCTAACATCCAGCCACGTGAACATCCTATGCTTGGCGACGCGTGGAGTAGCGATGTAGCGTTTGAGCGGGGCGAATGCGGCGCGTAAGGCTGGCACAGTCTCACCGTGCCTCCACCAATATTTTTTACGACCTTCACGATTACCGGCATCACGCATCGGCTTCACCTCGCGCAATACGAGAGCGAATGGCATCTCGAAGAGAGCGGCTTCTTGCTCTGTGCGGTTTGTTCCAAAGTCGATAATCCAATTATCAGAGGGTCGGCCTGTCACATCCTGCCCGTTCGCCCACGGTCGCACCACATCGCTGTTCGGCTTACTGTTTGGATTGGGTTGTTTGAGCCATTGCCGCGCAAGTTCACCGGGAATGTCGAATGAACCGACTTTGACCGGACCTTGAAAGGCCACGCCCGTATTCTCATTCAGCGGCTTAGCCTGCGTGAGATTCAGCCCTTCACCTGCGGTCAGGTCGGCGTGGATGTTCTCAACGGCCTTGCCATCCAGCACAGCGCCCTCACCCTCCGCCCTCTCCCGAAGGGAGAGGGAACCAAAGCACACCAGCGACACGCGCACCGCAGCACCTTCGTTAATCCATTCTTCATCGCTCCAGGCATTGAAGATGCGGGTGGTATCACAGATTCGCGCCAGCACTTTTTGGTTTGAGCCTTTGCGCACAGATTGTGTGGCAACCAATCCGGCAAGCTGACAATTGCCCGCTTCAATTTGTGCACGCGATTTCTCAAACCAATATGTAACCAAATCGGCACCGCCCGGCACGCGGTCTGCGTAAATCTTTCTCAGTGCTTCAGTATATTCATCGCCCAACTCGCTACGCATCTTCTTGTCGCCCAAAAATGGCGGGTTGCCGATGATGACATTCACGGCAGGCCATTGGGCTTCGTCAAACAAATTGCTTCTTACTCTATTCCCCTCGCCCTCTGGGAGAGGGGCTAGGGGTGAGGGTGATGCAGCTAGTTCATTCCAAAGATCTTGCAAAACCGATTCTGTTTCTTGCAACACTTGGTTGTTCCAATAGCGAATGACACGAATGCCCTGCTCTGCTATAAATTTTGTTCTGGCTTCGTCATATTCAATATTGTCCGCATGCTGACCGCCATCAAGTTCAACAGCGAGTTTTGCCTCATGACAATAGAAGTCAATCACATAAGGCGGCACTGGATGTTGACGACGAAATTTTTTACCTGCAAATCGCCGGTCTCTAAGCAACATCCAAAGCAAATTTTCTGCGTCAGTCTGGTTTTTTCTTAACTCTCTGGCGAATGCTCTTAATTCGGGCGGAATATTTGTATTACTACAAACAGCACCCTCACCCTTAACTCCTCTCCCAGAGGGCGAGGGGCAAGAAAGCAACGCATCGCGATTTTCAATATGGTCGAGCGGTTGGAGGATGGGGTTCTTGCGAATGGGATAGCCGTGTTTGAGCATCCACTGGATTTCACCAATCCACACGGTGACGCGTGCGAGTTCGGCGGCATAGGGATTGATTTCAATGCCCAGCACATTGGCGGGCGAACATTCGATGGTGATTTGACGTTGTAATCCCAAGGCTTCTGCTTCCAGATTTGCCCGGTGTTCGAGGTCTTTCAGTGTGCGCAAAGCAAGGTAAAGAAAGTTTCCGCTCCCGCACGCTGGATCCAGCACGCGAAAGGCTTTGAGCCGTTCGAGATAGGTAATGAACACGGCTTGCGCGTCGCGTTCGGCCTTGTCGCCACTCTTCTTGCGCTTGGCGATGTGTGCAGCAATCGCGGCCCGCGCGACTTCCCATTCCGCTGCCAGCGGTTCGATGATGACGGGGTTGATGATGCGCAAAATGGATTTCTGGTCGGTGTAGTGCGCACCAAGCTGGGAGCGTTTCTTGGGATCCAGGCCGCGCTCAAATAGCGTTCCGAATATGGAGGGTTCAATGCCACTCCAATCGAGTTTGGCGGCTTCGTGAAGGATTTTTATTTCGACGGTATCGATAGGCAGGACTTCAACCTTCTCGAACAATCCGCCATTAAACCAGTGAATATCCTCTAACGCAAAGTCGCCCCCCTTGCGCATCGCGTTAAATAACTCTTCCAAGCGCGTGGAAAGTTTGACGGGGTCGGTCTGGCTTTTATCCAGCAAGCGCTCGAACAGCTTGCCGGGAAGTAGTTCGGCATCTTCGGCGAACAAACAAAACAGGCATTGATTGAGAAAATGCGCCACGGTCTGTGGCGCGTGGCCTCTGGCGTTCAACGATTGCGCGAGGGCGGCGAACTTGCCCGCCGCTTCTTCGGTGATTTCAGAAATGGTGCGTTGCGGGTGGAACTTGTCCGGGGCGGTAAACAGCCAGCGCAGTTTGTCGAGATTGGCGGGTTCGCTGATTTCTTCCAGCGCGATGGTATGAACTTCGGAAGGCGCGTTGGTAAAGTGAGTGTGGATTTCGATGATATTGGTATCGCAAACCACCAAGAGCGGCGGATTGTCCAACGCCAGCGCGTAGGTCATCAACTGTTTCAGGGCTTCGCCCAAGTTGCGCCGCATCGCTTTATATTCAAACGCGAAATGGCCTTGCTTCCACACATCCGCCCAGCCTTGCCCGGCTCCGGTGCGGGTTGCCCCGCGCTCGAAGCAATAGGTATCGTGACTGGATGGTGAAGGGTGAGGAACGCCAACTAGCGCGCACAGGTCAATAAAGTGAAGTTGGTAGCTGGCGCGCTCTTTGAGAGGATTGTCTTTCCACTTCTGGATGAACTGTTGAGGAGTCATTTGCTCGGCATGCTATTTAACTGACGTATCGTACTACGGATACCGAGGCTGTGTGAAAACTCAATTACGGCCCGTTTTCTTGGGTGCACAATGTTCCGTTCAAAGCTCTGGTCAACCTAAATTCGATCAAGCGACAACAGCTCTAAATAAGGCTAATTCAAGTTCGGAGTGCAACGGCCGATTATAACTCCAACAAAATATCAATAAATAATGGGTGCACGATGAAATCTGCTATCAGCACGAGTGAACTCTCAGTTTTCCTGGTCGAACCTTCCGGCCTGCAGGCGCGCATTGTCCAAAAATATCTCAGCGATCTTGGTGTATTGAACACACAGATTTTCCAGGATGGAACTTCAGCACTTGAGGCCATGCGCATGCAACAACCTGACCTAACCATCAGCTCGATGTACCTGGATGATATGTCTGGCTCAAAACTGATTGAAATAATGCGTGCCGATCAAGCCTTAACTAACATAGCTTTCATCCTGATTTCCAGCGAGGACAACCCGCTTTACCTAGATCCCGTGCGTCAATCCGGCGCCTGCGCCATCCTGACCAAACCGTTTGAACTTAAACACTTACGCGCAGTTATCTTCACGACGCTCGACTATCTCAGTCCGGGTAGCCTCGCGCTGGAAAAGGATGACTTCGACGTTGAAAATCTGCATGTTCTGGTAGTGGATGACAGCTCCAGCGCACGTTCCTACCTGATCAGGGTGCTTAAAAATATCGGCATCAAGAATATTACCGAAGCTGAAAACGGCAAGCGGGGGGCGGAAATCGTCCAGGGACATTCCTTCGATCTGGTCATTACCGATTACAACATGCCAGAAATGGATGGAGGGGAACTGGTTGAATTTATTCGCAACAAGAGCTGGCAAAATACGCTGCCAATAATAATGATCACCAGCGAACAGGATGAGAACCGGCTTGCCGCCGTGAAGCAGGCGGGCGTTTCAGCGATATGCGACAAGCCTTTTGATCCATCGCATATTAAAAACTTAATCGAGCAGATATTTACGTCTGCACATTAAACCAATTACACCGGCTGGATAATTCCAATATTTCCCGGCAACACTATCCGTTTCTGATCACATTTTTCCAAGACCGTGCCGAATGTCCATTTGCAGTGGTAAATATTAGACGCTGATTTACAAGTTGTTTACACATCCAACATCAAAACTCAGGGGCGACTCGCTTTCGGCGCGTCGCTGAAATGGACTGTTACGTGTCGTTTCGCTCACTGAACAATCCAAAAAAAAGATTTGCAAACAAGATACCTACACCAAGCAGCAACCCACCGACACCAATATAGGTAAGCAGTTCTGTCACCGGGTGAGTATGTGCCGCTCCTGTGCCTATAGACGGCGCGACAATAAACATTGTCAGCCACGCGAGCGGATAACAGCCGCCAAGGCCGATGAATATTGCAGCAATCGTTTTGAATCGTTGCTTGAGGCTAGATGCTGAAACAAGCAGCAATAAGCCAATCGAGAATGCGGCTATTCCTGTGGCGTGAAAGTGCGCTCGCTGCACATAGCGCCATATCTTTTCAGGGCTGTTCGCGTCATGAAGTTCTGGGTGCGCAGCGATTCCTTGAGTTACATACGTTTCAAACAAAGCCTCGTTGATCCCAAAGCTTACGCCAAGACCAATACCGAAGAGCAAGCCAAGCATTACCAACGCAAGGCCAGCTTTTATGCTTGTGAGGTTGTTGTTCACTGAGTTCTCCAAGACACGTTAACGAATAGCGCTTGCCCGCCGCTCTTTCCAAACTTGTCATAACCAATCTACTTTTTAAGTATATTTAATTCTTAAAATTCCGTCTGTGTGTGACCGTACATACCGAAACATAAAGGGTGTCCGGGAATGAAATATGCACTTAAAAATTCGCAAAATTTATCCAGAGCGATGAGAAATGGCTGCATTTTGGCTACTTGCTGACTATGATATAGCTTGATTTCTGCTACCATTAGTCATGCGTTGCGCCACAAGATAATTTCACTTTTTGACCTCAATAACACCAATTACGCAGCGCAGAACAAGTACCAACATAATTTATTTAAAGGAAGCATCATGCCTAGCAACATCCACAGTAAAGCCATCACACAAGGTGTGCAGCGTTCACCTAACCGCGCCATGTTGCGCGCTGTAGGTTTTGGCGATGGTGATTTCAACAAGCCTATTGTAGGCATTGCCAATGCGTATAGCACTATTACCCCCTGCAATGCTGGGTTGGGTACTTTAGCGACACGGGCTGAGCAAGCGGCCCACGCCGCTGGTGCGATGCCACAGATGTTTGGAACGATCACAATTTCTGACGGCATTTCGATGGGTACCGAAGGGATGAAATGCTCGCTGGTGAGCCGCGAGGTGATTGCTGACTCAATCGAAACGGTCTGTCGTGGTCAAAGCATGGACGGCATACTCGCCATCGGCGGCTGCGATAAAAACATGCCGGGCGCCATGATTGCCTTCGCACGTTTGAACATTCCTGCTATTTTTGTTTATGGTGGCACCATCAAACCGGGTCACCTCAACGGACGTGATTTGACCATAGTCAGCAGTTTCGAGGCAGTGGGTCAATTTATCGCGCATAAAATTGATGCAGCTGAGCTTCTGGCCGTCGAGCGCAAAGCCTGTCCCGGTGTTGGTTCCTGTGGTGGAATGTTTACAGCTAACACCATGTCATCAACATTCGAAGTGATGGGCATGAGTCTGCCGTATTCGTCCACCATGGCGGCAGAAGACGCGGAAAAATCTGACAGCGCAGCGCGGTCAGCCGAAGTGCTGGTGCAGGCCATCCAGAAGCAAATATTACCGTCTCAAATTTTAACGAAAAAGGCTTTCGAGAACGCAATTTCCGTGGTTATGGCGGTAGGTGGCACGACTAATGCGGTCTTGCATTTGCTGGCAATCGCGCATGCGATGGGTGTTGACTTAAGCATTGATGATTTTGAAACGATCCGGAAACGCGTCCCTGTTTTTGCCGATATGAAACCATCCGGGCGCTACGTGGTAACCGACCTTCATAAAGCCGGCGGCATTCCGCAGATCATGAAGATGCTGTTGGTGCACGGCTTGCTGCATGGCGACTGCTTGACTATCACCGGCGAAACTATCGCGGAGGTACTTAAAGACATACCCGCAGAACCACGTTCTGATCAAGACGTGATCCGCGCTTGGAATAATCCAATATATTCACAAGGACATTTAGCGATTCTTAAAGGCAATCTGGCGCCGGAAGGTTCGGTGGCCAAAATCAGCGGCATTAAAAATCCGAAAATCACCGGCCCCGCGCGCGTGTTCAATTCAGAAGAATCTTGCATGGAAGCGATTCTTGCAGAAAAAATCAACGCTGGGGAAGTGCTTGTAATCCGTTACGAAGGTCCGAAGGGGGGGCCAGGGATGCGTGAAATGCTGTCACCCACTGCAGCCTTGGTAGGCGCCGGAATGGGCGAAAGCGTCGCGCTTATTACCGACGGTCGCTTTTCAGGTGGCACTTATGGCTTTGTAGTGGGACACGTTGCACCCGAAGCGGCAATGGGCGGTACCATAGCACTGGTCGAAGAAGGAGATTCCATTACCATTGATGCTGAAGCACGCCTGATACAACTGAATGTGAGCGACCAAGAACTTGCGCGGCGTCGTGCCCTGTGGCAACCGCCGGCACCACACTATAAACGCGGCGTATTAGCAAAATATGCACGACTGGTATCTAGCGCAAGCTTAGGCGCGGTTACGGACGCATAAACATGGGCATGCTTATCCAATTTTTATTCAACAAATGAATAATTTTTGATAGAAGTGCAATAGTTAATGTGTAATCACGGATGAAAAGCGTAGCGGGATGTAAGGTGCGATTTATGCACCCCACATCCCGCTGCGCATACACCCTACGCAGTACCGCCCACTGTCAGTCCATCTATTCTTACCGTTGGCTGACCCACCCCGACCGGCACGCTCTGGCCTTCCTTGCCACAAACGCCGACACCAGGATCGAGCGCCATGTCGTTGCCTATCATGGAGATACGGGTTAATGCCTCAGGGCCATTGCCGATCAGCGTTGCACCCTTTACCGGGTAGGTTATTTTGCCGTCTTCAATCATGTATGCTTCAGAGGTTGAAAACACAAATTTGCCGCTGGTAATATCCACCTGCCCCCCGCCAAAGTTCGCGGCATATAGCCCGCGCTTGACTGAAGCAATAATATCCTTTGGGTCTTTATCGCCATTCAGCATATAGGTGTTGGTCATGCGCGGCATCGGCAGATGCGCAAATGATTCGCGCCGAGCATTACCGGTGATTGGCACGCCCATCAGGCGCGCATTCAAAGTATCCTGTAAATAGCCCATGAGAATGCCGTCCTCGATCAAAACCGTGCGTTGCGTAGGATTGCCTTCATCATCCATTTGCAGCGAGCCACGCCTGTTAGCAATCGTGCCATCGTCCACTACCGTCACACCCTCGGCTGCTACCCGTTCACCGATGCGGCCGGAAAAAGTGGAGCTGCCCTTACGGTTGAAATCACCCTCCAGGCCGTGGCCAACGGCCTCATGCAGCAGAATACCAGGCCAGCCGGAACCAAGCACCACAGTCATGTTCCCCGCCGGCGCGGGCTTGGCATCCAGATTAATTACTGCCTGATGTACCGCCTTGGCGGCGTAATCGTGTAATACTTCGTCCGTAAAAAAGGCATAGTCGAAACGTCCGCCCCCGCCAGATGAACCCTGCTCTCGTTTACCATTGCTTTCTACAATAACTTGCACCGACAGACGCACCAGTGGGCGAATGTCAGCATTCATCAAGCCATCGCTACGCGCCACCAGCACCACGTCATATTCGCCTGCCAGTCCAGCTATCACCTGAGTAACACGTGGATCCAGGGCGCGCGCATAACGCTCCAGGCGTTCCAGCATCGCAACCTTGTCCGCATCTTTCAAACTGGCGATAGGGTCGTGTGGTAGATAGAAATGTTTGTTGCTGTTCGCGCGTAACAGCGGCACAGTTTGCGTCCCGCCCTGCCGTGCAATCGCGCGCGTGGCCAGTGCTGCACTTTCCAAGGCTGCCAAACTGATGTCATCGGAATACGCGAAAGCGGTCTTTTCACCGCTCACCGCCCGCACGCCTACGCCTTGATCTATACCGAAGCTGCCAGATTTGACGATGCCTTCTTCAAGCGACCAGCTCTCGGCGCGACTGTATTGAAAATACAGGTCAGCGTAATCCACTTTATTCGCCAGCATTTTGGAAAACATTTGCTCCAGATGGCGAGTTTCAAGCGCATGCGGTGCAAGCAGTGACTGCTGTGCAAGGGCAAATACAGTATCGTTATTTTGCATTGTCAAACCCATATAAATTTAAAAATCATTACAAAAAATTCAGCTCATTGATGAGGCGCGTATTTGAAGCTGTACAAAATTACAAAGAATACTTTTCATTGAGACAAGCTTCGCATAAAGTCGTTCCTCACTGAAAATCAAGAGCCAGGCGCTTCACCTGTCTTACACCTAACATCAGGTAAGGATGCGGTGTGACAGCGCTGGCAAGCTGGCGCGCAAGCTAGCATGATAGGATGGATTTATTTCCTCGACCACGACTCCTGAGCCGCGTGGCAATCGATCCAGTACCCTACCCCACGGATCGACGATCATACTATTGCCGTGTGTTTCGCGGCCATTGATGTGATAACCGCCCTGCCCCGCGGCCACAACATAAGCCAGATTTTCGATGGCGCGTGCGCGCACCAATATCTCCCAATGCATTTTTCCAGTGGTCTCAGTAAAGGCGGAAGGCAGCACAATAATATTTACATCGCGCATAGCACGGAACAACTCAGGAAAACGCAAATCGTAACAAATCGCCAAACCAATGCGACCGAACGGACTATCCACCACCACTACCTGCGTACCTGGCTCAATAGTACGTCCCTCGTGATAATGCTCATTGCCAAGCTCGAGATTGAACAAATGGATTTTGTCATAGCGCGCTACCTGTTCTCCATTATCGTCATACACCAAACAGGCATTACGCATTTTGTCCGGCGCATCCGCCACCAGCGGAATGGAGCCGCCGACCAGCCAGATTTTATGCGCACGCGCAGTCTCACTCAGAAAAGACTGGATCATGCCGCTACCCGGTTGCTCGCGCACCGCCAGTTTATCCGTATCATTCAGTCCCATGATGGGAAAGTATTCCGGTAATACAACCAGGCGTGCTCCCTGATCCACAGCTTTTTCGATCAGGCGGCGTGCCTCGCTTAGGTTACCCAGAACATTTGGCCCCGAAGCCATTTGCACGGCAGCAACCTTGAAAGTCTTAGTTTGCGCATGAGCAGCGACACGTCGTTGGGTGACATTTTTGTCTTGCATACTTTCAATTCTTTCATAGTATTACTTCTATGGTGACGCAACAGATTTGCTTACACCCACTTTTTCTACATTCGGGTTGGCCCATGCACCCGTAATATTGTATTCAAACGACACCAACTTATCGAGCGGTTCGCGCAATAACTTGTTGGCAATGAAGACCCCAATGCCCACTGCCGGACCAGCGGCAAATGCGCTCAGTAGCGATGCTGTGTTCCCCACTGTAGGCAGAATGCGCACACGCAAGTTTTGCGTTTCGTGATTCAGGTCCACCTGCCCTCTCATAGTCACTTTGGCGGCCGAGCCTTCAATTTTAAAGTCATCGGTCAACATAACCCCCTTCTTGACTTGCGCCACTCCGTTGATGCTATCAAATTTAAAACCTGTGCTGAAAATATCCGTAAAATCCAGCGCAACGCGCTTAGGCAGCGCTTGCAGGCTCAAGATGCTGAGCAGCTTACCCATACCCGGATCGATTTTCAGGAACTGTCCTTTACCGGTGCTCAGCTTGAGCGTGCCATCCAATGTGGCATAGCTGAATTCAGCTGGCGCGCCAGGCCAGGAAAACGTCCCTTCAAGTTTTCCGCTGCCGTCCTTCACGCTATTTGGGTAGCCGGAACGGCCAAGAATTTTCCCCGCATCGCTGATTTCCAGCTTGAGGTTGACTTGAGTCTGTTCCCCACTTGGGGCCATCTGCCATTTTCCATCCGCAGTCAACACACCATCTGGGTTAGTGATAATTAAACTCTCCAACAGCCAGTCGCGCTCGTGCTGTTGTGCAAATAATTCCAACTTGCCCAGATTCTTGCCATTTAGTGTAATACTGCCCACCTCCAAGTCGAGCGCAGGATGTTTTATGCCAGCAATATTTTTTTTGATAGCATTAGATTGAGTTAAAGTAGTTTTCTTTTTGTCACTTTCATCCCGATCCAGTTCCAGAGACAAGTTTTTCAAGCGGGCGGCAAACTTACCGTTACCCTGCGGATGCCAGCTCACTTCACCATTAATTGACTTAGCTGCCAGTAGCGCAACCACCGTACCATTAACATTACGTGCGTTGATACGGACATCATCTGCCATATAGCCATATCCACTGATTTTCTGGATCAGCAAATCAGCACCTGCGAGACTTACCGGCGTCAACTCGTCAGACGCGCTAGCCAACGCTCCCCAGCCTTCCAACGATAACTGCGGCATGGTGCCGACTAGCCACACGCCATCCTTTTCCAACCACTTGCCAACATTGCCAAAGTTTACCGTACCACGCTTGACGATCCGCTCACCACCCTCATCCAAACGCAAAAATTTCGCGCTGAAGAGCTTGCCATATTGCACCGATAACAGATCCTGTTGCGTAGTCATGCTATTCATCTCGAAGCGCAGCGGAATAATCTCGTTAGCGCGCTTTGCAAATGGCGCAGGCAGGTCAGATGCCAGCCCGACCAAATTGGAAGTGAGTTGCATACTGATCTGCTTTTTTAACACCGTAATTTCTGACTCCCAATCGCTGCTACCATGCAGATAATTTAGCAACGAATGCGGCTCTACCTCACGCAAGGCATCTATATTTGCACGACCGACTATCTTTGCATTTACAGCGCTACCTTTATTGCTCTGCAATTTTAGGGTGGCAGGCCCTCCAAGAACTAGCATAGTGACGTTCTGCGTGCGTACCGATGATTCACTGAACAGCAGTTCGCCATTAACTTTATGTAAAATTGGCACACTCTTGCCCAAGCTCACTTCATTGTCGAGAAAATGGTAACGGCCAGAAACCGTTGCCGACTTACTACCACGCAATTGTATGTCCACCTGTAGATTCAGATTGCCATTACCACTCGACGTCATGTTGTCGGTGAGACCATCGATATACCCGCGAACAGGACTTTGCCGAATAAAATCCAGACCATACTTCGTTTCGCCCACCGACTCACCCCGCACTTGCAAGAGCAGGCCAGGGCTTTTTATATCAGGTAGAACCACACTAATATTTTTCAGAGACCCGCCCACAGTCATAGCAGTCGGAGCAGTCACCTCAAGCCGTTTGCCCTGAATCACCAATTTCGCAACGGCATTTTCCACGCGCGGCCACCCTTTCGCGTACTCCACTATCACGCCAGTTGCGCGCGCCCGGATCTGAAACAAACCATTACGGTTTCCATCAAATGGAAAATCCTTCAAATTACCCTTCAGGCGCAGGTTAAAATCATCTGCTTGCCCGTCGACCAAGGCATTTCGTATCCAATTATGGGCTTCGCTATTCAACGCAACCAACGGAATATACCGAGCTGTATGGCGCACTGCGGCGCGCGTCAGATGAACAGTCAAGTCAATCAGACCGGGGCCTTGAGGTAGTGACTGATAGCTACCAAAAAAATTCCCGGCAAGGTCGGCGTTAGCAATGGAAACCTTGTTAAACTTGACTTCCATCCCGCGGTCATGTTTTTTCCAACTAAACTGTGCAATGAGCGAATCAAATGCCAAAGGCTCTGGCATGATCAGTGGCGCATCCACCGCAGAATTGCGCGAGTTAAGTGACAGCGTGCCATTGACGTCGTTACCATCCACTTGGCCGCTCAATCGAGTAAATCCTGGGATGTTACCCGCGCGCTGTATGGATAGTCCGTCAAAACGCGCCTTGATCTCGTAATCCAATAACTTGTCAAAATCACCCAGCCATTTTGCTTGCACATCGGAAATTCGTCCCTGAGGCGCGAATTTAGTTAGCTGCTGCTTCAGACTAGACGTCAACGGCAGAAAATGTGTCAAGTTGGTGAATCTGTCCATATCCAGCGTATTGATACGCACCTCACCGCTAGCAGGTTGTTTGTCTGCAGCATCTGCAAAACGCAGGTATAAATCAATGGGCTGCAACACCAGGTCATTATTCATCTGCAATGATAATTTTCGCGTGGAAATCTCAAAGCCCCGAGCCACGTCGTGCCATTCAACACGACCGCGCAGCTTAATTACATCGAGAAGCGGCAAATCATCGGCCAATTGTGTCTGTACATCTGCCAGCGCCAGATCAGCAGTAAACTGATTGATTTTTCCCTTCTCGACACCCAGCCAACCGCGTAACGCACCTCTGCCGCGTTTGGGCGCAATGGGCAGCGGTAACCACGTATTCCATGCGGCAACATCGACATAGTCAAGCTGGGTATACAACTCCCCGCGCCAAGCATTGAAGTTATCAAAGCTGGTACCGAAAAAATCACCGCGCAGATCCAGTTGCGCAGACAACTCCGCTGGAGGTTCCGCTCGCATCGAAAAACTGTGACGACGTCCTCTGTTTTCAATGAGCATGTTCACTTGATTTAATATCAATGGGGGCGCAGCACGCTGCTCGTCCTGCCAAGTAATGCGCGCATCACGCACCACAATGTGTTTTTGGTGTAGTAACCAATCCGCCAGCCCGTGATCCGCAGGCTGGCCGGGAATATTGCTCGACATCGTCATGCCAGCGATATGCAACAAGCCTTGCGCGTCCCGCTTGATCAACAGATCCGGCTGGTTAATCTCCAGGCTATATAGTCGTACCTGGCCCGTCAGAGCTGTCATCCACGACACCACATTGTCCACTCGCTGCAATGCGAGCAAAGTTTTCCCCTGTTTATCCAGAATAAGCACATCAGTAAACAACAGATGCGGGCGAATGCCATGCCAGTCTGCCTCAATCTTGCCAATAGTCACTGGCTGACCGACAACGTGACTGGCCATAGCACTGATGTTGTCGTGATAGCGTTCGATATCCGGCAATATCCAGTAACGCAATGTCAACAACAATCCCCCGCCAACGAACAACAGCAACACTGCACCAAACAGCGCGAATCGTGTTAATTGATTGCAGCAGCGCCCGAAAAAGCGCAAGCAAGCTCTCAACATAAAATGGGATGGCCCCGTGATGTAAACAAACAAGCCAAGGCGTGCATAGCAGATTTATAATGAACCATGAAGTATGAGCAGTTTAACCCTAAGCCCCCTCAATGAATACCGTCATCACGCCCATTTCCGTTAATTTTGACATTGCTTTACAGCGCGCCCTGCGCTGCAGTCGATATGCACAGCGACTGCTCGACAGCGAAGGCGAACTACTGCCGTGGCTGCGCGCGCACTATGCTCAACCTTGCAACATAGATGAAATGACGGCATGGCTAGCCACCATACCAGTAACGAACGAAGAATCGCTGTCACGCGCGCTACGCTGCTTGCGCAAGCGCGTCATGCTCAAGCTACTGACTCGCGATTTGGGCGGACTGGCCAATCTGGAGGAAGTAATGACCTGCATGTCTGCACTGGCAGAGCTGGTCGTGCAACGCGCGCAATATTTTATTATGGAAACACTGGTACAACAGTATGGCCAGCCGATAGGTGTACTGAGCGGCACGCCGCAACAATTGCTGGTAATTGGCATGGGCAAACTGGGCGGCATGGAACTCAATGTTTCCTCTGATATTGATCTTATTTTCGTCTACCCGGAAGACGGCAACAGCAATGGTTCTCGCAGTATAAGTAACCACGATTTTTTTACCCGCCTGGGGCGTCGCCTCATTAACCTGATTAACGAACTAACCCAAGAAGGCTACGTATTCCGCGTGGACATGCGTTTACGGCCTTATGGTGAGAGCGGACCACTGGTAATGAGTTTCGCAGCAGTGGAGGAATATCTGGTAGAACAAGGTCGAGAATGGGAACGTTACGCCTGGATTAAAGCTCGGGTAATCTCTCCGACAGATTATCCCGCTACACAAGAACTCATGCAGCTCGTGCAACCCTTCATATTCCGCAAGTATCTCGACTTCGGCGCATTCGAATCCATGCGCAAACTGCATGCGCAAATTAGCCAGGAAGTGCAGCGCCGCGATCGAATTGATAATATCAAACTGGGGCCAGGTGGCATCCGCGAAATTGAGTTCATAGCCCAAGTTTTTCAACTGATACGGGGTGGACGCGATGCCAGCCTGCGTATCCGTCCCACCTTGCAAGTGTTGCAACTTCTGCGCGAAAACGGCCAACTTACACCAGACACCGTAATCGGGTTGAGTGCAGCTTATGTGTTTTTACGTAATCTGGAACATCGCCTGCAATATCTGGATGACCAGCAAACTCAGGATTTACCGAAAAATATTGCAGATCAGGCGTTACTAGCCGAAGGCATGGGCTATCCGGATTACTGTGCCATGTTGCAAAAATTAAACCACCATCGCTCGTTGGTAAGCGAACAGTTCGCCCAAATTTTCAGCACTCAGCAAGATAACACAATAACAAGTGCGCTTTGGCGCGAAAATTTGAACGCGGAAGAGTTGCAAAATGACCTTGGCAAATTAGGTTATGCAGACACAACCACCTTGGCTGAACGGCTGTTGCATATCCGTGACAGCGGCCGTTACCGCCAACTGCCGGACACAAGCCGCCAACGCATGGATAAACTGATCCCGCAGTTCATCACGCTATGTGCAGTGCCGAACAACCGTGACCAAACCTTGCCGCGCATACTAAATCTGTTGGAAAGCATTAGTCGACGCGCCTCCTATCTGGCCTTTCTGGCCGAATATCCAAAGGTTTTGCCACGTTTGGTCGAACTTGCCAGCGCCAGTGAGTGGGCATGCGAATACTTAATTAAGCATCCCATTCTGCTGGATGAATTGCTCGATGCGCGTGAAATCTACCGTGCGCCCGATTGGCTTGCTCTTGATACTGAACTGCTGACGCAACTCGATCACTGCAATACCGATACAGAACGCCAGATGGATGTGCTTCGTCAGTTTCAGCATGTCCAAACATTCCATTTATTGGCAATGGATTTACAAGGCCTGTTGCCGTTGGAAACGCTAAGCGATCACCTCAGCAACTTGGCCGACCTGATTTTGCGTCACGTGTTGCAACTGTGCTGGCGTGATGCGCGCAAGAAGCATCAACAGCAAGCGCAATTTGCCATTATTGCCTATGGCAAACTGGGTGGTCGCGAACTCGGCTATTCTGCCGATCTCGACCTGATTTTTTTGTACGACGATCAACATCCCGACGCAGCAGAAATCTATGCCCGGCTGGCTCAGCGCATCAATACCTTGTTAAGCAGCTATACCTCAGCGGGCCGTTTGTATGAAATAGATTTGCGCCTGCGCCCGAATGGCGCTAGCGGTTTGCTGGTCAGCTCCATTCCCGCATTCGCCGAATATCAGCAGCATCACGCTTGGGTGTGGGAACACCAGGCGCTGACGCGAGCGCGCTTCTGTGCCGGGGATGCGCAAGTGGGCAAGCAATTTGAAATCATTCGCAACAACGTATTGTGCAAACCGCGTGATCTGAATGTGCTGCGCCAGGAGATCGTGGCAATGCGGCAGAAAATGCTGGACACCCATCCAAATGACAGCGATTTATTTGATATCAAGCATGATCGCGGCGGCATGGTGGATATCGAATTCATAGTGCAATTCTTAATACTGGCACATGCTCACACCGAGCCAGAATTGACTGCCAACAGCGGCAACTTGGCACTACTAATGCTCGCCGGTGAATTAGGATTAATAAATGTAGAGCTGGCGAAAGCGGCCAGCAACTGCTACCGCACCCTACGAGCACTGCAACACAAAATGCGCCTGAATAACCAATCACCCTGTCGGGTTGACAGGAAAGAAATCGACACCACATCGGTGATTACGCTATGGGAAGAACTCTTGGGGCCACATCGTCAAGAAAAAAAGTAGCACTCGCCTGACAAAGGCCAAACACAACGACAACCCGACTCCAACCCGGATTTTTCGAGATGGAGACGCTCACGACCATGCACCTCGCGTTATCACAATCTACTCGCAAGATGTTGCTACGAACAAAGGGGTCGGGCGTTCGAATCGCTCCGGGCGCGCCTTTTCATTTCAAACTGAACAAATAATTTTGGGCACTCCGAAGCTGATACTGGTGAATCGCGGGAATGTGCCAAAACCGGAAATTGGATTAGTCCCTGAAATTAGCTTAAATTCTGAGCAGCCGAAAATCTTCTTGTTCGAATTGGAGTTGTGAATACACATAGTGAATACACATAGCTTTACATTCGTTAGGCTGTCCACATGTTATTCAGTTGGTATAGCCACAAGTTTACCTCGCTGAAAATAAGGAAATTGCCTATTCTATTTTTTGCCAGGGGGGTATAGCATTGATCACACTCGTGCTCAAGGTGAAGAAGGGCCAGATGACCACACTCATCGAGCGCCTGCCGGAACGCGAAACTACCGGCTGGCACAAGCTTATCGCCCCCGACGGGGAGCTCAAGCGTGAGGACGATGCCGTCGTGTATGTCTCGGCCAGTGCGGGGAAGAAGAAGATTGAGCGGTATCAGGTGGCGCAGTAGGCACGGGTGAAGGGGAAACGAAAGGAGGAAGGGTCATGTTTGGTTTCTTACTGAGTATTAACCGAGTACGGCAGGAGGGTTTTGTGGTGGCGCGGAAAAGGGCAAGGCCGTGAGAGTAGACAAGCTAGTTTTCTTTACTTGTGCGGCTGGGGTACTGCTGAGTCTGTCACCACACATCTTGCGAGCGGAAATTCTTGAAGCAATGATTCCGTCCTCGTTGTATGGAACTCTCGACCAAACAAAGACGAAATGCCCGGCGAAGGGGTGTGGCCCAACGGCTGCGGTGAACTCGTACGTCTTCCTGCAAAAAAAATACCCCACAGTTTACGATACGAGACTTGTCCCATCGGTCGACCCCAATAAGCCGACCACTGAAGAACAAGCGAGGATCGCTAACCTTCTGATGACCGAAGAATTCATGAATACTAATCCACTCAGGGGAACGTACTGGAGTTGGTTCGTGTTCGGCAAAGCAACATACATTGACTATACGTCATCTACGCCCACTACTACCTATAGGGCGCAAAGCAGGTTCGATTGGGTAGGCGATTCGGGCATGCCGCATCCCCAGCCGTCGTGGGTGGAGGATAACCTTCCCAACGGCCCGACCATCGATTTCATATTTGGAGAACTCAGAGATTGGGAAGACGTGGAGATATATGTTGACGGTCACTATCTGACTGTGACCGGAATCAAATATGACACCGCAAACCTGTTGGGCACCCTTTACTACGTCGATCCTCTTGGCGGGAAGGCGGGCAAGGCAGACATCGCGCAGGGTGATGCAAATGACCCAATCACTATCTTGTATGACGGTAAATTAGTTACGATAGACGTTGCCGTATCGGAGTCCCCGATACCCGAGCCGAACATCATATTGCTCATGAGCACAGGCATTCTGATACTGACTGGTATGAGGCGGTTGGCTATAGCCCGGTAGGTTGTACTGAATGAAATGAAGCCCAACATCACAGGCTACGGATGAACACATGCGTTACCGACGTGCCGATGCAGCGGGAAGCACATCTTCTCACTGTGAATCCGTCCAAACGGCGCTCCGATGTATTGGTGCGGTATATCGATGACTTGCGTGCCGTCATGAAAACGGTGAAAGACGCGCATCCGTTGGCTATCCTGGCGATTGTGGCGTTACCCGAACACCTGCATGCGACACGGCGCTTGCCGCCGGGCAATGCCGACTATCCGCTGTGCTGGTCGCCCATCAAAGCCGGTTTCTCGCGGCGGCTGGCAAAAGACGGGCATGCCAGCCACCAAGATAACAACACTGTTTGCTGCACTGAATATGCTGGATGGCAAGATGCTGTCAATGACCGACCCACTCCACCGGCATCAGAGGTGGCTGAAGTTTCTCAATTGGAAATACGTCAGCCCTTTAGATTCATTTCATATCGGAAGAGGCCCCCTAGTCGTTACGCCAGATCTGTTGTACTCTGCATTTCACGACTCGCATCCATCTGCTCTGATGCGTATTGCCCGATCACAAACTTTACAAGGAGCCTAGCCATGAAGAAATTTTTTGCTATATTCTTATTAATGTGTGGTACAGCACAAGCCGATCCCTTTGCCAATGGTCAACCTGAAGCTGGTAAAAAAGTATTCGACAAATATAAATGTAACAGTTGCCACGACGGCATGATGGGCGGTAACGGCAATGCCATTTTCACGCGCCCCGGCAGCAAGGTGAAGGACCCGCAGCAACTATCGGCAGTAGTTATAGTATGCGCTCGTAATGTGCGTGCTAATTTTTCCTCACAGATTACTACACAGGAAAAACTAGACCTCTCAGCCTATCTCAACAAAAATTTCTACAAATTCAAGTAAGCGCTGTGACAACATAATCCATCATCAGCTGATGGAAAGGCGAGCTAGGCAGCGGGGCATGTTATTGCCCGGGGGATCGCAGGACATTTGTGAGCACCTGAAAACCAAAATAGGGCCTGCCAGCCCTTGGCAAGCTTGAGTGCTTATAGGCCTCATGACGATACTGCGCAACCTATCTATCCCACTACTGATCGTGACCTGTACGGTCAGCCTTATTTGGTGGGCCTTTCCTGAGGGGCTATCAACGGCACGGACCTTGGGTATTGTCTTGGGTTGGGCCGGTTGCAGCCTCCTACTTGCCAGCCTGTTATTGATGCTTCGGGAAACCTGGCTGGCCCAGTGGCTAGGTGGACTGGAAAGGATGTATCAATGGCATCACTGGACCGGCACGACCGCTTATGTTCTGCTACTGGCGCACCCCCTAGTGCTCGCTGCCGATGTCTGGCCGAATTCTCGACTGCTGGCATGGCAGACGCTTTCTCCATTCAGTCAGGGCTGGCCAATATGGGCGGGTTGGCTGTCGTTGCTGTTCCTGATGCTTGGGTTGGCTGCCACCTTCATAATGCGCATTCCCTATCAGATTTGGCGCTTGCTCCATTTCGGGCTGGGGGTAGGTGTGCTCCTCGGTTTGGTTCACCTCGTTTTACTCGGTATCAGTGAACCCGTTCTGCCGATTTTTGGTCTTGCCGTCTCTTTCTTGGGGTGGCGAGTTATTCGGGATGACTTGGGTTTGGCTGCGCGGCCATACGTCGTGGGATCGGTAAAGTCAGTTGCCGAAGACATAGTCGAAATTTCTCTGAAGCCTCTGGCAGACCCTGCTGCCATAACGCCGGGACAGTTTGTTCTGGTCGCCTTTTCGGGGCCGGCGTTCCGTGATTGCGGGGAATTCCACCCATTCACTGTCAGCTCGATTGGTGCCAATCATGAGATATGCATCGTGGTCAAAGCCCTAGGCGATTGTACGCGGCACATCCAGTCTGTCGAGCCCGGCGCGATGGTCCGGGTGCATGGCGCGTTCGGAACTTTTCTGGCAGACCGGCCACCGACTCCGCAACTCTGGGTAGCCGGCGGCATCGGTATTATTCCCTTCCTGGCTTTGCTGCGGGCTGGCCCTGTAAATCAGCCGACGACACTCCTCTATCTTTATCGAGCCGAAATGGACGCTGCTTTTTTACATGAATTGCAACTCATCGCCAAGGGGGATCAACTGCTTTCCCTGAAGGCATTGGCTACCGGCGACAAAGCGCCGGATCTCAATTCCCTCCTTCCCGATAGTCAAGGACTTGCAAATTACGAGTGCTATCTGTGCGGGCCGCGAGGCATGGTTGCAGCACTTAGAAAAGATCTGCACAACCGAGGCGTTACGCCCCACCAAATTCACTTTGAAAAATTTGAGTTTCGATAATGCGTCGACTCTACCTATCCGCTACGCTTATTTTTTGGCTGCTGGTGACAGCTTTCTGGGCCGGGAGCCTGTGGTTGCCGCCTGCTGAGAAAAACGCCGCTATCGCTGTTGACAAATCGATTTCACCGACTGAATTGGCCAAACATAAAGCACCAGAAAACTGCTGGATGGCCATTCGCGGTAATGTCTATGATTTAAGCGCTTATTTGCCCGAACATCCATCGCAGCCGGATATCCTTCTGCCCTGGTGTGGCAAGGAAGCGACTGACGCTTATAACACCAAGACCAAAGGGCGTCCGCACTCCCCCTATGCTGACGAATTACTGGTCAAATACCGAATCGGAATATTGGCTTCGGGCAAACCTTGATGGCTGTCCGCCACTAGTGTAGTGCGTCAATTAGAAGAGCTCTTATTCAAGGCAGTGCGAGCACGGATCACCTAAGCGAGAATGTCGCTGGCTTTTGCTGTCCAGATGAACGGTTTCGGTTTGGCATTGTATGCAGCGATGTATTCTTTGATGGCAGCCTCCAAGTCAGCCACGCTGGTGAACACTCCGCGGCGGATGCGCTTGTCGGTGATATCGCGGAAGAAGCGTTCGACCATGTTGAGCCAGGAAACACTGGTAGGCGTGAAATGCATATGAAAGCGAGGGTGCTAGACCAGCCATGCCTGAACATCGGGTGTTTGTGAGTGGCGTAGTTGTCCACAATGAGGTGCAGTTCCTTTGTCTTTTGTGTTTTGCGGTCGCTCATTTTGAGAAACCGCCACTCTTGATCCCACAGCGTCAACGGTCTCAACCAGTACATTGTCATTAACAGCAACGCAATCACTCATGATGCCAACGGCAACCTCATCACCTGCCAGCTCCCGTTTGATCATTGTCCGCTCCAGTTTTTTCAGCATATTTCAGGTGTTGATGCCTGGCCATTTACTGCACATCACAAATCCGCGTGTCGCTTCGCGCCAGCTATTATCCATATCACGCTGGAGTTCGACCACTTGCACAGACTCGTCGGAAACCGCGAAATGTGCATCGAGTGCAGCGCATATCTCAGTCTGCTGCATCACACTGGCTCCCGCATCCAAGCGTACCGGAGCCAGAAAACGTAAGCGTGGCAGTATAGTCCAGTAGCTATCCGGTGTTGTTTGCGGTAGTGAGCCAACCGGGTGACGTATCCACCAGCCAGACAAATGGTTGTCAGATACTCCAGGGATGGGGGTGATAGGAATGAAATACTTTCCTGCTTGTGTTGCAGGATAGAACAAGTAGCCTTTGATGAATGCCTGTGTTTTCTTCAGCACTAATCCTTTGGGCAGTGCTGCTCGCCCAGCGGGTGTGTGACCTAATTGAAGCTGATGCTGGAATACGCGATCCAATTTAATATCGAGCCGGTCGCGCACCGCAAGGCCGATGAATGCATGTTGCTCGGACAATGGCTCCGCTTGCAGATAGAACTTTACGGCGGTTTCCCAATGACAAATATTTCCATCGGCATCACGAAACAAAAAATCGTATTCACCCAAGGTGCGTTGCGCATTTTGAACCTGCAAATTGGTGGCGATGATTTGCGTATCAGGTATGTGCGCTAACAAAAATGCGATAAGCGATTCAAAATATTGGCCAAGGCGACGTGTTGGACGCTGGGTAATAAAGTCATGCAAGCTGCGCGGCTCAGCATCCAATGCAGCCAGCCACTGGGCACATGTTTTTATTTGCGTGCGACACCAGGCATCGTCCACCACGCCTCCGGCATAAGCGGCCCAAGTTTCATCCAGCAAACCAGGCGAACCAATAGCCCACGCGAGGTCGCGAACAATGGGGTCGCGCAATGAGTCCATGAACGAATCTTTTGGGAGAGGAGACATGTAGACTAAAATTGCTGGGCTATGGCGGCTGAGTGAGTGCAATTGGGTAACAGCAGGGCATTCCTCTATACGGGTCTATAGCCCACGCTGATGAGAATTTCAACATTCAGCCAAATGCCTTGCTCATCGACAAGTAATTCTGTTTCTTCCTGATGTGCTTGACGGAAATGTGCCAGATCAGAGGAAGAAAGCTGACTCAATAAGCCACGGAAGCCGCTGTACCATAAAATATCCCACCACTCTTCAAACCCGGCAAGATGGTATCCAACCTGATATGTTTGCGTATGCAATCGTTCCAGTCTCGCTGATTGATACAAAGTGCGGATTTTCTCTACACTATCCAGTCGTTTCCAGGACAAGGATGGCATAGTTACCCCATAGGTCAGAATGCGCTCGATAAATTTTTGCGACAGGGGTTCCATAACCGCACCCGTAAAACTTGAGATTCCAATAGCGCCACCGGGTTTAACAAGTTTGGCGATCGTCTTGAATCCGACTTCCATATCAGGCAAAAAGAAAATGCCAAAACCGCAACAAGCGGCATCGAATAAGTTGTCGGTATAATTCGAAGCCTCCATATCCAGGCACAGAAAATCGAGATTGGTTAACTGCCGTTCCTGAGCTTTAACCTTGGCTTGCGCTAACATTCCATCGGATAAATCAATGGCTGTTACATGCCCTGCGCCCAGCCGCTGTGCACAAGCCAGCGCAACCGAACCTGTGCCAGTACCTACATCCAACACATGTTCATTTCCAGTAAACCTCATGCTGTTCGCCAAATGTTCTGCCGCCGCTGAAAAAAAGCGCAGCGCAGGTTTGTCATAACCTTCTGCCGCATTATTGAAGGTTTCTTTGATTTTATATTTTCGTTCTTGCATATCCATTAACCGTTACCCACGTTAGGTAATTAGGTGTAAAGATAACACCTTTATAGCGCAGAACGTTGCTCATCGCAAGAACAAACATCATATAACATATTGAATATATTTATATTAAATATAAAACGATATTAAAGTTGGTGCCCATATTGTGACGCAACTACATGGTTGCAATAACGTATTCCAACTGGCCAGAGCACAAAAATTTCTTCAAATTGCATCGCAATGATGCTGTGATTAATGCCTCTCCTGTTGTTTGCCCCTGATGCACTAGATGATAATAATTATCAAATACATTTACATTACAAATGATAACGATTATTATTACAGCTGTTATCAGATATAAAGCAGTTCTTGATCAGCATGATTTAGAGCAAACAGAAATTAAGTGCATAAAAGCTTGGCAGCTGGCCATATTACCCACTCATTTGGTAATAAACAGCAAATGCTGCCGGTCAATGCATATCAATCATAAAAGGAAAATCATGAACGCAATGGTAATTGGTGCGGATAGTTTGGGAAATATTCCGAAACTTCTTTCTGACTGGGATATAAACATCACCCGGCATATCACTGGACGGCATGTGTCACATCAGCGGAAACCACAGGGATTGCCCAAGAATACGGAACTTTTGATATTATTCACGGATTTCTTGGGGCATAACGTAATGCGCCATTTTCGTAACATGGCGCAAACTCAAGGTGTACCTTTTATCGCTTGCCGCCGATCTGCAAGCTGCTTGGCGCAGTCGCTGGAATGTTGTTTTAATAGAAAAGTAGATCAATCAAAATGTCAAAATTGCCCATTCCACCCCTGATTTTTTTATCGCTTTTTTGCTCATGCTATTGCCATGCTTAGCACAAGCCGTAGAACACGTTTACCCGCAGCCGGAAGAATTCATTGATGAATTATTTAAGGTAAAGCCGAACGTAAAATTGCTATTGTTGACTAAAGATATGCAGTCCGAGGTTTCCCGCATTCTTGGCCATGCACCCAGGCAGTTGCGTCAACGATATTGGAGTGAGGGTGCGCGAACGTTATGGATTCTAGAAGAGATAGGTAAAGACGATCCAATTACCGCAGGATTTGTCGTAAAAGACCGTCGAATCGAACAGGCTAAGGTATTGATTTACCGTGAGCACAGGGGGATGGAAGTGCGCTTTCCAGCTTTTTTGAAACAATTCACCGGTGTTTCTCTAAGCAGTGGAAATAATCTTGATCGGCAAATTGACGGTATTTCCGGCGCCACGCTTTCGGTGCATGCCATGGAACGCATGGCGCGTGCAGCACTGTATTTTGACAAACTTAGCCGCACCAAATGAGTTCAAATCCATTGCATTGCTGACCACAATCCCTGGTTTATTGAATTACGTTCTTTAGTTGTTCAAGAATCGCCGGGTTTTCCAGCGTCGAAATGTCCTGCGTTATTTCTTCACCCTTGGCAATGGCGCGCAACAAACGACGCATGATCTTGCCGGAGCGCGTCTTGGGCAGGTTGTCACCGAAGCGAATTTCGTCTGGCTTGGCAATTGGGCCGAGTTCCTTGCTGACCCAGTTACGCAGACTTTCCGAAACTTGTTTTGCGGTTGTGGCATCCTCCGGCCGCGAGCCTTTTAACACCACAAATGCCACTATGGCTTCTCCTTTTATATCATGCGGCTTGCCGACTACAGCGGCTTCGGCCACCAGCGGATTTGACGCCAGCGCAGATTCTATTTCCATAGTGCCTAAGCGATGGCCGGATACTTTCAGTACGTCGTCAATGCGTCCCAGGATCCAGAAATAACCGTCTTCGTTGCGGTGTGCTGAATCACCCGCCAGGTAAGCGCCTTTCATTTCATCTGGGAAATAGCCTGTGCGATAGCGCTCATCATCGCCCCATATGGTGCGGATTTGGGACGGGAAAGAACGTTTGATGACGAGAAAACCCCCATGTTGGTCATGCACTTCGTCACCTGCTTCGTTGACAATGGCGGCCATTATGCCGGGCAGCGGCAGGGTGCAGGAACCAGGTTTGGTTGCCATTGCTCCCGGCAGAGGTGCAATCATGTGGCAGCCGGTTTCGGTCTGCCACCAGGTGTCCACAATGGGACAGCGCGACTGGCCGACTACGGTGTAATACCACATCCATGCATCTGGATTGATCGGCTCGCCTACGCTACCGAGCAGACGCAGACTGGAAAGGTTGTATTGCTTCGGCAATTCGCCACCTAATTTAATCAGCGAGCGGATGGCGGTGGGCGCAGTATAAAATGTGGTGACCTGATGATCCTGAATCATCTTCCAGAAACGCCCGGCATCGGGCCAAGTGGGCACGCCCTCGAATATCACTTGTGTCGCACCCATCGCCAGCGGGCCATATGTCACATAGCTGTGACCAGTCACCCAGCCCACGTCAGCGGTGCACCAAAAAACATCAGTAGGCTTATAGTCAAATACCCATTGCATGGAAACCATGGTGCCGAGCAGATAGCCGCCGCTGGAATGCTGCACCCCTTTGGGTTTTCCGGTAGAACCTGAGGTATATAAAATGAACAATGGATGTTCCGCGCCCACCCATTCCGGTTCGCATGTGAATGGGAGATCGGCGATCAGATCATGCCACCACAGGTCATGTTTCGCATTCCACTGCACATCATTGCCCGCGCGTTTATATACGATTACGCTATGCACTGCACCGCAACCGCCCATGCTGAGCGCCTCATCCACGGCTGGTTTGAGCGGCATCATTTTGCCGCCGCGGAGTTGCGCATCGGCGGTAATGACGGCACACGCCTGCGCATTTTCGATACGCTCGTTCAGGCTTTTGGCAGAGAAGCCGCCAAAAACGACTGAATGGATTGCACCAATGCGCGCGCATGCCTGCATCGCTACCACTACCTCAATGCTCATGGGCATATAGATAACTACACGATCGCCCTTCTGAATATTGCGCGACTTTAGCGCATTGGCAAACTGGCACACGCGGGCGTGTAACTCGCGGTAGGAAATCTTGGTCACCTGGCTGTCGTCCGCCTCGAAAATCAGCGCGGTTTTTTCAGGTTGCGTCGCCAGATGCTTATCCAGGCAATTATAAGAAACATTCAATTCGCCATCCGCAAACCACTCGTAAAATGGCGCGCGACTCTCATCCAACACCGTATTGAACGATTTGTGCCATTCGATATGCTCGCGTGCTAGCCGTGCCCAATATCCTTCGTAGTTTTGTGCCGCCTCCGTGCACAGGGCCTGGTACGCTGCCATGCCAGAAATATTAGCCTGTTCGACGAATGCATTGGCAGGCTGAAAAACGCGGGTTTCTTGCAAAACTGATTTGATGCTGGTGGGCATGGTGCTCCCTCGGTATGGTTAATGTTTCGTATTTGGCGGGATCAATGTAGATTTTTTTTCGGGTAGCGTCAACAATAAAGCTCACTGATGTAGCAAGCAAATAATCTATCTGGTCTTAATATCACATGAATTGTCCGGTTTAACTCAGTCCCTGAAAGTCTGTCGGACAATTTCTCGAAAATCAATTGTCCGCCCAGTAAAATACCGGTTGGCACGGCAACGCAACAAACAGGGTGCAAATGATCGGATTTATTACAGCAGATCGTCATACAAATTATCTGCTGCCGCCATCGGTGGAAAACTGGCTCCCAAGAATTATCCGGCGCGCTTCATTGTTTCCATCGACCCGCAAGATTAAGCGTGTAGCCTGCGACTCCGTGCGTTCCGCTACATCGCCGCCAATAAACATCCACACACTACACGCTGGTCCACTTTCAAAAAAAAGAAGATGCTACCTTTATTATTTCCCAACCTCTGCCTTATTGGCCAAACTTGTTGGCGATACTTCAATTGGCGTCCTACCATTTGTAAACCGATGACAGCGCCATCTCCCGCCCCAGCTCCATTTCGAATTGGGGCTTGATCTGGCTGACCACCAAATGCCGCCGATACTGGCAGACTCCATGAACGGTTTGAGTAGTTCAACTTCGCGCTCAAGGGTGAAACGCGCACTAACTGTCCTTTATCGCCTACGGCTCCGCCCGCAGCAATGAACTGGTTGCGCAAACGACACGCCCAACTTTCAGACAATTCGATGGCTGTTTGCTCCAGACTCATGCTGTATTGAAATGACAAACAACCGTCTATGCTTGTAGTAACTGTTCAATCGTCGTCGCCGAAGCAATGACTTTAAGTGCGCTATCAAGTACATTCTGGCCTCACGCGGGCAGAATCACATCCGAGATGTGGATAACAGCAACGGTGTTATTGCGCGAGATCGTAGCGCTGGACTATATGCGGGGAAGCCGCAGCCAGCTACGCGCTTATATGCACGACCTTAAGCGACCTTGCCGATGATTCCGGTCGTGCGGTTCGAGCGGATGCAAGTCGACTGGGTCGAGTTTAGCAAAAGCAAAAATTCGTTTTATGCTTTCTGTGCGACGCTAGGTTCAGCTGGGTGAGCTTTGTTAAATTCACCGACATGAAGTAGAAACACTGATCGCGTGCCACCAGTACACCTTCCAAACATTCGGTGGCATCACCAGGCGCTTTCAGTACGAAAATAAAGCACCCCGCAGCGAGCTACGGGGTATTAACACCACTCTTCAAGCTGCTGGCTATAGCCAGCCTTCGCTGCAAGCAACGGGGAATTTACCCAAAGAGATTGAAGTAAGCGGTGATCGCGCGCGACGCCGTAGGCGAAGTTGCGCATCGCTTCCACGCCGGATTAGAGTCGTGAATACGCGTCTGCCACGGAGAACTGTTGATCTCAACCGCGGCGGCGGCGAGCAAATCCAAGTCCCGCAAGTCCGAGTCCCAGCAGCGCCAAGGTTGCAGGTTCCGGGACGGTTTGGCCAGGCGCTCCAGCTTGGTCAAAACCGCCGCTGTTCTGAATTTCGGTCGCGTTCGGGATTCCGGTACCCGTACAGCCGATGGAGATGGTGTCGTTAATCATCGTCACAGCCCCCGTGTGCGCCAAGGCTCTGCCACAATGGTTGGTTACCCCATCGTTCATGAAGATGCTCGTACTTGCGAGAATATTTCCTGCGAACGCAGTGTTTACGTCGAGGGTCGCGGAGCTGCCAACATTCCAATACAGCCCGACACCGGCGCCGGACCCTACATTGATCACGTTCACTGACGAATTAGGCGATGTGATCAGCGACGAGCTCGGGAACAGGAACACCCACACCGCGTTGGGATCGCCCAGGCCGTCGAGGGTGAGCGCTCCCGTCAAATTACTCGTCGCAAAGGGTACCGTGTAGACGCCCGGATTGAGCGTGCCAGCTAGAGTCAGGTCCCCGTTACTCAAAGTGGTGCCGGGTCCCATGAGATTCAGAGTCGTGATCGCCCCGACGAGTTGAGTATCAGCAAGAATCGCGAACGCATCGTTTTGGTGTGCAAACGCATCGGATCCAGTAAAGGTTCCTGGACCTTCATTAGCCAGAGTTCCAAAAAAGCCCGTTATACCGGTGGTTGAGGAATTGTTTGAGACGCCAAGGTTTCCGCCAAGGGTGGTCGGAAGAGTACCGGTATTGGTTACCGACGAGGCACCCAGAACCGCGAAGCTAGCCAGAGCCGAACCCAACAATGGCGTGGCCCATGCAGGGGAGGAGCCGCAAAACACACCAATCACTGCCAATGACAGTATCGACAACGATTTAAGTGAGCTGATAGTGCGTGTACTTCTTGCATATTTGGATGCGATTTTCATGCTGATCTCCGTATGGGGTTAAATAAAAAACAATCAAGTTTGGACAAACCATCATGAACACTACCAAGAATACAAGCATTATTCATGCCACAAATATATTATATTTTTTATCAATTACTTATGAAATAATTTTTGGTGCATGTGGCCAGACGTGTAAAAATTACCGACATAAAAAATCAGTAGGTACCAATTATATGAGATGGAAGGCGAAGAAATACCCGGATAAAGCCATTCTGATACCCGGGTCGAGGCTTTTTTCTCCGAGCCATTCTGGATAAACATGAAAGTAATCGCCCATTAGGGAACTGCTGAACAAATAACGGCTTCCACATTTTGGTTCTATGTAATTAGTAGTGTGCAATCTTTCGACAACTGCAAAATGAACAGCAAGAATAGTCAGCTGAAAATCTGTTCGCGCTTATTCGGGATAAATACTACGTGGTACTTACACTTCCATCTCGTGTGTCTTAAACTCTGGCACCCTATCATCGTGAATCTTCATCTCTTAATCGAGATTACAGACCCACTCTCACCGGGGGTGTATAGGTCAAACCTTTGTGAGTCCCCCGGCAGAGCCGGGGCTTTACCTCAGTGAATGAAGAGCTGGAAAACTATAGTGGACCCCTCCGTCAAGACAATAATGCATCGAGTTTAAGAGGGTAGCTCCTCACATGCAGCGGAATGGCGCTGCCCCAGTTTTGTTTCTGTCTTTTGTTTCCGATCAATTTCTTTTCTGGCGCCGTATTTGTCCACGATGCTTGCTCCGCCGCCGCACGCTGTCCGGTAGACCTCATCCGGGGTGCTGTAGTCCAGCGACTGGTGCGTCCTTTCCATGTTGTAAAACACAAAGTATTCCGTCAGGCCCAGCAGCAGCTCCGGCATGGTAGCGTAGCCTTTCAAATACACGTCCTCATGTTTGACGCTGCGCCAGAGCCGTTCCACAAAGATATTGTCCAGTGCCCGGCCTCGCCCGTCCATGCTAATCGCGATGCTGTGCGCCTTGAGAACGTCAGTAAATACTGCACTGGTGAACTGACAGCCTTGGTCCGTGTTGAATATCTCCGGCACACCGTAGACCTGTATCGCTTGTTCCAGGCAGTCCACGCAGAATCCCGTATCCAGCGTATTCGACAACCGCCATGCCAGCACCTTGCGCGAATACCAGTCGATCACTGCAACCAGATACACAAAGCCTCGCGGCAGCCTCACATAGGTAATATCCGTACTCCACGCTTGATTGGGGCAGGTCACGTTCACGCCTCTGAGCAAGTACGGGTAAATCTTGTGCTGCGGGTGCGGACGGCTGGTGTTCGGCCCGGGCACCATGCCAGCCAATCCCAGCATCACCATCAATCGCTGCACACGCTTGCGGTTGATCTTATGACCCAAATCACGCAGGTAAATCTTGATCTTACGGCTGCCGTAAAACGGGTGACGTGTGTACTCAACGTCAATCAATGCCATCAACATCAATTCCTGCTCATTCGGCTTTGAGGCCACCGAAGGCGCATAGACAGTGGATCGTGCCACATCGGTCAGTTCACATTGCCGGGTCAGCGCCAGTGGCTCGGCGGCGCCAACCCATTGCTTGAGCACTTCTATTGGCTGATCCCGGACTTTTTTTTGAGCCAATCCAGTTCCATCTTCAATCGGCCAATTTCTGAATACAGTCGTTCCGGACTGGACGATGGATCGATGGGTTTCGGTCCCCGCTTGGCATCAAACAGACTTCCTGCCTGCGCTTGCAATTCCTTCTTCCACAAACCAACCTGTGTGGGATGCACCCCAAATTCCTGACCAATTTCATTCACCGTTTTGATGCCACGGATCCCTTCGATGGCCACCTTGGCCTTGAATTCACCACTGAAATTCTTACGCTTCGTTTCACTCACAACTCGCTCCTTTTTACAGCAGGCTACCATCTTAATTCACTGTCCGGAAAACGGGGTCCACTATAAACCGCAAGAAGAAAGATGCCATGATGCGCGGCGATTGTAAGGAAGTTTCTCGCTTGGTGAAAGGTAAATCCGCTCATCCTTCGACAGGCTCGGGACGAATGGATTTACTTCTTCTGCAGATGGTTGACAGTTGATTACCCACTCTATTTCACATAGAACTCACATTTTTTTCTCTGCCGTTTTTTTGAGCAAAGCTCGACCGTCAGATCCTCCTTCGGCATCATTCATCGCCGAATTACCTGTTTTTCTGCATTGCCGTCCGCTGCCAAGACGCGGCAGACGCACTCCGCCCCTCAGTGGGCTATCAGCCGCCCACGCAGCAAGTACAGATTCGCCAATCCCATCAAGCCGACGGCATTCTTCTCCAAGCTTAGGTAGCGCGTGTTGCTGAGCCAAATTGCCGCTTGATCACCGAAACCCATGCTCCACCTGTGCTTATTGATCTGGCTAGCAGCCCGTTGAACTTCGGGTTTCGTTACCGCATAACATATTGCTTTTTATAAATAAATTTTCATAAATAATAGGCCATCAATATAATCAATTAGTTACGGTGAAGTCCGACAGGCTTCTCAGATATGTTTGAACTTATCTTCTAGTCGAACTGCCAAACTGCACAGCAACTAAAACTTCCACTTCAAACTTACTTGGCCGTACCAATAGATGGAGGAATGCTTCCGGTTACGTTTCTTCAGGCTCGCCGAAAGATTCCGTCCAGCCTGTGTGATCAAAAGTTTATAATATAAATTTATTCAATGGACTCACTTTTAGCCATTAACTATCAAGTACGTTCAGGAGATTCTATGCGTAAAACTCTTCTTTCAATATCATTATTGTTCGCGGTATCTATTGCAAATTCGGCAGAATTTAATGTGCGCCCGGGATTATGGGAAATGACGACGACATCTGGCCTATTGGCGCTAGTGCCAATGATTCCGCCGGATCAAATGCAAAATTTGACGAACTTGGCTAAACAATACGGATTTGACATGCCTAAAATTAATAATGGTGCAGCAACATCTCATGTTTGCATTACCCAGGAAATGGCGAATCAAAAAATTCCAACTTTTTTGAATCAAAATCAATATGGATGTGATATTAAAAATGTGACCCAAACAGGGGGCGACTATAAAATAAACCTTATTTGTGAGAGCTCCATCCTTAAGGGGAATGGAATAGCCGAGGGGTTTTTTTCGAATCCAGAGAGCTTTGCAGGGCGAACTGAATTCAATGGTGTTGTTCAGGGCAATCCTGTTAATGAACGCGCCTACACTGACGGTCGCTGGATGAGTGCAAGCTGCGGAACTGTGAAACCTCTCCGTGCCCATCGTTAAGCGAATGTACGACAATTATGTCGTTAGGGAGAGCTTTCCATAGCAACTCGAAGCTGGAGAGCAGGGAATACTTCCTTACCCCTGCTCCCATCCAATAGAATCCTTGCCAAAAACGTTTTCTTAAAATACGGCTATGTATGAAATACGGTGGGTAATCAACTTACAACCTCCCACAGAAGAAGTAGCTGGCAATTTCTTGTTGTTAATCTTGCACATATCGTAGGATTTCCACTACGAATCACATAGATCCTAAAATAGCCATATGGGCTATTCGTGCGTGGCAATTTCCTCTAGTCGAATTCTTCGCTCGGACAACTCCTGTAGTAACTGTTCCGCCAAGTCACCCAAGGGATCGCCGCCTCTCAACTCGGCTCTTTCAATTGTGATTTTGAGTTTATAAATATCCGATTGTTTTTTTTCATACAATTCTTGCTGAATTTCATCCATACGACGACGCAGTTGTCCAGTACGACGGATGATTTTCAAGATTTTTAACTCCACACCCTGATCAGCAATTTCTTCAGGATCCTCGATCTCCTGCATCCGAGGATCCTGGATGAACTCCAGCACCAGATTTTCAATGGCCTGCTGGTCACCGCGCTCGTAGGCAAGGTTCACCTTTATCATCAATCCGTGGCGGCGCAGGCGCTCGGGTTCCGTGGTGGCGCGGTCGGGGTGCATCATCATGGCGGCGCGCCGGAATGCCTGCTTGAGTTGCGGCGTAATAACCAGTGGTGGAGGTGGCTGGGCCTCTATCAAACCAGCTTCTTCGGCCGACTTTCTAGCCTGCTCCTGCGCGGCTTGTGCATGGACTTGAGCAGCTGCATCATCGGGGGATAGCCCCGCCTGTGCGTTAGCAATTTGCGCGTCCAGTTCATCTAACTGAGCATAGAATCGCCCGACCATTTCATAATAGCGGCGCTGGAACTGTGCTGTTTCTGTTTTGGCTGTTTCCAGTTCCAATTCAGCCGAAATTACCTGCTCTGCAAGCTTAACCTGATCACTCACCAGACGGGTAAGCTCCTGATCTAAAGTGAGCTTCATTCTGGTGTTTGCCAACCAAGAGTGAATTCGTTAAGTTTCTCCCACGCGGCGCGATCGATTTGCTCTCTATTGCTAATCCCTAGCGCCTTCAATTGTTCCAACGCTCTGGTTTCGCCTTGCTGTCCGGCCTTGCGATACCAGGACGCAGCCTGCTGGTCATCCTGTGTAACACCCAGGCCTTTGCTGTACATGAATCCCAGATTAAATTGTGCTTCTGCATGTCCCTGCTCTGCGGCTTTGCCGTACCAAGATACCGCCTGCTGATAATCCTGTGTAACGCCCTGGCCGTTGTCGTACATAATGCCTAGCGTGTATTGCGCTTGCATATCTCCCTGCTCTGCAGCCTTTAAAAACCAAAACACAGCCTGCTGGTCATCTTGGGTAACCCCCAATCCATTGTTGTACAAGAACCCTAAATTTAATTGAGCTGTAGCATGCTTCTGCTCTGCGGCTTTGTTATACCAGGATACAGCCTGCTGGTAATCCTGTGTAACGCCTTGACCTTTTTCATACAAGAATCCTAGATTGAATTGTGCCTCCGCATGCCCCTGTTCTGCAGCTTTACCATACCAGAATGCAGTCTGCTGATAATCCTGAAGCACGCCCAAACCTTTGCTGAATGTAGCTCCTACTGCATATTGCGCCCGCACATGTCCCTGCTTTGCGGCTTTTAGATACCAAAACGCGGCCTGCTGATAATCCTGTGTAACGCCTTGGCCTTTGCTGTACATAATGCCTAGTGCGTATTGCGCCCGCGCATGTCCCTGCTCTGCAGCCTTCATGTACCAAAATTTAGCCTTTTCGTGGTCTTGCGCAACCAATTGGCCGCTGTTGTACATGGCTGCCAAATTGAATTGCGCTCGAGCGAACCCTTGTTCTGCGGCTTTGCGATACCAGGACGAAGCAAGTTCGTAGTCCTGTGTGATGCCTTGACCTTTCTCGTACATATATCCGAGAGCTTGTTGCGCCCATGCATTGCCTTGCTCTGCACCCATGTGATACCAAAACATAGCCTGCTCATAGTCCTGTACAACCCCTTGCCCGTTGTAGTAGATGGTACCTAGAGCATATTGTGCTCGCGTATGTCCTTGTTCTGCGGCCTTGAGATACCATAACATTGCCTGCTGATAATCCTGTATCACGCCCTGTCCGTTGTAGTACATGGCCCCCAGATTATATTGCGCCTGTTCAAGTCCCTCTTCTGCCGCCTTTTGGTACCAACAGAGCGCCTGCTCGTAGTCTGTCCCGACCACTTCGCCGAGCCAATATAGCCTACCCAAATCATTCCATATTTCAGGGTCATTTTGATTTTGGTTGGCTATACACCAGTCGAAGGCCAGCCTTGCGTAATGCTGAGCATGTTCCTTGTGGACGGGAAAACTCCGCCCACCACTGTGAAGAAGCGATAATGGGAAATAGGCTTTGCCATATTGACTATCCGCCAATCGTTTGAAGGCATCCAAGGCGTCTTTCAGATCGTCGAGATCACCGCGTGTCCAGACGATACCAAAGCCTGATTTATCGCCAAGCTCTGTAATATGGTTGTAGACATCCCGTGCTTGGCGATAAAGCGCGTCGAGGTCTTCTGCCAGTGACGGATCTTTACTATTCATAACTGCCGCCATCCCTCGTGCGACAAGACCGCCGCGTTGCCCTAAATGTACAACAACTTCCTGAGTGGTTACTTTGGCTGGAAGATTTGTTTGTTCGGTCATAAGCATTTACTCGTTAATTAATTTTGTACGCTTTAAATGCGTGAATTGATTATTTTCGATTTTCATTGTGTGTTACGCAAGATGGCCATGAAAAATTAGACTTATAGAGCCGGACATCAAATAAATTGATAGAACATACAGATTCCGGCCTTCGCGGGTATAAAGAATCGTACTATTTAATGGCCGACTCTATAGCAAGGTTTATAGTACAGACACAACAAATTAAACTGGTCTTGAATGGCTACATATGATCATTGATAAAACTCAATTTTTCCTGTTTGAGTGTCATACATACCGCCCACAATTGCTATCTGGTAATTCTCCAGCATCTCCCGCAGAACTGAGCTCCGGTGTTTAATGTTGGCAATCGTCTGGAATACATTGGCCATGGCAACCTTCTCTACAAACTCTGAATTTTGAGAGTTGCGCTCTGTTGTTGGCTCGCGAACACGCGTCACTGCTAGCTTAAGTTTGTTAATTAGAGCGGTAAAGTTACCAAACTTGATATCGTCGCATGCGGCCATGATCGCGCCGCAACCGCTATGTCCTAACACAACGATTATTTTCGCTCCTGCGATTTTGCAAGCGAACTCCATACTGCCAAGAATATCTTCGTTAGCTATGTTTCCTGCTATCCGAATGCTGAAGAGATCCCCTAAGCCTTGATCGAAAATTAGTTCAGCTGATGTCCTCGAATCGATGCAACTCAAAACCACGGCAAAAGGGAACTGCCCTTCTGAAGCTTCTTTTAATTGTTCTAACAGATCGCGGTTGATAGTGAGATTTTGTGCAAAACGTTCATTTCCCTCTTTAAGAATTTGAAATGCCATCTCCGGTGTAAGAGATGCTTGAGTTTCTTTGGTATGCGTTCTCATTTAATCTCCTCTAAATAAATACCCTGCTGAACTTATACTTAATGAAGACACACTACATTACAATGCGTGAAGTGTTAATTCAATGTTTAACTATTGATCCGGCCTGCTGAAATTTGAAGTATTCATACGGCATATTTTACGCGATGATGCTGGAAGTTTTTTGACGCGCTCAAGTGATTGCTCCAATGTCTGCATATGCTCTGTTGTTGCCGCGGCTTTCAGCTTGGCCTTGATGTGCGCTGGAACTTTTGAACAAATGGCGTGCTTCAAGTCGGTGTTGAGCGACTCTTCCAGATTCAGTTCCGAGCTGTGGCTGAGTAGATAGAACAACTTTATCTTAATCTTTGCGCTCAAATGACATGACTGCAACGTCGTTGCTAATATTATCCTATATTTCTCAGTTAGCCCGATGCCAAGACTAGTAGCGCAGGCGTTTTGGTAGTATTTAGGCGTTGGCGCAGTAATTTTTTCAACGATATAGCAGGCCAGCGCCTTCCATCGCTGGACAGGAAGCAATTGAGACGTAGTTGCTCGAAAATGCTGCAAACCCGCGCGTACGCTGGCGACGAGTGCTTTGACATAAGCTGACGCAGCATGTATGAGCGACATAAATGGAATACGGCTGCAAACCTTGATGCAAGTAAAGGCATTTCCGGATGGAACAACGCAGGTTACGTTCCGGGTACCCAAAGCGGAACGGAACCGGTTTATAGAGTGTGTGCTCAAGCGGTTTGACTATGCTCACAACATGGACGGAGCAACGGTGCCACGCTGCTATTAACGTGTCTCTTTATAGATTCAACAACACCCGTTATAAGGGTTAATCAAGGATTCAGCAGAAAAGTAAGCAGTGTTTCAGCAGCGATCAGGTTGCCGCTTGAACCCCAGTGGGTGTCGTCAGGTAGGTAGACGTCCTGCTCTCCCTCGCGGATGGCAGAGATCAGTGCCTGGTCAAGGCGCGGCATCACTCCAGGGAGATGACCAGAAAGCTCGGAGAGGGCGCTAATATCACGCAAACCTTTGTCGAGAAGGAAGTCAGCGTAGGCTGTTAACTTGTCGGGGGCTACCATGAGAACAAACCGGGTTTGTCCATTTGCTTCGACCTGCTTGCGTATCTTCTCGAATTGACAGCTTATTTCTTGCGTATTCATTTTACGCCACCAAGCCACTTTCCGTAAGTCATCTTTATAAACTAACAATGCTTGTTGATTAACACTAGAAAACGGCGCTTTTTTTTCCAACCCTACCTTCACTGCATCTGTGTGTGCATCCCCAAGTAACTTACGCAGGAGGCTATTCCAGAGATAGTCCCGAACGTATCCCAGCTTAATGTCGTACCAAGCAGTCTCTCGCTTGACATAATTTGCAAGACCTTGGAATTTTCTCACATGAAAAGGCGCTGTAACAGGCGAAGGTCTAGTAGTTACGCCGACTCGCTTGAGCAAGTCGGTTGCATCGCAAGACTGGTCATGCTTGATCAGCAAAGGAAGATCGCGCTCCACATTTTCGAGAATAAAAATCTTGGGCGGTGTTTTGCGGAAGACAGGATTTTCGAGGATCTGTTCTACATGTATTTTGTTGGTATCCAGCGTGGCTATCGACCAACCTTTAGCTGCAACAAGATAGTTTTGCCAGCGGAGATGTGGTCTTCCAGTAGAAAAAGAATCACCTAGCACCACCACATCGTAATAATGCTCATATCGCCCAATCTCAGACAATGGCGGCTGGAACTCCAACTGTGGCTTGTTCCATCCGAAATCCTTTTCCGCGTAAGAGCCAATACGTGTCAGGTCACCGGATAGCGGCTGTAGATACACACCCAAACAAAACAATCCAAACGCCAGAACCAGCACCAGAGCGAGCAACCCCAGAACAAAGCGGCGATGAGATTCAAAACTGGAAATATAAGAACTCACTAACCTTCCCCATCTCGGTTACTGCGTAAAGCAAGCACATTCCAATGGTGGTTAGCCAAAGCTTGTCCGGCTGCCAGCGCAGCCATTTAGTTGGCGTAACGTTCTCTAACGCCGGCTTGAAGTTTGCCATGATCTGCTGGGTATTTGGCGCCAGCCAAGCTAGCGCCCACAGGGCTACGATCCACCCTATCATCATGTCAACCTTTCCATCGATTGCTGGAAGCGGTCCAAAGTGAATTCCCAAACTCCCCATAAGCTCCACCAGCCGCCAGTGGAACAGTCCGTACCAACTGCCGGGTAGGATTGCGCCATTCAAACCGGCCATGCCACTCAGTATAGAAAGTGCAGCATCAAAATTTTTGGCACGAAAGAATACCCAACCTATAACGACAACAAGAAAGGTCAGCGTCATACCGGCGAAACGTCCAGGCGAAGTGCTGCGCTTCAAGTCGTGTCCCAATGCCTTACGCACTTGGTGCCAGGCATGATTGATGACCAGATAAAGGCCATGCAGCGCACCCCACATTATGAATGTCCAGCCAGCCCCATGCCATAGGCCGCCCAACAGCATGGTGGCGAACAGATTGAAGTAGCGTCGCGCAGGGCCTTTGCGGTTACCTCCAAGCGCGAAGTACAGATAGTCTCGCAGGAAGCGAGATAGAGTCATGTGCCAGCGCCGCCAGAATTCGATGATGTTCACCGCTTTGTATGGCGAGTTGAAGTTGAGCGGCAGCTTCACGCCGAACAGACGGGAAATGCCGATGGCCATGTCGGAATAGCCAGAGAAGTCGAAATAAAGCTGGAAGGTATAAGCTAATGCCCCGCCCCATGCTTCCAAGAAGGTGCTCGTACCGCCATCGGCAGCGGCTGTGAATACCGAGCTGGCGAAAGGGGCGATGCCATCGGCCAGCACCACCTTTTTGAACAGGCCAATGCTGAAGATAGTCAGGCCGACTGACAGGTTTTCCCAATCTACCCGATAGGTGGCCGGAAGCGCGAACTGCGGCATCATTTCCTTGTGGTGCAGAACCGGCCCGGCGATCAGATGGGGGAAGTAGGTTACGAACAACCCATAGTGGATGAAGTTGGCTTCTTTCACTTCTCCGCGATAGGCATCCACCAGAAATGCAATCTGTGTGAAGGTAAAGAAGGAAATGCCCAAGGGCAGGATGATAGGTTCGATCTGCCAGCCCAAGTTCAACGCGGTATTAGCATTTTCAACAAAGAAATTGGCGTATTTGTAGTACCCAAGCAGGCCCAGATCGGCGGCGATGCCTAGGCCGAGAATCCACTTTTTGCGATTGACATGACCATGTGCATGCTCCTTGGAGAGCGCCATGCCGACTGCGTAATTAAAGAGTATGGAAGCCAGCAATAATCCGACATAGGCGGGATTCCACCAGCCGTAGAAAAACAGTGACGCCGCAAACAACCACAATGCAGCGAGAGGCCAACTGTATCGGCCAATTTGGAAAAAGCCAAGAAACGTGACCGGCAGGAAAAGAAAAAGAAATGCGTAAGAATTGAAAAGCACGTTCTGTCCTTGGGTATTGGTTTTTGTAATTTTTGCCGACAGCAATTATGAATTAGGATAGGGAACCCAACCCCATAAGTCAAACTTCTTGATTTTTGCTCGTTTAAATCAAACTTCGTAGAATGCAATCCACCAGTAATCTAGAGGGAATCCGTTTTCAGGTTACAGTCGTCGCACCCTGAACATTAAGTAACGACAAACATGACGTATCAGTCAGCGAAGAGTAAAATGCACCTTTAGTTAGATAGTTGATTACGAATGTCCATTCAGTGGTTTCCCGGTCACATGGTTTCGGCGCGCAAAAAAGCAGCCGAAACCATGGAACGCATCGATGTGATAATAGAAGTGCTGGATGCACGCGTGCCGGAAGCAGGCAGCAATCCTGTCATTAAGGAGTTGCGCTTGCATCGCCAGCGGCCCTGCCTGAAAATCCTCAATAAATCCGATCTGGCGGATCCTGCTGTCACTACTGCCTGGCTGAACTTCTACAATGAACAGAAAGGAATTAAGGCCGTAGCGCTATCCTGCAAAAAACCGGGAGATGTCGCCAAGATTCCAGGTTTGTGCGAGATGCTCGCCCCGCATCGTGATATCAGACTTAAACCGTTGCGCATGATGATCATGGGCATCCCCAATGTAGGGAAATCCACACTGATAAATGCGCTGCTGAAACGCCGGGTGGCAGCTGTAGGTGACGAGCCGGCAGTGACCAAAAATCAGCAGGGATTCGACCTGAATGAACGGATGACGCTGATCGATACGCCGGGGCTAATGTGGCCAAAGATTGAGTATGACAGCGACGGCCTCATGCTGGCCGCAAGCCACGCGGTAGGGCGAAATGCCATAATCGACGAAGAAGTGGCCAGTTTTCTGGGCGACATTCTGCTGGCATGCTACCCCAACCTGCTTGCAAACCGTTACGGATTCTCCGTTGAAGGTCTGGATGGTGTGGGCATTGTCGAAGCAGTCGCAAAACGGCGCGGTTATCTGCTCAAAGGGGGTGTTCCAGATCTGGAAAAAGCTGCTCTCATGCTGCTACAGGATTACCGCACAGGAGCACTTGGACGCATCAGCCTGGAAACACCGAAAAGCCGCAATATAATGTTAGCCGAACAAGCACTTATTAAAGCAAGGGAACAAGCTTCAAACATAACCAATTCAAGCGAATAGCAATCTCAATAACTCCGTTGTCCCGTAATGCTGCTGTAGAAAGCTGGCTTGATCAATAATTAAAGCTCCCTTTCACCACCGGCAACCCTCGACATAATTTTATTTCTGTAGGACATTGCCAGTGCAGCTAAACAAACTTTACTTATTCGTTTTTTCCGCTTGCATTGCGCTTACCGCAATGTCTGCGGTTCATGCGGAGGGTAAAGTTCTATTGAATAGCGCGCTCGATGCCTTACAAGCAGATTCCATACCACAACTTTCCACTGCTTCCGCTGGCCCCGATCTCACACTCACCGTCGACCCTAACCTTGCACAAAACGACTTATGGCAACGCATCCGTAATGGTTACGCGTTGCGCAAATTGAATAGCCCGCTAGTGGCGAACCACGAGCAATGGTATGCAAAACGTCCGGACTATATGCAACGAATGACCGAGCGTGGGCAGCGCTATCTCCACTTTATTGTGGAAGAAGTCGAGCGGCGCGGAATGCCATCGGAAATTGCACTGCTACCCATGATCGAAAGCGCGTTTAATCCAGGGGGATCTTCCACCGCTAGCGCCACTGGCATCTGGCAGTTCATCCCGTCTACTGGCAAGCATTTTGGCATGCAACAGAATTGGTGGTATGACGGGCGGCGCAATATTATCAGCGCGACCCTCGGCGCACTCGACTACCTGCAAAAGCTGCATGGCATGTTCGGCGATTGGGAATTGGCACTTGCCGCTTACAACTGGGGCGAAGGCGCAGTACAGCGGGCGCTCGCACATAACCGCAAACTGGGTCTGCCGGCGAATTACGCCAGCCTGAAAATGCCATCCGAAACACGCAACTACATACCCAAGCTGCAAGCGATAAAGAATATTATCGGCGATCCAGCCAGCTTCGGCCTGGTGCTACATCCCGTTCCGGATCAGCCGTATTTCGTTGCTGTCAGTACGTCAAAAAATATTGATATGGAACTTGCCGCAGGGTTGGCGGACGTTACGCTGGATGAATTCCGCGCGCTGAATCCCGCCCACAACCGTCCGGTTATCCTGCAAGAAAATTCCGAGGTACTATTGCTACCCGTGGACAAAGTGGAAACCTTTCGCGCCAATCTGGCAAGCAACAGCCTGCCACTCGTATCATGGCAGGCTTACAAGAGCAGGAAAGGTGAACACTTAAATGAACTCGCGACACGCTTCGGTCTGTCACCAGAGACACTTCGATCCACCAACGGCCTGTCAACGCGACTCAAGGTGAGTACCGGGCAAATGTTACTGGTACCACTTAATGGTAAGAATGCAGAAAATGAATTCGAGGCATTTAATACACGCCCTGCCCTCGCCAACCAGTTGCTTGGGAATACTGTTAGATACACGGTGCGTAAAGGTGACACTCTGAGCGCTATTTCTCGCCTCTACAAGGTGAGTGTGGAAAAGCTGCAAGGCTGGAATAACAACGTAAAAACACTCAGCCCAGGTCAGCACATTTTCATCGCACAACTCGACAAATTGCCTCGCATATCCAGTGCTGATAAGTACCGCGACAAACTTGGCATGGCCAGTAAAAGGAAGAAGAAGTTTATGCACAAGACTCAACGCATTGCTCAATATCCTTAAACTTTCCCCCCCTACATTTTACTTCCCCCATTTTTTTAAATTCAGCATGGGCGTCATGCTTATAATGGTGCGAATTGCGTAACCTTTACTCCGCCGCCAGATAACAATGCACGCGGTGCGTGGCGGTAATTATCGTCTCACCTGGATATTCTTTGTGGCATTCCGCCATGGCATGTGCGCAACGCGTGTGAAAATGACAGCCCTGCGGTGGATTGGAGGGAGAAGGCGTTTCCCCAGCCAGGCGAACAGTTTTCATGCCCTGACCATCTATTCTCGGTACTGCAGACAGCAATGCCTGAGTATAAGGATGTTTGGGGGCATGCAATACTTCCTTCACCGTGCCGCGCTCGACGATACGTCCCAAATACATCACATATACCTCGTGCGCGAGATATTCCACCACCGCCAGATTGTGCGAAATAAACAGGTAGCTTAATCCTAGTTGCTGCTGCAATGATTTCAGCAAATTCAAAATTTGTGCCTGCACCGAAACATCCAGCGCGCTGGTCGGTTCATCGCAAATCAGCAGATTCGGATTAACTGCCAGCACCCGGGCGATAGCGATACGCTGCCGCTGCCCACCGGAAAACTCATGCGGATATCGCCACTTGGAAGCTTTCTCCAGCCCAACTTGTTCCAGCAATTCATCTATGCGGCGTTGCCGCTCATCGCTATTGTTGGCGATAGACAGCGCATCCATGCCCTCTTGCAAAATTTCTGCTACGCGCATCTTGGGGTTCAACGATGCATAGGGATCCTGAAATATCATTTGCATTCCGGCACGCTGTTTGCGCAATTGCCGCGCACTGATGCCTATGAGTTCATGGCCCGCAAAACGCACGCTGCCTGCGGTAGGTGTAATGAGTTGCAGCAGCGCCTTGCCCACCGTGGTTTTGCCGCAACCGGATTCACCCACCAGCGCCAACGTACGCCCCGCTGGAATGTTCATGGACACTCCATCAACCGCTTTAACGTGACCTACTGTGCGCTTCAATATGCCTTTGTGGATGGGGAAATGGACTTGCAGGTTTTCAACTTGCAAAAGTGAAGAGTCACTCCCCTCTTCCCCAGCCACTTCCCCACTTGCGGTAGAAGATCCGGGAGAGAGAGGCACGTTCAAGTTTAATTTATCACTCCCTATTTGCGATGTGTACAGATGGCACCTTACCCCCTGCCCGTTTTCCAGCTGCGTCCACTCCGGCACCTGGTCGTGGCACAGCGCCCAAGCTTTATCGCAGCGCGGAGCAAATCTGCAAGCTGCAAGTGACGCGCCCAATGGGGGGACATTGCCCGGAATGGCCGCTAATGGTTGCCCACTGCGTCCAGCATCCGGCAATGCGGCAAATAGTTTTTGCGTATAGGGATGAGCGGGACGCGCGAATAATTGTTCGCGCGGCGCCTGCTCGATAATTTGTCCGGCATACATCACACCGACCTGATGTGCCATTTGAGCTACTACGCCCAGATCATGTGTAATCAGCAACAACGCCATACCGGTTTTCTGCTGCGTATCGCGCAGCAGTTTAAGCACCTGCGCTTGTATGGTCACGTCCAGAGCGGTAGTTGGTTCGTCTGCGATCAACAACTTTGGTTGTCCGGCCAGTGCCATTGCAATCATTACGCGTTGTTTCATGCCACCGGAAAGTTGGAATGGATATTCATTCGCACGGCGAAACGCATCGGAAATACCCACTTGTTCCAGCAATTCAACACAACGCGGACGAATTTCATCGCCGCGCAGTTTTTGATGCAATTTCAGTGCCTCGGCAATCTGGTCGCCAACCGTCATCACTGGGTTCAAGCTCAACCCAGGCTCCTGAAAAATCATTGCCATCTGACCACCGCGCACCTTGCGCATGGCATATTCTGGCAGCGCCAAAATATCTTCTTCGTCAAGTTTAATATCACCGCTTGCGATGCGTATTCCATCCGGCAGCAAACGCATCAGTGATAACGCCGTCATGGATTTGCCACAGCCGGATTCGCCAAGCAGCGCAAAGGTCTCGCCCTGTTTAATACTGAACGATATGTCATCCACAATGCGCGCACCATTGTTCAGCCGCGTCACCAAGCCATCTACATTCAGTATAAATTCCCCCCGTCCAATTTCTGGAGGAGCGCTGGGAAGGGGGTTGAGAGAGAGGTCAGATTTCATGCAACCGCCTCAGTCCTATTCAAGCGCGGATCAAACGCATCGCGTACCGCATCAGCAAACAGATTGGCGGCCAACACCAGCACCAGCATGAATCCGAACGCAGCCGCCAGTGTCCACCACACCATCGGCTCACGCCCCATCTCCAGGCGGGCGGAGTTTATCAACGTGCCAAAGCTCATCGTACTAGGGTCAACCCCCACACCGACATAAGATAACACCGCTTCGGCCAGTACCAAGCTGCTGAAATCCATCACCACCGCAATCAATACGATGTGCATCACGTTTGGCACGATGTGGCGAGTAAGAATGCGAGAAGTTGAAACGCCGAATGCCTGTGCTGCCTGGATATATTCCAGCTCTCGCAACTTAAGTGTCTCGCCACGTAGCAGGCGACATAGCCCGGTCCAACTGGTCACACCGAGGATCAGGCACAAAAACAATAAGCGTAAATCTGCGCGTGCAGCAGAAGTCTCAAACCACTCAGGATGCATCTCTATATAAACCTGCATCATTAATACTGCTGCCGCAATCAACAACACGCTGGGAATAGAACTTAGAACGGTATAAAGATACTGGATCACATCATCCACCCAGCCGCGCAAGTATCCTGCCGCAATGCCCAGCAGCAATGCAAATGGCAACATCACCAGCGTGGTGACAGTGCCGATCACAAGCCCGGTGCGAATACTTTTCAGCGCGAGATACAGTACATCCTGCCCCACTTTGTCAGTACCCAGAACGTGGTAAACCGCGGCCAGATTGATAGTCATGCCAAACAGCATGGCAATTAACAAAGCCGTTATCAGCAATGCTCTGAATGGCCTGTTTTTCATCGCTCTCGTAAAGGTGAAAATCCAGTTATCTTTACTGATTTCCGGTACGGTCGATAACCGGCCTGTCCTGAGTTTGATGAAAAAATGGAATAACATATTACTGACTGCAATCAATAACACACCAATTATCAGCCCCTCTAAAGCACCAATCACTGTGCGTTTAAGCACATCGCCCAGAAGTTCGCGCTGTGGATCGGCCAGATGGACACCACCGTAACGCAAGCGCGGATAATCTCGAAGTATCTTGCCATCCGGCGTTTCCATACTTTCCTTGGCATACAGATACGCCGCCAGTGGCGCAGAATATGTTTTCTCGCTACGACTCTTAATGCCTTTGGCAAGTGCATCGAAGACACTCAGCACCTCGGCCGAATACACTGTCTGGCCATTGCTCTTCTCCGGCAGCGCCGCGCGGTAATGCATGGTATCGAGCAACCCCACCAACACGAATAACGACAGCAGCAGCAGCGACACCATGCCCACACTGCCCTTAGCCACGCGATGCCAAGGTAGAACAAGATGAGGACGCTTACGTATCCACAATGCCGCAGCAAGAATTGTTGCGAGCAGCAGGAAGATCATCGCATCTGTCCAAAGAATTACGGGCATATTACTCACCCCGACATTGAGTACTGAAAATCGCTCGTTCTGAGCATAGAATGGAATTGAAACATGGGCAGCTTGCTTCACACATTAAGCTCGATCTGAGCTTATCGAATGACTCATTGCGGACGGGAAATATGTTTATAAAGGCACTCATTGCAACCTCACTCGCGGGTCAACGATGGTATACGAGATATCTGTCAAAACTAAACCAGCGATATACAACATCGAACCAAGAAATACCATGGCACGCACCACACCGAAGTCCTGCGCATTGATTGCGTCTATTGTGTAACTGCCCAAACCGGGGATACCGAAGAATGATTCGGTCAGTAAGCTGCCCATGAATAGCAGCGGAATGACTACCACCACACCGGTTAAAATCGGGATCATTGCATTCTTCAGCACGTGACGGAATAACACGCGCAATTCCGACAAGCCCTTGGCGCGAGCGGTTCGCACATAGTCCTTACCGATCTCTTCCAAAAAAATCGTTCGATACCAACGGCTACTGGCACCGACACTACCCATTACGCCAATCAATACGGGCAGCAGCACAAACTTGATACTGTCTATGCCGCCCGCATAGCCAGAGATCGGCACCCAGTGCCACAATTTACTCGCCACGAACTGACCGCCAATGATGTAAAACAGACCGGATATGGACATCAGCAAAACACATAGCGACACGCCCAGCATATCCAGCGCAGTCGCTCTGAACAATGTCATCAGCAGCGCAAAAGTAATGTAGATGAGCAGACCAATAAGGAAAGTAGGCAACGCAATTGCGAGGCTGGGCATCATCCGGGTCTGAATTTCACGCGCAACATTACGCCCGTCGTTGGATGAACCAAAATCAAATGCAAACATCCTGGCCGACTTCTGGAAAAAAATCGTATCGCTGATTTTTCTCGCGCCCTCTGCATGGGCATTAAATAGCAGCGGTTTGTCATAGCCATGCTGCTGCTTCCACTTTTCGATCGCTTCAGGCGTAACGCGCTTCATGCCCAATTGCATCCGCGCCATATCGTCCGCCGTATTCACCACAAAAAAAAGAGAAAAGGTAAGCAGGTTCACACCGATCAAAATCGGGATAGCATACAGAATGCGGCGGATAAGATATGCGATCATTTAGAGAGAGCTGTAGGGTACTCTTGAGTACCATAATGCATTTGCTGGCCATTTTGAGCGTCTGTAAAACGCACAAATTGGGCAGCTAAAAAACGACCTTGACCAATAATTTACTGAAAATTACAGGAATATGTCCGTACGTTAACAGAAGTAGCCAGAAATAAGCATAAGCCAAACACGATTAATATCAAGTACCCCTCAAGATATTTAGTAATGTTTTTATAAAATAAAAACATTACCTTTCAGCTAATCATCCATTTTTAATTATTTTATTCATGAGCTTTAACTGGAACATCATGCTCCAACAACAGTTTTTGTCTTTCCACATCACGCGGGTAGCATTCCATCTCCGAACCTACTTTCCGTTCAATCCCCTTAACCTTTGCACAGACCATTATAGGCCCTAGAGGCGTTGCTTTAGGCCCACGGCACCAGCCATCAGCAGGGGTAGTTTTAAAATCTATCCATACTCCTTCTGCTGCCAAGCACTCCTCTGGATCAGTAGGATAAGCGTGACTAATAATTGGTGCAGAAGCCAAAATTGCTATCAACACGACCTTGGATGCTGTTATTTTCAAAGTGCTCAAAATTTTCCCTTTCTTTACGTTGCGGCAAAAAAGGTGTTGCCGCACACCTGCATGTTATATCTCAAAAAAACTTAAAGTTTTATCAGGCATGCTTATAAAATTGTCTTCCATTTTAATACTTGATCTAAATGTTTATTATGGCCAGGTAATTGAATCCGCCAGAATCATATTCCTTCATTTTTCATCATATCATTATTAAGGGCGCCTCTAAAAATCCAATTTTCGTCACAATACTGCGTTACTCGAAAAAAATTATCGCTTACATATCAAGTATATGCCGCACTCAAATTTTTTTCTCGTGCCTTGTCTTGCCTAGAAACTTGAATTTTTAGAGGCGCCCTTAAGATTGTATTTTATGCCCCGGCTTTAATTGTATAAACAAATGAAATAATCATCGCGCCTCTTCTCGCTGCCGCAGCACACGCCACAGCCACCCGCCCAGCAAGGCAAGCGCGATACCAATCAACCACAATGGCCACAGCTTCGGCTGGTTCCATCGGCTACGCAGTTCATCGCGCTGTGCTGCATCTATGCGCAAATATTTGATATTGTTATTTGCCATTTTATTGGGCTTGCTGTTGTGCAGCCAGGCATGGCGTAGCACATAATCCTTAGGATGCTGCCCCCATATCCATGGCGAATCGCGGCGCAAAATTTCCAGCATTTCATCAATTATTTCCTGGCGTGCCGAGCCGTTTTCCATGTTCTTCATCTTCTCAAACAGGCCGTCATATTCCGGGCTATTGTAGTTCGACGCGTTCTCGCCGCCCTTCACGACCTTGCCCTGCGCACCATGCAGCAAGAATAAAAAATTCTCCGGGTCGGGATAATCAGCGTTCCAGCCGAAATAAAACATCTGCGTATCGCCTTTACGTAACTTATCCTGAAAGCGGTTGTAATCAGTACTGCGTGCCACCAGTTGTAAATTAAGTTTGTCGAGTTGCTTACGAAGCCAGTCCAGACGCGACTTGCTGCCCACGCCGGTAGCGGTAGTATCAAGATAGATAATCAACGGTTGTTTTGTTTTTTCATCCAAACCATCGGGGTAACCGGCTTCGGCCAGCAGCTTTTTTGCCTCATTAATTGATTTACGCTGAGTAGCACCGTTGACCCAGTCATACACGTAATGATTGATGCCTGCCTCGTCTTCGCGGTAGCCGAAAATACCAGGCGGAATCGGCGATTGCGCGCTAATGCCACGGCCATTAGCGAAAATGGAAATGAATTCCTCGAAATCCACCGCAATAGAAATGGCACGACGCAACTTGGTCGCACGTTCACTCGGCCCGCCCACAACCGGATCGAGCCAGTTGAAGCCCATATACGAAGTGGAGGTAGCTACCGAGGTGGAAAGCTTAATGCCTTGTACTTTCATCTCGTCTGTAACGTTAGTCTCGCCACCAACATTCACCTGTACTGCTTGATCAAAACTATCAGAACTGATGCCTGCCGCATCGTAATAACCTTGCAGGAATTTATTCCAGTAGGGAATGGTTTCCTTCTCGAGACTAAACACTACTTTGCTAATTAATGGCAAAGGTTTACCCGCGTCAGCCAGCAGCCCAGCTTCTTTATCCCCCACTTCACCTTCGGTCGGATAAACTTCGCCTGAGAAATGCGGATTGCGCGACAGCACCATACGCTGGTTGGGATCATTTTCCGATAGATAATACGGCCCACTGCCCACCGGCCACCAATCCAGAACCAGATTGCGTTCGGACATTCCATCCTGCGCATAAAAGCGCTCGGCCTCCACTGGCATTGGTGAAAAAAACGTCATCGCCAACCAATAAGCAAACTGCGGATATTTACCGTAAATCTTGATACGGTAAGTGTGGTCGTCTACTACCTGTACACCTTCCAGCGGATAGTCGTGGAGATCAAGGAAAGTATTGGGGCTCTTTTTTTTAGCTTGCTGCAAAGTTGCGATGTATTCTTTAAGGCCGACGATGTAATCCACCATAAGGCCTGCAATTGGCGAATGTATGGTCGGGTGAGCTAGCCGTTTGATCTGATAAACATAATCCGCCGCTTTTACTTCACGCGTACCACTATGCGGGAAATCATTCAGTGCATGAATATTGCGTAAATCATTGCTTGTAAGCGCATGATATTCCAATTGACCTTTGGCATCGCGTGCAAAAGCCGGATGCGGCTGGTAATTCAAACCGGAACGCAAATGAATTTCGTAAACACTGAACGCCACCTTATCAGCAGGTGCATCATCTGGTAACAGCTGGTTATTTTTATCCAGATAACTCACTGCCGGCATTTTACTGGCTGCCTGCGGCACCAGCGTGTATGGACGCTTCAGGAAATGATATTGCAACGGCGGTTGATATATCTGCGCAAGGAGAATATATTCATTCTCGCTATATGCTGACGCCGGATCGAGATGTTTAGGCCGTTCGGTAAAAGCAGAATAATAAATCGACTTGCCCTTATCGCTGACCGGGTAGGGATTATTCCACAAACCACCGTCACAGGCCGCAATCATCAGGAGCAGCGGTAAGTAATATAAGTATTTCATGGCACGAGAGTTTATCCGAAATACCGCTATTCGTGGTAAAGTTACGATCACTTTAAACTTATAAATGGGCAGCAAGATGAATTCGATTTGGCAAGATTATTTACGGGAACAAGGTGCAGAAATACAAGATGGCATAGTGCGGTATTTTGGCGCCGGGCAAGGCGAACTCGCTGCCGCACAAGACGGCATGGTGCTGTGCTATTTAAGCCAGCTTGGCGTACTCAAAGTGTCTGGTGAGGATGCTGAAACCTTTCTGCAAAACCTGCTTAGCAGCGATGTGCGTGAAGTCACTCCATGGCATGCCCAATTCAGCAGCCTGAACAGTCCAAAAGGACGAATGCTGGCAAGCTTCCTTATCTGGCGTAAAGGAGTGCTTGACGACGCAGACAAGGCTTTTTTCTTGCAGTTGCCGCTCAGTTTGTGCGCCGACATCCAGCAACGTCTATCCAAATACATCCTGCGCTCCAAAGTAAAAATTGAGGATGTGAGCGATCAACAGATCAGTTTTGGTTGGGCAGGAGAAGGTTCGGAGGAACAACTGCGGGAATACTTGGGCTCGGTTCCGGTAGAACCTTGGGGCGCAGAAGAAGTAGGCAATCGCGTATCGGAACACAATGATACTGGCGTCATTCGTCTCGGCGAACAGCGCTTTCAAATCAACACAACTATCGAACATGCACCCGCCCTATGGCAAAAACTCATCGTCGCCGGGCGTCCGGTTGGATCACCATGTTGGGACTGGCTCACGATCCATGATGGGATTCCAGTGATTCTGCCGGCTACCCAAGAGCAATTCGTACCACAAATGGCCAACATGGAACTGATCGGTGCCGTGAACTTCAAAAAGGGCTGCTATCCCGGCCAGGAAATTGTGGCGCGCATGCAATATCTCGGCAAACTCAAACGACGCATGTATCTGGCGCATATCGAAAGCGATGCCCCACCGCAACCGGGTGACGAGCTCTACAGCGCGGACATGGAAGGACAGGCCAGTGGCATGGTAGTCAACGCGTCATCCGCTCCGGACGGCGGTTACGACATGCTGGCGGTGGTGCAGATTAGCAGCCACAAAGACCAAACTGTGCACTGGAAATCTCTGCAAGGCGCGGCGCTACGATTCATGAGATTGCCTTATCCGATTTACTAGAAATCTGTCATATGATTTGGCGAGAAAAGCGGACAGCATTTTTTGATTAACAAAAAATGTGGAGGGACTGTCAATGGAACGAAACTGCCCATCACAACACAATTAAAGTACGCGCGTAAATTCATTGAACTACAGGCGGGTTTTAGCAATTTTTTAAGCGTAACTGCATCTTGATGTGCGGCATATTGGCGTCCATGAAAATCTCACCAACCTCAGTAAAATTAAAACGCCGGTAGAACAGCACAGCCTGTATCTGAGCGCCTAATTCCACCTGAGCATAATGCTGACTGCGCGCATAATCAAGCAGCGACTCCAGTAATAAACTGCCGACCCGTTTGCCACGCCATGCTGGCAACACGGCTATGCGTCCAATATGGCCTTCAGGGGAAATGCGCCCGCAACCAATCGCATCACCAGTGGCACTTAATGCCAGTGCATGATGACAGGCGTCATCTAGCCCATCCCATTCCATCTCGGCAGAAACGCCCTGCTCACCCATGAACACGGCTTCGCGCACCACGCGCAATAAAGGTTGGCCGTTATGCCAAGAAAGCAGATGTACACTAAACAAATTGCTTATAACATTCCCTTCTCATCAAACAACAGGCGGATTCAAGTTCGAAGTGCAACAGCCAGTGGTTGCTTGGTGTAGCGTAAT